>JBKDKR010000001.1:0-52150 GCA_046344995.1 Pirellula sp.
CGTGATTCGCGAGCATCAAGTGTTCGACAGTTACGGTCGATTAGTACGTGAAGTAGACTATAACAGCGCCGGGCAAGTGATTGCGAGCAACGATGCCTCGGCGGTGGACACGGTGTTTGGTTACACAGGCCGGTCCTGGGACACGGACGTCAATTTGCAATACAACCGCGCTCGCTGGTACGACCCGCAAACAGGCCGTTGGCTCAGCCAAGACCCCATCGGCTTCGCCGCTGGTGATGCGAATCTGTATCGGTATGTGGGGAATGGACCGACGAACGCGAGAGATCCGAGTGGGTTGCAAGGCGTCGGTCATCATTGGGTTCCTATGAATGTCGCTTTAAAACTGCTTGAACACAACATCATTACGCTTGACGAATACAAGTATTTCCTTGGAATGTCTTCAGGTGATTGCAATCACCGCGGCAGTCACCCAACTTATGATGCGGCTGTCGAAAATGAGGTTAGAAAATGGAAGTCTCTTCCTAAAAAGAAATCGTTAACTATCGATCAGTTTCTAGATCGTATTCGGGAAGGACAGGGAGTTGACGGGAAAAGAGTTTCTGAAATTGACAGTTTTCTTGAAACTAAAATACGCCCCTACTTTCCGAAGGGGTCAGATGGAAAGTACATATACGACCCCAAGTTTAACAGCGGTACTCCTGAAGATGTATCCAAACGGGGGCGCCGGCAGGGAGTTGCTAGAAAACACCCGGTGACGGAACTCGAGAACCTCCACGGCTTAGGCTTGGCAGGTAGTGCACTTGGATTGCTCGCCTTCGCCGGACAGGGAGCGGAGTCCGTGGGTCTTATTAGCGATAGTTACGCATTGAAATACGCACAGCGGAATGCACGTAACCTGGACGTTCTGGAAAATTGTCTTATTGGCACGGGACCAGGTAACGGACACATGTCTCTGGCTGCGGAACTCGAGGTAAAAGGGCATAAGTTGTTAGGGCACTCCATAAGGGCAGCAGTAAAAATTCGCCTCGAAATTCTACGTTCCCAACAGAGTTTACAAAACGAATAAGAAATATTATGTTCCACGTTCCTTGCTTGTTATTTCAGTTGAGTGTGGTCTTTCAAGGTCTTTCATCTGCAGCCACTATGAACATTGATACTAACATAGTCGAACAGTCGGCATTTCTCACGCTCGTTCGAGATGACTTGAAACTAGTAGAGGCTACTCAAGAATCAATTAATTCGTTTGGTGAATTTGAGTTGGCATTCAGCAAGCGTGAGCAATCAACAGATCATTTTGTTATCGTTGTTTTTGTACGAGAGTTAGACTTTTTGTTCCCAGTTGGAATTCAGGTGGAGGAAATTGCTCAAGACAAAATTTACGGACGTCTCGTTTTAAACGATCGACATCCCGTCCCAGGGGACCGTGTATCTGTGTCGAGGCGATCCGTAGTCGATTGGAGGTACATTGATACCTGGAGACTGGTTGGCGGAAAATTGTATAACCATTGCGAATCTAGGCTCAGTAAGTACAAACGGTCTCAGATTTTCGGAGTATGGACTCAATGTGTGCACCCAGATATCCGATGGAACGACAAAGACTGGCAACTCACTAAAGACATTGTCAATGGAGAGACGGAATCGCTTTTTCATCGATTTCAGGAATCACATCAAGCGACCCTTCGGGAACTAAAAGTGGATTGTCATACTGGATGGAGAAACCCCCTATCAAGACGGGAGGTATGCACTTCAGATATCCAAGAACTTGTGATTGCGTTTGGTGGCCCTGGAGTAATACTCAGTTGCGGGAATGAAGGTTGGTTCGATGTTAGTGTTGACGTAGAAAAGTATTTTGAGCCACTAATGTGGACTGCTGCGACTTACAATTTACCCCATGCAGTTTCAGAACTACTTGCACTTGGGATCACAATTGACGAAAAGGGTGCTGTTGGAAGAACGGCGCTTATGGAAGCTTGCGAGTTTTCGACACCTGCAATGGTCGAGCACCTGCTCAAGATGGGGGCAGATCCCAATCTGAAAAATGAGAACGGAGAAACGGCAATATTTTGTATGAGACATCCTGAAATGGCTGGAATCTTGCACAAATATGGCGCTGACTTTTCAATTCTTGACGACAGGGGTAAGAATTGCCTGAGTCCTTATTCGAACCTTGGACGCATTGACATTGTAAACGCCCTAATTGATATCGGAGTGAAAGCAACCGATGGGAAATTGTGGAGAAAGTATAGTGATGACGATGTTGCGCGTATGACACACGTGAATATCAATCAAAGGGCTCGGGAGTTCAACCGACGGGCAATTGAAGCAACAGAAGCCAATTTTGACGAGACCGATGATTTCATCAGAACGCTTATGGAACGTCTCAGGTCTAGTAAAGAAATTGACTACGGTGCTGTTTTGCCCGTACGCGCTATTGATATACGATCGAGTAAGCTGATCGACTAACGCGTGTGCGGGCTTTTCTCTGGACTCTCAAGTGCGACCCGCTTTACAGATCCTATCGAATACCTCTTCCGTTGGGATCGTCGCGGCCTATCGGTTCGCCTATGATTCTGACAATCGGTTAACGCAATTTTCCTCCTTTGCGGATAATCTGCGGACGAATTATACTTATGACCGTGTCGATCAACTCACCGGTACCAGTACCAGCATCATCACCGGCATGGTAGCTCCCTTTATCCCGACCAACGAAGCCCATTCTTACGATGCCACCGGCAATGGCCAAGAGGCCATGCGTTGGGTTGATTCAGACGGATCGGGAACGGGTCAAATTTTACGATTGACCAATCGTTATCTTTGGGCGGACTCGGTCGATCAATTGCTTTCAGACGAGCAGTATTGGAACAATACTGGCATGGCGATTAACGCCACGACAAGTTCGACCGTAGCAGGTAACACGTTGTGGACACTGGGAGATCATCTCGGTAGCATCCGCGATTTGCTCGATAACAACGGCGTGATTCGCGAGCATCAAGTGTTCGACAGTTACGGTCGGTTAGTACGAGAAGTAGACTATACCAGCGCCGGGCAAGTGATTGCGAGCAACGATGCCTCAGCGGTGGACACGGTGTTTGGTTACACAGGCCGGTCCTGGGATACGGACGTCAATTTGCAATACAACCGCGCTCGTTGGTACGACCCGCAAACCGGCCGTTGGCTCAGCCAAGACCCCATCGGCTTCGCCGCTGGCGATGCGAATCTGTATCGGTATGTGGGGAATGACGTAACCAATGCAACTGATCCAACTGGGTTGATGCCAAATCGAAAAGATGTTTTGAAACTTCAGGACGTATTGCAGCATATTCGGTGGCTAGAGTCTCAGAACCCCGGATTTACACCGAAGCAGATTCTCGATCTCTGGCACAACCAAGCCTGCTGGTCGTTTTCGAAGGATTTGCCTTTTGGCAAAGAACTAGGACTTGTGGATGGCAAACCAGACATGCAACTACCGTGGGTCTATGTTTACACGGTTGACGAGGGTTGGATTGTCACAGAACCTCAAGTTCTTTGAGTTAAAGAACCCGAACCTTTACGATTAAGTCCTGTTAGTTTGGGCTGTTTAGGGAAATGGAGTTTCCTCGGCCCGAAACAGTTGTTTTGATGCTTGCATTTGCTTGCACATCAAAGGAGCTGCTGTGAAGTTACTCAAGGAGGAGATCGTTACCATGGACATTCTGCGCCGCCAGGGTGAGTCCAATCAAGCCATCGCTAAACGCCTCGGCATCACCGAAGGAACCGTTCGCTACCACCTTAAACGCATGGATCAGAACGCTAAAGATGGCCGGTCCAAGTTCTCACTTATCGAGCAATTGGACCTCGTCGAAGCCGTTGATTTCTGGTGGAAGGAACAGGTCGAGAGTTTACCCAAAGATCGCTCGCCCAATGTAACAGAGCTTTGGACGTTTCTGTCCGATAACTATCGCTATGCAGGTACTTATAAGTCCGTTCAAAAGTACGTCACCAAGCGGTTTCCCAAGCCTCCCAAAAGACCGTTTCGTCGTGTCGAAACGCCACCAGGAGCTCAGACACAAAGCGATTGGATGGACGTCTCGATTCGACTGAGAACCGACTCTGGGGTCGAAATGGTAACTCTTTATGGCTTTGTCATGACACTGAGCCATTCTCGCAAGGCGGCAGTCATTTGGAGTCCACGTATGGACCAGCTTGCTTGGCACCGAGTCCATAACGAAGCCTTCAAACGTTTGGGCGGAGTGGCAGCGGTCAATCGTATCGACAATTTGAAAACTGGTGTCGCTCACGGAAGTGGTATTTGGGGGCAGATCAATGAAGCGTACGCGGCCTACGCAAGGACGATGGGCTTTCATGTCGATCCTCACCAAGTACGGCAACCCAACCAAAAGGGCAAAGTCGAGCGTCGAGTTGGCGTCTGCAAGTCGCTCGATTTTCGACGCGTGTTTGCCTCGATCGAAGAGCTTCAACGCTACACCGATGAAACCATGCAACGTGAGGCTGTGGTTCGCAAGTGTCCTATCACCGGCGATAGCGTACACGCTACTTGGCTTAAAGAACGAGAACTGCTTCGTCCGCTTCCAGCAACGATGCCAGAACCCTTTGATGTCATCAAGCAAGCTTCGGTTCATAAAGACTGTACGATTCGATTCGAAGGACGCACGCTATCGGTTCCGTATCGCTATGCATACAAGACCGTTGAAGTTCGCGGTTGTTCGCTCCAAATACAAATTGTAGATGTCAACTCTGGTGAAATCGTCAAGGAATATCCAAGGAATACGAAATCATTGCTCGATATCGATCCGGCTTGCTATGAACCAAACGATCAAGATTCCGTGGATGAGTCTATTCCTAAACCACTTCCACTAGGCGCGATGGCACGACATATCCAAGAGATGGCTGCCACCGGTATCGCACATCGTTCGATCGACTTCTATGAAGCGTTGGCTGCGAGAAAAGCAGCCGTTCAAAAGTAGTTCCGTTTGCTATTGTTTCCATTGTTCCCATTTAAGAGAAAGACCGATGAAGATATACTCGACTCGAAAGCTTTACGCGGCAGGCATTCTGCCCAAACCACCTTCCACGGAAGATGTGGTCCAACTATCCGAACGACTTCGTGCATTGCGGCTGGGATTCGCCGCAGATCATCTCACAGAGTTGATCACTCAGAGCGTTAAAGCGGCATGGAGCTCGGCTCGCTTCCTAGATGAACTGATACGCTTAGAACTGGAGCGGCAGGAAGAGAGACGCATCAAGCAAGCCCTTCGGATATCCCATATACCGAGCGGTCCGACGATCAGTAACTTTGACTTTGCGTATCAACCGTCTGTGTCTCGCAATCAGATCGAGACGCTCTCAACATGCCAATGGATCCGTGATTGCCAATGCGTTTTATTGCAGGGTCCGCCCGGTGTTGGCAAGACGCATTTGGCCATTGCTTTAGCGACAAGAGCATTGGAAAATGGCTTCAGTGTGAGCTATTACAATGTCGATGAATGGATGCATCAACTCAAGCGGGACGGGGAAGTGCATCCGATGCAATTGAAGCATCGAAAGTACATGGCTTCGAATCTTCTGGTGTTGGATGAATTCGGCTATCAATCGATGAGTCGCGAGGAGGCGAATCTATTCTTCCGCGTGGTGAGTTATCGTTACCAAAAGGGATCAACGATCATCACGACGAACAAGGGAATCGGTTCGTGGCCAGGAGTGTTAGCGGGAGATGAAGTGCTAGCTGGAGCGATATTGGATCGGTTGCTTCACTCGGCAACTGTACTGAACATTCAGGGTCGTAGTTACCGATTAAAGGACTTGGAGAGCAGTCTCGCCAACCAATCCCAGGCGGCAGACAAGTCATCGGGTATTGCCATAGGGGAGTCTCGGGCGAGTTGCTAGCTATTTCGATTCGCTAGCGCTCATCGAAATAGCTAGCAACTCGAAATGTTAAGATGAAAATGGAACCCAAATCGTAAAGGTTCGGTTCCGCTAACTTCGTAAATGTTCGGGTTCACAGACAAGGTCACTTCAAGAAAGTACAATCTGCTGGCTGCTCATACATTTGCGGCTGGTATGACAGGCATATTGTTTGGAGTTGTTCTTTGGTTGTGGAAAGGGGGTATTGGTTCAGTAATACTATTGGCTTGCACTTGGGGAGCTAGTTTTTTGTGCTATTCGGTTGCCAATTCCGCGTTTTTTGAGTTCAAAGTCGGTCGGAGTGTTACTGACATTGAGAGCCGATGACATGAAGTCATTGGAAAGCTTTCATAGGAAGCGCTGGCGTGAGACACTGTTTCGGGCCAAATTATTGTCGTATTCTTGGCCGAATTGAGACGGTAGAGATTTAGCCCTCTTTTCGGTGTGTTGGCCGAATTGTTGCGAATTTTGGAGCGGACCACTACGATGGCGCGGGCCGAGTCGACTTTCGTGAGACCAGTAGTGGTTGGCTGAATTGCGGTCGTAGTCCGACCAACCCTTGACATCGATAGTTCGCGCGAGTACTCCATTAACCACTTCTCTAAGATGCCCTCGGGGCGGGTTGGCACGTCCATAATGAATGCTGGACTGCATGGCTGGGGTGGCACGTCCCTGAGTCTTCGAAGGGCGTGCTTGGTGACGTACCTGCTTAACGTTTTCGCTCGTCGTGTTTGCCTGGCTGGAGTTTTGGTAAAATTAGGACGACGCTGGAGTAGTCAAGCAAGACCACGACCACTGCAAAGCCTCTGGGCGAGCTACCTGTTTGGAACTTGGCTCCAACCCGCCTTAAACCGGTGCAGATATTCAACTATTCCACACGAAATGGATTCGAAACTAGTACACCCATATAGGTCTGGCCGTCATTGAGGTCCTCACTGAGTATCTCAATACATTCGAGTCGAGCGGCAATCGCAATAATGAGCGAATCCCAATATCGAGTTTGATAACGCCGATGTACTTCGATGGCATCGAAGACATCTTGAGGTTCAATAGATGCACATTTCATCGCACTGCGAAAGGCCATGACAGCTCGTTCTGCCTCTTCGGCGGTGAGCAATTTTTTACGGACGACCGTCGCATGAAAGAACTCGCCAAGAACTTGCACGGATAACACACCCGAATTGTCTCGCGAGCATTCAGCGATCAAATTCAATGCCTTCTGGTGTTTAATTGCATCGGATGTATCGCACGAATAGAACAGAACGTTGGTGTCGAGGAACCGCTTACCTTGCGTATAGTTCATCTCGGTCTTTCCACGGCTTACCACCCATCGGACGACTCAATTTGCCGAGCGTCTCGAGCAATTGCTCGGTCCCGAGTTTGGCTCCTTCAGTGGTGTCATCCGGCAGTTGTGCAAAGTACTGTCCCACCATCGCGTCCACCGTGATGTTTTGGCGTTCCGCCACGCGCTTTGCACGTTCGGCAAGTTTTTCGTCGACTTGGAGAACCAATGGTATCATTTGCAACCTCTTTCTTTGGACACGATACAACCCCAAGACCCTGAATAACATTCTACTTGTGTGGACTAACCATTGGAAGACGTGTCGAGTTGGCAGGCCCTGGTTGAATGCTGGACTGCATGGCAGGGGTGGCACGTCCCTGAGTCTTCGAAGGGCGTGGTTGGGCACGTGCCAAACTGTTACGGGCCGATTTGTTGTCGTATTTTTGGCCGAATTGAGATGGTAGAGATTTAGATCACTTTTCGGTGGATTGGCCGAATCGTTTCGAATTTTGGAGCGGACCATTACGATGGCGCAGGCCGAGTCGACGCTCGTGAGACCAGTACTGGTTGGCTGAATTGCGGTCGTAGTCCGACCAACCCTTGTCATTGCACTTCGAATGGTGCCATCCATCATATTAAGCACCGATACGTATGTGATGGATTTGTTTGGTAATCGTCGCAAGCGGACGACCGATAAGCCGAGCACGGCCTATGTGGATGAAGTCATTACCTATCTGTACAATGCGGACGATCGTATCACAAGTGAATTGCTCGATAAACAGAACAATGGCACGACGGATCAAACAACAACGTACGCTTGGAGCGGTACGCGCCAATCGAGCAAGACGGTCGTGATTCCATCGACATCGACCGTGACCCAAACCTTTAGTTACACCCTGCCAGGCATGCTTTCCCGAGTGGTTACCGAAAACAAGAATGGCAGCAATGTAGTGACGAGCCGAACTCGCGTGGATTATGACTACACCAGCACGGGCATTCGTTCCCTATCGGTCGATTGGAACGATGCCAATCTGAATAACTCGTTCGCAACCAGTGAAAGAACTGGTTCGGTCGAGTACTTGGTGGACAGCACCAACCACACAGGTTACGCGCAGACGATTGTCGAGACGACCAAGAATGCGGCTGGAGTCGCGACCAAGCGAATTGTTTACACGTATGGCAGCGACGAGATTTCGCAAACGACGTATCTACCACCGGCAGGTGGTGGCGCGGGTTGGAATGCAGGAACCACGCTGACCTTCTCGCACGACGCTCACACGAGCGTTCGGATGCTTACCGATGCGGCAGGAGCGATGGCGCAAGTATTTACTTATGCTGCCTATGGCGAGTTAATCGCGATTCATAACCGCATCGCGCAATCGGTAGGCACGGTGGGTGCTCAAGGCTTGCAATCGCAAGCTCTCACGAGTCTGCTCTACAACGGCGAGAGTTTCGATAGTCGCATTGGACAGTTGTACTTGCGAGCGCGTTGGTACGACGGGCATAGGTTTACGACACTCGATCCATTCTTCGGAAACGGATCCGATCCGCTGAGCTTCAATAAGTATGGATTTGTGCACGCTAATCCCATCATGAGCATTGACCCAACAGGTCTTGCCGAGTTTTCACTAGGTGGTTTCTTCTCCGCTAACTCGATTAGTACGTACATGCGTGCGATAAAGATTCAGGCGGCGCGTTCTGTCTTGCATGGTGGACTTAGAGACGCAGGTAAGCGAATAGCCTGGCAGATGGCAAGGAACTTTGTTGAATGGTACTACATAGACAATCACATCAACGCAACCATCGATGCACTCGCTGGGTTCGCATACGAGGTGAGTGGTTGGCGAGACCCCACAATCGCAACAATTGTTTCGCGATTGAACATGATACTCGGAACGCTAACAGCAATGCGAAGGGTATTGAGTAGTGGGCCTCTCGCGTTGATGCCGCTTCTAACGGCCAATCCAGATTACAAGGGTTCTCGGTTTGAAGGATTGATGAATCACTATCTCAACTGGAAAAGCAAGACCAGGACGGAAGGCCGAATCGCGGCTGGACTTATCGCTTTGGGATCAATGCCGCTCTTGATTAAGACATTGAACGGGGCCAACACTACTAGCGATCCTAAGAATACGCAGCTTTCATTCCAGCACTTCTATAGCCCTGTGGCGATGGTTGGGAGGTTGTTGCTTGGTTCTGCTTTCGGAACGACGGGGCCAAATGCGTTCATCAGTACAGTATGGTTGCCAGATTTGATTAATGCTGCAAGAGAAAAGTTTCGTAACTCACCCAATCCACAGTCATTCGCGAATGCGATTGACTTTTTGGTTCATGAGATGGCACTAAGATTCCCTGCAGAACTCGAGACATTCTCTGCGGATGATGAAGATGAAGAATGAAGCCTCGTACGATTGGGAATCTGCTGGCTTGTTTTGGTTGCTGTTCCTACTAGGGGCGGCACTAGTAGTGTTTGGACATCATGATCCTAAACAGGTCTTGAAGATGAGGATTCTTGGTTTTTTTCTTCTGCTTCTGATCGTAGGGCTAAGGTGGCTTTTCGGCTTTGGGAAGTTTGTCCGCAAATAGAGCGACCTCTCGAGCGGTGCCACCTAGAGTTTCGAGGCGGCGAGATGCTTTTTCTAACGACTGGCTGGCTCCAATCGCCGCCGCATGTGTCCCTTATGATTGAAGCGACACGATTGCCGCTCAGTTTTGATTTCCGTGTATCCCTACCAGAATCGCTAAGGAGCGGCGACACGAAGTCGCCGCAGGCTGTTCGGCTGGAGGCCGAGGTGAAGTGTTACAGGCCGAATTGTTGTCGTATTTTTGGCCGAATTGAGACGGTAGAGATTTAGACCTCTTTTCGGTACGATGGCCGAATTGTTGCGAGTTTTGGAGCGAACCAATACGATGTCGCGGGCCGAGCCGACTTTCGTTGGACCAGTGCTGGTTGGCTGAATCGCAGTAATCCCCTGCCGTAACTTCGCAAAGTCTTTGTTACGGCCGCCATAGGTTGTTACGGCCATCACAGCGGCCAGCCGTCAGGCTTCGAAATTAGTGTCCATTAGTGAGGATTAGTGTTCCAGACCTCGCGCTGGTTCGATAGCTGAAGAGAACAAACAACGCCAACCCCCTCCCCTATAAAGTCCTTATGAGGGCAGAAAAATCGAACGCAGAAAGATACGATACTCATTTTTCTGCGTTCGATATTTCTGCCAAATCAGGATTATTCTGATGCGTAGACGATGCCATAAAAATCGGATTAGCAATGGTTTTCTTGTTCTGACGGTTCGAGAATCCTCGGCCTTGCAGCCTAGACGGCGGCAATGTGTTACGGGCCGAATTGTGGTCGTATTTTTGGCCGAATTGTCGCGAAAGACAGTGAGGTGGATAGGATAGCGATAGTCCTGCCCTTTTCTCTGCAAGACATCTTTGTCAAGCGAGCATGGCAGTGTCGTGGGAACTGGCGCTCGTCATGTACTCGGTTTCTCCCGACCCGAGGGGGCCTAGCATGAGGAGATTGTGAGAGCCAGCGGCTGCGATGGTTAGCGCACGCTTGGCCATGTCTTGTCCACGCACATCGCTAAAGTCGATGTCGTATTGCGAGAACGTCGCAAACAACTCATCCAGTCGCGAGGGAACGGGATCGATGTCGAGCTGACCATTTAAGAAGCCAACGGCTTCTTGCAAGGTATGAACAGGTATGATCTCGAGCGATTCGACAACGGCTGCTTCTTGTGCGTTCACCGCAGGTACGATCATCCCTTTGATACCAGGTTGCTTAGCAGCCGCCATGGCCATTGAGAGGATTCCTTTGACGCTTCGCATGTGCCCTTCTAGAGATAGTTCACCCACAGCAGCGATTGGCCAAAGCGGTTGGAATCGAGCTGATTGGAGACGGACAGTATACCGAGCGATATAGGCAGATCAAAGCTGGAGGCTTGCTTTGGGAGCTCAGCGGGTGCTAGGTTTATGACGATTCTATCATGAGGAATCATGAAGCCAGCGTTGTGCATGGCACGTTCGACACGATGGGTACTTTCTCGGACCGCTTGTTCGGGGAGACCTACCAAAACGGTTTTGGTTAAAGCAGCGGGGGAGAGGTCAACTTCTACTTCGACCGGTAGAGCTTCGATTCCAAGCAAGGAATAAGTATGGAGCTTGGCCAACATGGGAGCGTCTCAACGAAAAGGAGCTAAGGACCGACAAACAAGTTGCAAAATCAATGGGCCGCTAGTTTAACACGACAACGGTGGTCTGTGTTTGGTGAGCTCCGTAAAAATAGGCGACATGCCCTATTGGGTTGCTTTGGATTGTTAGCCGATTTGGCAACAGATTGGATGAGTTGCTAGCGTGCGGTCCAAAGTCTTGGCGGCTTCGATTACGTGGATTGGTAGTTCGTAGGCCGCAACACGGCTTTACGACGTCACGGTATGCATCGTTCCGAATTCGGGGCCTCAGATGCGATTCCCACAGATGCAATTCAAAGGAAGATTCCCAGCGG
This sequence comes from Pirellula sp., assembly GCA_046344995.1. Lineage (GTDB taxonomy): Bacteria > Planctomycetota > Planctomycetia > Pirellulales > Pirellulaceae > JBKCUI01. Next base: position 11,649 of record JBKDKR010000001.1, read on the forward strand.
TGAATGTCGGTCGTCCATCAAGCAATGAAAACTTATTTGACCATGTATAATCCATGCCATGGCTGGCTCTTATCTTTCCCACTTTTTGGTATGCTGTTTTCAGGTAGCTCAAGTTTCTTAAAACGGGGAGTTCGCAGATGACCGAATACGATATTCCATGGAAGGAAGTTCTTGATACCTATCTCAAAGGCTTTCTCGAACTTTGCCTGCCTGAGATTCACAACGGGATTGATTGGAGCAACCCAATCGAAAACCACGAACAAGAATTACCGCACTTGTTTCCGAAAAGCCTGACTCCAGGGCGGGTCGCCGACAAACTGTTTCGGGCTCAATTCAGAACAAATGAGCAGCCGACCTGGTTTTTAATTCATACCGAGGTTCAGGTCACCCGGCAGGCGGACTTTGCTGAAAGGATGTTCACCTGTTACTATCGCATTTTGGATCGCTTTAAAGAACCCGTCGTCTGCATAGGGATCTTGGGGGACTCCTCAACTTCGTGGAGACCGGACACTTGGCAGGTTGACACGCTCGGCTGCAAGGTGCAATTTTCCTATCCGATTGTAAAGCTTAGTGACTTTGTGATTAAAATTGCTTCCCTCACGGAGTCGCCAAACCCGTTTGCGACTGTCATTGCCGCACATTTGCGAGCCCAAGGCACCTCAGTTTCGCCAGATACTCGATTCCGCTTTAAGATCGAGTTAACTCGTAGCCTTTACGAAAAACAATGGCCGGCCGAGCAAGTGCGAAGTCTCTTTAGGTTTATCGATTGGGTAATGGACTTGCCAGAAGATTTTGAACTACAATTTAGGGATGCATTGCAGCAAATCGAAAAGGAGAAAAACATGCCATATGTAACATCAATCGAAAGAATCGCAAAAGTCGAGGGAAAGGCGGAGGGAAAGGCAGAAGGAAAGATTCAGTTGTTGCAAGAACTTCTAGGCTTGAAGGTGCTGTCCGACGAAGAACTTGATGCGATGAGTCCACAGCATTTGGAGCAGTTGCTCATATCGCTTCGTCAAAGACTAGATGCTCGTTAATCCGCTTTGTCCTAGATTCTGTCCTGCACTGAGTCGTGTACGGAATCGATATTCCTGATGGCTCAGTCTGCCTATGGCAGATTCTAAAAAATGGTGTTTCGGATTATGATCCGCGTCAAGAATAAACATCGACTTCACTCGTCATTGAGAATATCGGCTTGCCGCTCGTCTCGCCCTAACCGAATAATCTCGGCGAATTCAGGGGCATCTTTAAATGAACCTTCGATTTTCGAGACCCATCCGGGCTTGTTCGCCGCAAGGACGATTTCGGCTGCTTGTGAAAGCTTTAGAAGCTGTACTTCCTTCTCCAATCGCTCTAATCGTTCTTCAACTGTGGCCATAGGCATCTCTCCAAAATCGATTCTTTGTTCGGTGTCCATTGTACCATCATGGTGGCGCAGAGGGGAAAATCGAATTAAGTCACACAGTCTAGATTGAAAGCGGCAACGCGACTAAGAAGACAGTGCCACCCAGGCACGGCATTCTCAGACGCAAGCGGACTACCGATAAGCCGAGCACGGCCTATGGGGTTGAAGTCATTACCTATCGAACCGCTTCGATCGGTGCCTAGGGCCGATGAGTCGAACAGCGACGATCTCATGATATTAGCATTCTCGACTTCATCGGTTTTTATCCCGTAGGGATTAAAGCTTACAGCCAGAGGTTGAGCGAATGCGACACCTCCGGTTGAGGTACGCACGGGGTTTTGCATCCCGGTAGGGATGCCAGCCACACGCTCGTCTCTGCCATCCTTTCAGGATGGGAAGAATGGTATGGATTCGAATCCAGGGGTGTCGCTCGCGATCAACCCCTGGCTACAATCTTTCATCCCTATCGGGATACAAAGAGGCGGCTTCGCCGCGATGGATAGTATCGGCTCATTGGGAGCCAATCACGTGCATTTCCTGTTACGGGCCGAATTGTGCTCAAGTCGGCCAAGAGTGGCCAACATACCTTTAAATCAGAAAGCCCCTATGGGGGCGAATGGATCAGAGATTACATGACTGCGGAAATCCGGTTGCATGCCAAGGGGTGCGAGAGATCAGATCTCTGATAGCTAAAAAAAAGCAGCCGACCGGGTTGGTCGACTGCATGGCTAATGATGCGTTGTTTACTATTCCGTTGCTTATGGGGTTGTTGCTTTCATGAGCCGTAACGCGATTGCGTCCGGTTGACAGCTGATAACCGTGGGCAAGCGTTCCTGCGGCTAAAGCTTTTTTTTCAAATGCCATCGAACGGGCAAGAGTGCCCATTTTCCCGTTTGCTAAACATCCAAGTTCAACTCAATCAATATACTCTTTGGCAACGGAATAGGATTCCAACATCGATCGCCGGCTAAGCTATCAGCTTGCAGAGCGTCCATCTTGGTCAAGCCAATAGGTTTCCAATCACTGCACCTCCGTTTGGATGGCTTTCGACCGTTCGAGAAAAGGACCAAGTTTTGGTCCGTTCATCGGCGTCATGTCCGCCCACCACATGCCGTGTTGGTCTGGTTCGACATGCGAAGCACGAACAATGTCCGGCGTTCCGATCGCTTGGTAAGGGATCAGATCGCTGTAGATGCCTCGCACAGCCCCGTTAGGTTCAATTATTGCGACTGCTTGTTGGTCCATGACTACGAGGCTCTCCGGATAATGTTGCGTCGTGGACGTTCGATCATGTAACCATCAAGACTTGCTTCAATGCGAGTCAACCCTTCCGAGATCCGTTCCCGGAGCGGATTCGCTTGTCGCAAATCGTCTGGCACCATACCACCGATCAGACTTTGAGCTTGTTGCACAAGTCTTTCGAGTGATTCGTCAGAACCGATACTCAATCTCCGAAACCGACTGAAGAACTCTTGCAGATTGGTAACCGCCGTGTCTCGAAAGACTTTCGGTTTGCCATCCGAATCTCCACTGAGCCGCTCGGCCAGATGAGCCACCAAACCGGCAAGCTCTTCGGCAAAAGCCGTTTCGGCAATCGTATTCAGCGAGCAGACGGTTGTATTTTGTCCGGCTTTCGGGGGCGTCGTATGGACCGAAGTAATAGTCCTTTCCACGAATTGTGGTCATGCCTTGTCCACTAGCTTTGTGGAGGCGGAAAGAGGGGAGTCTAACCATGAGCGGTGCCTTTCGTAGGTTAGTCGGTATACTACCAACTGACATCATCTGAAAAACAGCGTTCGGGAACCGGCTCCCGGTAACGTTTTACCAACGAATCGCTTAGGATTTGTTTAGTACACCCGACACGGCTCGAACGTGTAACCTTCGGTTCCGTAGACCGATGCTCTATCCAATTGAGCTACGGGTGCTTCTGTGCCGAGAATTGTAAAAACCTTTTCACTCCTTGCCAATCCGTAAATCGACTTCCTTGACTCGCATTCTAACTCCCGCGAAACACTCTCAAGGAGCAATATTCTCAATAAATCTCCTGGTTCCACGCTCTGCAGGCCCGTCCGGAATGCCTCATTTACCCTTTTTCGATCTCTAAAGATGCCGATTGTACTAGCCGTAGAAACCAAAGCTCTGCGACTCCCAAGGGCCTAGGGGGCGAGCCGCTCAAGCGTCCATTGGGTACTTTGAAGACCCTCCCGACGATACCTAAACCGATCATGCAATCGAGATGGACGGCCTTGCCAAAACTCAATGCGAAGCGGGGTTAGCCTATACCCACCCCAATGCTCCGGCCTCGGTATCGTCGTATCCCCAAACTGCTTATCCAAGGCTATCGCTTTATCCACTAAATCGTGATCGTCCGGTATGACTCTCGATTGGGGTGAACATGAGGCTCCAAGTTGGCTACTCCTGGGACGCGATGAAAAATACTGGTCCGATTGCTCTGAAGATGTCTTAGTGACAATCCCCTCCACTCGGACTTGCCTCTCAAAAAAGGGCCAAAAGAAATGAACCGCAGCGCGAGGATGCAACGCTAATTGATGCCCTTTATCTGACTCGTAATTGGTAAAGAAACAAAACCCCTCGTCCAGACTCTTGAGCAATACAACCCTCGATGATGCCCCTAGTCCAATGCCTGCGGATTCCAACCCCGCCGATGACACAGTCGACAACGTCATAGCGTTGATCTCGTACCAGTCCGGTAACTCAGCCTTCTCGACCTCCGCCCACCAAAGCCGAAACAATTCCATCGGCTCCCTGGGCAACTCCTCCCTTAGCAAAGATCCGAACTCATAGTTTCGCCTCAAATCCTTCATGCTTCTTTCCGGTCACTATACGGGTTCAAAAATGGCCTTGTCTCGATCATCGTGCGCAACCCGTATAAACTATCCGAAAATCACAAAATCGAGAATTATAACCCCGCGAATTCCATTCGCAAACTAGCTATCGTTTGGCGAACCCTCCACCGTTTTGTCATCCACGTTGCAATCGTTTCCGTCATTTTTTCTTGCGACGAGTCTAGCCTGGCACGGTGTTTGCGGTACGCAGAGTTTGTGTCTTCTAGCTGTTTGCCAAAGTGGCACTCCATCTTTTGCTGGCCCTTTTGCTGGTTGGTACCATGAATCGAATCGCTTTAAATTCCGATACTAAACCCGCCCCACGTATATCCCTCGCGGGCTTGTTGCTGGTAGCTTCACCATCACAGCATCAAGGTGTTTTCGAACAAGCAGTTTGCTTGGTACTGGAGCACTCCGATGAGAAGGCTGTGGGGATCGTTTTGAACAAACCCATGCAAGTGAGCTTTGCCTCGTTTTTGTCCCAAGTTGCTCCCGATCTATCAAGCAATGCCTCCAGCAAATTATTGCATTTCGGCGGTCCTGAAAGCGGGCCAATTTTGGCCGTGCATGATGTGCCCGAACTCGCTGAAGGTGGAAATCAGCTTGGTATCTATCTCTCCGCGCAAGTGGACCACTTGAAGCAATTAGCGGAGTCAAACACACGTAAACTCAAATTGTATGCCGGCAGTTTATTTTGGGGACCGACGGAACTGGATCGCCAAGTCGTTTCCGGAGATTGGCATTTGCTACAAGCTGCACCCGAGATAGTCTTTGACGATGAATCCAGTATGTGGATTAACGCGATGCGATCCATCGCCAACCAGATTTACACGGAAGCCACTGGCATGGATCTCAAAGGATATAATTGTCAGCTTAACTAATAGCAACAAGATTGCGTATATCATCAGCGTCAGCACTGAGCACGTATTCCAGCAAGAGCATGTTGTTAATAGGTTTTCAACCCAATCCGCTCTAGCCCCGGAGCTTGCTTTACTTTGGGGTCCCGACTCGAGGGTCCCTGAAGAATCCACGCATCCTATTGGGATCGCTTAAATCAAAAAACTCACGAAATGACGCCTTGGTCCTTTCGTACTCCGCCATCATCGAACTCTCTGAAACGAGGCGATCTTCGAACAAGCTCTTTGCGAGCACTTCTAGTTGATACTCTTTGCGGACTTGTTTAAGTACTTCGTTGGCTTCTGGTGACAGTTTCTCTACGAGCATAGGCATAATGAGATCTTGAAACGGATACGTTGAATGATCTTCTGATGCTCGAGAACTTTTTTCATTGGATTGGCGAACAAAGCGATTGACCGCCAAGTTTACAAAACGTGCCTCCTCGCGGTTTTGGTAGAAGGCTGCGTAAAGCTCTTTGATCGCTGGAATAAACATCTCCTCACCCCAAAGTTTGAGGTGCTGAGTATCCTCCGAGGAAATCATGTGGGAGAAGTAGTAGATAGCAGCTAATCTGTTTATCTGCTCCTTAAGATATTGAATTCTGTTTTCGATCGATAGCTTCTCCAAATAAAGTCGTTCCGCATTAGGAATCTGGTCCATCACCATACCAACAATTCTTGTCGCTTCCTGAAGCTCTTCTGCGTTCGGCTCGGACTCGATCCGTTGTTGCATGGCTGAGAATCGATCGGTAAGAGATGAGTTAAGAGATCGCAGCTGCTCCCGTTCGGATTCCAGTCTTGATTGCTGAAATGCATTAAGCGACTTGTACCAATAGGCTCGTTCTGTAAGGTTCTTGGGAACGGGGGGGATAAGGCTATCGGAGAACTGCTTCCTGAGAATTTGTAAAGCTTTCTTCTCTTTGGCAATTTCCATCACAACAGGGAATTCGTAGGTGTCAGCCAAACCTGAGATGTTTGCAGCCAGCACCAAATCGCCAAGTTCCGCATTGAGTCGTGCGTAATGCGATGTAAACCCCAATGCAATCCCGACGCCAATAGAACAGGCTGCTGCGAGAAGCCAAAGGGGCCATCGAGATGTTTTGGGGTTAACTATTACTGGCTGTGGTTGTGTAGCAGTAATGTCTCGAACGACTAGCTCTAGTGTGCTGCGAGTGAAACGCTGGTTATGTGGCGTATCCTGTATTTCATCGAGAAGATCATACGTTTTGCGAAGCTCAGCCAAACGCGTACGAAGAGCAGCTTCGTTAACCAATCGACCTTCGAGAACCGAGGATTCGGCTGGTGAGAGTTCGCCATCGAGATAGGCGGTGAGTAGCTCGTCAAATTCTTCGATTTTCTGATTTGGTGAAAAACTCATACCTCGACTCCTTCATCGGATCCACCCTGTAAGTCGTCTGCATTGACAGGCACATTACCTTGACCAGACTCCAGATAGGGTTCCAACATCAGTTTCAAATTGACACGTGCTCGGCTTAGCAGAGATTTAACTGCTTGGATTGAGAGTCCCATGGTATCAGCAATTTCTTGATAGCTCATGGATTCAAATTTGCTAAGCATGATGGCTGTTCTTTGTCGTTCCCCTAGGGCTTGGATCGCCTGGAGTATAAAATTCGATCGTTCCGAACGATCCATATTTCTGGTGGGCTGAAAGCCGCTAGGTGCAACGGCTAAATGTTCAATACATAGAGCTTCGGAAGGGGTTCCATCTCCCGTGAGCTGATATTCTTTTCGGTGGGAAGAATCGCGAATATGGTTGGATGCTATGTTGTGGGCAATTCGATAAAGCCAAGTCGTAAACTTTGCAGTAGGCATGTAGGATTTTCGGGCTTTGTAGACGCGAAGAAAAACATCCTGTGCCAAATCCTCGGCTTGCTCGGGAGTTGAAACCCAGCCCCTCATGAATCGTATGATTTTAATTTGGTGGCGATCAATCAATTCCTCAAAGGCGACCGCATCGTCATCTTTGACTCGCAACATCAAGCCCACGTCGGGGTCAATGGATCCGCTGAATTGGTTCGGAATGGATTCGCTCAACGTCCGGTTCTTTGTTGTTCTAGGTGGGGTTTACAACCCAAGGGCGCCCAATTTGTTTCTACGAAATTTTTTGACTTCGCTGACCTGAGGGTCTAGAAACGAAAAAAGGGCGACCAGAAATTTCTGGTCGCCCTATAGTTTACAGGATTTTAGCCGTCAGGAGAAATGACTAGAACGCACCGCCTCCGCCAAAGCCACCCGCACCGCCGGCACCACCGCCGCCGATACCACCTGTTCCGCCGGTGCCTTCGCCAGACGCGATGTTGAAGGTATCAACCCGAGTTACGTCACTAAAGAATGGAGCAGGGTTCACCGATACGTAACGTCGATCTCCCGAGATTACAGCGGCAGGCCCCATCATAGTTCCCGCAGGAATGGTGATAATCACAGGTCGGTATCCAACCGCACCACGGCCAAATATCGGGCGTCCATTTCGGTTGAAGCCAAAAAATGGGTTGCTTCCGCTTCCAGAATTCGACGTCGCATTCATAAGCTCTCCCACGTTTTCCTGGAGTTGTTCCGCTTCTTCAAAAACGCCGCCTTGTTGAGAGAGAACAGCTTCGCCCAATCTTGCCTTGGACTCTTGAACTTTGGCTAAGTGAGTTGCTGCAGCAGTTTCCGTTCGGTGCCCGTTTTTAACGTGAGCTATAACGGCGACAGCTCTAGCGTCATTTTCCAAGCTTATAACCTTTCGGATGACCTTTTCCTCTGGTGTGCCGTGGTCGGTCAAGATGTTAACAACAACTTTGCCCCCTGCTACGTCACCCCAAACCTTACGAACCACTAGCTTATATGCTCCAGCATAACCTTTAGCACAAACGTAAGTCTCCGAGAAACCGTCTTGGTCTGCCTTCGACTTGGAAGACTTGTCACCCAAGTGCATCCCACCCGAAACTGCGATTGGATTGGCTGCATCGCAAACCACTCCGGTTGGATCCTCAACAGCCAAATCGATATCGGCGTCTCCAGACCAAACGACTCGCACAACAAGGTCACGCATACTGGCTTCCTTGATTTGCTCAGTGAATACCCCAGCTTTGACCACTTGCTTTGACTCGACAAGTCGAATCAAGTTCGCTTCGACGGCGTTCCATGCAGTACGTATCAAAGGTACAGCATCATCGGTCCAGGCTTGGCTTAGCACACCGACTGAGGCCCATTCAATTGTCTCCGCGTGTTCAAGCTCCACACCTAGCTTAAGTGCCAAGAACAAAGGACGCTTGAGAGCTGGATTCATGGTATGAACGTCTTTCAGCACTTGCAAAGCTTCTTGCTTCATTCCGGCACCTGCCAAAAACTCAGCAATCCGGACAGCACTGAATTCGTCGGCACCAAAGTCCATGCTCGACATCAGAACACGCTTTATGTCTGAGGCCGGACGACCAGCACCAACCATCGCAGTGGTCATGGCATCGTACATCCAAGCCGCTGGGAGTGCACCTTGCATGCATTCACCAACAACCGCGATCACTTCTTCGAAGTTTGCCGTTGCCTTGGTTAGATGCTTATTGCTTGCTTCTTTTTTGGCGAGCAACATTTTTTCATTGACCCACTTTGCCAGGTCTGCTTCGGCCGCTTGTTTGACAGCGAAATCGGTAGAAGAGACTTCCTTGATGAGTTCAGACACAGGCTTGCTGGGCTTTGTGACTTTGGAAGGTACGTCAGGCACGGCCATCATACCGCCCATTCCACCACCCATTCCACCACCCATGCCGCCCATGCCTCCCATACCGCCACCCATGCCGCCCATACCTCCCATGCCGCCACCCATGCCGCCCATACCTCCCATGCCGCCCATACCTCCCATGCCGCCCATGCCGCCCATACCACCCATCATGGATGGGATTTGAACGACCAAGTCACCGACTGGATAAATACGGGTTACTTCGCTGGAAGAACCATCTTTGGTGGTGATCTTCATGACTTCATCTTCGATCACGTAGGTTAGCTCGAGTGGCTCGAGAATGAGCTTGAGAACAGACCGGAACGTAATTCCCGGAACTTGCAAAATAATCTGCTCGTCAGGCTGAATACCGGCATCTTCAAGAGCCTTGTCATCGATAACGATAGGTATTTCTAACTCTGCCGCAAATCGTTGAAGAACCTGAGATAGAGGTAATTGTTGGATATCCTGAGCATCCAGGGTAGTCGCAAGGGATCGATAAATCCGTCGTTCGCTTTCGTTACCACCAGACAAATCAATGTTGCCGTATCGTTCGAGCCGTCTAGCGGACAACGCACGCCAAACATCTGCTGGTGGATAACGCACTGGTGGGTTATCCACGAACGGGACCAACGCTTCTTCGTTCATCATAAGCGAGTCCACGAATGCTCGGCGGCGTTGATGAACGATGTCATCAAGCAACTGGGCACTGGAAGCCAAGTTCGACTCGACGTCGGTAATGGTTTCGATGGCAGTGTTGGGAGCAATCTCTTTAACCTGAGGTGCAACTTCGTTGTTTGCTTGTGCGAAAAGTTGTTGTCTCATCAAAGAGTCGTAACGTTCTACCAGTTGCTTAATGGTCTCTTGTTTACGTTCTTCTTCCCCAAGGATTCGTTGAGTCGCGGCTTCAGCAGCACGGACAGCTTCCTGCGACGCAAGCTGCTCAGCTTTGCGAATTTCAGCTGACTGCGTGCTTTGAATCGCATTCTCAAGCGATCTCTCCAACCGCAGCTTTGTACCACCATCAATGCTTGGCATACGTCTTACTTGGTCAAGCAACGTCTTCAACGATAGCTTTCGCATCGTGAGGTTGTCGCCAGACAGGATGTCGGATTTGGCTTGTCGAGTGGCATTCTGCACATCCATCTCTAGAGCTTGAGCGGCGGCGCGGCGTTCTTCTTCTGCGTTACGGAGGAAGTCACCGGAGCCTAAAGAATCTTCAAAAGCTCGCTGCGAAGAAAGGCCGGCTGCCCCCGCCGCCCCGTTGCCAGTCGCTGGTGTGGTGGGAGTATCATCGCCGAAGGGGTTGCCTCCAGTATCTCCTGATTGAGCAGGTGGTTGCGATGCTCCGCCAAACGGATCGCCTCCAATTTGTGCGGTGACAAACCGGACGATGTTTTTACGCTTGGTGGAAGATGTCTTATCTTTATCATTCGTCTTAGGTGCAACATTTGGAGCTGCGACCGGGATTTCCACTTTCGAAGCGGCTTCCAAAACAGCTTTGGCGGCTGGATCTTTAGGCGAAATCTTCAATGCTTCGTTTGCAATTGCGATAGCGGCTTCTCGGTCGCCCGATGCTAGTGCAAAACGAGCGTCTTTGAGCAACTGATCGGATGAATTCATCAGTGCATTGCCAAAGGCCATCAACGCTTCCGATCCGGCAGTAGGAAGGGTCAAGCCGCTGTTCAACTCTGCCTTCTCCACTACCTCGCCAAGAAATGCGAGATCTTCATTCTGTGCTTCATTCTTGATGTTCCAAACTAGCTTAGAGGATGCTGCTCCCCAAGTTCCATGGACGACCAATTCTCCTGATGCATCATCACTGTCTAATTTTCCTAGGACGATCGAATCGCGATCTCCGCGAATAGGAGGAAGCTTAGCTGGAAAATGAGCCGCAACCGCTTTGGGAAAGCTCGATTCGCTTGGCCAGAAAACAGGCACCGAGCACGCTTTCGCGAGACCGTCGGCAACTTGTTGATTGGACAGGTTGTTCAAGTTTTGATGGACATATACGGTTCCACCAGTGTGGTTTGCCAATGTTGCCAAAAACTCGACATCAAGTTTCGGACCGATTGCCAAAGATAGAATGGTTGTTCTGTCGTTTCGCAACTCGCTTACCAATGACTCAAAGCCCTTAGGCTGAATCAGGTTAAATCGATGAATGCCGTCTCCGACGTAAACGACACAAAGATCTTTGCCGTCGTTACCCTCGGAAAGAACCGACTTAGCTTTACGAACGGCCGAAACGATGTCGGAAGAACCTAACGGGACAATGTCTGCAAGAGATTTGAGGCCCGAAGTGATTTCGGTGCCGCTAGCAGATCCTTTTGCTAAAAGGCGAGCTTCAACGTCGCAGGCAAACAAGGCTGTTTCCGCGTTTTTAGGGAGAGATTGAACAAACCTCTCCGCGATCTCCAAACTGTCAGATCGGTAAGATCCAGACTGGGATGCAGATGTGTCTACGAGGATGGCAACCCTTAATTGAGCTCGTGGGCTGGTCGCAGCATCGGTTGCCAAACTCAACGCAAATAGCGTTTGGTCTCGGTCTTTGTAGGTCAGCAGCCGCGAGCTGTTTTCGAACGCATAAAGAGGAGCACCGAGCCAAAGCCCTGCTCCTAGACAAACAACGCGACTAATACTGGAAAACTTTCGCATAACGATTCGCTCCAAACCGGCTCGAATGGATGAGATGAGGTGAAAAACAGGTTTTGATTGTTCTAATCGTATTTCTCGCTCTCTCAGGATGCTAACAAAAAACGCAGGATTCCTGAACAAACCAAGTTTCCTGCCCCTTCTGTCGGCCCTTATGAAGCAAGAACCGAGCGGAGACGTGAATCACTACGCCGTCCGTCTGACATTACCTTAGTGCGTATCGCGTGCCAAACTGATAGCAAAAGTTCTCGATATGTAGATTTTTCTGAAATCAGCAAGAACACACACCATTCGGCATGAATTTCATCCTGAATAAGGCCAGGAAATTCGTGCGAATTGGTAGCGTCGAGCATGGGAGTTCCGTTTTGCTGCGTCGTCTCGAATGCTGACGTGCAAATTTGAACAAATGCCTTTTCTAACCCCAAAAACCATAAAGTTCGTCAAAATCCGCCCAATCGATTCATTTCAACATGATCTTGGGCCGATCATTCAACTGATACGTGCGTCCAAATGTTTTTTTGCTCCCGTGGGGTGCCAGAATCATGCTTCAACATGGATTTCCGATTCGTTTGGTTTTGTCGAGCCTTATTGCTCTCGGGGGCCCCGCTGCATTGTCAGTGGCTCAGGACGACGATTCTCCTGGGAAAATGAGTGAGACCAAGACGGAGAAACCGGGCACGTTCTCCTCCACCATTGGAAAAATTTTTGGTCGCAAAAACGACAGTCCCTCTATCGATCCGACGACTTCCCCCGCGGAATCCAATCAGGAACAATCTAAAACAGGGCCGTCCGTTCCAGGAAAACCGAGCTTTGGATTTTCACGACAGCGAACAGTTCCTGCACAAACCGTAGGAAATCGTGGGGGCGGGATCTTTGTCCCATTGAGATCGTTTACCAATCGAGTTTTTCGAGGCGGCGACGATCAAGATCTGAGCGAGTTCAGTGTTGAAGCGGATGAGGACCAAACTGCCACTATCAACAACTGGGAGAACATGGCCCGAAATAAAGCAGTTGTTTCCTCCAAGGAAGATGATGCCCCGCAAGACGCTCTGATGAAGGAAACAAATTCAGCAGACTCTCGGCTTGGTGAGACCGAAGGAAATGAAGTTGGTTCTTCGCTCAAAACAATTCCTACACCAAAGACTTCGGCACCAAAACTTCCCGCACCTAAGCCTAGTGTCGAACCGTTTGCAAATAGCCGGCCAAACTCATCTGCAACTCGGAGTATTGGTAACTCCGAAAGTCAGAAACCAACAACGCTGCCCCCCCCCCCTGCGCTGCCACCTTCGCAAAGCAACAATCAGTCAACAAGCGTACCTGCTCCTATATCCAGCCCCAACAGTGGCTTACCCGCAGGCCCAAGCATCAACTCATCCCGAGCGGCTGTAGCAGCCCAAAAATCCACAACCCCACAAAATCCGCCGAAGCCCTCAGCACCAATCACCAGCATTCCACCCAACTTAGAAGAGAAATCGACATCAAGAAGAACACCCGTCGGTTCCACGGGGATTACAGAATCCATGGAATTGCCAGACGGTAGAAACAACAAGCCTGCAAATCTGGTCGATCTATCCAGTGAGGGAAACACCCCATTGCCGACGAGTATCTCTAGAACGCGGTCCACCCCATCCAACCTTACTCCGGAGACGCCACCCAGTAGTGAACCTGACGCCAAATTGGATGCCAACGGGAAAGCAACAAGCGATGAGCCAATCGTTGCTCGCAACCGAGTCCCTGAATTAAAGTCGGACAAACAGCCAATCACCAGAACGAATCCTCCGCAATCGATCACATCAATGTCCGGTCCTCCTCAGGCCTCCGTGGGCTCACAAGAAAAACCTCAGGAGCAATCCTCATCCACACCTCGCGAGCCTGTCGGAGCAAGTTCTGGTTCGTTGCTCGAACTTAAGCAACCTGGAATCAGTATCAACATTGCAGGACCTAATGCCATGGTTGTGGGACAAGAAACCGTTTACGAGCTGGTCGCCAAAAATCATGGAAACAGCAATCTCAACGGACTAATCGTTCGACTCTCATTACCTAACAGTATTGTCATTGGCAATGCTGTCGCCACGTCGGGTGCAACTCAGCCAGATAGAGAAGACGGGGGAAATGCCATCTTGTGGGAAGTCGAAACGATTCCATCTGGTCAAACGCAATCGCTGAAACTGCCTTTGAAAACGGCATCGCCTGAACACTTCGCAATGAATGTGGAATGGACCGCTCTACCACAATCCCAATCGCTTCAAGTTAAAGTTCATGAACCAAAGCTAGACTTGGCACTCGAGGGGCCGGCTGAAGCTGAATATGGAGTACCGGTAAAGTATCGACTAAGAGTAAAGAACCCAGGGAATGCTGTCGCAAAGATGGTTGAGGTCAGGTTGGCAGCAGAGAGTTTTGGCAGCAATCAATCGGTTGTCGGTGACATCGCACCAGGTGCAGAACGCGTCATCGATGTTGAACTCCTCTTCGAACAGGGGGGAGTCATTCCAATTTTGGCGACTGCCAATAGCTCCGTGTCCCATGTTCAATCTCAAAGCCAAATCGATGTAAGAGTCCGTCAAGCTAAGCTGGTTGCCAAATGGGAGGGGCTCACCAACTATTATCAAGGCAGCGTCGGCGATTACAGACTGATCCTGACTAACGAAGGTGACGCGGCCATCAATCAAGCAAAATGCTCTCTTAGCATCCCTAATGGAGCGGAGCCAATCGCCATGCCACCAGGTTCCCTCCGACGAGGCAGTTCGGTGCAATGGGATGTAAAAAAATTGATGCCAGGAGAGTCTGTAACTGTACCGTTTAAATTTACATTTGCGCAATTAGGACAGGTGGAATTAGTATTACAGGCAGAATCTAAGAATAGTGGATCGGTCGTTGCAAAGCATTCGATTACCGTGGATGCCATTGAGGATTTAAAGCTCGCCGTTGTTCCACCAGTTGCGCCAGCTCCTGTAGACCAACCTGTTCCGTATGAGATTGAAATTCACAATCGCGGAACAAAAGCAGCACAAAACGTATCTGTTATCGCACAATTCTCGGAAGGGGTTGAGCCCGTTAAAGTAGAAGGTCATTCGGGAAAAATTGTTCCAGGGCAAGTCGTCTTTGAGAGCATCGCATCAATCGGCCCCAATGAGCGGGTCACCTTAAAAGTCTTTGCCAAAGCGAGCTCATCTGGAATCCATCGATTCCGAGCAGAAGTTAAAGGCTCATCGGGTGAAGCAGACTTGGTCCAGGAAGGATCGACACGCTATATGGCATCTGGCGTTCAACCTCAGGTCCGTCGCTAAAAGCTAGATATCGGGCTTGCATAGCTCCAGCAAAATTGCTAATTCCCATCATCAACGAGGTCTTGAGATGGATGGGATGTAAATAAATGAACTCCAAGGTAATTGCAGCAACGGTTGTGGGAACAGTCTTTGGATCCCTCATTTGTGGCTGTCAGTCCAATTTGGGGCAAAATGGCATGGGGGTGGCATTGTTCCAACAAGGCCGACTTCCGGAAGCAATGCAACAGTTCGAACTCGCTCGCCAATCTGATCCCAGTAACCCTGATGTCTACTATAATTTAGCCTCGACGTACCATCGACTCGGAAACAACGCCAAAGATTCCAAAATGCTGGAAACGGCAGAATCTCTTTACAATCAATGCCTCGATTTGTCACCTGACCACGTCGATTCGCATCGAGGCCTTGCGGTTCTCTTGGTAGATACGAAACGGTCTGACAAAGCGTTTACTTTGCTCAAAAACTGGAGTAAACGTAATCCGATGCAAGCCGATGCACGAGTCGAACTGGCAAGACTCCATCAAGAATTCAATCAGCAGAAAATCGCTGAACAATACTTGGATGAAGCACTGGCAATTGATTCCAATAGCGCCAACGCATGGGCCGCCAAAGGTCGTTTGCGAGAATCCAATGGCGAACTCATGCAAGCTGTTCAAAATTATCAGCAAAGCCTAGCCATCAACAATAATCAACCTGATCTGTACCAGCGTGTCAGCTCACTGCAAGTCCGCATGGCTCAAGGCGGGGCTGCTTCTGGCTCTAATCTCGCCAACAATGCAAGCGGACAGCCCGGATCTAACGGGCAGCCAAATCGATATTAAACCATGGCGCAGATTCGCTGCCATTCGGCAAAAATTTTTGGCACACGTCGTGCATTCTCATTCCATTAGGTGCATCGACACCCAATTGGTACTAATTGGACGCATGTTCCATCGGTTCTGCCGATAAACTGAGCCAATTTGTCACACTACAGCCTAACCGTACCGGTAGTTGCTGCACTGGGGCTTTGCAATATTGGCGCTTTGTCACACTACAGACATTTAATGAGAGTTAGAGGCTTCTATGAAGGTTCGAGTACTTAAAACTTTGTTGTTTTTTAGCATAGGATTGGGAGTTTGTTGCGGTCTTTTGGGAGCCTATCATCTCCACGCTCAGCAGCAGCAACAGCGGTCGCAGATGAACGAATTCATGCTAAGAAAGTTAGATTTGGCCAAGGATATGCTCGAGGGCTTAACTACGAACAATATGGATAAGGTTACACAGAGTGCTCAGGGACTTAGCGTGCTGAGTATCGAGAGCGCATGGAACGTAATTACGACCGAAGAATACCTCGATATGAGTGAAGATTTTCGGCACTCACTATCGACGATCCGAAACGGGGCTAAATCCGGAAATGTGGATCGGGCAACACTCGGCTATATCAACATGACGGTCCAGTGTGTTGAGTGTCACCGTTTTTTGAAGACCAAACAATAACGGCTTCTGCTCTCCCCATTCCGCATCGCTATCATTCAACTTCATTTTGATAGCAATGCGCATTGAGATTTCGATTACCTACGCAGCACGACGTTGAGAGGAAGACTGCACGTAGGAGTCCTGCTGGGCATCTTGATCGAGTCTAGCTGCCGCACTTACGAGGCGATTCCGAATCGCCTCGTCGTGGGAATGATCACGAGATCCCATAACCCAACCGAGTCTTTCCGCTACCGTTTTGGGGTTCATCAGCCCTGAAGCGAGATGCCCCAATTGTTTTGCAAGCGATTCTATGGAAACGCCGCTTCCCTCGACGTTTCCGTAAGCGCTAGCAATCAAACCACTTTGCCTTCCCGTTTCATAGCCCCGTTCTTGTCCATACGCCGCGCTGGCAACTGCGACCAGAGTTGGATCTGCCAAACAGAGTGAATCCAACTCCATTGCTTGAAGAAGCAATTGAATCTCAAGTTCCGCTCCTTCTCTTGGCATTTCTTCATAAAGCCAGCCGATCAACTGAAGAATACGCTTCCGGAAAATAGAGCCATTCAATATTGGAACAACATCGACAGGCTGTTCAGAGACCTTTCTTCTAGGGAGTGCAGAAGAGTCCAGTCCGTAGATAACACGCTTCGAATTTGTTATCGAACAAGGAGTTCCAACGCAGGCAATATCCTCGGAATCTAACAGTTCCAAAGCGTCATTTGCCCAGCCTGCTGACACTTGGGTTCCAGGAAATAGAACCTGTATAAATGGAGCTGTCGCAGCAGAGAAGCCGAGATTCAATTGCTGGCTTATGGAATAATGTTTTGGTGCTTCCACCATGACCACTTCATCCTTGCCAAGCTGATAAGGATCAAAGTAACTTCCATTATGAACGACAACAATTTCCTGACTGGCATCTCGATTCTCTAGAAGCGAAACCAGTGTGTTTTCGAGGAATGTGTCGTCATCGTGATGTGGAACAACAATTGAGAGGCGCAGCACAGAGCTTACTCCGACGATTCTCGTGATTGAGGGCGACACCCACATGCTTAGCAAGCAATGCGGGTGACGACAGTTTTGCTAAAAGAAAGGTTAGCTGGATAGCTAGCCGCTCATCTTCGCAAGTACTCTTCGGATCGGCTTGACAAGACTTTGAATTCACTCAATTCGAGGCGTATCAATTAGTCAGACTCGGTAAGTGGTATCGATTAGCTCAACATTTCTAGACGTTGCAAAACAACAAGGTGTCTTGCATACCTATTCCTTTTCAAAGCCGGCTTTCACCAATTCATCATACCCAGGCTTGAGCGGTCGGATATCTATATCGAGCTTGGTTAGAATTTGACCAGCTTTAAGAGATCGCATTCCAACTGCGCAGTAGGTGTAGACAATCTTATCCTTGAACTTTTCCTTAACTTTCTGGGCGTCGATTTTTTCTTGCATGGCGCGAAATGGCATGTGAACGGCACCTTTGATGTGTCCAGACTTCCACTCGACGAGTTCGCGAACATCCACAAGCACCGCTTTGCCGGAAGCAACCGCCTTTTTCACTTCATCCAAACTATCCTGGGTATGTGTAAGGGGAGATTTCTTTGGATCCTCTACTGCTTCAGCGGAGCCAACCAAAACGCTTAGTAAAATTGTCAAACCTGCCGTCCACATGGTGACCTTGAGAAAAGAAGCTGTGCTGAATGAAAACATTAAGAAATCCTTTAGGTCGGGATCATTTGGGATGGGCGACATCAATAATACACGCAAGGGCTAACTTTTTCCAACCTGATGGTCCAGAACTACCTCGGTAAGCGATTCGTTATGTTGAAAATATGAAGCGAGAATACTTCTCGAAAGTCCTGGTCTAATGCATCTATGCTGCCGAAACTGAATTGGGAACTCTGGTCTCGAATAAGGAACTGTGAGTTAACAATCTGATTGCTGGAATCGTTAAGAGTCATCGGGGTGTTTCAATTCTCCAGCTTGGTTATCTTAATGCATGTTTATGGGGGGAGGCGGTGAACTCAGATCAAGGGTCGGTAACAGGCTGGATTTCGTTGATTCGCGAAGGGCACCAGGACGCGCTGGATGCCTTTTCAAAAAGTCACTTTTTTGAAGATTTGCGATTTGGCAAAATCCAAATTATCGAAGCCTGACTCTGAGGAAGTTGCCAATGATGTTTTGGTGGCTTTGACCCAGTCAATTGCCGGAGGAAAGTACCCCGATCTATGCGATAAAAACAGTTTATGGTTTCTGATTTTAAAGATTACGCAAAACCGAGTTATTGTCTTCACCCGTCGCGAAAAAGCCAAAAAAAGGATCCCGGCTGAATCGATTGAATCCAGCGATTAATTTTTCGAGGCCTGAAAAATAACCGGTACATTTCGATCGGATAGAGATTGAATCACACTTGGTCGTGGCGAGCCATCCCCCGCACTAGTCTGGGAGTAACTCGACCTAGAGCGAGTAGCGGAGTTCGCCAACGCTTCTTCCAACGGAATCAGAGGCCCAGAGACGGAATAGCTTCCATTTTTTGGCAACTTCAGTATCGACATCATTTGAGGATACTGGCTTAGTTCTCTCAAATGGTTTACTAGGATCCGCCGTACCTCGAGGATCGCTCGCGGTTGGCGATGGATGTCTTGATGCTTGGATTCAACCATGATTTCGCTTTCGACGTCGGGCATCATAGCGCTTTCGACCGTGACCAAGCCATCGCTGGGAATTGGCTCTCCAAACCAACTCGACTTGGATACGACTCCGATGATATTGTGATAGTGCACCCATGGTGCCCGAGGGGCACGTAACATCGGTGGAAATATCGGTGACTCTGGACTCAAGGAATCTATGCTTGTGTTGGTTGTAAGAAGTTCGGTACTAAAAAAGAGACCAGGGTTTTGTCTTACAACAGAATTTGCGATATCAGTAATTGTGCTTGGTAGTTTAATGATTTTTTTCCCAAGCCAACGAGTCGTATCGTTGGCGTACTCGCTACCCCGATGAGGTGTACCGATCGTAACAACTCGTTTGACTGACGGATTGGGTTTAAAAAACATAACTGCCTGCAATCTTTGAATTTCAGCCTCGTCTCCCTTCAGTTCTTCAAACGGTTTGTCGCTTAGCGCGGACCAAAATTCGTTTCCACTTTCGATGGTTTGCATTCGCGATAGAAGGCCACCCATGCTATGTCCAACCATCACAATGTTATCCATTACAGGATATCGACCATCAGGATCGAGCGTCTGTTTCATTTGGTTCAAGTCGCTTCGGAGTTGTGTTGCGCTAACCCAAAATGGCTGCCCCGTAGGATATTGATAAAACCAGAACTGATAGTTCTTTCTTAGCTCATCAAAAGATCTTAGATCATTGAACATTGGCATCCAAGTCATAGGACTCGACCACAAACCGTGTACCATCAAAACCGGAATTCGATTTGGGTCGAAAGGCTCTAACATATAGATCCCCCGAAGCTTGTCTGTCCGGCTGGGATCGAGGAGACCAAGCGTGCTGTTGGTTTGTTCTCGGAATTTGGGATTATCCAAAAAGTAAGCCAAAGGAGTACTAAGGTCTGTCTGAAGCGGTACTAATCGGGAATTCAAATTGATGTCTGTCGCATCAAGTGGGTCGTATAACTCCAATACGCACGGGTAGCGATGGTTGCTACCGCCAGCCCCGTGGACGGTCGGATTGGTGACTCGCAAAAGTGCCGTGACGGGGAACGAAAGCCCTTCGGGATAGTATCGTTCCGTTGGGCTCACTCCTGAATGTGGTTTGCGAACAGCGATCAAAGAAACGCCAACCCCATACGTAACATTGTTCGCTTCTAATCCCTGGACTTGATAGTCGCTGCAAAATTCTAGTTGATCGAAGTCTGCGTCTTTCCATGCACCACGAGCGACCACGTTAACATCGTAGTCTTGTTTTGCTGTGTTGATCCGATAGACTCGCCCAGGTCGAAATTCCCCTTGGGTACTCATCAATCGCAACATGGCTTCGAGCGAAACGTTATACAGATCGCATGCACCTCGAAATTGCGGATCATAAGGATTTCGCGAAACGTCTAAATCGGGACAAAAGAGATATAGGTATGCGTTGGTAACGGCAATATTGTATAGGTCTAATGCAACTCCACTCCGTCCGGCGGTTTCCTCTCGCTTTCCAATTGTGTAGGCTAACTCAGACGTCGCGTAGATTTTTTCGGCACCTTTTTCGTCTATAGCGATTTCCTGAAGTCTCGTTAAACATTCTGTCGGGTCTTTTTGTGATAGATCTGCAAGGGCGTAGTTGCGTAGAAGCGTCATCGTACGCGAGGTAACCTGAGGACCTGACTTTGAAGCCAGTTGCAGAGTTTCAGTAAGAGGATTCGAGGGGATTGGACGCATTAAAGCATACTTTTGGCTAGCGCATCCAAACATACTCAATGCGGCAATGCCAGTTACCGCCAGAACAACCAATAGTCGACACCCAGCAGCCTTGGCTACCAACAAACCGACCGAATGGATCGTTGCTCTAGGGTGAAGTGACTCTGGCATACTGAAATAAAAATGACCAAGACCTCAAAAAAACTGCTGTTTACTTACTAAGAATTGGAGACGTAAAGCAACATCAATCGGGGGGGAGTCAATCAAAAGAAGTCTCCCTGCTTGAAATGCTGTCAATTCGGATGGCTATTAGAGCGCAGCATCGATCCAAGCCCCAATTTATGGATTACAAGTCAAGATTAAGTTGCGACTGGTGTTTTGCTCGTCGTTTACGAATCAAAATCACTTGGCAACCAAGAAAACAGATAGCGAACCTCGTCGTCTGATCAGATCGTAAACGAGTATCGCTTCGCCAGCTTCCACACCACGATCGGGGTCAATGATAATGGGCACATCACTTCGAGCTTTGAGGATCGAGGCCATTCGATCGGAAAGTTCATCCAACGAGGCGACGTCCTGGTTTTGGAGCTTGTAGGACACTCCCCCCGCTTCGCGTTGATGCAATTTGATAACCACGTCATTGAAATCGGTTAACGCCGGTGGAGGTAGCTGATCCGCGTTCGAACCGGTAGGTTGAGAATCAGGTGGTGTAGCTGCTGCTGTGGGGAGCTGTTTTTCTAATTTTTGAAAGGATGATGTTGTCAAAAAGAAGATAAGTAGCAGAAACACGACGTCGATCATGGGGGTCATCATTGAATCGACACTTGAACCATCTCGCGAGTGACCAAAAACGGTTTTCACTTTTGCTCTTCCTCATAGACGGCAAACACAACGTCCGAGTTGCCTAACACGCTACAGATTTTTAGCAGGGCTCCGATAGAATCATAAGGGGCCGATCGATCTGTTCTAATTCGAACTCGCACTTGTTTCTGCTCAGCATTGTTTTTGTCTTGAAGAGCTCGGCGAACTTGGTCCAATACGACGTCTTGCGAACCGATGCGGTATTCTCCCTTTTCGGTTACCTGTACGGTAAAGATCATTCGCTCGGGCGTGTCGGAAAGGCCAGATGCTGCGATAGGTAAAGAGAGAGGGAGAAAGTTCTCTTGTTTGGCCAAATGGCTACTTACCAGGAAGAATATGATCAAAAGAAAGGTCACGTCAATCATAGGAGTCATATTAATACTGACCCGCCGCGTGCCTCTGTAAGTAGGTACCTTCATAGTTTTATGATTATCGTGTTACTCAGGTGAAGGTATAGGAGGGCTGAATCATCAGCATATTTGCGCACAATGTCGCGCAAGACTCCTTCGTCATGAATTCTAGCAAATCTGACGCCGTAAGTTAGGCATGCAAAAATTATCGCTTTACGATTCTCAGCATAAACCAAGTGCCAATCGCAATGAGCACCAAATTGGCCAGCCAAAGACTCGACGGGGGCCAAACACCCTTTTTGGTCATCTCCAAAGATAAACCCAGGACGGGGTAGTAAATTAATAAGATGGGAATAAAGCAAAGCCCAAACGTCCACCAATAATCTGCGTTCTTTAGCAGAATAGCCATCGGAACGCCTATCCATACAAAAGCTAAGCAGCCGAATCCGAGCGCCCATCGACGCATAGGTTCGGAGCGAAGACGTGACATCCTATTTTCATTCTCTTTGACCTCGCCTTTGATCTGTTCGACTTTCGGATCCTGCAGCGAAACATAGCGACCGGTCCCGAGATAAAACGACATTTCGGTTGCTAACTGTTCTTTGCGTCGTTCGTTCTTTTCGTAGAGTCGCTTTACTTCATCAGGAATATCGAACATCGAATAGGTTGATGCACTTCCCTCAACAGTGCCCGCCTTGGAGGCTTGAACCAGTGGCAATTCAAAGGTTTCCGAAAAAGTGTGCCACTTTCTTCCATTGCCTAAATCGAACATAGCGTCAACCAACTCGATGGTGAGAATGTCTCGGTTCGAGTCGACGGAAATTCGGGCTTTTTCGGAGTGTATTGTGGCGAGTTGGGAGTTTTGGGATGAGAACATCCAGATCGTTGGCTTGATTAGCCAGCGGTCCTCGATCGCCTGTACATGGATCACCAATCCTTTTTCCGAGTTGTAGTGTTTTTGCGATTCTAATCGTTTGTACATGACTTGCTCCACACTACGCAGAACAACTTGTTGAATTCCACGTCTCGCCCACGAGAATCCCTGGTCTTGCAGCCATACTGATGGAATACTAAGCAAGAGACCTATCAGCCAGATAGGTCGAAAAATCCTCATGGGTGAGATGCCTGCGGCTTTAATCGCTGTGATCTCATTATCTGCAGAGATTCGACCGTAGATGCAGCAAACAGCGAACAACAATGTCGCCGGCAAGCAAAATTGCAACGCCATGATTAGAATGAATGGCAGCAATTTTACGACCGAAAGATAAGAGATCCCCTGTCCAACTATCTCTTTGCCAATCAAAATCAGGCTAATCAATGTAGTCATGACTGTCAGGGCGACAGCGAAGACTTTCATAACGTCTAGCAAGACGTAACGGGTGAATTTACCGGGGATCATCGCGGAATGATACCGATTGCGGCCTTAGAAACCGACCCCAGTTTCTATCTACCTCCGTCCTTTACCTGGACTCGGGACACCCTTCGTCGATTGCACTCTTCTGGGCGCACTCTTCTGGGCGCACTTTTCTGGGCTTCGGATTGAGAAGCCAGGCCATTAAAACCAAAAACACCGCAATCAAACCAGAACCAGCCGAAGGTCCTCTCCCTCCTCCAGCAAATCCCGAATCAATTGCGGTGTATTGTTTTTTATAAGGACTTGCTATCAACACTCACACACACGGCCGATATCCGTCCCTTGTACTGACTAAACGAAGCAGCTGGTGTGCCGAACCGCTTGCCGATTGGAATCCCACCAATCAATACTATCGGTCCCAACGACCTTAAAGCGACTTTAACTTCCATTAAAGCACCTCGACACGCTCCTGCCCGCCTGTGATTTTTCGTTTGTTTTTAGAACGGCCCCAATTGCAGCAACCGAGATCTCAGGTAGACATTTTGCAATGCCTGAATTCTGTGCACCGAATTGCACACCTAGCCAAAAGACCGAGCAACGCCATTGGTTCTGAGGTCGATCTAGACTCCATGCGTCAGATTTTGTAAAGATCGTGGGCAACCTTACCCCCATCCACTAAATTCTCTAGGCTATTCAAGCTACATGTCCTCCGTCGACCAACGAATCCGCCAAGTCGCAATCGTTATGCAGTCGCTCGATGCATCTACTGCCAAAGGACTCCTTTCTCAGCTTCCGTCCGAACTTGCTCGATCTGTGCGTCAGATGATGACCAGGCTGGGAGCTGTCTCCAGCCGCGAACGTGCCAGTGCCTTCGAGAGTTTGGAAGGAATGCTTGGAGCGATGATGGGTAGCGAAGAGGATGGAGCGGACGCACTGGACTCTCCAGCCTCCGCTTTGTTGTCTCATTCGCATGGACAATTAGATCGTGTCGAGATCAGTGCCGCTTCGAAAACCTCAGGGGTAGACACGAGACTGGATAGTGGAGCGAATGCGCGAGATCAGGCAGCGATGAACCAAGCTGAAATTCCGTGGCTGTCATGGGATCCAGCAACTCTAGCAACCTATCTGGTCAATGAGCGTCCAGCTGTTATAGCAACAGTCATCAATCAGTTTTCCCCGGAACGCGCCAAAGCGTTGTTAGATCATCTGCCAATTCAAATCGCCAGTTCGACGTTAGTCGCACTCCCGCATCTGACTTTGTCCGACCCAAGCATCCTCAAAGACATTCTGGCAGAAGTAGACAAAAAGCTACCCAAGACCCCTCCGGTTCAGACCTGGGTAACAGTCGCAGGCATTTCAAAGCTTGAGGCAATCATAGCGCAGTTTGGTGAAACCCAGCGAATCGCTTGGTTGGAATCGATCGCCTCGGAAAGCGAAGAGGTGGCGATGCAGCTTGGATGGTCACCCCGACGAGAAGGCTCTTTCGTCGCAAGCGGGCATGTCGGCCCAACCAGCGAGACTGCGCATCCTGATGGAACACCGGCAGCTGCAAATGAATCAATTGCCGACAAGCAGCAATCTCCAAAAACAGCTCTCTCTAATAACGCTCCAGAGCCAGATATATTTGACGACGCGGCTACCATCCCTATCGATCGCTATAGAGATATAGACAGGGGAGATTCGGTAGCTATTGCGTTGCAGATCTCTCTAAAGGGTAGACGCATTGAGTCGCTTGTGCTCAACGATCTAGTAACTCTTTTGCACGCGTGCGATCGCGATGACGTGATCCTGATGCTAAGAGGCTCAACCGAAGCTTTGCGAAAACATGTTGAACAAGTTGTTGCACCGCAAGACTTAAAACGATTTAAGCAATTACTTGCAGGGAAACCACCACAAACGTCTGATGTGTTACAAGCAGTGGATGCGATTTGTGAAAAACTAGACGCACTCATTGCGGCAGGCCGCATCAATCTGTTGGCCACCTCCTCAATCCTCGTTGCAGCCTAAGGAAACGTTACATGGCCGTTGTCTTCAAGTCTAGAGCGGTCGTTCCAGGGGTGAATACCGCACAAGCTGAAGTATTTAACTGGGAGGATGTAACAGACCGCGCCAAAGAATACTTGGATACGGTAAGGCAGCAGGCACAATTACTTTTAAAGGAGAGCCAGATAGAGTGCGAACGCATTCGAAGTCTCGCTCAGCAAGAGGGCTTGAAAAGTAGCCAATCGCAGATTCAGTCCATGGCTCAGCAAAAGGCTCATGAAATTGCGGCCGAAACGCTACGTCAAACATCAGAAAGTGTTCACCGATTCTGCGCCGAACTTGAAACGGCAACTTCCCAGTGGCTTCGACAATGGCAACACGAAACGATCACTTTGGCGATTGCGATCGCAGAGAAAATTTTGGTCCGCCAAATGGAATCCGATCCAACAATCCTGCTCGATTGGATTCAAGATTCCGTCAGAATGGTTTCGGGACAGCGAAGTATAACCTTGCGATTGCATCCCGACGATGCGGCACGACTATCTGATCCGTTAACGCAAATCATGGAATCCTCAGGACCAAGCGTACAGCTACAAGTCGCCGAGGACGTCGCGGTCGGGCGATTCGGACTTGTTCTCCAAACTGAGGATACAACCATTGATCGCACCATGAAAACGCAACTCCGACGGTTGATGGAGGAACTACAGTGATTCGCGAATCGTTTCCACCACTGATCGATCGCAGACATTGGAATCACTCCATTAGACGTGTTGTACCCTTTGGAGTTACAGGCAGAGTTCGAAGCATTCGCGGTACCACAATCGTCGTGGACGGGTTGCCTGTTCCAGTTGGTGCATTAGTAAACGTACATCGACGACAACAAGAATCTATGCAAGCCGAGGTGATCGGGTTTGATAACGGCAAGACCATTTTGGCACCACTCGATAACTGGGACGGCGTCAGTCCAGGGGATCGAGTCGAATTGTTTCAAACGTATCGTTCGGTCACCGTTAGCGACAACATCATTGGACGGGTGCTAGACGCAACAGGTCAACCGATGGACGATCTCGGCCCGCTGGGCTTTGGCCGAAAAATGCCTTGCGACGCACCTCCCGTCCCAGCCCTTCAACGCCCGCCGATCGATAAGATTTTGCCAACGCAAGTTCGCGCACTCGATATGTTTTTGACTTTAGGCTGCGGACAACGAATGGGAATCTTTGCAGGCTCCGGCGTTGGTAAAAGCACGATTTTGGGCATGTTGGCGCGAGGTACACAGGCGGATCACGTCGTGATTGCCCTTATCGGAGAACGAGGTCGTGAAGTCAGAGAGTTTCTCGATCGTGACTTGGGAGAAGAGGGACGAGCCAAAAGCGTTACCGTTGTCGCCACCAGCGACCAACCCGCTCCCAAAAGAATCCTGGCCGCAAAAACGGCGACTGCAATCGCGGAATCACTTCGGGATGAGGGAAAGAATGTTCTTCTGCTCATGGACTCGGTAACGCGGTTCGCGATGGCACAGCGCGAGGTAGGACTGGCTGCAGGTGAAGTACCAACCACGCGGGGATATCCACCAAGTGTCTTTGCCATGCTACCGCAACTAGTCGAGCGGTCCGGGATCAGCCAAAAAGGAAGTATCACAGCGCTGTATACGGTTCTCGTCGAAGGGGATGATACCAACGAGCCAATCAGTGATACATTGCGAGGTTTGCTAGATGGGCACATACACTTGTCCAGAAACATCGCAGCGCGTGGCAGATATCCCGCAATCGATGTACTGCCTAGCTTAAGTCGATTGCAGTCTCATTTGATTACACCTGAATTACGACAAGCAGCAGACAACATTCGCTCTCTAATGGCGGTTTACAAAGAGAACGAAGACTTAATCAATATCGGTGCCTACACTCGAGGAAGCAATCCGCAAATCGATCGAGCGATCCAAATGAGAACCTTGATCGAGACTTTTTTAGCTCAGGGGCAACGCGAATTGATTCCTTGGGAACAATCAGTAGCCGGCCTCTTGGCTCTATCAGCACAAGCCAATCAGACGGGCAATGTTGCAGGCGTTAATCCCAATGGATCAGCGGGAACACCCCCAGCTTCTGGGATACCGCAAACCCGTGCGGCATAGCATTTTTTACACCGAACGGCGGTAAATTATGGCGAAATTTCGTTTAGCGACACTGCTCAGATTACGTGAGCGTGAGCGCGATCAGGCCTCAAAAGAGGTCCAGGATGCTCTCATGGCAATTGAGAAAATCAAGACGGCAAAGCAAGGACTATTGGCACAAAGTGAACAAATGAACGCAGTTCGAAAGCAATTCAGCAGCGGAAACGTGGAAATGCGGCAATTGCTCGATGCCCAGCGATTTCAAATGCTACTTTTAAGTCAGGCGCAACAATTAGATCAAACTCTAGGAGAGCTCGGACAAGAATTGCAACGAAGAGAATTGAAATTGTTGCGTTGCCAACAAAATGTTAAGTCGCTCGAAAAGCTAAAAGAGCACCGAGAGGATGAAGCGGAACGGTTGTTATGGAGCAAGCAACAGGAACGCACCGATGAATGGGCCAGTGTTCGATTTGCCACACAAATCCAGTCTGATGATTCGCATGAAGTGTCTTAACCCCGATGCGGAGTAAACTATGAAAAAGTTAATCGGTGCATTCCTTTGGACCTGTACAGCGATTCTTCTTGGACAACTTGCCATTCTAACAATGGCTGCTGCCAAGGGGCATTTTAGCAAAGACACCGTCACATACATTGTCGCACTCTTGAGCGGCATCGATATCAAAAGCCAGCAAATCGGCGCGGCCATTCGAGATGCCAAGGCGGCTCCCGTTCCGACAGCAGAACAGGTTTTGCAAGCAAAAATTGCTCTGTCCCTCGATACCGATTCCAAGATGGCTAGCTTAAACAGATTGGAACGAGAGGTTCAGGAGCGGGCCCGCGCGCTCGACAGAGAAAAAGAACGTTTAGACGCGCTCGTTGCAGACTACAAGCGAGAAGTTCAAACGAATAAAGAGTCAGCAGAAACAGAGAGTTTACGAAAAGTATCTGAGCTGATTCAGGCGTTGGATCCAGCAGAAGCAAAAGTGCAACTTACAAAAATGCTCGAAAGAGAAAAGAAAGACGATGTTATCTCGATCTTGACCGGCCTCGATGCCGACAAACAAAAGAAGATCTTGGCAGAGTTTACCGGTGAAAAAGATCGGGAAGACTTGGCGAAGATTCTTGAGGAAATTCGAGGTCGCGGTAGTCCAACTCCTCCCACACAGGCTTCCAAAGGGAATTGATGTCGTCGATAACTTACTAGCAAACCCGAGTTAAACCTTTTGTTTGCGGTTGGTTCCCTTTGGATTCAACCTGGCTTGATGCGTGAGTTACCCTACCGAGAGATGAGTACGGGTTTTATCAGAGGCACGTGTTGTCAATCCAAAAGGGTGAACGATGTCCACGGAAAATCGTGTTGAAAGCAACCTGTCGGCTTTGATTGCCAGACGTTCTTTTCGCCAGCCAATCGACAACGCTGGGATGGGGTTCCACGAAGAGCTCTTAAGCTTAACCTTCGAATCGCAGACTGAGTTTGTAGATTTAGCAGTTGATTCAAAAAATGCTTCATCTTCGGTTGATCAAAACCCAAACGGCTCTGACGAAACGAACCCAGCCAGCGAAGAAGAGAATGATCGTCCAGAGAAAGAAATTCAAAACTTCGCATTTCCGATCCCTTTACCTCAGCAGCCAGTCAACAACACACAATCGCAGGAAAGTGACCTGGTATTAGCCCCAGAGAATCCGGTTGGTCCCGAATCGGTAAAAGGTTCGCTATCGGCAGACAACTCAAAAGTGGCCTCCGAACGTTCCCTACCCAGCCATCGCACACAGCCAAATGATCTAGGCCCACATCAAGTATCGACCGAACAGGGCAATCAGAAAACCTCAACAACCTTTGAAAAATCTAAGGCATCGCCTGAGCATTCGGCGACCAACGACGGAGCGGAGCTAAACCAAACTCTCAAACCAGATGCTGATACCGGTCTGTTGATCGATGCGAATTCATCCATGATTCAACGCGAGTCAAAGAAACCGGTCAAGAATGTATCCCAGGATGTGAACCGAGGTGGCCTTGCACAAGCTGTTGAAGCAAGTGAATCGAATGTAGCTGCCGCAGATCGTGTCGTTCGAATTGATGAAACGGTCAGTGGCCAGGATTCGTTACTCCACGAACAAGACACAGCACCGACGCGAGGCCGACGAACGAGTCGCCAGGATCGCATTCGCGAGGAAAATGGCGAGGATGCTAAACGAGACTCGCTCGAATCGAAACAAACCAAAGATAAAGAATTAGGCACTTCGAGTGCTACGGAATCAAATGGTCAAAATAGTGATTCTAACCTCCCATCCAATCAACTTAACGGGATCGTACTACAACCCCCACCTGCAGGGGCAGTTGAGACAAATTACTCTGTTGCTGGGCAAGCGGTGGTTAGCCAATCAGATACCGTTGTCGTTAACGGGGCGAGCAATGCAGGTGCGGCTAGTGCCACCATAACGGCGGGAATAGCCAGCGCCAGAGAAAACGTAGGGACTACGGAAAGTGGTTCTGTCCAACCGCTGGTTGCCGGTTCCGGAAGGGGAGACTCGTCGGCCAGTTCCAGTACAGGAACGGGGCGTGCGGAAGGTTCTACTGGTTCTTCCTCTCTTTCCCGATTTCAGCAAAACAAGCTGGTGCAACGTGTGCTCAACGGACTAGAACAACTTAGTTCGGGAGGCGGACAAGTCAAATTGCGACTTCACCCACCGGAGCTCGGCACTTTGCAAATGACCTTAAAGATTGAAGCAAACGTCATGTCCGCCCATCTCGAGGTTGAAAACAGCCTTGCAAAAGATGCTTTGCTTAACAACTTACAAGGTCTGCGAGACCGACTGAGTGAACAAGGCATGTCGATCGATCGATTTGAGGTCGAAGTTAGAACCGATTCTCAATCCGGAACCAGCAGTTCGTCAGGGGAATCGGAATCGAATCGGCAATCACGTCGCGACCAGCCAGAAAGTCGTTATGCAATCTACAATGAAAATCGCTTGATCGGCGATACGGTGGACGAGGGGAAGCCGTCGGTGTCGTGGTTTAGGACTACAGGCAAGCTAGACTTGTCAGTATAACGTAGGAACACATGGGGCGACGTTGGTTGCTCTTTTAAGTTCTCAGTTATCGTGGCATGTCGTCTCCAAAAAAACAGTCCTCTACCACCTCAGATGCGATTTCAGCCTCAATACTTGAGCTGCTGGCCAACGGGTCGTGGAGAGCTTACGACGGTCACTATTCGGAACGGCTCAAAGACTGGCTGTCGAAAACGCTAGACCTCGAGCATGTCCGCCTCTGCTGTTCGGGGACCTTTGCTGTCGAGTTAGCCCTTCGTGGACTAAAGCTTCGTTGTGACGACGAAGTCATTCTTTCGGCCTACGACTTTCCTGGAAATTTTCGAAGCGTAGAGGATGTCGGTGCCCAAGTTGTTCTCTGCGATCCTGCGATTGATGACGGATGGGTTCTGACTCCTGAGGCATTAGAGTCCGTGGTTTCTCCCGCATGCAAAGGGCTCATTGTTAGCCATCTGCATGGGCAGCCAGCACCCATGAAACGGATCATGGAATGGGCTCGATCAGCTGGAATCAAAGTTATTGAGGATGCATGCCAATCGCATGGAGCACTGGTTGACGGCAAGCCGGCTGGTAGTTGGGGAGATGTCGCTATCTTTAGCTATGGCGGAAGCAAACTTATTTCCGCAGGTCGAGGTGGCGCTGTGGTCACGAACGATCCTCTCGTCGCCCAACGTATGACCGTATTCAGCGACCGAGGAAATAATGCTTTTCCACTTTCCGAAATCCAAGCTGCATTAATTCTTGCTCAATATGAAAGACTCGAGGTGGATCATGAATCGCGTCTCCAAACCGCAAGAAACCTATACGAGAAGTTGCGACACTTTAAGTGGTTACATTTCCCGTACGATGTGAACCGTGATTCGCTCGCTTTCTACAAGTTAGGATTGATGATAAGGTTTGCGGGTACGGAAGCAGCTTTAGAGGACTATGCATCTCTGCGTGCGAAAGTTCTAGCTGGGTTACTAAGCCGTGGTATTGAAGCGGGTGAGGGATTTCGTGGATTCGCGTCCCGCTCTCCAAAACGGTACCGAGTCCCAGGTACACTTCAACAATGCCAACAGCTATCCGCGAGAACAATTTTGTTGCATCATAGCGTGCTACTAGATCCTCAAACTGGCTTGGATGCAAGCGATCGCGTGATAGAGGCAATGGAAAACATCAACCAGGAGTTACAGTTTTGAGATTATTGATTACCAATGATGATGGATACGATGCCGAGGGGCTACAGAGGCTAGTGGAACGATTGTCCCTCGATCATGATTGTTTTGTGGTGGCACCTGATCAGGGGCGCAGTTGCTGTGGTCATTCCGTAACCAATGCGACGGAATTAGAGGTCATCCGAAAACAGGACCAACACTGGACGATATCTGGTACGCCGGCGGATTGTGTGCGCATAGGCTTGATGGTCCTCGAAATAAAGCCTGATTGGGTTATTTCGGGAGTGAACCATGGAGGTAACATGGGAATCGATACGCTCTATAGCGGGACCGTGGCTGCTGCACGAGAAGCGACCATTCTTGGGTATAAGTCGATCGCTCTATCTCAATACATGCGTCGAGACGTCGACAAGGATTGGAATGCGACAGCGAAAAGAGGTCAACGCGTTTTATATAGTCTGTGGGATCAATTGCTAGGCGATGGCTTTTTCTGGAACATTAATTT
Organism: Pirellula sp.; assembly: GCA_046344995.1. GTDB lineage: Bacteria > Planctomycetota > Planctomycetia > Pirellulales > Pirellulaceae > JBKCUI01. Next base: position 43,622 of record JBKDKR010000001.1, read on the forward strand.
GCCGGCGCTGCCTCCCGATCACGACTCTGAATTTCCTATAACCCGTTGCCCTTTAGAATTGGGGCCTCTGCCAATCTCATATCAAATGTCTCAAGTCACCCTCGGTACAGACCAAGAAAACAAAAGTGAGACACAAGAGAGTAATCGCATGGTTGAAACGAATGATAGCTCGTTTACCCGGCACATTTATCAAAGCAATTATCAAATGCGTCCTCGAAAAGAAGGGACGGATGTGCATTATTGCTTTTCGGGCCATGCCGTTATCACACGATTGCAGGCGTTTGGATTTTGTCCGGATGGTTGCTGAAATCACTTAACAGGAATTTTGTTATGCCGGCTATCTATGAGCACTACTGCACCGTCAAAGCCAGCGACATTGATCTGTTAGGTCATGTAAACAATCTTATCTATTTGAGCTGGATGATCGATGCTGCGGTTGCGCACTCCAGAGCACAGGGCTGGTCTCAAAAGGAGTATCAGCAGCACGGCGCTGGTTGGGTGGTTCGGTCGCACAAAATCGAATATTTGCAGCCAGCATTTATGGATAACGAAGTTGTTGTGAGGACTTGGGTATCCGATTTTCGTCGCATTCGATCCACTCGACAGTACAGAATTGAGCGGCGAGCTGACGGCGTCTTATTAGCAGAGTCTCACACGGATTGGGTTTGGGTGTCTTATAAAACATGGCAACCCTGTCGCATTCCAGAAGAAGTAATCCAATCGTTCGAGATCGTACCCCATTATGGGCAGTGATCCTGCCACATGGCTGCTATTCTACCGTCGCAATTTCGAGATGGACTCGTTCCACCAGGGCTGCTCGCGGTCACGTACATGACTCGGTGTAGCAGATAGGCCAGTTTGAAACAGAAGCCAGCAGCTTTGCTTCCCATCGGTGCTTTACGAAAACGATCGCTTTGGAAAAGGGGATTTGGTAGAGTCTTAAGTCATGGGGTAATCGCCATTCCTGCTCCACGCGCCAGTCACGTCCTTTTCCGTCAGCGGCACTTGATTCTTCGTATGGCTGCGTGAATAACATGTCCTCCGGTTGAACGCGTTTATACTCGTCTCGTTGTAAGTAATGCACGGGTCGACACCCAGCCGCTGCGAGCCAATCTCTATTGATCATGATGCCGTAAGATTCCCAATCCCATCGAGCGAGATGAGCTTCAAAGGTCCTTGCCTTTAGAAGCTCGGAGAGAGAGCGTTGTGTGAAGGAAATCGTCGGTGTTGAACCTAGTTTTAGATGAGATGTAGCGATCAATCGCTGGTTTTCTAAAATCCGTCTCAGGCTCTGCAAGCTGGTCGGAGGGCTAGACCACGGATGTGTCAGCAACTCATCGTAAAACTGAGAAACTGACTGATCGGGCCATGCCCCTTGCCTAGAACGAGTACAGTGAATCAAGAAAGGGGAATTTGATTTTGGCAATAGTTTTGCCTGGAATATCGGAACCTGAGAATATTGCGTCATTGAACGACAATGAATCGGCGCAGCTATTTGATTCGAATCCTGTACCAGCCAAGCGACGGCGCCTCGATCCAATTGTGATTGAATCCACCGATGTTTCTTGCGAGACTCCGTGTAGGTGTTGTGAACCAGAAAAACAGATCCTTTAGGGAAGTCGGGAGAGCCCAAACGACGTTCAATCAACTTGGCAATCTTGCCGGAGGGATCAATGTCGAGGACAAAGACTTGCTGAGAAATCGCCACGATCAATCGATCCAAAAAGGGCAATGTTTGAATAGACGATGCTTGAATATCTGAAGACTGCGCGCCTATCTCACGGTGTACGAAGAGACAATTATCGTCGGTTTCTTCATCTGAACGAACTGACTTGGATGTTGGCAGAGCAATCTGAACGACTTGGGAATTTGTTTTGACGCACGCGTTGTGAATAGCAGCAGCATAGGGAGTAGATGCCGAAAACAATATGGTCGCGTTTTGTTGACGAGCAAAAGACAAAGCCGACATAAGAGCTTTTTGCCAGCGCTCGCTCGCAAACGCATTTTGGTTGAGATGAGACGATACGATCCCGATCAACGGGCGATTAATCAATCGCAATTTTCTTTCATCCACGTAGGCAATACCTACCCAGCTTTCCAATTGCGATTTCCAAGGTACGTTGAGTTCGTTAATCGAGTGGCGAATGGTCGAGGATTCCGGCTTCAATGTAGTTTCGTGTGGTTCGAAGTCCCAAAACAGGAAGAAGTCTGTAGTGTAACGAATCCCGGCTTTGCAAGGGATCGGCTTAAGATTCGCCACCTAGCGAGCTTTAAACAAGGACAGCAGCCATGGCGTGTTCGGAATGTGATATAATCGGAGCTGCCAGAAGCGGCCGCAGTTTTGCGGTCGCGATATGTCGTGCGTCTTTTACAGATTTACGTTCCGCTTTTACGAAAGGGTACTCAAGTGGCTTTGCAGATAAACGGAAAGATACTTGTACCATTTGACTTTTCTACTCATTCTCATGTGGCCATCGACAAGGCAATAGAGATTGCTGGCTCGGCGAGCAAGGTGCATGTTCTACATGTGCTAGCGCCTTTTGTTCCCCTAGCTCCAGAAGGGGTCCCGATTGAATGGGTAGACGAAACCAAACGAATGCATCACGCCGTTGAGATGTTGCAGAAAGAGCTAGCAGAAAAACGATATGAAGGGGTTTCCCACGAAATTCTCCTAGGAGACGCGGGAACAGTGGTCGTCGATCGTGCAGAGTCTTTACCAGCTGATCTTATTGTAGTTCCCTCACATGGCCGGAGCGGACTAACTCGCATGTTGTTGGGGAGTGTCGCAGAACGCATTCTGCGTCTCGCAAAGTGCCCAGTGTTGGTTCTAAAGCTTTAGCTTTAGTGCTATCGACCAATTGTGGGGCTTGGCGAATTAGCTTGATAGGGCTGCGTCGTGCCATGTATTGAACGCCTGGTCTGATTCGGTGTACGCAACGGTTGCGGCGGTTGCAACATTTCTCCCGAACTCGTTCCTCGATGATGGGGTGAGGCTGGATATGCCGCTCCCGAAGGATCGCCGGGGTGATCCGTCGACGGGTAAATGTTCATATCCACGGGCTGACCAGATGACTGGTATACCGAGTAGCTAGGTGCAGGCTTCTGGAAACGACTTGCGGGGGGACTCGTCGGCTCTCTGTAAAACGAAGAGAAACCAGAGGCGCCTGACCAAGAACGACTCGGTGCGCATTGGTTGTTCGGGCACGCGTGGTAGCCGTCACTATACCCCAAGCCATGGAACCGAGCAAAGTAATTGAGCGGCGCGGATTTGGATTGACTGGGCAATTGACCGTAGCTTGTCGTACTGACTATGGAGCCCAGGAGGAGACTAAGACCGGCGGTCGTGATTCGTACTGGCAATTTTGCTGTTTGCAATCTCATTGAAAACTCCCCTTTTTGATTCAGACGATTCTGCTCGTCCCATGGCTTCTCGAAAAAAAGAATCTGAAGGCTGGTTGGCATTGCATTGTTCGGTTTGTGTCGTTCATGATGGATCGGACCACAGACGGCGAACAATCCGAAGAAGCGTGTTTTTCCAAGGAAATGAGCTGTTTTAACGCCGCGCGTAGCGTTAGGGTAAATTGAATGGGCCCATCAGCTATCCCTAAAGTGCGTGGCCCAAACATTTGCTATCAATAGATTTGATAGACATTTTCGTCAGGGTTTACCCAAACCGATTCAATTTCGCGGACCGGCAGTTCCGATACTAGCAGCACAACCCGATTTTTTAGCGTTCACTCAGACGAACTGAGGGGATCGCGCTCAGCCAAAGGGAACGGTGGAAGCGTAATTATGTCCGTGTTGCATACTACGATACGAATGTTTGTTCTGACAGCGATGGCATTTGCTGGTCAGTTGGGCCTATCTCAGAATGGATACCACCCCGGTGCAAAGGAGGTGGCATTCGATCCAGATTGGCAATTGTTTGCTCCAGTCCAATTACAGGATATGGAGGATATACCTGCTCGGAAACGAGCCAATACTGGCTTTTACGTCACGTACGATCGAATGTACATGATGGTAACCAGACCGGAGGCAGAACAAGCCACCAACGCACTTGATACAGCTTGGGGAAATCGTTGGGATTTCGGCTGGTCTCGCGAAGATGGCGGCTGGAACTTTTCCGTGATGAATATCGATGGGCCAGACAAATACAATCGATATGGCCAGCGATGGGCTAGTTATCCGCTACCGGACATTGACGGGGATGACGGAGATGCGATCCTGCAGGCTCCCGAAACCTTGCTTCAGCAATATCGAACCTTCGAGATGCTGGACAGCGTTAACGCTGGTAGCATGCGAGGCTTTGAAGCTAACAAGACTTGGAGATTCGAGCCTTACCGATACGGTGGTATTCTCGAACCAATGATTGGTCTCCGCTACGCAGGTTTCCAAGACCTTGCAGTAAATACCAGATATACGGTGGACTTCGGAACCGTGACTAATCAGTTCGGAGACGATATTTCCCAAGAACAGTATACCAAGGAGACGGCAAGAATAGACAACAACATGTTGCTTGGCCAGTTTGGATTCCGATATACCAAAGCGGTTCGTCGCTGGACATTTTCCAACGATGCCAAGGTTTTTGCTGGGCACGTCTACCAAAATCGAGAGTTTTCGACTGATGTGTTCAACAATTACTTCGGTGCAACGATCGGGGCCGGTGACGATCCTATACAAGAGCTAGATCGGGACGGGACAACGTTCACAAGTAGCCGACGGGATAATTCGACAGTCGGTTTTGACATTCGAGTCGAAGCAGCCTACAAAGCCTTCAAAGGCGTCGACCTTCGAGCCGGTTTCCAAATGTTGTACTTCGGACGAGGTATTTGGAGAGGGGCCACGCCACTCGGCGGCGGCAACCAATTCGCCAACAACCAACACTTGATCATGCCAGGCTTCACCGCCGGTTTGACCTGGAACAGATAAGTCGGACGCTTCCACTCATAGAACTAAGCCGGGCTGTGATAAACAGTCCGGCTTTTTTCGTTTTGATCGACAGACTCAAAAGCGTTCGAATCACGATCATAAGCTACAATCACTTTTCTTAAACGACTGTAATGATCATCTTACTTCGGTCTGCGACGCTGACGGCTCTTGGACATTAGTCTCGATATAGTGTGGGAAGCGCGATCGGAAATAGACTCCAACATGGTTTGCCACTGACCTCCCTTTTCGTCCAGCACTACTACGGGCTTCTTCTGTAAGTCAATTACGAGCCGTATCGATTTGTCGATGCCATTCTTGGGACCATTCAAGTCAGCAAGGTAGGCATTGATTGTTCCGATCCGACTTTGAAACTTCGACATGCTCGACTCGATTTTAGACTGCACGTGTCTTCTTAACGTAGGATCGAGTTCAAAGCCATTGCCGTGTACTAAGATTAACATCGATGCACTCCCATTTTGTTGCATTTGGCGTGATGACTACCTTGATTATTCGTTGACAGACAGCTAAAACAAATTGAATGCAGATTTATTAAAACTTAAAAAAACCTAACAATCAGGTGAACCCTTGAATTGGCTTAACTATCACCACTTGCAATACTTTTGGGTTGTCGCTCGCGAGGGGTCTGTTGCGAGAGCAAGCGAAATTTTGCACGTGACTCCTGCCACCATCAGCATTCAACTTCGAGATCTTGAGAAGTCTCTTGGCGTTGAATTGTTTCGGAAATCGGGACGTGGCTTGGCGCTAACGGATATGGGCGTAGCTGTGCAGGCGTATGCCGACGATATCTTCGCGACGGGTCAAGAACTACTGGATATGGTAAATGGGCGACCTGTTGGCGGTCCCATGACACTGAGGGTTGGTATCAAAGACGTCCTGCCCAAACTGGTTGCATACCAACTGATTGCACCGACCTTAGAAATGTCGGAGGAAATCCAGTTGTACTGTGCTGAGGGGGACATCACCAAGCTAATCGCTGACTTGGCTATCCATAAGCTTGACGTTGTACTGTCCGATACGCCGATCGATCCGAGCATGAAAGTGCGAGCATATTCTCACTTGCTAGGGGAATCCGATGTGGTGTTTGTAGGTACGAAGCAATTCGCCAAGAAACTGCGAGACAAATTTCCCGAGTCACTTAATGGTGCGCCTATGCTGTTGCCCATGGAGAACACGATTCTTAGGCGGTCGCTGGACTATTGGTTCGAAGAAAATGATATCCACCCCAAAATCGTCGGTGAGTTCGAGGACAGCGCGATGCTAAAAATCGTCGGGAGCGCCGGCGCGGGTATATTTCCAGTCGCAAGCGTGATCGGAAAAGAAGTGGAGGAGATGTACAACGTCGAGGTGATCGCCAAGGTTCCAAACATTAAAGAGAAGTTCTACGCGCTATCTGTAGAACGCAAAGTAAAACACCCCGCAGTGCTGGCTATTTCAGATATTGCTAGCAAGAAGTTTGGCAACAAGAAGCATTAGAACAATCTACTCGCTTTTTGCACAGCTGCGGTCATCAAGATCGCAGTCTGCAAACACTTAAGTTCGCAACGACTGAAGACCGCGAATGTGAAAAACGCAGAACTGCCAATTTCACTCTCCGCCTGATCCTGGCTCATTGTCCTTCTTGGGGCTGCCTTTCTTTTTCTTCTCTTCACGTTTTTTGTTTGTGACCGAGTATTCCTTAAACAATCGTTCGAACTTAAGGACTTTATCACGAACGACGGTCTGGCAATAGCTTTGGGTTTTGTTCAAGTTGTAGTAGTTTTGATGGTAGTCTTCTGCTCGATAAAACGTACCAAGCTTGGTTATCTCAGTCACAATTGGTTTTCGGTAAACCTTTTCATCCGTTAACTTTTTGATAACCAACTCAGCTGTTTCCTTCTGCTCGTCCGAGTTGTAAAAAATTGCTGATCGATACTGCGGTCCGATGTCCGGCCCTTGTTTGTGCCAGCTAGTAGGATCGTGAGTTTTCAAGAACACTAAAAACACCTGTTCGAGAGATACGACCTCCGGATCAAAGGTAACTTGTACGACCTCGGCATGCCCGCCGTATTTGATGGTTTGATAGGTTGGATTTGGAGTCGTTCCACCGGTGTATCCAGAGACAACCGACTTTACGCCGTCCAATCTTTGGAAGACCGCTTCGACGCACCAGAAACATCCCCCACCCAAAGTGATGGTTTCGAGTTTGGTCTCTTGGGAGGTCGGTTCATCGGCCGATTGCCCAAGGACGGCCAAGCAGCTCGCAAACAGGAAAAATGATGCGATGGAAAGAAACGAGCGTGTTTGGCAGAAGCCATGTGAATTAGCCATTCTAGAACTCCAAAATCCTACAGAAATGGTAACGTCGGGAACAGACCTGGCGATGCACTAGACATTTCAAAGCAATAGTGACGCACCACCCATTTTAGCATTGCGAGATGGCAAGGCCATTGGCTACCCTATTGAGAGGAAGGGCATTGAAGTCTAGATCTAAGGTGTCGTCCTGAACCTCTCCCGCTTTCTTGAAAACCTGAGCAACCGATGAAGCGATTTTCTGTCTTTTTCCGTGAGACCTGGTGGCTGTGGATTGTGTGTGCCAGTGTGTCCATCGGGATGTCCATTTTTTTGACTCCCATCATGCTTTGCGGATTACCGATGCTTCTGGTCGTTTTTCTTTATTTTGCCTTGGTACGGTACGATAGCGACGGGAACTTTATCGGCTCGTGATGAACACCACTCCCAACTTGCAGGCGGAGAATCGTAACGACTTTCACTTATTGTCGGGCCACCCTCAAGTCTACTTGGCACTTACTATTGAGGTCCAAGCCACGAGAATATTGGCAATTCATACCACCCAAAAGATGGGTGTACGTCGTGCTTGGTCTTCAGGGCAAACTCCATAGTGGCAGAAACATCGAACGCAGAAAGCTATTACACTCATTTTTTGCGTTCGATATTTCTGCCAGCGGATGTTCAACTCAAAGGCAACAAAGTCTCAGTCGGATTGAGCGACGGTTCTGAAAAAGCAGTATAGGAGCAAAAAACGTTGAGATGTTTGAATGTCTTTGTCACAAGGTCATTCGAATTGATTACAACGGGCACACCTGGACCCAGATCTACGTCTCCTGCTGTGACAGGCAAACTGAACAATGTAGAACAATTGCCTCAATTGTTTCGAGCCCTGCATTCGAAGTCGCCAGACTTTGGACTCGCCCGTAGCCGAAGTCTCCAGACCTTGGAAACTTGCGGGCCTGCACCAGATTATGTCGGAAGCCTGAAAGATAATGTTCTTTCATTTCACTTTATCGATTTCGCAGTTTTGGTGACTCTATACTACCAACAGTAAAGCTTACTGCCGCTCCAAGGAACCCGAACCTTGCTAGCTCTCTACCAACTCAAAGCGCGACTGAAAGTCCGCGAACGCTACCGACTCTTGGGTGAGTTCTCCGAGTTAGCAATCCGAAACCGAATTGGTTTCGATTCTCGATGTTCCAATACAGTAGAACAATTGCCTCAATTGTTTGGCAAGCCGGCTTGCTATCTAAAGTCGAAAACAGCCATGAAATTAGTACCGGCCAACTCTTGGTCACGGACTCGAAAAGG
>JBKDKR010000002.1:0-21890 GCA_046344995.1 Pirellula sp.
TCCACTGGCTGCCCATTGTTTTTTCGATGACCCGAACACCATCAACATAAACGGTGTAGCGAAAGTCCTCGATGGCTGAATCGGCCCTAATGAATGTGACGCGATGTTGTCCCGATGGAATGGAGACACTTTCGTAGGACTGCGGAATGGATTCGCTAGAGAACTCCCCTATTCCCAAATGGAGCCTGTATGGTCGTCCTTCCGGAACATAGACCAGCCACGTATCGGCATCGGAGGTGATTTTCGGTTGTTTCGCAGTCGCTAATTCGTCCAGATTGCTAACCTTTAAACGCCCGGAAGCCTCCAATAACGCTTGCCGTTTTTGCATGAGAGACCAGTGGGTATTGCAAGCCAATCCGATCGCCAATGCGACCGCGATCATTGCAGTCAGGATTAATAGGTTCTTGAGAGAAAACGTGAGCATTGAAGTCCGCTGTTGTAGATCCTCGTTAATCATTGCTCATCCCAGTTGCAAGCTTGCTCGGATCAAATTGTGGGGGAGTTACACCATTCAATAGCATCTGAAAATCTGGATCTCGATTTTTAGGATAGAGCAAGATAATGCAGCCTTGGTAGACGGTCTGTTTCTTTCCATCGATTTCCTTCTCGACCGCAGTATTTGGGTCGTAAATCTTGAGTAGCGGTAAAATCATGTCGGTAGTGAATGATTTCGCTCCCGTTTCGCTGCTAACAAGCTTTTGAATAACTAGTTGATCCGGAGTTAAGTCTGGACGTGATAGACGCCAAGATTGAGTGAAAGAGTTTCCTCCGTACGAATAAAAGATTCGCCAATAATCTTCTTCCTTGCTTATGCTCACGGTCATGATTTCTTGGACTGGTTCTTTTTGGGACGATCTCCAAGCACTGCCATAGCTGCCAGAGTGATAGATTCCTTTCTCGGTAACAAATCCGCTGCCACTAAATTCGTTGGCATCGTAGCCGGGTGGTATGTAGCAACGAAACTGACAGATAAAGTCCAGTTGTTTACCAAGTTCCGGAGGTACATCGGGGTTCTTTACTTCGACCAAATGAATTCGTCTAGAATCTGTGATTTCCATCCGACCTAATTCGGCTTCGAGTTGCTCTACTTCCGCGAGAAGAGCCTGATTTTCTCTAGACAGTCGGCCTAAGTGGATGACCGCTGCAAACAAGCAAAACAATATCAAGGATTTAAAAACGAGTTTCGTGCGTGCCGCGTTATTCATAGTGACATTCGATCAAAAAAGCGTTTCAATAAGACGCCCTGGCGTTAGTCGACAATAAGATCTTAGCGTAGTGGCGAACGCTTGACTCAAAATCCGCGATCAAGTAACGGAACGAAGTTGATCACCAAAATCAGTGAGCGATACGAAAATCAAGCCCGCACCACCGAACCCAATACGGAAAGAAGCCCTCGGCATAACTTTCATTCCATCAAAAATGCCAAAAACAGCCGACCAAGATCTGCATTCTCAGCGGCAATCAAAAAACCAGACATCGCTTCTCCGTTGACTTTCAAAGAATACAGAGCTTCCAAATGCGGCAGCACTTGCCGCCCCAAAAACTCCTTCTAGCTCACTAACCAATGCAGGCCTGTCAGTCATTCTTAGCTTTCTTACAAGGGAAAACAGGTGAAGTCGACCGTTCTCTAAATGAATGATTACCCAAGACTTTAAACATATTCTCTCGCCAAGGTCAGCCGGTCGCCATTCAACTGATCAAGCCTTACCCGCCAGAATTGAATTGCATCAAGCGGAGCAATAAACTGGTTCGATGATTCGATCATCAAGCGAATGAATTGGTCTGGGTTGTTACCCACGCGATCATAAAAAGAAGGGCTAGCCAATATCTCTGCCTTCATCTCCTGCAAAGAAATGGTGTTCGTTACAAGTTGCTGCAACCAAGCTTGCAGCTCGCTAACGGACGGTTCGCGATTTAGATACCTTCGAAATGCCTCGATAACAAGATTCTGATTTGGATAATAGCTCCCGTAGGACGGTAGATTACTAGGAAAACTGCTTGCTGTTGGTGACAGCCTAAGTTCGTAAACGGCGCCAGGAGCCGAGGCAGGAGAGACTCTATCGAGAGTCCCATATGCAATAACTTGCCGATTTGCATCGTAAAGTGATGCAACTAATCGATATCGATCTGCTGAATTAACGTAGGTAGGATTGGCGTAAATCGAAAATGGAAACGGACCAGGTCCATAAGCATTGACGTAAGTGCTTCAACCTGAAGCACTAAGGTAAGGTCGCGACACGTTAAGCAACTCAACCTTGAGCGTATAATTTCCAGACCATCCATTGGCCCTATCCATGAATACACGGCCAGTCACTGCACCGCTGCTGGGGTATTGTGGAGTGATACTAAGCGTTTTCGTACGAAACTGTCGTGAAACGGCGTCTAAAACCGTCAATCGAACTTGTCCGTTTGCATCCACTCTTCTTTTGATTTCGTATAGATCAAATCAAAGAGTCTTCCACCGGTAAAGCCAACTTGACTTCCCGCAACAGATACGATGAGATCTCCCGATCGCAACCCAGCCCGGTCGGCAATACTTCCAGGTACCACTTGCTGAACCAAAACGCCATTGGCCGAATTCAGAGTTACCGCTCCTAATTGCCAACTTTGCAGACCAGTACCGAATGTTCCGCCACCATTCGAATATCCATTCCAAGCTGGAACTTGCAAAGTACTAGCTACGTAAAAATTCCCCCATGGCTGACCGCCAATAGCTCCGTTCCAGGGAATCGCATTAAAGCCGTACTGCGACCGAGCGTCCGACGAGAAGAAAAACCAGATACAGGCGGAGGAACAAAGCGTTTTGAACCAAAGTTCGCGTGAAAACCATAATCTTTATCCCCTAACAAATGTTCAAAAATGACTGTTTAGCGAACCGGTTGGCCGAACACCTACGCTATTTGATGGTTTGCGAACGCGGGAACGATGGGAAACAGCCCAGACTTCATAACCGTTGCTTGCCCATCCCTACTAGGAACGAAACGAACCGCCGCCTCCCGCCATCCCCCATCTATTTCGCACTGCGATTTATCGAAGATTAGGATAAACGGCCTAACTAAGAGATAAGAACCATTGAGCACATTTTCTTCGTTTGCCTCAACAACGCGATTATCCACGACTAATGGAACTCGCCGCGTTCCAGGAATCCCCGCATATAGATCCCCAACTCCAACTCCTTTCGAATTCTTTCCAACTTCCGAACAGACCTCGGCATTGGTAGCACAAACTTTGAACGATCCAGCTGGCGTGGCATTCCCGAGAAGTACTCTGACGAGAAAGGTCTGTGTCCCGCTTCCATAACAACCGCAACCGGTGACTTGCATTTCCCAATTTGTAAAATCTTAAGATCGACATCATTCACGGGACGACTACCCCCTAGGCCTGTGCGAGCAAGAAAAACAAAGGGATCACGAAGCCTCTTAGGGAAGCAAGCGAAATCGAGAGGTTAAAGACGATCGTCAAGTTGACGACAGGAAGGCCATTCCAGAAAGGGCAATCTTATTCAGGACGGAAGCGCAAACGACCCATGGGAAGAAAACTCAAAGGTGTAAACGAAAAAAAGCTCTTTGAGAGAACTCAAAGAGCTTTTTAAAAATCCGGCAATACCTACTTTCGCACTGGTGGGCACTATCATCGGCTCGAAAAGCTTAACTACTGTGTTCGGTATGGGAACAGGTGTACCTTTTCGATATAGTCACCGGGAGTACGCCACACCGCCGGTAGGCAAATGTGACGCATGTTGGATTGGTAAATGAACGCGATATAAAATACATTGGTCTTAGCGTAGTTGAACGCAAGATACCAATGGTCAAGTGTTCGTCCGTTAGTAATGGTAAGCTGAACACGTTACCGTGCTTACACATCCATCCTATCAACCTGGTAGTCTACCAGGGGACTTTCGCTACAAGTAGCAACGAAACCTAATCTCAGAGAGGGCTTCACGCTTAGATGCTTTCAGCGTTTATCCTTTCCGTAGTTAGCTATCCAGCCGTGCCACTAGCGTGACAACTGGGACACCAGAGCTACGTCCAACTAAATCCTCTCGTACTAAAGTTGAACCTCTTCAAGTTTCGTACGCCCACGGTAGATAGGGACCGACCTGTCTCACGACGGTCTGAACCCAGCTCACGTACCGCTTTCATTGGCGAACAGCCAAACCCTTGGGAGCTTCTACACCCCCAGGATGCGATGAGCCGACATCGAGGTGCCAAACCGCCACGCCGCTGTGGACGCTCGGTGGCGATAAGCCTGTTATCCCCAGAGTACCTTTTATCTGATGAGCGATAACCCTTCCATTCGGAATTACCGGATCACTAAAGCCTACTTTCGTACCTGCTCGACTTATTTGTCTCGCAGTCAAGCACCCTTATACTTTTACGCTCTTTGCCTGATTGCCGACCAGGCTGAGGGTACCATTGCGCTCCTCCGTTACATTTTGGGAGGAGACCGCCCCAGTCAAACTGACCAACTGACAATGTCCTAAGCCCTGATTCAAGGGACAAAGTTAGAATTAAAATGAATCCAGGCTGGTATCTCAACGATGGCTCCCTGATAACTTGCGTCACCAGTTCAAAGCCTCCCAGCTATTCTGCACAGAACACATCTCAACCCAATATCAGCCTACAGTGAAGGTTCATGGGGTCTTTCCGTCTAGCCGCGGGTATGTGGCATCTTCACCACAACTACAATTTCACCGGGTCGGTGGTTGAGACAGTGCAGCAGTCGTTACGCCTTTCATGCAGGTCGGAACTTACCCGACAAGGAACTTCGCTACCTTAGGACCCTCATAGTTAGGGCCGCCGTTTACTGGGGCTTCGGTCGCGGGCTTCGCTTTCGCTAACTCTCTTCCTTAACCTACCAGCACCGGGCAGGCGTCAGACTCTATACCTCCTCTTACGAGTTCGCAGAGTCCTGTGTTTTTGATAAACAGTCGCTGCTGCCGATTTTCTGTGGCCTACTTGCGTAGGCGCCCCTTATCGCGAACTTACGGAGCCATTTTGCAGAGTTCCTTAACCACCGTTCTCCCGAGCGCCTTAGAATACTCTTCTCACCTACCTGTGTCAGTTTTAGTACGGTCGATCTTGCTTTAACGTTTAGAAGCTTTTCTTGGACACCCTTCCACACACTTCGAGATCTTAAGTGCTCTCGTGATCCTGTCTTGGCTTGTGCCTGGCGGATTTGCCTACCAGACGCCTCATCAGGACCAACGGACATTTCTAATCGTACCGCTGTATTTTCGGGTGCCGTCCCTCCATCACTTCACAAGACCGGCGAAGGAATATTAACCTTCCATCCATCGTCTACGCCTTTCGGCCTCGACTAAGGTACCGGCTAACCCTGGGCGGATTTACCTTGCCCAGGAAACCTTAGGTGTTCGGCGAACAGGATTCTCACCTGTTTAATCGTTACTCATTCCGGCATAATCACCTGATGGGGCCGACAACGCTCCTTACGGTACGTCTTGTATCTCCCCATCAGCGCTCTCCTACCGATCCTTACGGATCCCGCAGCTTCGGTGTTCTATTTACTCCCGTTCATTATCGACGCAGAACCTCTCGACCAGTAAGCTGTTACGCACTTTTTAAATGGTGGCTGCTTCTAAGCCAACATCCTGGCTGTCACAGAGATTCAACTTTCTTAGTGACTGAATAGAACTTCGGGACCTTAGCTGACGATCTGGGTTGTTTCCCTCTTGACCATGGAGCTTATCCCCCACAGACTGACTCCCGAGATAGTTACAATGGTATTCGGAGTTTGGCTCAGTGAGGTACCCAAGGAAGGGCCCCCATCCAAATCAGTCTCTCTACCCCCACTGCATAGTGGCTCGAGGCTATCCCTGAAAATATTTCGGAGAGAACGAGCTATCTCTGTGTTTGATTAGACTTTCACTCCTCCCCACAGATCATCCCATCGGTTTTCAACCCAAATGAGTTCGGTCCTCCACGCAGTTTAACCCGCGCTTCAACCTGTCCATGGGTAGATCACACAGTTTCGCGCCTAGTGCCCGCAACAAATTCGCCCTATTCAGACTCGGTTTCCCTCTGGCTTCGGCCCGTAAGGCCTTAACCCGCTGCAAACACTAACTCGCCGGATCATTTTGCAAAAGGCACGCCGTCACACTTTTAATAGTGCTCCGACCGCTTGTAAGCACACGGTTTCAGGTTCACTAATCCTCCCCTAACAGGGGTTCTTCTCACCTTTCCATCGCTGTACTGAGTTCACTATCGGTCATTGAGGAGTATTTAGCCTTGCGGGATGGTCCCCGCGGATTCAGACCAGGTTTCACGTGACTGGCCCTACTCAGGTACTACTCGGGAGGCGCTCAACTTTCGCTTACTGGACTGTCACCATCTATGGTGTGCCGTTCCTGGACACTTCAGCTAGTTGTCGCTTTGTAACTCCCATGTGAGTAGCCCTACAACCCCGAGGAGGAAACCCCCTCGGTTTGGGCTGATCCGCTTTCGCTCGCCGCTACTAACGGAATCGATTTTTCTTTCTTTTCCACCAGGTACTTAGATGTTTCAGTTCCCTGGGTTAGCCACGTACACCTATGTATTCAGTGTACGCTAATTCGGGTATCTCGGGATCACAACCTGTTTGTCGACTCCCCCAAGCTTTTCGCAGACTTCCACGCCCTTCATCGCCTCTCAATACCAAGACATCCCCCGTGCGCCCTTAATAACTTGACCATCGGAATCTCATGCTCAACCGCACCCAGCAAGTTACCCTGCCGCATCCGGATGAACCAATCCCAACATTCTCTTTATCTCATCTACAACCCGCGATTCGCATCGCAAGCAGTACCGAGATCGCCTATTCTATATTGCGCTCATTCAAAACGGTTCAATTAAACTCATACTGAATAATCAGCAAGCGTTCTTCTCAGAACCGGTTGAAATTACATCTCGCATAGCTTACCATGGCCGGAAAAACCATAGCTCCCTACACGAATCAGATGCCATCTACCAATCCAACCAAATTGTCAAAGATCAGTTTCGCATTCGACATTTTGTCGTTTGCGAGGGGGAGTAATCTTAAGTGCTCTTAACTTTGGTGTCAATCGCATTTTCGATTTTTTCTCCCATTCCCTTTTTGACTCTCGTTTCGACTAACTCTCGCATTGCGAGACTCGCCTCTTCGACAGCCAACCGTTTCAAACTATCACCGTCTTGCGACTGCGTTTCGTCTGTCCCGGTCAAGGGAGCGAGAATCATCCAGATTTCTGAGTCGACCGCAAGGCCTTTTTTCAAATTTCTTTTGAACGATTCCAGTGGAGGTGAAGGGACTTGAACCCATGACCCTCTGCTTGCAAAGCAGATGCTCTCCCAACTGAGCTACACCCCCAAATGTTTTAGTGCGCGCGCCTGGATTCGAACCGGGGACCTCGTCGTTATCAGCGACGCGCTCTAACCAACTGAGCTACGCGCGCGGTACCAAAACTTTGGTTCCTGGTGCGAAACCAGGATCGAGAATGGTATCGATCTGTTCGCACCTGTCAACGCATTTTCTCCCGAACTCGCGAGTGTTTTTCAACACTCCCGTTTCCGAGCCCTAGTTATCGACCAGTCTTTTCGAAGACTTGAGCAATCCTCCCCACCATTCCGAACTTTTTTGGGGTACTCTCACCAAAAGGCCGCCAATCGCTGAAATCGACGCTGATCCTCGAAAAACTAGTCAACCAATGGCTTCTTCTTCTCTGTGATCACCTTGCATTGCGGCGCCATTTCCGCATTCATCTGTATGTATTCCTTCCATTCGTCGGGCACATTGTCTTCATGATAAATGGCTTCGACCGGGCATTCCGCAACACACGCTTCGCAGTCGATGCACTCGTCTGGATGTATGTACAGCATCTTCTCCCCCTCGTAAAAACACTCGACCGGGCATACTACTACGCAGTCGGTGTATCTGCATCCCACGCACGGCTGGGTTACAATGTGCGCCATCTTTTTATTCCTTGTCGTTAGCTAAGTCGCCGAAAAATACCTGCTACTGATCGGTCGCATTTGCGCCGAAACCGGGTTCGAACAATCTCCCTATTTGAGCTTGCCGATTACCCCGTCCCGCATAGTAGGCGGGCGGAAACCAGGTGTCAAGAAACCGATTCTGCTTGCTGTCGACCCGTCGTCCACCTAATATTGAAGAAATCCTAGCCGATCGCACCTTTTCGACCGTCTGCAACCCTATCTCGCCAAGGTATCGAAGTGTCACTTTCCAATCTCGATCGCGAACTTCTGGATCGATGCCTAAACCGCTCGCCAGATGCCTGGAAAGATTTTACAGACCGATTCCTCGGCCTAGTTCTTCACGTTGTCAACCAAACATCCTTCGCGAGAAATCTCCAAATCACCCCGGAATCCCGCGATGATTTGGTTGCAGAAGTCTTCCTAGCTGTCCTCGACAAAGACTACGCAATCCTGCGCAAATTCCGAGGACAAAGCTCTTTGGCGACTTACCTTACGGTCGTCTCCCGCAGAATCATCGTTCGCCGACTGGCTCAATTAAGAATCCCGACATCCCTTTCCAACGAAGCGGCTGCCCAAATAGAAACTCCAGCTGCGTCGGCCCTATCCCTAGAAGACCTTGAAATCCTAGAGAAATCCCTCCAGAAGCTGTCAAACGATGAAGCTCGCGCGATTCGCATGTTTCACCTGGAGGGTCGTTCCTACCAAGAAATCAGCTCGGAAACAGGGATTGCTTCTCACAGCCTCGGACCATTGCTTTCTCGCGCACGAGACAAGATGAGATTGCACGCGGAGCCCTAATAAGCCCCCAAAATAGCAAGGATTCATGGGTGAAAGACGAGCTATTCCTATGTTTCCCCCCCATAAATTACCCTTGTTCTGCACGGCGTTCCGTTTTCGGCAGGATCGAGCCACCCTTGCCAACATGCCTTTTGCTCGCCGCAAACCCCATGAAAAGAAGAGGCTACGTGACTCTCACCGCAGCCCGATAAGTTCAGAACTCTAAGCTGGTTCCAAACCACTGCATGACTGCCAATCGGTCAAAAACCTAGGTGCGTTAGATCAAGAAAATGGTCTGCTCTCGGTCCGGCCCCACCGACAAAACCCCAATCGGTACCCCCACTAACTCACTAATTCGATCGATATACCGACGCGCATTTACTGGAAAATCCTCCAGACGACGCACTCCCGATACGTCCTGCTGCCACCCTGGCAATGTCTCGTAAACAGGCTTGCAACGCCGCAAATCCTCCGCCGAACACGGAAATTTCTTGGTCCGCTGGCCGTTGAGCTCATACGCGACACACACCTGGATTTCATCGAAATGACTCAAAACGTCCATCATCATCAACGATAAATAATGGCATCCGCTCAGTCGCGTTGTATACCGCACCGCGACCGCATCAAACCAACCACAGCGCCGTGGGCGACCTGTCGTGGTCCCATACTCTCGACCGATTTCCCTAATTTTTTGCCCTGTCTCGTCGTTCAGTTCGGTCGGAAAAGGCCCACCACCGACTCTTGTCGAATAAGCCTTGGCCACGCCAATCACATTCGTTATCCAACGAGCAGGCACCCCAGATCCGGACGAGACACCAACCCCCGACGCATTGCTGCTTGTCACAAATGGATACGTTCCATGGTCGATATCCAGCAGTGAACCTTGAGCTCCCTCCATAAGCAATTTCTTTCCGTCATCCACCGCATCAAGCAAATAGTTCGTTGTATCCGCAGTGAGAGGCCCCAACACCCGGTTCCATGCGCGGCACTGCTCGATGATCAAATCCGCATTTAATCCCTCCAAATCGCTCGGATCTGCAATCCCTTTGAGCACCTCTCGCTTGGCCGCCACCGTCTCCCGAACCTTGTTTTCCATCTGATCGCTAAGAAGATCGGCTAGCCGAAACGCATGCGTTCGCCCCACTTTATCGCGATAGCAGGGGCCAATTCCCCTATTTGTGGTACCAATGCTCTCGCCCGACACAACCGCCCGGTTGGTCGCTTTGTCTTCGACAAAATGCCAAGGCATTACGACGTGGGCTCGCTCGCTAATCATCAAATTCGAACGCGGATTCACCCCTCGGCTCTCTAGCCCCTCAAGCTCGCGGATCAACATATTGGGCTCAATTACAACCCCGGGAGCTATCACATTCTGTATGGTGGGAGACAAAATTCCCGAAGGAATATGGTGCAACTTGTAAACATCCTTGCCACTTACCACCGTGTGCCCCGCATTCGCACCACCCTGATAACGAACAACGATGTCATGGCGAGGGGCCAGCAAATCCACTAACTTTCCCTTCGCTTCATCTCCCCACTGCAGACCAATCACGCAAGTTGCAGACACTATTTTCCCCTTCGAGAATCCCTTGAGTCACTGTTAAAGGGTAGAGTCTCGACGGAATCGCAGGTTTGGTCAAGGAGCCCGGATTCCCTTGGCTGCTTCAACAAAACATAGAATTAGAACAGCTGAACAAAAACACGATCAGCACTCTATGCCATGATTTCGTGGACGACATTTCCTTCGACATCAGTTAGCCGGAAATCCCGACCACCATACGGATAAGTCAAACGCTCGTGATCTATCCCCAACAAGTGCAGGATCGTCGCGTGCAAATCATGTATGTGAACTTTGTCTTTGGCTGCATAAAACCCAAAATCATCGGATTCCCCATAACTAAAGCCTGTTTTGACCCCTCCACCCGCCATCCACCATGTAAACGCATGCGGATTGTGGTCTCTACCATTGTCGCCCTGAGCAGTTGGAGTACGCCCAAATTCGCCACCCCAGATAACCAGCGTGTCGTTCAGCATGCCTCGCTGCTTTAAGTCCTTTAACAACCCCGCGATTGGCTTGTCCACTTCCTGCGCCAATTCTCGATGCTTTTCTTTTAACTCGGAATGCTGATCCCAATATGCGTGGGAAACTTGGACAAAACGAACCCCGGCTTCCGACATGCGGCGGGCTAACAAACATTGACGACCGTAGTTATCTGTAGGGCTGCCATCGATACCATACAGCGCTAACGTCGCTTCGGTCTCGCCCGATAAATCCAAGAGACTGGGAGCTGCCGATTGCATGCGAAACGCCAACTCAAACGACTCGATCCTGGCATCAAGCTCCGATTCTATTCGTGCCGAAGTTCCCGCTCTCTTTAAACGATCCAAATCCCCCAGCAACTCTATTTGTTTTCGCTGCAATTCGGGAGATACGCTATCGTTGACAAGGTTTTCAATCCGTGCACTTTTCATGTCAGCACCACTCGAACCAATCCGAGTCGCTTGATGAATTGGTGGCAGAAAAGCGGACCCGAAATTACGTACGCCTCCGTGTCCGAGCGTGGGGTTAATGGTCACAAAACTCGGCAAACTCTCGTTTTCCGTCCCCAAACCATAACTGATCCAAGCACCCATACTCGGGCGCACAAACGTGTCCGAACCCGTATGGATTTTTAGCAATGCTCCGCCATGTGCTTCATTGGACCCGTGGATTGACTTGATAAAGGTTAGATCATCTACGCACTGTGCCACGTTGGGAAAAAGATCACTGACCCATGCTCCGGATTGGCCGTATTGCTTGAATTCCCAGGGACTTTTGAGCAAATTGCCGGTCTGAGCAAACTGTATGCGAGGCTTTTCAAACGGCAGCGGCTTGCCATCTTGTTTCGCTAACTCGGGTTTGTAATCAAAGGTATCGATATGCGATGGACCACCATGCATGAATAGAAAAATGATGCGTTTGGCTCGCGGAGTGAAGTGTGGCGATTTCGCTGAAAGCGGACTCCCAGTCGTTCCCCCCTCCTGTGATGCCTGGCAACGTGCTAGTAGATCGATCAATGCCAACGAGCCGAATCCGGCTGATGAGTTACGTAAAAGCTGACGGCGAGTCCACATATTAGAACCTTCTGCATCAATCGATGTATACAAATTCGTTGGCGGCCATTAATGAACGACAAAGCGCCGACCATGATTGGACGGATCGCTCCAAAGGATCGGAAACACCCTCGAGTTGGATCGCGGCCGTATCGAGAAAGTGCAGCGATCTATTGAGCTCCGCTTCGGTCGGCTGCCGAGCGTAAAGCATACGAAACAAAGCTCTCAATCGCGCATCGGGCGTTTCGAACTCTGCCGTTACTTTTTTCGCCACAGCAGTCGCTTGATTGTGAACCATAGGGCTGTTTAACAAAAACAACGCTTGATGTGGCACCGTGGTTGTTGGGCGTTGCTCGATGTGATTAGCGGTCTCGACGTAATCAAAGGTCGAAAACATCTCATACAACGAAGCACGATTAATCGGCAAATAAATCGCTCGACGATTGGCGTTTACATCCGGCGCTTTGCCTTCCATTTTCACATCAAGACCGCCTCCCATAAACAAGATTGCGTCCCGAACCGGTTCTGCTTCTAGCCTGCGACGTGCGCGACGCCACAACAGTCGATTTTCCGGATCTAGTTGGGCATACTGTTGGGATTCGGGAAATTCGACATCGCTTGCCATCTGGTAAGTCGATGAATTCATGATTGTGCGATGCATCCTCTTGAGTGACCAGCCTTCTTGGATTAAACGATTTGCCAAGTAATCAAGCAACTCAGGGTGGGTCGGTTGTTCAGCTCTAAGCCCAAAATTCGACGGGGAACGCATCAACGCTTGCCCAAAATGCCACATCCAAATCCGATTGACCATAACACGCGCGGTCAAAGGATTTTCTGGCGAAACCATCCACTGTGCCAATTGCAATCGACCGCTCTGTTTCTCCGGAATTTCTTGTAACGGAACCGCGGTCGCCAAGATCTCGGGTACGCCTCGAATGACCTTTTCTTTGGCCAATGTGAGATGATTTCCCCGGATATGAATCGGTAACTCGGTCGGAGTGGCCTCATCCGCAGCCATCACCATCGTGAATGCGGGCATCGCTTTTTCGACTGCTTCAACGGCTTTCTTTTGCTCCTCAAACTTATGCTTTAACGCGTCCGCTTCCGCTTGGGCAGAGGCCAATTCGGCTTGGATTTGACTAAGCTTCTCGGCCTGGGACTTGTGTGCCGCTTCGGTTGCCGCCAACTCCGCTTTGGCGGCATCAATCTTTTTTTGATGCTCGCCACGTTGCAATTCGATTTCAGCCGATGGCAACGGGCGTTCCAGCCAATTGGAGACGAATGCCCGATCTGCCATCGTTTTGGTACTATAAAAAATGCCCGCCAGTGCGTAATAATCCTTTGCCTTAACGGGATCGAACTTGTGATCGTGGCAGCGAGCACATCCGATCGTCAATCCAAGCATCGTACGTGAAATGGTATCGATCTGTTCGTCGACAATGTCGATCACCATTTTGTCTTTGTCTTGCTCGGCCAACATTTTCGGTCCAATGACCAGCATTCCTGTTGCAGTCAATCGATCGCCATCGATTTTTTCATCGCCGGTCTTCGGCAAAAGATCACCAGCCAGTTGATCTGTAATGAATTGGTCCAAAGGTTGATCGCGATTGATCATTCGCACAACCCAATCGCGGTAATGCCACGCGTTGGGTAGATCATGATTTTCATCAGCACCATTGGAATCGGCATATCGCACCAAATCCAACCAGTGCCGCCCCCAACGTTCACCGTAATGAGGCGACTGCAGCAAGGAGTCGACCACTTTTTCGAATGCCTCAGGGGATTCATCGGCCAAAAAAGCATCAATCTCTGCAACGGTCGGGGGCAATCCAATAAGATCAAAACTGGCACGACGAATCAACGTTTCCTTGTCCGCCCTGGACCGTGGTTTCATGCCGGCCGCTTCTAATCGAGCGAGTACAAAACGATCGATTGGGCTTTTAACCCAAGCCTCCGCAGAAACTGCAGGCAACATCGGCTCGGCGATAGGCTGAAAGGCCCAATGAGACTTAGCAGCCTCATAGTCCACGCCGCGAGGTAGCTCAGCATTTCCTTTGTCGCGAGGGTCCACAGCACCGCGGGCAATCCACAGCTGAAAGTCCGCAATGACCGCATCGGGCAACTTTCGATCTGGCGGCATCTCAAGGGATTCATGCTTTAGGGCTGAGAGTAACAAACTTTTCTCAGCTTCCCCTGGGACCACTGCCGGCCCGCTATCTCCCCCCTCGAGCAATCCATCACGGCTATCGACCAAAAGCCCACCGCGAATGATTTTTGCATCCGCGGCATGGCAAGAGTAACAATGCTCAATCAGAACGGGGCGAATTTTCGTTTCAAAGAAATCGATGTCGGCCTGGTGATTCTGTTGGGTTTCTCCGCTAGCCTCAACAACCGCTCCAGGTGGATCAAAAGCATTTACCGAGAACGTCATCAACCAAACGAAACTGGCAACAAGCGAGAGTTGTGACGGCATGCGTCGCAATCGAGACTGTTGTAATCCAAGCGTCATCCAATGGAACATGGCGGGTACGCTGTTTTATTAAAGGTGGGAAATCTAGGCAGGATACAGCTTACGCAGACTTATCTACGAAACCATAGTAGTCCTATAGTAGCTTGTCTTTCAAGCTCTTGCGGGTCAGCTAGATCTCTCCGAGCTCTTTTTGGGGCGTTAGTTCGGAATGGGAATGCGGGTTTTCAAAAGCTCAGGGAAAACTTGCGACTGCAAATCACGGAATCTTTTCATCCGCACCTCTCGAAAACGGTCCCCATCGGTTTGGGGAACGGCAATCGATTCGGACACAAATCCCCTGAGTCCATGGAGCCGCAAACTCTCCACTATCTCGAAGGGATAATACTGGTAAACCATGGCAGAAGCTACTATGGCGAGATCTCTCGCTTGAACATCGTAGATTTCTAGCCGTTGATTTGTACCGTCGGGAATGGCAAATCTCTGAAGCTCAACGATCACCGATTTGTCCTCGTAGTACTTCTCCAGTAGCGGTAAATCAGCGGGTGAACCGAATTTTGCGACCGCTTGCATGGCGAGCTCGAATAGAGTCGTATCCGCCGTATTCTTGGGATCTTCAAGTACGCTTCTTGCAATAATCAGTGCCGTCGCATTTTGGGTATCGAAACAAGTAAGTAGCATTCGAGTCCGATCTTTGGCTCGCAATGCCCATTTGGAAAAGAGGTTATTGACCGTCGCGGACATGCGCCCATGCGTGCTCATTTTGTTTCTATCATCGATGACAAATTGGCTCAGAGTAGAGCGAAGCTTGGTCGCGGCCGCGATATTGGTAAAAGGGTAACGCGAGAAAACCTTGTTACCTGTACTTTCGATGTTTTGGTCGATCAAATCTTCACTGAGCACGGCACAGTAGATCAAGGCGATACCATCCGATTCCGTCAAATTTCGGCTTGGGAGAGTAATGTTTTCAGAAAGAGCTTTGGCAATGGCTGAAGCTCGCTCAAAAGCTTCTTGTTTCGAGGAAATCTCCTTCATCACCAAATCGGGATAGCCATTGATCAGTTCTAAGAAGGTAAATTTCGTTCTTCGATCCGAGGTTTCGCACGCTTTCTTAAAACTGTTCCAACCATTGAATTCATACGTTTTGCTCGGATCGGGCTCTAAGAGGAAAGCCCGAATATTTCGCTGCTGTTGCTCATTTTTCTTCCGAACGACGATGCCATGAAGCCTCGTTTTTGCCTCCAAATCGCTTAACAATTCCAACCTGCGTTCCAATTCAGAGACCATGCTGTCGTCGGCTTTGTCGAGTGCCGCCGTCGCTTTCTCTCGAGTGAGGAAAATGCTGCTGCTCAAGTCCGCAATTAGCTGATCGAGGTTTTGCTCAGAGACATTTAACTCTGGTGCTGTAGGGGGCGTGCCTCCTGAAGGATTATCAGCATTCGAATCAAGTTGGGCGATTGCAAGCGGGCAAAAAAGCAGGAGCAGCAAAGAAGAACGCACCAAAGAACAGACATTGACCGTGAGAGCCCCCCAGGTTTGATCGCCAGTCTCGCGGCGCTCCGTTCTCGTCGGTCGAAGGGGCTGATGCATGGGGAATGCTCGAAATTCATGGAGAAAGTGGTACAGACTCCCTATCTTACTGCGGATTACCGTTCGAGAATATCGCGGTTGCCCAGAAAACTGCTTGCTCAACGACTTCATCTGGGATAGTCTAGAAGCGTTCTAGGGATTTGCGGCCGCTTGCAGCCTCACTGCTAAAATGCCACTGATTGATTGCCCCTGGCTATTCGATACCCCCAGCGAGACTCCTAGGTCTACCGCCGGGCGGATTGCTGGGTTTCCCGACAGTCTCATGCATGAGATGCTCACCGGGGTCGCGTTTCTCTATAAACCAATTGTCAGTTTCTAAGTGATTTTGCCGCTTGTTACATAGCGGTTTTCCGTTGAGGACTCGAGGAACCAATGAACTCTCCTGCAACTTCTAGAACAAATTCCACAGCAACCATCGAGCCAAAGACCGTGGCTACACCTGAACATCCATCCCACGAAATAACGAATCGCTCAGCCTACAGTTTTAAAAATGCCGGTACGAGCACCACCAGCGTTCATGCAGGCGAAGCACGACAAAAACCAAATGATGCTATTACGGATTCAATCTGTTGTAGCAGCACCTATACGTTTGAGTCGACTGATAGCATTCTCAAGTACATCCGCGAAAAAGAAGACCGCGAAGAGTACGGCCGTTACGGCAACCCGAACGAAAAGGTTGTCGAGCGAAAACTCGCTGCTCTCGATCACGCCGAAGATGCCATAATCTATTCCAGTGGCATGGCAGCAATCGTTGGTTTGCTGATGACGAAACTTAATGCTGGCGACGAAATCGTTTTCTTTGACCAGTGCTATCACCGAAGTCGCGAATTCTGCGCCAAACACCTTTCTCGTTTCGGCGTCATTACCCGACAAGTGAAGACGGGTGATTACGATGCGATGGAAGCAGCCATCAATTCGAAAACCAAAATGATCGTGAGTGAGTCACCTACCAATCCCCATTTGTCTTGCATCGATCTGGAGCAGTTTGTAGCCATCGGAAAAGCTCACGAGGTCGAAACCCTCATCGATGCGACCCTGGCTACGCCTTACAATGTGCTCCCTATTGAATACGGTGTTGATTACGTTTGGCATTCCGCCACGAAATATATGGGTGGCCACAACGATTTGCTGGCTGGCGTTATCTGCGGTAGCAAAGAAAAGCTGGAGGACGTTAGAAAACTACGAGGCATTTTGGGAGGCATCAACTCGCCTCACAACATGTATTTGCTCGAACGTGGACTGAAAACGTTCGCTCTTCGCATGGAGAGACACAATGACAACGGTTTGCGCATCGCAAGATTCCTCGAAAACCATCCTCGTGTTGAACGCGTTTATTACCCTGGCTTGGAATCACACCCAAGCCACGAAATTGCGAAACAAACGATGAAGGGCTTTGGCGGTTTGATCACGTTCCTCGTCAAAGATGCAGATTGGAGACGAACCGCAGATGTCATCGACGCGTGCCGCATCCCACGTATTGCCCCGAGCTTGGGGGGCGTCGAATCTCTTATCGAGCAACCGCTCGTCATGAGCTACTTTGACTATCCGCCTGAGATTCGTGCTCAATTCGGAATTCCGGACAACATGATCCGCATGTCCTGCGGAATTGAAGATGGTGATGACCTCATCGCAGACCTCAAGCAAGCATTAGACGCATGAAGTTTCAAACCAAAGCGATCCACGTCGGCAGCGAACCAGATCCAGCCAGCGGCGCGGTCGTAACACCTATTCATATGGCCACAACGTTCATTCAGCCCGGCGCAGGGACTTGGGGAACGTTTGATTATGCCAGAAGCGGTTCCCCAACCCGCACTGCCGTTGAGAAAACCATCGCATGCTTGGAGGGTGCTGCGGGCGCTTTGGCTTTTTCATCCGGGATGGCTGCGACGCATTGCGCCACGATGCTGCTCCGCTCAGGGGATCATATCGTCGCGGGTAGTGATATCTATGGTGGGACCTATCGATTGCTTCATAAGATTTGCGATCGATCTGGTATCACGGTCAGCCTAGCCAATTCCTGCGATCTGACTGCACTCAAGTCTGCGATTCAGCCCAATACAAAAATGATTTGGATTGAAAGCATCGGAAATCCACTTATGTCGATCCCCGATATCGCAGCCATTGCAGACTTAGCTCACCAGCATGGTGCGTTACTCGGAGTGGATAGCACATTTACCTCTCCTGCGATTCTGCGCCCCATCGAACTTGGAGCGGACATCGTCATGCACTCCGCCACAAAGTATCTCGGTGGTCATAGCGATGTACTGGCTGGTGTACTGGCGAGCCGCACCGAAGAACTGCACAAGCAATTGTACTTTGTGCAAAATGCTACCGGAGCGGTGCTGCCCCCCATCGATTCGTTCTTGTTGCAACGAGGCATCAAGACTCTGGCTTTGCGCATGCGGGAGCAATCCAAGTCCGCTTTAGAAATAGCGAACTGGCTTGAGAATCATCCTGCGGTGACGCGAGTCCTCTATCCAGGATTAAAGTCACACCCGCAGCACGAATTGGCGACACGCCTGATGGGTAACCAATTTGGTGCAATGGTATCATTCGAAGTCCGAGGGGATTTTTCGCAAACCAAGAAAGTTTGCGAATCGACCGATCTATTTGGTCTCGCGGTGAGTCTTGGTGCGGTAGAATCGTTGATTGAGCAGCCGGCATCGATGTCTCATGCGAGTTACGATCCAGCGGCTCGTGCGAAATTTGGGATCGTCGATTCGTTGATCAGAATCTCGGTTGGATTAGAAGACGTTGACGATCTCAAAGCGGACTTGGATCAAGCGATTAAGATCGCGTTGGGATAGTCATCTCTTTTCCAGCGCGACCGCAATCGCTCAGCAGTACCAAGCCTGAGGCTGGTGAACCGCGATTGTTTTTTCATCGGAGGAATGTCCAAATGAGTGCTGAGTTTGATGAAGAAGCCATGTATCTCAATCAAATTCCCAAACCGATGCCGTCGCGGCTACGTCCCAAGTCGGTTTCTTCGATCTTGGATCGAGTCATGATGGAGAAAGGGTATGCCGCTCAGCAATCCCGCCAACTTATCGAAGAGGAATGGCTCCACGCGGTCGGCGAAGCTTTGTGCTCACAATCCAAAGTGGGGCAAATCAAAAGAGGTCAGCTTCACGTTTTCGCTTCGAATGACATCGTGCGATCCGAGCTCGAGTACCAAAAAGTCAAAGCGCTCCGACACATGCAACGCACACTTCCCGACATGAAGATCCAAGGCATCAGGATTCATCTTGCCAAGAACTGATTCATGCAAAAGTTCTTGCAGTTCTTGTAGGCCGCAACAAGTCTCGCTAGAGACGTCGATTCGCAATACCAGCCCGCTGCGCGAGCAAAGGGGTCGCACGCCGGTTAACGTTCTCGAAGCATTAGCCCTTCGCACACCAATCCCCCTAGCACCAATCGCATGAAAAGGATCGAATCGCCGATTCGCAATACAAGCCCGCTGCGCGAGCAAAGGGGTCGCACGCTGGTTAACGTTCCCGAAGCATTAGCTACTCGCACGCCAATCCTCCTAGCACCAATCGCATGCGAAGGATCGAATCGCCGATTCGCAATACCAGCCCGCTGCGCGAGCAAAGGGATCGCACGCCGGTTAACATCCCCGAAGCATTAGCCCGTCGCACACCAATCCCCCTAGCCCCAATCGCATGCGAGGATTTTCGAATCAACGATTCGCGAGGATTAGGCCGGACTTAGAACAGGGCAATCCCTCACCTTGCGCTTTCGGGCTTGTATTACCAGCCCGCTGCGCGAGCAAAGGGATCGCCCGCCGGTTAACATCCCCGAAGCATTAGTCCCCCGAACGCCAATCCCCCTAGCACCAATCGCATGCGAAGGTTTGCGAATTACCGATTAGCCCTGATAATCGCTGTATGGTGAACGAACATGCTAACCATTTACTGTGAGGAGCGATTCACCTCCTCAATCTTGATGCAAATCGTTCCGCCTACTTGTAGTGAACCCAATTGTATGGCAGAAAAATCGAACGCAGAAAGATACGAGCCTCATTTTTCTGCGTTCGATGTTTCTGCCCTATCCGGTTTTCGCTCCGCCTTTTCAACGCCGAAATACTGTGAATGGCGTCACCGACAACCCCTTCCGTGCCAACTACTTGATTAGTGAAGCGGAGGTGGTAGGACATTGCCTTTCGGGCGTAGACCGAATGGCATCGTAATCACTTCCGAACACCGTATGTATCGATAATGTTCTTGATGCTTTGGTGTTGAGCTTTCCAAGCGTCTTTGCTGTATCCGCCAGCAAGGGTCAAGACGACGGGAATCTTTTTATCGACACACGTGCGGACAATTAAAGCATCACGATCGACAATTCCTTGGGGGGTCATTTCCAAGCTGGCTAGCGGATCTCCTTTGAGAGTGTCACAACCGCCCACGATGAAGCAGATGTCTGGCTGAAAGTCCTTAAGAATGTTCTCAAGGTTTTCAGATAGAAGTCGATTGAATTCCTCGTCTTGACATCCGGATGGGACTTCGACATCCAAGTCGCCCACTTCTTTTGGTTGCGGATAGATTTCCGCTTGGTGCATGGAGAACGTAAACGTGGATTCGTCGTTTGGCAAACAACGAATTGTCCCATTCCCTTGGTGAACATCGACATCGACGATTAACGCTTTTTTAATGTGGCCATCTGCTTGCAGTTGACGAATGGCGATTGGAATATCAGCAAATAGGCAGAACCCTTCACCGGATGTTGGTTTGGCGTGATGGTAACCACCACCTATATTGATTCCGATCCCCACGTCTAATGCAGAACGGGCAGCCAGAAGCGTTCCTCCGCTTGCGAAACGAAATGGTTCAACAACGGCCGTTTCTAAGTTTACGGGGGCATACTTTAGCGCCGGGGCTTCCAAGTATCTAATCAACATCTCTTTGTCTTTGAGAGTTTCCAGATACTCATCGGAATGGATCAAGCGAAGTTGTTCGGGAGTAAGCGATTCGGGACTGAGAGTATGACTCGCAGAGATCGACTGATCCGCAACAAGTTGTTTATGAATCTTGGAATACTTGTGGATGTCAAAGGGATGTAGTTTTTCAAGTCCGCCAAGGTTGATCAAATACTTAGGCGAGTAGACGATCTGAACTTGAAATGGGTTTTTCGGACGTTTCAAATTGTTGCTCTGGGGTTGTTTCGTTTGGTCATCGTTTCCGAACAACAAGCCACCTACGAAGAAAACAAGTGTGACTGACGCGACAAGCAAGAAAATTCGTAGATGGCGTGAGTCCTTCGAAACCGAGTCGACCATGAGAATGTTCACTACAGAGGCCTTTCGATGGGAATGAAAATTCGCAAGACAGCATAAGCTGTTATAGCACATTTATAATCTTGCAAAAATGTGGAGAGCTGCCATTATTCGTTCCACCCACTTTTCGATACTTTATGCCCGGACAGAAGATGGCAAGAGAGTGTTTTGCTACAGCTAGATAACAAGCCACTTCGAGGAATAGATTAGACGGACCGAACGAACCCAATTGCATGGCAGAAAAATCGAACGCAGAAAGATATGCACCCTCATTTTTCTGCGTTCGATATTTCTGCCCTTTAAGATTTTTGTTCTGTATGGACAACCAGTGGAATGAACTAGTTGCTCGACTTGGTGAAGAGAAAGAACGGAAACGCGGAGATGCGGAGAACGCAGAGTTTGTTCAGTTGGCAGCAGGCTGCCTTTTGTGCCACCCATTCGTAGAGACTTGTAGTGCTGAGACTCGTTGACTCTCGCGATGAGAACTGAGTTGGAACGGTCAACGCAGGGCGATGGGCATGCAGTTCAACGAACACTATGGGAACTTGGGGGTTCGCTTTTCTTGGAATGCGTTGAGCCCCTCAATGGCGGCTTCCGAACTGCAAACGGTAGCCATTACCGCAGAACCACTTACGAGATGAGTCCAGAGAGATTCTCCGACCATCTCGTTGAGCAATCGTTTGGTCATCTGCATCGATTCAGGTGCTGTCTCCGCGATTTGAGT
>JBKDKR010000003.1:0-101761 GCA_046344995.1 Pirellula sp.
TGATCGGAAACGTTCGTCTTTGCTATTTGTGAGGCGCGGAAAATGAATCTCCAGAGAAAAGGTGTAACGCTAGTCGAGGTCTTGGTGGTCCTGGCAATCGTTGGAGCTCTGATGGCATTGTTATTGCCATCGACTCAGGCCGCCCGTGAGTCAGCGCGGCGAGTTTATTGCCAAAACAACATGCGGCAATCCGCTATCGCGATTCAGTCATTTGAAAGCTCGCGAAAACGGCTCCCATCGCTCTATAATGGCTCGTTTGAATTCCAGGGATCAACGAAACTATTCCCTGAGAAATACTGGGATGAGTACCATTTTCACTCATGGCAAACGGCGTTGCTTCCCCAACTAGAACAGTCTTCATTCTACGATCGACTCGATACAGAGGTGGCCGCATCCAGTCCTTCCAATCAATCGAACGTCAGAACCGAACTTTCTGTTTTCCTCTGCCCCTCAACAAGCAATTACACGAGATTTAGACCAGTCCTCCAATATTCTCCAAACATCGAAATCGGTACCTCGGCTCGAAGCGATTATGAAGCGATAGGTGGCATTAAATTGGGTACCGAATCAATTGGTGTGATGCTGAGCAATATCAAGGTCGACCAGGGAGTCTGGGGTTTACCAAGGCATGTTCGCGGCCGATCGGTGGATCAAGATGGATCTTACGATGCTCCAAGACGGACGCATTTTCGCGAGGTAACCGACGGATTGTCTAACACGATTGTCATAGGCGAAATTGCAGGTCGTCCCGACATCTACAAACGGGGTAAGTTTAGTAGTCAATACGGTTCCGATAATCATCCTATAATCAATTCCGCGTGGGCGATTAGCGGCACCTATAGCGCCATACTATTGAACGATCTTCCGACTGTTAATGATACGAACGATGGAGGTCTGTATAGCTTTCACAATTCAGGTGCGAATGTCGGCTTCGCAGATGGATCTATTCGGTTTCTTCCTGATTCCACTGACAGTAAGACACTGTATGCTTTCTCGACACGAGCCGGCAGCGAAGTTGCAAGTTCTGATGGGTACTAATGTGCAATCATACAAAGCAAGAACACAGAACCGCACGCCTAAAATCTCAGCGTGACATCAATGCGTCGGTGGAGGCGATCCCAGTCGGAGATTCAAAGTGCTAATCGATAGTACCAATGAAGACGAACAAAAAATGCAGCCAAGACGCGTCACAAAAAAGCCGCCTATCTTTTTGCTGCGATGCAATATTCTCGCCGATTGTGTGCTAACTGTCTCGCTGCGACCTTCGTGAATCCCCAACCTCGGACTCGTTCCAGATGTTCGGTAATATGATCGGATTGCTCCCACGACGATAACTTGATCGTCATGATAAGCCCCTCAACGCTCGTTGTGGGATATGTGACAATCGATTCAATCGTATCTAGCGTATAGTTTGGTGCAACATTCGCATCACAAATCAAAAAACGGAAAGGTGCAAACGCCTTACGCTTGACCTGCAGCGATCTTGCTCGCCAATGTTCGAATGAGGGATGATCCGCAATGCGAGGATCCATTTCGGCAGGATCAACCCCCGTCACCTTAGCTCCGAGATCGATCAAATGCTGACAAGCCCCACCCGGAGAGGAGCCAATCTCAACGATTTGGTCGCCAGGCCGAATAGGCATTTGGCTCCATTGAATTGCTTCCGCGATTTTCAAATAGGCTCGACTGATCATATCGGCGGGCTCATGAGGCACGTACACTCCCCCCACCCATCCATCCTCAACGGTCTGAACCTGACGAGTTGCTATCCACCAACGATTGGGATCATCGATAACAACCTCAAGCACTCGGGAATCGAGACTGGCTATTTGATTGACCCGAGCAGAACGTTCGTCTGCTACCTCTCGCAGTCTTTTCTCAAAGGCCTCGGCTACGTAGTGAGCCAATGCCGATCGACCTGGCTCAAATCCATGCCAACCGGGCTGCGCAATGTCTCTTTGCCAAACATGTAGATCGGTCCAATCCAAAGCTCGGTACTCTTCAACAATTGCCTGCACCAGAGTTTCCGCTACCTCCCCTTCGCATTTCTTGAGAATGTGACCACGGGAACGCACCAACGGATGGGTTGGAAGCACTTTTGACCAGCATGGGATCGAAAAATTGGATTTGAGGGTTACCAAGCCTTTTTGCGAATACGCGAGGCGATAGGTTCCATTGGGCTCGCAAAAAAACTGCTTAAGGGTCGGTTCAGCCCCGTGTTGGCATGCGACGTAATCAAAAGTGCTCGTTAAAGATAAAGTCATTCGAAAGCTGTAGTTTCTACGAAGGTCGATCAGAGCAATGCATGATATTCCGATCTTGGGAGAACTCTAGGTCTTTCCTCGATATCCGACCAAGAAGTATACGAAGACTGCCAGGACAATCCCTCCAAGCCCAGCCCAGTATGTAAACCAAGCAACATTATCCCCTGTTGTGCAATAGGTCAGCCAAGTTGCGGTCAAAAAATACCCAAGCAAATTTCCGACCCCTGCCGTCATGAGGCTCAGCAGGGCTTGGGCCCGCGTGCGCCACTCCGGATCGACTCTTTCTGCCAAATAGATCTGCGAACTAATATGCGTAAGAGTGAATGCGAACCCATGAAATGACAAACCAAGCAACACGGGCCATGCAGAGTTTGTCGAATACAAACCGTACCTGCATACGCCAAAAAACAAGCCCATTGCAATAATCCATTTCAGACGGAATCGTCCGAAGAGCCCCCCGATCGCCAACATAGCGAAGACCTCGGATACTTGGCCCAATGACATCCAGGCCGTAAGCCTTTCGAATCCCAAGTCTTCTAAATGCTTGGGTGTATGAGGATAAAACGCCGCGAATGGTATAGCGACCAAGGCCGCTGTGATGAACACAACGCGATGATCATGATTCTTGAGCAACCCGAGGGCGTCAAACCCGAATCGCTCGCGTAAAGTCAGTCGCTTGCTTGCGGCTGCTGGAAGCTTAGAAACCGGCAACAGCCATGTGTAAAGACCGGTGGCAACCCACAATCCCGCGCTAAGGACGAACGCTTTGGGAGTTGTGTCTAAACTCAACAAGCTTGTAACCCAACAGCCGGCCATCCAGCCGATCGTCCCCAATGCTCGGATCGCTCCAAACTGACGCTTGGAGTTAATCAGTCGCGAAAAAACAATCGATCCAGCTAAACTCGAGGTCGGGGTACAAAAGATCGATTGAAACTGAATGAGCCCCCAAAGTAAGAATGGATTCCATTTCGATTCGATCCCCCAGGATATCAACCAAACCGAACCTGCCGTGATAAAACTGATCCATCGCAAAACGCGAGTTGGTGCCACGGAGCGATCGGCCAACGCGCCAAAGAACAGTGGCGATAACAACGCAGCAATCGCCGAGGCTGCAAAGGCAAACGGCTTCATTTGTCCAAGACCTGCAGCGTCTAAAACAGGACCGAGTGGTACGAACCAAGCTGCCAAGGCCATGCCGTGCATGAACAGAAGACCCATCAACTCGACTTTTTCTGACAGCCTCAGGTCTCGGTCCAACGTTTGTGAACTTCCTTTCGTTCTGTAGCCAGAACAACTAGTCTTCTAAGCCGCCGTCGAATCGATCAAATTCGATCAAATTCTTTACAGCCTGACGAACATCATGCTGTCTCATCAGCGACTCACCCACTAACATGGCATCGATGTTAGCATCATAAAGTCGCTTCACATCTGCCGAGGTAAAGATGCCGCTCTCTGCGACCAAACAGACATCTGAGGGGATATCTTTTCTGAGATTAATCACATGGGCCAACTCGACGGCAAAAGTATGAAGATCACGATTGTTCACCCCAACAAGCTTTGTGCCCGTATCGAGAACTCTCGTCAAATTCTTAGGATCGTAGAACTCGATGAGAGCGGTCATGCCTAATTCGATGATCGCTTGATAAAGTTCGTTGAGCTTGGCTCCCTCTAAACACTCGGCAATCAACAAAACCGCATCCGCGCCGGCAACACGGGCTTCGTAGACCTGATATTCGTCTAAGATGAAATCTTTGCGAAGGACTGGGATGTTAACCGCCGCACGAATCGCCGTGAGATAATCGATTCGGCCTTGAAAGAATGGTTCATCGGTCAAGCAACTAATTGCAGCAGCGCCGCCCGATTCATACTCTTTTGCAATGGTTACGGGTTCGAACTGCGGTCGAATCATCCCTTTGGAAGGGCTCGCTTTTTTGACTTCCGCGATCAATTGAACATGGCCTGGCGCGCGGAGTGGAGTAAGGAAGTTCCGAATCTCTGGAGCAACATGAACCGCTTCGCGCAACGAATTGAGATCGCGTCTCGTTTTGGCGATTGCGATTTCTTCCCACTTCTTTTCGACGATACGATCGAGCACGGTTGCCATGTTTTTCAGTGCCTGCTATGCAATGTCCGAATCGAATACTCGCACTTGTTTCCAGTTGCTCTTTTGTTCATCGATAAACTGCGTGTGCCGAGGAGCAACTTGGTAGCGATCGTGAGATTCGCGTGAATCGAAAACGACGTTCAAGGTGACGTGATAGCCTCTATCATTGACTGGTCTAGCTAAATCTGGATTTAGCGTTCCAACAGAAAAGTAAACAACCCCGTCATGACCATCGAGGTACTTTTTGCATGCTGCAACAAGCTCAGAAATCTTCTGAGGCGAATCGTCTGCGAGTGTAAAGTAAACCATGTGTGAAAGTTGCATCGAAATCCTCAAGTGTGTTATAGGTGAATCAACTTGGGCTCATCAATCTGTTGAAGATGAGGCCTCTCAAATGCCGTTTTAAATCAACGACGCCTCGAATGTTTTTTGCAAGCATGCCAGGCCACGTTCGCCATCTTTGCCGTCGATTACCACGTTCACTCTGAGTTCGCTGGTGTTGATCATCAAAACGTTTATGTTCTCTTCGGCTAAAGCCTTAAACATGGCAATGGCAACGCTCGTGTGGCTTCGTAGTCCGATGCCGCTTACGGATAGCTTGGCGATGTCCATGGAACCGCCAATTTTTCGGAAGTTATAGTTCATCGATCGCAAGACCTCCAAGCATTCTTCCATTTGTTCTTCGGGAACGGTGAAGCTGATACTGGTTTCGCCTTCGTAGCCGTCGCAGCTTTGCACGATCATGTCGACGAAGATACCTGCTTCCGACACCTTGCGGAACACGGCATTCGCTAATCCCGGAGTGTCTGGAACACCCAGCAAAGTCACTCTCGCCTGGTCGCCAACCAAGTCGATGTCGAGCAATGTTAATTGCTCCATATTCGAGTTGCGAAGACGTTCGACCACATCGCTGGCGCTTAGGTGCACATTGGTGTTTTTTCCAACGATCCATTTTCGGGCATCTTCAGGCTTAACCTGAAGCGAAAAGACTTGGTGAACAGCACGCAATGCCGCTTGGGCTTCGGATCGCTTGACCAACACGCTGATTTTGATTTCGCTGGTTGTGATCATTTGGATGTTGATGCCCGCTTCAGCTAGAGCAGCAAACATCTTTTCAGCAACGCCTGTTTGATTGGCCATTCCGAGACCAACAACCGAAATCTTCGAAACCGCTTCGTCGTGGGTCACATCTGTTGCGGAAACAACCTTGGCCGCTTCGTTAACGGCACGCAAAGCTTCTTTTAACTCGTCTCTGGGGACCGTAAAGGAAATGTCGGCCCGCTGATCTTGTCCGATGTTTTGGACGATCATATCGGTGTTGATTTTTCGGTCAGCCAGTCGTTTAAATATTTCATAACTGGTGCCTGGGTGATCGGGTACACCCCGGATCGTGACCCGAGCTTCGTCATTGGTTAATGCAGCTCCGCATACGGCAACACTCGATGATTCGGGCTCAGCCACAATCATCGAACCTGGGGCATCGGAGAAACTGCTGCGAACACAAATAGGGACATTGAATTTCTTAGCGAACTCAATCGATCGGTTGTGCATAACGCTCGCACCGAGACTTGCTAACTCTAGCATCTCATCGTAGCTGATCTGCCCCATCTGCCGAGCTTCTGGCAGCACCCTTGGATCAGTCGTGTAGACGCCATCTACGTCAGTGTAAATCTCGCACGCATCTGCTTTGAGCACAGCCGCCAAAGACACCGCTGTCGTATCGCTGCCGCCACGTCCAAGAGTCGTGATGTTAAAGTCATCGTCAATCCCTTGAAATCCAGCCGCGATAACAATGTTGCCGTCATCGAGCAATCGCTTGATGCGGTCAGTTGATATCGTTTTGATCCGGGCTTTTGTGAAAGAGTTGTCGGTCCTGATGCCCATCTGAGCACCCGTTAGCGACACGGCTTTGTGACCAAATCGCTGCACCGCCATCGCCATCAACGCAACGCTGACTTGCTCACCCGTACTGAGCAGCATATCCATTTCGCGAGCGGATGGCTCTTCGTTGACTTGCTTCGACAAATCGATCAAGTGGTCCGTGTTGTGCCCCATGGCGCTAACAACCACAACAACTTGATTCCCCTCTTGCTGGGCGCGAATCGCTTTTCTAGCCGCTGCAAGGATCTTCTCAGGGGTCGCTACACTCGTGCCACCAAACTTCTGTACGATTAAAGGCATACAATCAACCAACTCTGAATTGAGGGCGCAACATCACAAGGCAGCATTTTAAGAGGTTCTTATGCTGCCGCTGCTTTAGGCCTGTTCCTAATGGCAGGTCTGCTGAGTTTTACCGGAATACGCATTCAAGTCTAGTGTCAAATCCAGGTCGGCGCTTAACGATACATGGACTTGTAGAGAATCTAAGCCTATCGTCCAACGAAATCTTTGGGATCAGCCTGTCATTCCACCGTCAACGGTCAGCACTTGGCCTGTAACGTAGCTAGCTGCTTTACTCGCGAGAAACAAAACGCATGCTGCTACGTCGTCAGCTTGACCTAGGCGGTTTGCCGGAATTCGCTTCTTAACCTCATCCGTTACCGCGTCACCCAATGCTTTGGTCATGTCGCTTTCGATGAATCCCGGGGCGACGGCGTTTACGGTAATCTTTCGCTTTGCCAATTCTTTGGACATCGAGCGAGTAAAGCCAATCATCCCAGCCTTGGTTGCAGAATAGTTGGTTTGCCCTGCATTTCCAATCAAGCCGGAAACGCTCGACATGTTGATGATGCGTCCATATCGTTGCCCCATCATGACTCGGGTCGCTGCGCGGCAGAACAAAAAGCAGCTGGTCAAGTTGGATGCGATGATTTCATCCCACTGAGAGTCGCTCATACGAGGCAACAATGTGTCTCGCGTGATACCAGCGTTGTTAACGAGAATATCGAGTCGCTTGAATTCCGTTTCGACTTGTTCAAACAACTTTTCGATCGCTGCACGATCCGTAACGTCACACGAAATGGCAACTGCATCCCCGCCGGCAGCTTTGATCTGATCGACGGTTTCGGTTAGTTTGTCCGCGTTTCTAGCAACACAAATTACCTTGGCACCATTCTCGCCCAAACGAACCGCGATCGCTTGGCCAAGACCTTGTGATGCTCCCGTGACCATGGCGATTTGGCCTGATAAATCCGCAGACAATCCGAGTGTAGATAGACTCATTAATTTCCTCTGTGTTTAGTCTTTCGAAAAATCATGGTAACCGCCTTCTATCGAAAGCGATCTGCAGCTGCGTTTGACGGAGAGGTGCTCACGTCATCGAGCCCACAGCTTGTTGATCAAAAAATTCCTTAATCGCCGAAGCATTCGCAAGGCATTTTGCGACTGACTCGCTTTAGCGTGCCGGCCAAAACGCGACCTGCTCCAATTTCATAGAACTGCTCAACACCCATTTCAACCAATGTGTTGAGGGACTGTTCCCAAAGCACCGGGGAAACCATTTGACGTGTGAGCAAACCGGTTACTTCGGACGCGGCAGTATGTTGTGATGCATCAACGTTCGCGACAATTGGAACCCTCAAATCTTTGAAATTCGTTTTCGTAATCGCCGCCGATAGCCTTGTCACCGCCGGTTCCATGATAGCGGTGTGGAAAGCGCCTGCTACACTCAAGCGAATGAAACGGCTTGCGCCTGCTTCTATGGCGACAGATTCCGCGACGTCCAGCGAGCCAATGTGTCCAGAGATCGCGATGTTTCCGGGGCAAAGCAGGTTTGCAACTTGGAGGATCTCGCCGGGCCGTCTCGCTTTGTTGCAAATCTCGTCAACTGCATTGCGTTCGCAACCGAGAACACTAGCCATTCCGCTTGGGACGGAAGAAGCAGCATCCTGCATGGCTGCCCCGCGTTCCATAACAAGCCGCACGCCGTCTTCGAACGAGATTGCTCCGGCACAGCACAAAGCGGAGTATTCGCCCAAACTTAATCCAGCAACAGCAATTACGTTCGGCTCAACGTCGGGATGTTGCTCAAAGAAATCCTGCAATGCGGCCATTGAGTGAACGAACAACGCAGGCTGACTGTTGTTGGTCAGGTGGAGTTGCTCTTCCGGTCCGTCTATGCAGAGCTTGGCCAGGTCAAAGCCAAGAATCTCCGAAGCTTGCGAGAAAAGCTCCCTCGCTTTACTACTCCGCTCCAGCAGTCCACGGCCCATACCTACTGCCTGCGCACCTTGGCCAGGAAAAAACAAAGCTGTCTTAGGCACGGTATTTTCTTACTTTACAAGATGCCGAGCAAGCTACAAAAATTACAAGCTGCCAGTGATGGCTATACAAGCTGCCAATGAAGGCTAGTTGTCGCTCATCTGAACAACATTACGACCCATGTAATATCCGCACTTACCGCAGACATGGTGGGTCAAAGCTACATTACCACACTTAGGGCAAGTCATGATTTGACGAGGCTTCTTAAAGTGGTGTGCTCGTCGCTTGCCGGAACGGGAATTGGAATGTCGTCTCTTTGGGACTGCCATCGCTATTACTCAAAAATTGAAGCAAAACTAATGTTTTTGGGACCGAAGAGGGTACCGAGCCCCCTAAATCCTGTCAAGGCTCCCAAGGCGTAAAACTTGTCAGTTCTGGCCCCTCAGCCTGTAAGGAAAGTTCTTTATCGTTTTCCGCTAGGTTTAGCCAGCAAACTTGCGAACTAAAACCCCTGCGGCCTGCCCCTGACTGGAATAGGACAAACTGACAAAAGAGCTTCCTGGGGAATCTCCTGGCCGGGCTGGTTTGATCGAGCATTCGGAGTCGATTTCGTCAAAACCGGCAAGTGGAAATAGAGTGTCGTTCTCTAGGGCCAAGCAACTTGAGATCAATTCCACAGTACCGCTGCCAGCCCCGATATTTCCGAACAAACTTTTTGCGGAGGTCACAACCGGGGCATTTTTACCGGCCGCTTCTTGAATGCCCGCTGCCTCGGAGCGGTCGTGCTCAATCTCGCTCTTACCACATGCGTGGATATGCCAGTTTCCTTCCGAAAAGTGGACTCCAGCGGAGGAACCACGCGTCATTAAGCTTGCCAAGACATTTTTTGTCGCCACTCGAATGCTATCTAATTTTTTTCCGTGCAGCTCGTCGCACACGGCCGAGCCAGCGCCGGCGACAATTTCACCCCAGATCTTTGCCCCACGTTTCTTGGCGTGCGCTAAAGATTCGATAACGATTGCCCCGGCCCCTTCACCTAGAACTGCTCCCGACCTTCGCTTGCCGAAAGGCCTAGACATGACTGCGGGATTCGAATCGTCTGCCAATTTTTCAGAAATCGAAAAATGAATAGCCCGGAGCGGTTCCAACCTGGAGCCTGTTGCCCCGGCTAGCATGACATCGGCTGCCCCCCGCCGGATTGTCGCTACGGCTTCTGAAATGGAAGCCGCGCTACTGGCCTCTCGAATGGTTACGGAATTGCTGGGGCCTCGTAAATCATTGTATATTGCCACATGGCTAGCAGGCATATTTGGCAAGTATTTCAAGAGCCACAGCGGGTTGACTTGTGGTCTGCCCGTTCCCGGCCAAGCAGGCATTTGGTAGTTTTTCTCGCTATCAAAACAGGCTTTCACGCCGTCAGCAAACTCCTCTGGCCGTGTCAGGATATAGTCGCTGCCATAAACAATCCCAGTTCGCTCAGGATTGCGGGCTGTTGGATCTGCCAAACCGCTGTGATGCAGAGCCATCTGACAAGCCGCGACGCCCATTTCAATCTCGCGACACATAACCTTTTGGTTTTTCTTGATGGCCCTCTGAAGTGTCTTTTCTAGTGGCCCAAAGTCAGCGATATCGCCAGTAAAACACTTAGCCTCGCCGCCATATCGCACCGTGTTACCTGCGGCCGGCAAACAGCCGAGTTCGGTGATGCCGCTGACGCCGGTCATCAGATTCTGCCATAGGGTTTCCAATTCCCGTCCGAGTGGGCAGACGACTCCCATACCCGTTATGACAACTCGTTGGTGTTCAGGCAGCCCTTGGTGTTCCGGCATCGTGATGGTTGAAATTGAGGGATATTATTGGAAAAACTAAGCTAGAAGCATAACGCTACTTCCATTTTTTACAACCAATCCCGATCCTCGCCCCCTCTTTGAGCTTTCTTAGCGACGAAATTGCAGCTCGTGAAACCAAAGGTCGTCATTGGGCACATTGAGTTTGAGCTCAACGAACTCACCTTTTGCATTGGCGATGAACAACGCCGAGCCCTCATCAAACCACGCGAACTTATTTCGCCACCGAATCACAAAGGTGTCGTAATGGAGGTGCTCAAGATCCGCGACCATATTCGGGTTCGCCACAATCCGCAAAACCAACTTGTCGTTTTCCAAGCTGACTATCGCCTCCCCCATGAGGGGGCATCGGAACGATTTGGCGTAATCAACCAAGGGGTGGCTGGGCGTAGTTCCCGTCGCGGACTGTGTGATCTCCGCATCAATTCGTTTTCGAAACTCTTTGCGTGACTCGATAAATTTCGCCAAGCTCTCAGAGCTGCGATTCCCTACTTGCTGCCCCGTCGCCCAATCCATCGCCATATTGCACAACGTATTGGGAAGCGAGGTCATGCTGTTCGAAAGGACAATGATGCCAAGCTGCTCTCCTGGCATCAACATCTGGTGTGAGTACATCCCGTCGTACCCTCCACCGTGACCGACTACTTTCCGTCCGTTGTAATCGGACAGCGACCATCCAAGTCCATAGGATCGATACAACGTTTGCGGAACTCGCTGCGAAACGGTGCTTGGTACTCGAATGGGAGTATATGGCTGGGTCATTTCATGCATGGCTTCGGCGCTAATTAGTTGCTCACCATTCCACGCTCCCTGTTTGAGCTGGAATCGCATCCACTGCGCCATATCGTTTGCACTTGAAACGATCCCGCCTGCCGCTGCCATGGTATCCCAGTTCACCCAAGCAATCGGCTCGGAATGATCCAGATGAGTTTTGTGCGGAGTCGCAAAGTTGCCTTGCGAGATTAGATCTCTGACGCTGGTTACCGATCGGTCCATGTCGATTCGTTTCAGAATTCGGTTCTGAATGAATGCACCCCATGACTCGCCACTCACTTTTTCGATAACCAAACCAGCCGCGAGAAACATCACGTTGGAATATCCATAGTGATGGCGAAAGGGCCCTTCAGCTGGTAGATGTTTGCATCGCTCTAGAACCTCTTTCGGGCTGTATGGTGTTCCGTACCAAAGCAGATCGCCACTAAAGGTCCCGAGCCCACTTCGATGACACAGTAGATCGCAGATCATCATGTCATGGCTTACATCGGAATCGTAAATTTGAAACCATGGGATATGATCTTGCACTCGATCGGTCCAAGTCAATTTTTTCTCGTCGACCAAAATCGCAATGGCTGCCGCCGTAAAAGCCTTGGAGTTCGAAGCTATGGCAAAGAGTGTGTTCTCGTCAACGTTAGAAGCAAGGCCGCTTTCTCTGACACCATAGCCCTTCGTTAAAAGCACTTTGTCTTTGTGAACGATGGCGACAGATAAGCCGGGCACTTGCCACTCCGAACGAGCGGCTTCAATAATCGCATCGAACTCCGCAAGCTTAGATTGCAACTCCTCGTCGGTCCAAGCCGAGATACCTCGATCGACTTGGCCAGCGGCTTTAAGAGATGCCCCATTAGCCTCTTGCCCAACAATCTCAGAGGAAGGACTCGCACAAAACAAAACGATGCACTGAAGCAATACTGCGAAGCTCTTTAGTCGCAAGCATCGATATCGGTTGTTTCTGTTTTGTGCTGGCCAACAAGTCGACGAATTCGATTCTAGAAACAAACTTTGCATGATGCTTTAACTTGAGAACTCGGTGTAACGGGAACCGGTTTCATATTAGTCAATTTCATCCAAAATTGCTCAATATCCTGGAAAAGTAGGGTCGGAAACCTGCCCCACGTCGGTAGCTCGAATGCCAATAAACATCTGGCTAGTGCCGCAATTTGGAGATGATGTCGATCATAACCCGACGCGTAAGTTTTGAAGTTGCGCTATTTTGGATTTAGGGGCAAAGCCCAGTTCGTTTACCTAGGCAAACGTAAGGCCTTTGGCCCGAAAAACCTGTTACTGCGCAACTTCAAAACGCGTAAGCAAGGTAATTTGCCGGTATATTGTCCCTCGCTCACGCTGCGGGTTGGGATTTCGGTGATTCTCCAATCAAGGTTATCTCAAAGCACTGGCCTAGTAGCCTGTTGGAGACGACGAACCCGAGGTTGCTTGGATGGGAGGCAGGTTTAGTCGAGCTCGTGCTTCACCAAGCATTTCGGCGGTTCTAGATGCCCCGACTCGCGTTACCCCCATTTTCCATGCTTTGATCAGGTTTTCACAATCGCGAATCCCTCCCGCCGCCTTCACTTGAACGGGTTTACGAACATGATCAAGCATCAATTGAAGGTCTTCGAAAGTTGCACCACCCGTTCCGTAACCTGTGCTGGTCTTGACCCAGTCGGCTCCCACATCGCAGCAAATCTTGCAGAGCTGAATCTTGTGTTCGTCCTTCAAGTAACAGTTTTCGAAGATAACCTTTACTCGTCGCCCTGCGGCATGCGACAACTTGGTGATCTGATCGATCTCGGTTTCAACCAGAGACCAGTTTCCACTAAGGACGGCGCTGATGTTCACGACCATGTCGAGTTCTAAGCACCCCTCATCGATTAACTGCTCGGCTTCGACGAGCTTTGTTCGCGTATGATTGGCACCGTGAGGAAACCCAACCGTGCTGCTCGGGGCAACCGTTGTCCCCTTTAACAATTCGACACATCGTTTGTGATAGTGGGGCATGATGCAAATGCTGGCGACGTCGTAAGCAATCGCGAGCTGAATCCCGGCTTCTAGCTGCTCAACGGTCAAGGTTGGGTTCAGCAAGGAATGATCGATCATCTTGGACAGATCGGAATATTGAAACTCTGCCATATTCGGCTCCTGAAGGGTCTATTTTAGGTATTCGTTTCAACAGGAGGTGGATTGATGTTTTTCCGTGAGCGCTTCTGTTGAATGCTAGGTACGAAAAGAAGGTGTTAATCATCTCAGCTGTCCATGAATCAACAAGCCGAAATAGATGATCACAACGCTAACAAATCAAAGTTAGCCCCTCAGGCAATTTTGGTGCTGATGCGATGAAG
This sequence comes from Pirellula sp., assembly GCA_046344995.1. Taxonomy (GTDB): domain Bacteria; phylum Planctomycetota; class Planctomycetia; order Pirellulales; family Pirellulaceae; genus JBKCUI01. The sequence continues at coordinate 13,472 of JBKDKR010000003.1, forward strand.
GGATTAAGAGTTAGCCATCGCCAATACGGTTTTCAAATCGAGATGCCCTTCATAGAGAGCCCGACCGACGATCGCTCCTCGAGTCCCCTGCGCAATGAGCCGCTGGATGTCTTGCAAGGTTGTTACTCCCCCGGAGCAGATAACGGGGAAAGGGCTTGTTTTTTCCAGCTCGGCGAGAGACTCGAAGTTTGGCCCCTCGAGCATTCCGTCTTTGGAAATGTCGGTATAGACGACGGCAACGCAATTTTTGGTTAGATCACCAATCTGTTTAACTAGATCTGAAGCTGACGTTTCCGAGGTCTTTAACCAACCCTCGGTCGCCACCTTGCCATTCCATGCATCCAGCCCCAAAACCATATGGCCAGGGAAAAGATCACACATGGAAGCGAACCACTTGGGATCTTTGAGTGCAGCTGTCCCAGCAACTAATCGGGAAACCCCTAGACCGATTAGTCGCTCAATGGTCGTTTGATTTCTAACGCCTCCCCCGAGTTGCACAGGACGCCCTTCTGCAGCAGCAACAATTGCGCGAATAGCAGATTCGTTGACGATGCTGCCGGATTTGGCGCCATCTAAATCGACGCAATGGAGGCAATTTGCACCAGCACTAAACCAAGCAGAGGCGGTAGCGCCGGGATCGTTTGAAAAGACCGTGTCCCGGTTGTAATCTCCTTGTTGCAATCGAACGCAATTACCACCCAAAAGGTCTATAGCTGGCCAAATCTCCACTTGCAATTACTTTCTTCGTTGACCCAATACCCGACCCGAGCTTGGAACTGCGCCTTGGGTGACTTCACGAGCCGTTACGTGACGTCCATGTTGTGGTGGCACTAATCTGTGCAACACAACAGGGATGGGGTTGGTGTGAACAACAACCTCTTTGCCGTTAACGATTTTCTTGTACTGAGTCGCTTCGGCGGAGTTCGGAAAGGAAGCTGCAACCCCGACGGCAACGACAGCCAATGCACCTCTTACTATGTTTGATTTCATGAGCGGAACCTCTGTTTATGGTGGGAAACAAGCACACAGTTCGACTGGAGTCCAGAACCATGCGTTTTTGCTCCATCGAGCACAAACATACAACCCATTAAATGAATGTCCAGGCAAATCTAAAATGTGACTGAGGCGGGGAGGAATGAATCGAAATTATCAATCAGTTTGGATGAATCAGCTCGTTCGCCCCAAGCTCGCAAAGATCGCTTGCTGCGGATTCCCCAAGCTTTACCGCTTGGTCAACCGCCGACGCCGTTTCGGCAGGCCAGGCCCACTGCTGCTCAATCATTTCCGAAAAGTCTGATGAGAAAACCCTGCAGGATGCCCGGAGCTTATCCCCGTCAAAGGCGGCGTGAACAGCCAGTGGTGCCAAGCACCCCGCCTGCATGGTTCTCAAAATGGCCCGTTCCAAGGAAACGCAAAGCTGCGTCGGTAAATGGTTTACGACTGCCACCGCGGCTGCGGTTTCGGAATCGTCCGATCGAGTTTCCAGCCCCAAAGCTGCTTGTCCAACTGCGGGTAACATTTCTTCGAAGGAAAATTCACTCGTGACGTGATCAAGTAAGCCTAATCTGTGAAGGCCTGCATAAGCCAAAACGATAGCGTCATAGTCGCCGGCCTCCAATTTTTTCAACCGAGTGTCGACATTGCCTCGAATTTCACTGACTTCTATATCGGGGCGGAGGCGAAGCAATTGGGCACGCCGCCTCGGGGAGCCAGTCCCGACCCGCGAATTTTCAGGAAGCTCGGATAGGCTTGCCCATGTTTTTGATACAAAACAATCGCTTGCACGTTCTCTTTCTGGTACTGCAGCCAATTGCAGACCGGGGATTGGCTCGGTCGGCAAATCTTTGAGACTGTGAACGGCCAAGTCACAACGATTGTCTAGCAACGCACGCTGAATTTCTTTGGTGAAAAGACCAACCCCACCTCCTGTCCCTAGGGGCAAAGTGGAAACGTCCCCTGTTGTCACGATTTTCACAATTTCCACGTCGTGACCGGCCGCATGCAGCAATGCGGAGATATGAGTCGCTTGCCACAACGCGAGAGGGCTTTGTCTGGTTCCTAAACGAATGTGCATGAAACGGTGACTCGAGGCTTGCTGTAGGGTGAGGGAAAGTTATCGGAAATGACTCGGCAGGGAAGGATTTCCTGATAACATAGCGGCCGGTACTCTACAAACCGCTCTCGATAGGAACAGATGCTAATTCCAAATGCCTTTTTCGCCCAGACCGACGCCGTTCCTGAAGACGATGTCGTGAAAGCCTCCGATGGCTTGGCCGAACCGGTTGGGCAAATCGTGGAGTCGGCATCTCGCGCTGGGGAAACAGCCGGTCCGCTAGATTGGCTTATCATGGCTTCGATCGTCTTGGTAATCCTAGGAATTGCATCGTCGGTAACGCATTATCTTACCAAACATCAGTCTACCTTTATCAATCCGGCTCTCGTCAGGCGATTCGTTCATCGTCTTTGGGCGTGGTGGCTCATGTTTGGGATTTTGATCGTCGGTTTGCTGTTCCACCGTGCGGGCACCATTTTTCTATTTGGAATGGTTTCTTGGTGGGCTTTTCGTGAATTTATAACGATGACTCCGACGAGGCGAGGTGATCACCGGGCTCTTTTCTGGAGTTTGGTCGTGTTTACCCCGCTCCAGTACGTGCTAATCGGTTTGTCCCACACTAGCTGGGTTTCCAACGCCGATTTGTACGGAATCTACAGCATCATGATCCCGGTTTACGCATCGCTATTCATCCCGGCGAGAATTGCCATGGCTGGGGATCACAAGCGTTTTCTTGAGAGATCAGCTCAAATACAAGCCGGGCTGCTGGTGTGCGTTTACTGCCTGTCTTTTGCACCTGCACTCTTGGACCTAAAGCTTACAACTACTGCTGGGAAACCCTGGGAAGGTAGCAACGCTGGTCTTCTCTTTTTCTTCGTCTTTATCACCCAAATCTCGGACGTTTTTTCTTGGGCGTGGAATCACATTCACGGCACCAGGATCATTGCGAAAGACGTCAGCAGCTCGCGAACTTGGGAAGGGACCATTGGTGGGGCGTTATCGACTGGAGTTGTTGGCGCTTTGCTATTTTGGGTTACACCCTTCGCTCCGTGGGAAGCAGCTGCGATCTCGATTACCGTAGCATTTATGGGGTTTGCGGGTGGTATAACCATGAGTGCGATCAAACGGGACCGAGGGGTCCACGACTATGGGTCGCTGGTCATTGGGCATGCGGGTGTTCTAGATCGAATCGACACACTCTGCTTCTCGGCCCCTATTTTCTATCATCTGATCCGACTCTTCTTCAGCCAATAATTCTAAGGGCAAGGCTGAGTTCTCGAAGCGACTAGGAATTTACATGGGCTGGATCGATACCCACGCACACCTAAATGACCCAAACCTGTTGGTGCAGTTCGACGATGTTATCGCCCGAGCAAAGGAAGCGGGCTTGGAGGGAGTGCTTTGTGTTGCCGTGGATGCGGCCACCTCGCGAGGCTCCATCGATCTAGCGAAACGCAGCGAATTTCTACGTGCTTCCGTCGGCATTCATCCGAACTATGCTCACCAAGCCTCGGAAGCCGATTGGCAGTCGATTGTAGAGTTGGCCGCCCATGCGTCGGTCGTTGCCCTCGGAGAGACAGGCCTTGATCTCTACTGGGACGATTGCCCGTTTGATCGGCAACTCGAAAATTTTCGGGCTCACTGGCGACTGAGTCGGGAAACAGATCTTCCCGTTATCATTCACATGCGAGATTGCCAGGACGAAATGCTGGTTGCATTACGTCAAGAGCGTGAACACGGGGGGCTTCGAGGGGTGATGCACTCCTTTACTGGCAGTTTAGACGCCGCTCTGGAATGCATAGACCTGGGGCTTTACATCAGTTTTGCCGGTATGTTAACCTTCAAAAAGTCTCTCGAGCTGCGAGAGGTTGCCGCAGGCTTGCCTGTCGACCGAATCTTAGTCGAAACCGACTCTCCTTATCTAACTCCGGAGCCATTTCGAAGCAAACGGCCCAATGAACCATGCCACGTGGTTCGAACGGCACAAACCTTGGCAGAAGCGCAAAACATGAGCTTGCAAGCATTTATGAAGAGCTCGCGAGACAACACTTACCGCCTCTTTTCCCGTTGGTAGGTGCGGCGAATGATTCCCAATTCGCCGTTTCGACTTGGAAGATTTTCTCTTTCTGAGATACTTTGAAAAAGCGATGAAGAACTCTGGCAGCGACAAACTACCCATACGGTGGGGTTGCGAGGGTGTTTAAATGACCATGGGGAGACGCCACCACCATGATTACGTGTTTGCAGCTAATGGCTACTTATTTGCCTTTGGCTCAATTTATTGATGAGAGGTATGCAATGTACAAAAACTTAAACGCGACCGTTCTGGGTGTTTCGGGACGTCAGAGCGAATTGATCGAGTTGGCCATGACCTATGGCTTCAAAGGCCTGGATATCGACATTGTTGATCTTGTGAAGCGAACTCAGCGAAGCGAATTCGATAAGGCTTCGAGGTATTTGCTAAGCTCCAAAATGAACGTCAGTGGTTTTGAGACCCCCATCGATTTGGATACGGACGATGCATCGTTTGCCAAATCCCTAGGTTCCCTCCACGCCACGATCGAAATCGCCGGCAAAGTAGGCGCGAGAGCTGGTTTTCTGCGCTTGCCTGCTGCGACAGACCGACTCCCATTTCACGAATATTTCGAAGTACTTCGCAAGCGTGTTGAGCAAATCGCTGCCATCTTCGAGAAGAATGGCGTTCTTCTCGGTCTTTACTTTTCGACCGCTCAAGAAAGCCGCGAAAGCCGCCAATTCAAGTTCGTTCAAGACGTAGATAGCTTCTTGGCTTTCTTCAAGGCATGTACTTCCACCAGTGTTGGGCTTGTAATCGACACGTTTAACTGGGTTGTTGGCGGCGGAACGTTCGAACAATTGGCCACCATCCCCGGTAACCGCGTTGCGGCCCTCCGATTGGTTGACACTGTAACGCTCCCAGCCTTGACTGACGCCAGTCTCAACATGCGTCACATGCCAGGTACATCTGGCGTTATCGACAATGTTCGATTTGTATCGATGCTGCACAAAGCTGGCTTCGATGGCCCAATCACTTCGTTCGCCCACGCTAGCAACTTTGAAAACATGACCCGAGATTCTATCGTTGCCAAGAGCCAAGATGCTCTCGACAGCGTTTTGGCAAGTGCCGGGCTGCCGACCTTTACCCGCCGACCTGAAATGATCATCGAATCGGCTGTTCATATCTCCGAAGATATCGGACTCGAGGCATAGACGATCCTTAACAGATCAGTCATTTGAATCCTAATCAAAAGTGCAAACATACGAGCAGGCTTGTGTTCTTTCGCAAGCCTGCTTTTTTTATTGCCTTTTCGAGTCAGTTATTCATCACTCTTGTGTATAGACTGAAGAAGACGTTTCCTAAACACGCCGCGTGCCCTCGAGGAGTTCCATTTTGAGCCAAATCATTAAGTGCCCGAAATGCCAGGGAACGATGAGCCTACCCGACGGCAGCAAGGGTGGTACTTTTCTCTGCCCAACCTGCCGATCACCACTGACTATCACAATCGGCGGGCCTGCGCCCTCTCAACCTTCTCCAACACAGACGACTTGGCAATCACTACCGCCTCCCGTTAAGCCATCCACACAAGCAACTCAAGTAGGCGGGCAAGTGTGGCGAGAAGCTACGGAACAATTCGTCGATGCTGAGCAACGACGGTTGCGACAAGACGCCAAACGCTACGAAGGCAGGAACTCCACTAGCTTCGCAGGTTCGAGCTATCGACCTCCGAGACGACAGGGCTCCAGTAGCATGTTGTCTGGTTGCTTGGTCGCCGGCGGCGTCATCGGGGGACTGGCTGCTCTCGCCGGGATTGGAATCGTTGTTGCCCTGATGTTCTTTGGAGGGCCAACCGAGCTATCCATGGAAGGTTACAAAGTGGTTGCCAATGGATCACGTAAAATGGAACGCAGCGAGGGTGATCGGAGAACGGTCGCAGTAGAAAACAGGTTTACAAAATCGGGATTTCTGATTGTAGTCCGTGAGTTTCCAATGGGGGTAATGGTCGACCTCAATGGTTACATAGAAAACTTGCGAGGCGTTGGCTTAGTAACCGAGTCGAGCCCGATCGAGAAAGCTGGGCTCAACGGAATCCGCTATCGGTTCCGAAGCAGTTCCGCTTCGTCTCCTCCTCATATCGGTGAGATATTCTCCATCGGAAACAAAGCGTTGATCGTCATGTATATCCCTGGCGATGAGTTTCTGCGCCTGCAAGGTAGAAAATCTCGGTACAGCACAGAACAACAAAACAAAGTCGACGACCCAGAGGATTTCTTTGCTTCTTTCCAAAAAGCGAATTGAAAGATGAATGTCACTGGTCGATAGGTTAGTTTTTTCGAGTCATTGAACGAAAACGATGAGCCGCCGTCTGCAAAGTGTTGCCCGACTCAGAAGCTCTTTTCTCTCTAGGACACGGGATGTCATTCGAAACGCTGCATGTTTGCCTAATTGACTTGAAGCCACTTCCATATGGATTCCAGCGGCTTTAGCTCGTGATCATTCACTTTGCCTCTTGCATAGGCTATGCGACTGTAAAGAAAACCAATCAACTTAAAGTGATCAACCTGCTCTGGAAAGCGTTTTCCAATCCGCTTGACATATTCGTCTGGCGTTTCTTCTTCTCCCCGTTCAATTCGTTTATCGTATCCCCATGCCTCAAGAGCTTGAAATAGCTGAGTCACGATCTGCTCTCGCGATAATCCTCTCACTGTAAAAGGATCGGCAAGCGTTCGAAAGGCATCTCGAACAACAGGCTGAACCTCATTCGCAAGCACTGATGCCTCAGTGGCTTCTTTTGCTCTGCCATACCCAAGCAATTGCTGAATAAAGGCCATGATTTCCTTGCGATGCAGGAAAGCATAAAAGCAAGCTACCGCAATGATGGCAAGCATCGCCATCCATTGGAATAATGCTCCAGGATTCCACTGAAAGGACCACGACGTTTTGGGAGTCGTTCGGTTCTGAGATTGCATGTCCTTAGATTGATTTTGATTGTTCGCCGAAGACTTGCTGTTTTTTGAACCTTCTTCGGAACCTTTCTTTTCACCTCCACTTTCGGACTGGTCACTCTTGGATCCTTCACCCGATGACTCCTTTTCTCCGCTAGCATCTTTCGATTGTTCTGACTTGTCTCCTTTCTCTCCAGCTCCTTTGGAATCGGAGTCCTGTTTACCGGAGCTACCGGAATTCTTTTGTTCACCACTCGATTCGTCTTTGGAATTCGAATTGGACATCGACGGCTCCCCCTGCTTGCCGTCGGTACCAGTGTTATTAGGGTCGGTGTTTTGCTCTCCTTTTTCTGCTTGAGGCGATTTGGCCCCCTGTTCATCCACACCTTCGTTCCCCCAACCGAAACGACTCGACGACAAATCTTCTCGTTGTGTTATTTTGAAGGGTAAATCCAGCTGAAATATGGACTGACTCGGCAAGGGGATCAAAAACAACAAGAGCAACAGCAGAAGACTCGATGACACGCCATACACGATCCAGCGAGAAGCCAAGCCTGAATCCATGGCAACATTGCGATCCCTCAAGTACTTTCGTAACGATAACAAGGCAATGAGCACGAGCAGGCTTAGCGAACTAAACAGATAGACGAACACCATCTTCCAAGCGAAAGCTCTGTTCTCTGCATCGACTGCAATCAATTGACCGATTGCAAAAAGGGGGAGAGCACCTAGAGCAAAGTATAGAATCCATACTCCTGGATTGTGACGTCGCTTCTTTTGAGCGTCTCGGTTACCGGTGCGAGCTAATTGCCGAGTCGTCTTATACTGACCCGCCTGAGTCAGCCCGAGCGATTGTAGCAATCCTATACCATTGCTTTCGACATCCTCGTTCATGGATGTGCAATCAAAGGTAATCCGATCAGCCAGAACCGCTATTAGAACCAACATGGGAGCTATGATGAGCATTCCTCCCACCAAAGAACCATCGCCTGTACTCAAATAGGCGGGCGTCGCTACGAGCATAGCGGCACCGAGCGCGGCCATGTAACCGAGACTGTAAGATCGAGACTTTTCTATGGCGATTCTAGCGATCAACACGCTTGCAACCGTATATAGTCCCAGGATCCACATCAGCCTGATAGGAAAGCTACCGCGATACAAAACGCAGACTAGAAAATAGACAAGCGAACCAATCATCCCGATGACAAATATCGGAGACAAACCAGCCAAAATGTAATCGAAGGACTCCGGCCTTAGCCGCTTTCTATCTGACATGAACGACGCACCTCACAATGACTGCATTGTAATCAAGTTTTCGTCACTCTGCGGTTTTCGTGAGTTTTAGAGAGTCGGAATCGATCACTAAAAGCCCTCGCTTCGCTCGTATCGCAATTCCCATTACCAAACGTTTTTGATCTTCGATTACCTTGGTTTCGATGGAAAAATCTTGCCAGCCATCGGTGTTGTCCATCCGCACCCACTCTTCGTTGTTGGACAATTTCCACACCATAGTTTCCTCGGCATCTTCGAACGCTTGTGCCGATGATAAGCGGAACCGTCCGCTGAATTTGTAGGTCCCACTCGTTACCAGTTCCGATCTCTCGATCCCGCCATATCCTTCTCCTTCTTTAGGGACGTTGATTCGAATCTTCTCCTTTCGATTCGATTCGGGTATGCGGACCTCAATTTCGTCGCGATCCTTGTTCTCATACCAATCACTGAGCGGCATTGGTGTGTTCAGTGCGATTTTCGTAGGGCTAGGTTCTTCAGCAGCCAACTGATCTTTCAAGATTCTAAAGCGCTCTTTGACTCTCTCCTTTAGGTCTTCGATTCGATCTATGAAGCCATGGGTTTCATCGTGCGGGACCGAATCAATTTCCATTCTTAGGATGCGACCTCGCTCGTCTATGAGTTGAGCCCAGTCAATCTTAGTTAGCTTCTCGTAGACTTTTTGGCTTACCTGACGGTATTTTTGCCGCCATTGGTTTGATCCAATCACCAACGAAGATAGCATAGGGCTGCCATGCTCGAACATATCCATATCGAGTCCGCCAAACAATTGATCCATTCCATGTGGCAAGAATACTGCTTTGCCTGACTCAGGATCGAAATAAAGCCTGTAGTTGTTAGTGTTGCATGAATAGCCATCCCAATGGCATAGTAATCGTTCCATGGCCATAAAGGTCATGAATCGATCCATGTCAACCAGCTGGGGAACGTGTGTTAGCCTCTCGGAAAAATCTTCCGATGACAACGCATCTCGCAGCTTACCGAGATCCAATCGCTCATCATCTCCATCTCCAGCATCTTTCTCTAGCTCGGCATCGATATCTTGAAGAAACCCACCGTCATAGAGATTGCCGTTGGCGTCGGCGAAGAAGCGACTAAGCAATTTCGGATTGTAGTTTTCGCGAACAACGTAGAGCCTTTTTTCTCCATCGTTAAGCGTCACCCATGCATGCCCTACCCGTGGATGTGGGTAGCCGATCGCTTTAAACATCTCCGACCCTAGCCACTCATGCAAAAACGTTTCATCTTGGGCGGCGTTATTGAGATGAAACTTGTCAATGCCGTCGTAAGACTGCTTCTTGCGAAACTTATCCAAGTTGATTGTGAAGGCAGGCTTTTCATCAAAATGCCGATAGCTACCAGCAGCACCTTTCAGCTTGAGTCCTGTCGATAGAAACGTCTCTCCGTTTATTGTTAGTTTGGTGCGTCCGTAAGGCCGATGGTCTGCTTCGACCTCGCGCATGGCCGATTCGGAGATTTCAATTTGAATGGCGTGCACGCGATCGCTAAAAAGCAAATCACCTCGTGTTGCATCTTTGTATTTGTCTACCCCTGGACGCGAATCGGCGGTTTTGAGGGGCTCTGTCGAATCAGATTGAGCAAAAACAGGCTGGGGGGACAAGCACGCGATTATGCATAACGAAACATTCCAACTGAATCGATGCATGCTGAGCGGTGAATGGCTTCGATGGGGGCGATAAACAAGCATCGTTAAGCCTCGTGACGATAGTGGACTAAGTAGCCGGCTTGGGAGTCGCGTCATTTGGTGCGGTTGCTGGTGCTGTACCATGAGGTTTTGCCTTGGGGGCAAATAACAGTACCGTCACAGCTCCAGCAATACCCAGTAACAAGGCTCCGATAAAATACAGAGAAATCTTATCGAGAGTGCCAGCAACAAACATCGACACAAATGTGTTGATCACGGGTGCAAAACCAAAGACCAGTGGCATGACGAATATCGGTTTGCCACCGTAGTTAAACGCCAAGATAATTCCCAATGCACCCATGGCCCCAGCACCACCTGCCAAAACAGCCCACGTCATACCGCTGGCAATTTGCTCAAAGGTAAGCGTTATGCCATCTGGAGCAGCCATAAGAATCATGACTGGCACTGCAACTGCAATTATGAAGTAGGCGATGCCAACGCAGCAGAACGGACGCAATCGTGAACCACCCATCTTGCTTTGGCCCAGGTGCAAAACGGGACCATAAGCACCCCAGCAGATAACGGCCATTGCGATAGCGAGACCAACGCTCAAAGGATTAGGCCCCTTATCGTTTGCATTTGAAGTTGCCTTCACTTCCGCTGCAGGTCCATCCGCAGCGGGTTCCGCTGGTGGAGTTGTTTCTGCCGAAGAAGTCGCGTCAGTCGGCTTTTCACTGCTGGATTCCGGTGAAGCAGCTGGTGCAGCTACTTCGCTTTTTGTTGCGATACTTTTCTTGGATACGGGTTTGTTCACGAGAACCCCCACTGCGCCAAATGCAACCATAATCAAACCAACTAGAAACATCGGCTTGATTTGCGTAAACGATTTGTTGATCCAGGATGTCACGAGAGTGTTCACCACAGGGGCACCACCAAACACGATCGGCATCACATAAATGGGATCCGCTTTGAATGCCAGAGCCAAGGTCACGCCTAATGCTCCGAGCGCCCCAACGGTTCCTGCGAACAATGAAAGGATTGTTCCGGCGATCGACCAATGACCTTTCTCAGGCTTGCTGCTAAGCCAGATGGCAGGCACCAAAACGGCAACTAGAAAGTAAGCGATTCCAACACCGATAAAAGCCCTTATCGAACTGTGTCCGAGCTGGTCGGTCCCTTTGTGGAGAACAATCCCGTAAACTCCCCAGCTCAATGCAGTCAACGCGGTAAAGGCTAGAACAAGAGGGAGTTTGATCATGATCGATGTTGATTTCGCGGAGGGTTAACGGGCCGCGATCGCAGCCTGCAAAGGTTTCAGGATATTCTCTACGACGTAATTGTCCATTAGCTCTCGCATCAGAGACTCCAATCGTTTCAATTCGTCAGAGAATTGTTCCTCGGGTGTCAAGGACTCGAAACGCCGAATCGTAACATAGACGCTCAACAATTCCTCCCCGTATTCCTGGCTTTTCGACTGATAAGTGGTCGTTCGAGGCTCGAAATTGATTCGAGCGTGGGTTTTGAACGTCTCGTCGAGAGAAATCTGAATGGCTGGTTCAAAACTCATCAAGTGGGATCCTGGCCGATTGGCGAGCGGCACCAAAGCTTCTGGCAAACCAATCGCTTCTGCCAAGAGCAAGTTATGATTCGTTCGACAAGCGTAATCGAATCCGTACATCAATCCGATCGACTCACAATCCAACTTGCTTATGGACATGTGATAGGGAACCATCTCAAGAATGGTTTGGTGTTGCTCCATCGCCTCTTCAAGCGTATTGGGATTAACGATGCCGCTACAGATTCGCTTTTGCTCGACCGATGCCCATCGATATGCTCCATGGGAACGATCTTCTTCCAAAATAAACTCACCACGTTCGCGTTGATAAAAGCGTCCCATCTTAGGATACCGCTTTTGAAGCTGCTCGAAATAGTGAAGCACTGTTTCGCGCTGGCTAGGTAGATCCATCTCGGTGTGCAAATGGGTATTGATATAGAAGTCGTCACTCAATGACGCATAAGGATTCATGAAGTTAATCTTTCTGCGAGTACGTCAATTCAGAGCCTTCTGATGTGTCCAACAAGCATCCTTTGTTGGTTAACCAATTAGCGAACCGCTAACAGCGACAAGTATAGACCTGATCGATCTGCTTTTGAAGTCACCCTAGGTCTAGGATCAACCCATCTGTTGCTAAAGCGATCTGTTCGGGCGTCCTCTTTAAATTCCGAGACGTTACCAACTCTAAACCAACCGGGTCATCACTCAGTGATAGCGGGTTAAAATGGGTTAACAGAAGCCTTGAAATTCGTGCACGAAACGCACTTTCGAGGACATCGCTTAAGCAACTATGCCCAGTTTTAATCGCTAGCTCTGCATATTCATCTGAAAAGTTACATTCATGCATCAACCAATCGACACCTTGAATCTCCGACCAGTAAGGTGAATCAAGCTTACATGTTGTGTCGGTAATATAGGCAAGTGAGGTAGTTTGCCATGTTAGTTTGTAACCAACCGATCCACCCGGATGCTCGAGCGGAAACCATTGGATCGTCGTTTCATCGATGGCGAACTCATGACCCATGTCTTCTAATGCGTGCCACCGAAAATCAGGCTCGAGAGGAAATAAAGTGGGATGGAACAAGTGACTGCGGATCGCTTCAATCTTTTCTCGCTCAGCGTAGACATGAATATGTTTTAGACTGGTGGTCGCCAAAAGATCCAAAACAAAAGTCAGGCCCAGAACGTGATCTAAATGCGCATGAGACAATAGAATGTGAAGCGTGTCCGAACGGAGCAAATTACCTATTCGGTAAAACCCACTTCCTGCATCAAGAACGATGTTCGCTTCCGGGATGGCGTAACAACTAGTATGACGAGCATCGTTGGGGTGATAGCCCGCCGTTCCTAGACAATAAAGTTTCATCAATCTCCCATTTCCATCTCGTGGGCAGTTGCTCCAATCATCAGAATCTCCGACTCGGCATCTTACCATGTAAAACGAGGAACCAAATGCGACCCCAAGTTTACTCAAGCGGATTTCTAATCTTTCGCAAGCACCCGGAATGGGAGTTTTTGCTTATGAAACATGCCAACCGCTGGGATTTGCCCAAGGGGCATCTGGATCACACGGAGACAAAGATCGAAGCGGCTTTCAGAGAGCTAAATGAGGAAACGGGGATCGAATCGGAGTTGGTTTGGCGAGATCCCGAATTCGAGTACACGTCTCAATACATGGTTCAATATTCTCGGTCAGAGCCCGCTCGTCTAAAAGAACTGTCCATTTTCCTCGGCGTGCTTTATCAAGATGTCAAAATCATCACCACGGAGCATCTTGGTCACCAGTGGTTTCCGTGGTCACCTCCCCACATTATTCAAACAGAAACGATCGACCCACTGCTGGAACAAGTCGCACGGCACTGGGAGAAAAATGGTCCGCCTGGGATAACATAAATTATCCCTCGCAGCGTTTCTGAGTACGCCTCTTGGAAAGAGGCCAATACAAGCCCGATGCGCGAGCAGAGGAGTCGCACGCCGGTTAACTAACTAGAAGTATTAGCAACCCGAACGCCAATCCCCCTAGGTGCCAATCGCATGCGAGGGAACGCATCTTCGGTTCGCGTGGATTAGGCAGGAGTTAGAACAGGGCTTTGCCCCTAAATCCGAAATAGCGCAAATTCAAAACTTGCGCTTTCATCCTTGTGTTGTAAAGTCCCTCGCTTACGCGGTCGGGTTGGTAATACAAGCAGATGCGCCGAAAAGTCACCAAACGGGCCTTACGACTCGTCTTGGGAAACTTCGATCATCGCCTCAAACTGTCCATCGGATGGCGAAAATCGTCCTGCATAAAATTCATTATTGAGGTGCAATCCCATGACTGTACGACGAGTACATGGAGTGAGGGAACGGTAAAACACCCAATGCTCTTGATTAATTTGAAGCCGATACGCTTCAGCCACCTCGCGAGGCTGAATCCTCAAGTCTTCTGCCACAGTTAGTTGACGCCATGTGTAAGACATCGGCTTGCGAAGCTTATTGAGCGCAAACACCATTGGGCTGTAAATTCGACTGCCGATGATCTGGGAGGTGACCTCAAGCTTTTCGCCAATTTGACGAATGGTACCGTTGGACTTCGATCGTTTCCATTCAGGTAGCGAAACGGGAAGCATCAACGCAACAGGCTCTGTCTCGTTTTCGCCTCGCTCTCGGACTAACTTGCACTCTGTCGTTTCTTGATCGTGCTTTAATGTCAATCCACCAGCCAAATCCAGAGTCGAACGGAGTTTCCAGTTGGCGTTGGAATTTGCCATGAGAGCGTCTGCAGTGAAGAACATTCCTTCGTTGCGCATCAGCATGATCTGTCGCTGAACTTTACATACATCGTCGATAGAGCATTCGAGTTCGAGGTAGTCGACATCATCGTCACTGAACCAGCAAACTTCTTCCCATGCGTTTTCGATTGTGAGCTCTTTGCCATCCTTCTCGACGCTCAAGTCCCAGTCGCCGGAGAAGATTCTGGAACCATCTACTCCCAAAAGATCAAGCCAAATGACGTCTGACGAAAAATCGACCGCCGCGCGATTACCCTTTTCTCGCCATGTTCGTCTCATCGTGACTATGGACGATTGATCGCAATAGTGGCTTGGTTTCCACATAATGGCGTCGTTTGTCGACTCCTTGCGAAGCCTCGGAGGTTTTTCGCCTAACGCTTTTCCAACGCTGTCAGGCAACGCACAGCACATCGTGGTGGTTAGCTTTTTTGTTTGTTCCGCAAGCTCATATGCGGCAAGCCAGAACTCGGAATCGAACTTAGAGTCTGCTTCATCAAATAGAAGTTGCAGGCCATTGGCATCGGTTAACGAAACCGCATGCAATATAAGTTTCGATAGCGCTTTGCGCTGCGGCGGATACCACTTGCGAGCACCGACCTCGTTCGCAGACCATCGGCTTCGAACGAGACAACCGATAATCGCTCTCAGATCCAATCCTCCGCGATGCAGTACCTGTGCTGGCGAATCTGCCGATTCCTCGAGCAGTTCCGCGATTCGGTTTAGAGAGTCACTTACGATGCGATCCTTACCTCCTAAGTGTGACAATTGCTTGGCAAGAGCCAGTGGGATTTCGCAGCTCCAGATCAGCCAAGGGAACAATCCATCTTCGGAAGATTCGTTCCAGGCTCGATCGACTTGAGTCATGATCGATTGCAATACATCGATCCACATACTAGGAGGTATGTCGCGTCCTACGTTTGGCAGTGCGTGAATCCAGCCAGCGCTAACCAAAGCAACATAGGGATCAAAGCTCGCTTTTGGCAGTTGCTTGGAGATCCATGTTCCCACGCTCTTGGCCGTTGCGACTTGGGTCGGATTCAAAGACTCGCTTGTGGCTTTTGCTTGTCCGCGTTGCCGTCTCGGATAGTGAGCACCAAATGCATGGACAAAGTCATGCAATTTGGCCAAACCCTCGTCGGATGCCGTCTCCCAAGCTCCAGCGCCCCATGCCAATGCATCGACGTATGATTCCACCGTCTGTCGATGCTTGGACAGCTTTTGTTCACGTCCATCGATAGGTAGCGAAGCTTGGAGCAATGCAACATTTTCGTCGCAAAGCTGTTTCAGCCACATTTCCGCCGTGATTTCGCATTGGGCAGCCGTCTGCTGTTTGCGTTGTCGCGCACGTTGTTTGGGTTTCACCCAGTCCATAGGTCACTCGTCCCGAATTCGAAAAGTGATAAGATGTCGAGAGCCAATTGTTGTTGCAGATTTCCAAGATGCAAGCTTCGAGAACGGGAATATGGCAACTGTTTTCTAAATCGCAAAAATTACCTATTGGGGTATAGACAACAGAAAAAAACTCGCTCCAAGAATTACACCACCAACAAAAATCGTTCAGAGGATCACTGATATGCAGGCAACTCGAAGACACGTTCTGATAACCGCAAGCGTTGTGTTTAGTGCTGTTGCATACTGTGCTGGATCATGGTGCTCCCCAGCGCTAGCACAGTCAGATGATGGAGATGCATGGCTCTCTCCTGCGGATCTTCGCGCGAAAATTAGTAATGCTTTTGCGCCACCCAAAGAGTGTCGTGCTCTCCATCCGAATGATCGTATTTGGATTCACAAAGACCAACAGTCCGTTATTGCTGACGGATTTATCGCGCAGCGTCAAGCACCACTAGAAATGTTTGCTTGCCCTGCCGGCACAAAAGAACATGAGTCGGTCGTATCTATTTTTGCAAAGTCTCGTTTTGTGCACGCTGGGCTACTCGCAGTTGGTGGCAAGCCTGGCTCACCTGCGAAATTTGAACCGTTTCGACCGGCGACTGGTACCACGGTCCGCATCTATGCCTTGTGGTTCGACGAAAAGGGTGAAAAGCAGTCTACCATCGCTCAGAAATGGGTTCGAAAGATGGGAACCAAAGAGAATTTGACCTCCGACTGGGTATTCGGAGGAAGCGGAGAGTATGTCGACGAATCCACCAAGGAACGTCATTACATGGCCGACAGCGGTGAGCTGGTTTGTGTCGCAAACTTCGGAACATCAACACTCGATATCGTCGTTCGAAGCGATCAAGGAAACGATATCCTATCCTTTGACACGTACACCGACAGAATACCTAAACGCAATACACCAATTCGCCTCGTTTTTGTGTTAAGCAGTGACAAGCCTCATGGCAGCTCGGCTGAAGACTCCCAAAAAGAACCCGAATTCCTTAGCCAGAAGACCCCCGATTTTGTTCTAAATTGGCTTGAAGCACCTGCATCGACGACCAAGAAAACGTCCAAATAACGGGTGGTTACGGTCCCGAACGAGACCTTCTTGCCCACGACCTGCACGCCATTATGCCCACATCCTGCACGCCGTTATGCCCAAATCCTGTACGCTATTATGCCCACATCCTGCAAGCAAAGTGGGTTTTTGCACAACGGTTTGTAGCGATTTCAACGTCCAGGAACCACAGCCGAGGCATTAACCTACTCGTGCCCCGGCAAATCGGGAATCTGATACAGGTTTTCCTTTCCGACTCCGGTCGACCGGGATTATACTGCCGAGTAGGTTTCGTCCGCGAATACTTGCCGATTTGGGGCAATTATCGGGGGGCGAATATTTGTTGTCGCTAGGGGTCCAAGGCTCGATGAACGTGAAATCCATGGTCTTTCGTTGCTTTTTTGTTTTGATAATCGCATCTGGCTTGCCAAGTTTTGGTCAGCAACCAAGCAGTGACGTCGGTTTAGATTCCGCGTCCGATACAATCAAGCCACGAAAGCTAGCACCGGGTGTTTTAACTGTGGTACCAGCCAGTTTCGACGCCCATGACACGGCTTTGGGGCCATACGATCTTGATTTGGTGAAAAAATTTCCGGAGATCGCCTGGGAAGCCCCTAACTTCCCTGACAACAAACCAAATTTCGCTTCCTCCGAAGAGACTCTAGTTCAACTCTCAAAAGGCGTGACGTTTCGACCAAAACGCGTATGGTCTCTCGAGTTTGCTTTCAAGCCGGTTCGCAGCATCGCCGTAGAGATTCCCAACTCGCAGGGGGAATTGCAAAAACGCCTCGCTTATTACATGGTTTACGCTGTTCGAGATCCAGGCAAAGCAGTTAAGTCCGAATCGAGCGAGAGTAATTCCGACATCAAAATGGTGGATCTCGCACCTGCTCCAATTCGTACTCTGTTGCGATTCCAGATCGTGAGCAAGGAGCGAGACTTTATGCAAGATTCCTCCATTGAACCAATTGCCAAAGCCTTGATTGAAGCCAAAGAGCGCATTGGCCAACCTCTTCTCGACCCCATTGAAATGAGCCAAATACGTATTCCATCCGATGGGACGCCTGTCTGGGGGGTTGCTATTTGGATGGATGTCGATCCGAGAGCTGACTTTTTTGCGGTTGATGTGCGAGGTTTGACGAGTGCTTACCAAATTCGCAAGGACGAAAGCAATCAAACAAACTACGATCGAAAAACGCTTCGAATCTACCACTGGCGAGCTGGTGACGATCTATCCCCCGAAAACCACCGCATCCGACTTGGGGTGCCGCCGTATATCGGCCCGGACAAAGAAGAAATCGCTTATTCGTTCCAGGATCGCGAGCAAGTTCTCGCAGAAACGAATGCGATCGAAATGAGGCTTGCACAGCTCACCGAAGAGGAATCGGCCTCGGAAATGCTGGCAAATACCCTCAAGGCTGCTTCAGTAGAGGAGCTAGCCCTCGCTTTTGAAATTGCGAAAAGAGCCTCAGATGAGGCTCTAACCGTTGTGCCAGAGGATAGCGTCTCACTGACAGAACTTAAGGAAATGGTGACCGAAACAGAAGCCGCGCTCGCTAAAGCATCAGAGAGCCGCGAGTCTTACCGGGCGGTGGTTTCCATGGTTCCGAGGATTACTGAGACCTCACAGCAGCTAATTCGGTCGATTCTGTCGGTAAGACTTTTATATTTGAGAGACCTAACGTCCGAATTAAATAGGACCCTTCGTATGAAAGACACGCTCGACAAATTCAATCTCGAAGGACGACTTGATTATCAATGGGTCTATCGCTAAACTTTTCTGCCCCGAGCGGCGATAGGTTTCGCGGGATTACTTAGAATAACTACAGATATTGGCTTAGGATTCAAATGGCACACAAAAAGGGTCAGGGCTCCACGCGAAACGGACGTGATTCGAATGCGCAGCGGCTTGGAGTTAAGAAGTTCGGTGGCGAAAAGGTTTTCCCAGGAAACATCCTAATTCGACAAAAGGGAACCAAATGGCACCCTGGTCGTAATGTGGGAATTGGTAACGACTACACGATTTATGCCTTAGTTGAAGGAAACGTTTACTTCGATCGTGAAGGTCGTCGCATCAACGTCAAGTTGGCTGAGGTTTCGTAAAAAACTCTCGGCGTTCATCAAAAACCGGTATTGGTTTAAACTACCGAAAGACCCGAAGCTGACGCGAGGAATGACTTGCAGCCGCTTCGGGTTGTTGCATTTGCAGAGTCTTGCTCCCGCAGGATTGTGATCCTGCGGACTCTTATTGGGAATAAAATATGTTCGTTGACCGCGTCGAAATTGAAGTCATTGCTGGAGACGGCGGTAACGGTTGCATGGCCTTCCGTCGGGAAAAACACGTACCTCGCGGCGGACCTTGCGGTGGCGACGGCGGTGGTGGTGGAAGCGTTCTGATTCGAGCCAAGAACGGGGTAAACTCCCTTACGGAATTCGCCCACCAACGGCATTGGAGAGCATCCCCTGGCGCACCTGGACTAGGCTCGGATTGTCACGGCCGAAACGGGGCAGACCTCGTTCTTCACGTGCCGCCTGGTACCGTCCTCATCGATCGAGAATCAGGCGTCATCATCAGAGATCTGGTGAACGAAAATGATGAAATCATAATCGCTCGTGGTGGTCGCGGAGGCTGGGGCAATACACACTTTAAGTCATCGACCAATCAAGCACCTCGTGAAACCACTGAAGGAGGCAAAGGGGAAAGACGTCGTATCATTTTAGAGCTCAAGTCGATTGCTGACGTTGGGTTGATTGGTATGCCCAACGCCGGAAAAAGCACAGTACTCAGCCGCTTGTCCCGAGCTCGTCCTGAAATCGCAAACTATCCTTTCACAACTAAGTTTCCTAACCTTGGTTTGGTTTCGGTCGATATTGATCGAACCTTCGTGCTTGCTGATATTCCTGGTCTAATCGAAGGTGCCGCTCAAGGACATGGTCTAGGCCATGATTTCCTTCGCCACATCATGCGAGCTGGTATTCTAGTGCATCTCGTTGAACCATCTCCGATGGATGAATCCGATCCTGTACACAACTATGAAGCAATTCGAAAAGAGCTAGCGGAATACAGCCAAGAGCTAGCAGCCAGACCTGAAATATTAGTCGTAACCAAGGCCGAATTACCCGGTTCCGAAGATGTTCGCGATCGCTTGGCTGAAACGACTGGCCGCGATGATATCTTGCTCATCAGCGCCGTTACTGGTGTAGGCCTCAATAAACTGGTGACTCGTATCGCTGATTGTTTAAAGGCACGGGAACCTCAGCAAGCATGATTCTTGTCGATATCGGCAATAGTGGGCTACGAGCAATTCGCATGGAACCTCATTCAGAGGTTCTGGAAAACAATATCTGGAAACTGTCTTGGCCCGCTAACTTTTCCGTAAAGGGAAAGAGCGTTCCTCTTCAGCTGCAATCGCCAAATCACAAGTGGTGCGAACAAGATGATCAATCGGCATTCCAATGGCTGGTCGAATCAATTGAGCCACATCACTCTGAAACGTGGTTTGTGTCCTCTGTCAAGCAGACCGCCCTCGATCAGCTTCAATCAGCTTGCTGTTCTGGTCGAATAGGTAATCGATTTCGAAAGCTAAACTACTTAGATCTTCCGATGCATTTAGATGTTGAGGCGCCCGAAAAAGTTGGCATGGATAGGCTGATATCCAGCTGGGAGGCGTGGAATGTTATCAACGTAGACATGAGACAGATCGAGACGAGTTCTAATCCTCTCGAAAAAAATCCAGTGATCACGGTCCAAGCTGGTACGGCAGTCACGGTGGATTTAGTTACGGCGGATGGGGCATTTCGAGGCGGAGCAATCATGCCCGGTCTTGGCCTATCGTTGCAATTGTTAGCTGCGGGAACGGAGCAATTACCGTGGATTGCAAACGTTGCCGTCTCAGGTCTTCCCGAGTTGCCCGGCAAAAACACGTCTCAAGCCATTGCAGCTGGTGTTCATGCGTGCCTGGCGGGAGGAGCTACCTTTTTGATCAATCGCTATCGACAAGAATTCCATCGCGGCGACATTCCAGTCATTGTGACCGGTGGTGACGCCAAGGTGCTCCAGTCCTTTATTCAACCTCCCTGCCTACCGTTGGATCACATGGTTTTGCGTGGAATCAATCGTCTTATTGCGTCACAACGATTGTCAGAGGAATAGAACTATGAACCTAGAAGAACTCAGATCAAAGCAACTCCCTATTAAGGATCGCTACAAACAAAGTCCTGCTGACGCGTTGGTTGACCTGCGTGCGTCTGGCAGGGTTCTCGTCAATGACCAGCAATGTTTGATCGACACTCATGCTGGCTCGTCTCGCGCAGGCTTGCACATTGCCGCTGGCGGAACCGGCGATGATGCATGCTCAGGCGAAATGCTACTCGAAGCATTGGTAGCCTGTGCTGGTGTCACGTTTTCTGCTGTCGCAACGAATATGTCGTTGCCTATCAAATCGTGTGAGATTGTTGCCAAGGCCAAAATGGATTTCCGCGGAACGCTAGGTGTCGACAGGGCCGCCCCAGTTGGCCTTACCGAGTTGGAGCTAGTCTTTCAGATCGAATCCGATGCCACACCAGAGTCAATCGATAAGCTGATTCAGCTTACCGAACGATATTGTGTTATCTACCAAACACTCAAGAATGGAATCCCAACCATTCGTAGCTTAGCCGTACTTAACAGCCCAACATAAGTCGATCGAGATTCTCTATCGGCTCAGAATCATTAGTTCTGTTTCAGCAGGTCGACAATGATGCGATCGGCCTGTAATTCCGCTTGGCTGTAAACTTCTTTTAAGCTTACTGGCTTGCCGCCTTGTCGCTTTGATTCGTCAGCCGCTTCCATAAAGGCGAACAGTTCCAGAGACTCCTTAGGATCAACGCCATCGTATTTGTTGCGAAAGAACTGTCCGATGCGGTCGACCAATGGTTCATATCCATCGTACTTGCCACCAATTTCGATCGCCTGCTTGCCGAATACGACGAGCCCATATCCAGACGCGCCATTTCTCAAGCCTCGGAACTCCCCAATACGCCCGTTTGACCATACACCAACCGCAACATCGGTATCCTCCGTTGCGACTCGTGTCACCTGTTCACACCCTGTTCCCATAACGGTGTAAAGAACCTCCATTCCATGAATGCCATACCAAAACAAATCGGGATGCGTCTTTTCGAGCGAACATGGCCCCCAAGATATGGCCCCCAGGACGGAGCTTTGGCGATTCGCATCTTCTCGATAGCGAATCATTTCTGGGGAATAACGCAGAGAGGAACTCGTAAACCACCGAGCATTCTGTTTGTCTGCCAGCTTTTTAATTGCGATACATTCCGCCAGGGATCCGCCGAGTGGCTTGTCGATAAACACAGGTTTATTGGCATTGAATAGCGGAGCAACTTGCTCCAAGTGTTTGCGTCCATCGAGACTTAAAAGCAACACGGCATCAACTTCGGGCACCATCTCTTCAATGCTATTCACGATCTTTATACCCATGTCCGCCAACTGCTTGGTGTATTCCGGGACTCGACTATAACTCTTTTCGATATCGTTACTTCCTCCGGGAAAGGCATGTGTCACTCGCTGATTGACAATATGTACAGATGGCGATTCGGAGTTGAATAGTTTTGCAAAGGCAGGAGCATGGGACGTATCAAGTCCGATGATTCCGATTCGAATTTCCTGTTGCGAGAACAATGCCCCGCTCGAGGTGAGAATGATCGTGAAGAATAGTCCGATTCGATAAATCGCTGATGACGTTAACATGGTGATCAGGTTCCTGGTTGTAGAGAGGATGGTATGCGAATGTTGGGGATCTGAACTACGAACTTTGAGCCTCGCTCTTTCGAGGAGTCGTCTACTTGAATGGAGCCTCCCATCCGTTTTACGAAGGAACGGACGAGAAACAGCCCTAGTCCTGTTCCTGGCTTTCTACGTTCTAGTTCATTGCCAACACGATAGAATCGCTTAAAGATAGCACGTCTCAAATGACGAGGGATCCCGTTGCCGTTATCTTGAAAAACGAGCCTGAGTTCTTTTTCATCGCGAGAAATCGTTCCGATGATGGAGATTTTTGGGGGGGAGCCTGCATACTTGATGGCGTTGTCCAACAGATTTCGAACCAAGATCTCCACGTCAGATCTCAAGGCGTTAAGCTCGCACGGGGGGACATCGAGGTGTAAATCCGTTGGATCAAAGGTATGCTCATCGCACAACTTTTTCGATATCTCGTTAACAATATCATCCACACGAATCCACTCAGGTTCGTCTTGAAGCGACCGATCTTGTTGTAGTTTTGCGACTTCGAGCAATTGAGAAATAGTTCGGTCCAATCGCTCGACATCCTCCATCATGGAAGAATAAAACTGAATCCGCTGTTCATCTGGCAGTGATCGACGATTCAGTGTTTGCAGGTATAGTTTGAGGGAGGCAATGGGGCTTTTGAGTTCATGTGTTACAGCATCCAAGAAATTGCTTTGACGTCTGTTGAGGTCGATTTGCTGGATACTCCACACCAAATAGACAATGACACCCGTGAGCACCAATGCAAACATGACCGAACCGACGGCGAGCAGCGTCCAATAAAGGGCGGGACGTTCGTTGGTCACCGCCCCAAAAACGTTGATAATAATCCAAGCGACCGTCAAACCGACGATCAAAACGATCATAATTACGGCCAAAAAGATCGGCCACTTAAAGCTCTTTCTTTCAAACATACGAGTAGCCTAACCTCTCAAAAACCTATCTGGAAAGCCGTACTTACAATTCTTAAAAAAATGTCAAAATCGTACCATTCCGTACTCACCACACGCTTGCCAGAAAACTACAATGAATTGATGATTTTTACCGTCGGGGGCTCTAAGGCTTACGAGACTCCCATAGTCGAAGGATTCGAGGCATGACTCCAGACGCACCAAAGATTCAGTTTTCTAGGCAAATTTGGCAAGCGGTTTCGGAGCATGCACACAGCTGCTTGCTTCGTCGCGAATTTTGCCCAGAGCAATCACGCATTGAGAACTTGCGGTGCGTAGAGTATGTTGAAGAATCTGAAAACACATTTGGCAAGCAGGTTTGGTTCTTCGAGGGCATCGGGGTGGATGCGATGGGTCGACGGCATATGCTGTTCGGCATCTTAGAATTCTCAATTCAATTCGGGTTGCTTGAGGCGGCAACGGCGGCACTCTTCGAAGAAGAGGAAATGCGAGAACGCTATGCGGCGCCTGTAGGCTACGAAACCAGCGGAATCTTCCCAGCCCGCGGCTCAAGAAAGGCGTGGATATTTGTCGTAGCAGCCCTCTTTTCGATCCTGGCCGCGGTTTGGACGACGGCAGCCATAAACTTCTTGAGAAGTTAGCGCCGATTGCCAGCCAAGGCGAACAACCAAAATAGAACAGCCAAAGACCGAAGCAGGCGGGACGGTCACAAGGGATCAACACCGCAAAGAATCTGATGCTAATCCGAAGTCTGGCGAGACTTCGGTTAATTGGAATTAACTAGGTCCCCACCAATCATTAAACCAAGGCTAAGACTCTTTGGATTCGTTGGATCGATCGATCTTTACCAAAGATGGTGAGGTAATCAAAAATAGTGAGACCTGACATCTTGCCGGTCAAAGCAATCCGCATCCCAGCCATAAAGTTTCCGAGCTTGATACCTTTCGATTCCACAAAAGCTTTTAGAGTAGGCTCGAAGATTGTCTGTTCTGTCGACTCCGCATTTCTTATGGCATCGCAAAATTCGCGGACTGCTTCACACACGTCCTTGTCTGCTTTAAGCTTCTTTTCAAAGCCGGCTTCGTCGAGCGGAAATTGATCATCTGAGGAAAACAATTCATCGAATTGCAGTATGTCACCTGCGACTTTGATTCGATCGCCAGCCGCCTTGAGTATGGCGGTCAGCGTTTCGGCGATTTCACATGGAGGTGGCTGGGAAACCCAGCCAGCTTTTTGGAGATAAGGCAACACCATGGCTACCTTTTTCTTCAGATCAAGGTCGTTCATCCATCGGGTTTGAAATGCGACTAATTTCTGTGGATCGAATGATGCAGGAGATTTGTTAACTCGTTCGAGAGAAAAGTTTTTGATGGCATCTTCGAGTGTAAAGTGCTCCGTGCTGTCATCCAGAGACCACCCCAGAAGCAACAAATAGTTCAAAATCGCAGCAGGCAAGAAACCCACTTCACGATAGAAGTCCACGACAACTGGGTTAAATGTCTCTGGCGTCGTTTCCATCTTCGCTCGCGCAGCTACGGTAGCTCCGAGTTGATTGAGAGCCGCAAAATCTTTTTGTTTGAGATACTTGTCCAGTTTTCTCTTACTAAGCTTGGCGGTTCCACCTGGTTCGGCAACAAAGGGCAGGTGTGCGTAAATTGGTAACTGGTAACCTAGAGAGGTCGCAATAAAAATCTGTCGAGGGGTGTTAGGCAAATGCTCGACCGCTCTCACGACGTGAGTGATTTGAAAGTCGTAATCGTCAACAACGCTTGCCAAGTGATAAAGACATGTGCCGTCCGCACGTTGAATCACGTGATCTTGTTCGTCTTTCCATTCGAACGAACAATCGCCACGAATACGATCTTCGAATTGGCAACTACCTTCGCGCGGCATTTTAAGACGGACGACAGCTTCGCGACCCTCGGCTTTATACTGAGCAATTTTCTCTGGCGTGTCAGCCATCCACGTTCGATCGTACAGGAACGTCTTACCCGCCGCCTCGGCTGCAGCACGCTGCTGAGCCAACTCGTCCGTGGTCGCAAAATCATAGTAAGCCGCACCGGATTCGATCAGCTTTAGAACAGCGGCTTGGTATCGTTCGAGACGCTGCGATTGGTAGTAGGGAGCATAGGGACCATCGACACCGGGGCCTTCATCCCAATCCAAACCGAGCCATCGAAACCCGTCTAGAATCGGTTTAAGTGCCGCCTCAACATTGCGATTTTGGTCCGTGTCGTCGATACGGAGCAAGAATTGGCCCCCTGCTTGTTTAGCCAGCAAATAGTTGAACAGAGCGGTCCGAACTCCGCCAATGTGGAGATAACCGGTGGGGCTGGGGGCAAAACGGGTACGAACGGTCATAATGTTCAAAAATTTCTTAAAAGCGGGTTGCCAAAATCAGAGGTAAATTGATACCAAAGGAGCTCGATTCCATCGAGAGGCGTTGTTTCTCGGATTGGCTTATTTTTCAACGGATTGTCGGCATGACTCGGAAATCGTTCGCTGGAATTGGTTTAATTTTATTTGGAATGCTGTTGGGGGCCTTTCTTCCCAATGCCATCAAATTGGGGCACGCAATTGCGACACCGCAGCCGGATCGTGGGCTCGAATTGGTCAATCCCTACTCCGTATCTGCAGATGGCTTTGTTCCTTCAAGTCCGGAAGAGGCGCTTCATGTTTCGATTTACGAAGCCGCCAACCGAGGGGTCGTCAACATTTCGACGACTGCAGTCCGCCCGGAAACCCTGCTCTTAGCAACCGAAATCGCGGGCAACGGTAGCGGCATTGTTATCGACCAGAACGGGCACATTCTCACCAATCACCACGTCGTTAGTGATTCGCAAAAGATAAGTGTAACCCTCTTTAATGGAGAGGTTTATTCTGCCAGTTTGGTAGGCCAAGATCCACATAACGATATTGCAGTTGTGAAGATTAACGCCCCGATCGAATCTCTTTTTCCCATCATGATAGGGGATTCCAGCAATTTGAAAGTTGGGCAGCACATAGTCGCCATAGGCAATCCGTTTGGTCTCGAGCGCACCATGACCACGGGAATCATAAGCAGTCTCAACCGACAGATCACCGCCAAGACGGGACGCAAGATTCACTCGATCGTTCAAATTGACGCGGCATTGAATCAAGGCAACTCGGGAGGCCCGCTTCTCAACACCCGCGGCGAGTTGATTGGCATGAATACAGCCATTGCGACGCGTAGTGGAGACAGCGCCGGGATCGGCTTCGCGATTCCTGTTAACACCATCAAGAGAGTTGTAGATCAGTTGATCGAAACAGGACGGGTCATCCGGCCGACGATCGGAATTTTACAAGTCTTCGAAATGGATCGAGGGTTGTTAGTGGTAAACATGACTCCGAACGGACCTGCAGAGAAAGCTGGTGTGCGCGGATCTAAGATGGGACGCAAGAAAAATCGGCTTGGGTTGACTATGGAGTTCGCAGATCACACCCAAGCAGACATTATCGTTGGAATCGATGAAAAGCGTGTCAAAAAAGCGGATGACTTACTCAGTGTAATCGAATCGAAGCATCCCGGTGATCAAGTCATCTTGAGCGTGCTACGGGAACGCAGCATTGTTCAGATTCCGATTACGCTTTCTGGTGAGTAACTCTGTATGACACCTAGTTACGCTTAGCCATCCGTTCGTTTTTGATGACATAGAACTTGGGATCATCAACAATCCAGTCGGTGGTCCAATCTTTTCCGTTGTCACCATTCACGACATTGTAGAAGAATGATCTCACCTCTTCGGCTTTGTATCCGTAGGGCATGGCCGTGGCGATGTAATCCTCTCGCGTTAGTTCTTCGACGCCAGGCTTCGCGAAGTAATGTACCAAGCCATCTGGTGTGAACGAGATGCCTAGAGTCCACCACCCCATGGTCGAAATCTCTGGTCCCATAAAGTCACCCCCTCGACGGTCGGCGCGAACTCGGAAGTGGGCGTAGGGAACCATTTGTCCGTCGACCTTCTTCGAATCGCGAACGATAAACAATCCAGGCCAATAGATCTCGTCCTTTTTCTCTTTGCTCGAGAATAGGAACTGGTTTTTGGTTTCGGTTATGGTTGTTTCGACGGCCGCTCGGAAGGCGAAGTGAGGGCCGTTTCTTTTTTCCCACTCCTCCATTGGGGGTAGGTAAACCCGTGTCGTCATATTGGGTGATTGGGCCACAGGAACCGTTCCGCCGATTCTATACTGGACGTTGCAGATGAAATCGTCTTGGTGCATCTTGCGGCTAGGCCGGTTTGGGATGCCAGTGTACAAGGATTTCAGGAGGAGCGATCCGGTGCTCCCCTCCAGCCCCCCTTCGGGAGTTGGCACCCGCTGTACAATATCAGGATGTCCCCGTTTCGCCCCTTCGTACCAGCGTTTGTTGGTGGATTGCCCGAGTGGTTGACGCTGATTTTCGTCAATATCTTCGGTGCTCTTCGGGTTGTTGAAAACAAAGGACCACGCCTCATCCTCAAAATCGTCCCCAACCTGCGTCACTTGCGTACCAGTGCCTGGCACGACAATATTGGGTGCATACTGACCCCACAGGGCTGCGGGAGCAAAGAAAGACATCCCGAGGCAAAATACCACGCGAAGATTTAATTTGAGAATGGTCATGGCAGAACCGAAAACTAATCTGAAGATCGAGGGTAACGGGCATTTTTCACGCTTGTTAGTCCTATCGGCCCCACAAGTCTTCTTAAACGGCATTTTCGTTTGAGCTACCAAAGTCAGCCTGTTTTGCGTAACTTAACAGACCGGGAAATCGTCCATTTTGTTTGCTCCTAAACCTACTGATTCTGCAGGAAACTCGTTGTCAGACATAAAACCCTCCGATCCTCCGACAGGGGGCATTCCTCAAAGTTCTTCCGGGCGTGTCGTTAGCCGGCTCGGCGAGTCTGCCAAGATAACCGCCATTCTGGCGATCATGTTTTTTGCAATTTGGTTCGTTAAGAATAAACTGCAAGCTCAGGATGTTACGCTAGAAAAACTGAAACTGGCCATCGGCAATATCCCTTGGTATCACTTTGCCATCGCGATCTTGTTAACGGTTCTTAACTATTTGGTTTTGACCGGTTACGACTGGATCGCTGTACGACATCTAAAAAAGAAGCTTTCCATGTCCAAGATTATGGCTGGGGCTGTGGTTGGATATGCATGTGGCAACGTTTTTGGATGGTTACTAGGAGGAAATGCGGTTCGTTACCGGCTCTACTCCAGTTGGGGGTTCTCGCTTCTGGAAATCATCGCGTTCGTTTCGATCCTATCTATCACGTTTTGGTTGGGGCTATTTCTTTTGGCGGGCGTTGCTTTCGTTGTGCTACCTATTAGGCTGCCGGAAAAGACGCTCGAGATGTTGCAATTGTCTCCCAACACTTGGGGATACATCTTTCTATCGTGTGTCGCTGGTTACTTGCTCTCTTGCCTTATCGTTCGAAAGCCAATCCGATTTCGAGACTTCGAGGTTGCGTTACCACCATTTAAGTTGTCGTTGATGCAGCTTTGCGTTTCAGCCGGAGACTTCCTGCTTGCGAGCACAGTACTATATTCGCTCATGCCCCCGGACATCATCGGGCCTGGCCAAGATCAAATCAATTTCTCGACCGTTCTGATTGCGTATATCACCGCTCAGATCGGTGCTGTGATTTCGCACGTTCCTGGCGGCTATGGAATCCTCGAAGGGGTACTCTTAGGATTCTTGCCACATGCCGTCAGCGCAGAAGTCTTCGCTGCTGTAATTCTCTTTCGAATCGTTTACTACTTTTTACCTGTGATCGTAGCCGGACTGATTTTCTTGTACAACGAGCATCGTATCGGCAAACGGCCTCCTGAAATGTTTCATGGCCGATAGCATCATGGGCATAACGGAGGCCCTTCACAAAGGATCTGCAAGACCGGTTTCTTGGCAAGAGTCGATGAAGAAAGCGATTCGAGACTCGCATCATCTGTCACTTGCTTTGGGACTCGATGCTGACGAAGTCAAATGGTTAACCTTACCAAGCTTTCCAGTATTTGTTCCGTTAGAGTACTTGAGCCGAATCGAAAAGGGGAATCCATCGGACCCATTATTGCTTCAAGTTGCACCTCAGTATGCAGAGAATACTAACCCCATAGGGTTCTCGGAAGATCCAGTCGGTGACTCTCGATTTCAAGCCGCTCCCGGACTCATTCACAAGTATCACGGTCGAGTTCTTTTAATCACTAGTGGTGCATGTGGCATTCATTGCCGTTATTGCTTTCGTCGCCACTATCCCTACCAAACAGCTCCCAAAAGCATGCAGCAATGGGAAACATCATTGGCATACATCGAGAATGACTCCACAATTTCAGAAGTCATTCTCTCAGGCGGCGATCCTCTCACCGTTGTCGATTCCCTGCTTGCTGAGTTAATACAACGGATTGAGCAAGTACCGCACGTCAAACGATTGAGAATCCACACCCGAATGCCAGTGGTGATCCCGCAGCGTGTTACGTCCGAACTGTGCGAAATTCTTGAGCAAACACGGTTGGCAAAATGGGTTGTCCTACACATAAACCACGCTCGTGAAATCGATAAGCAGGTGGCGGAAGCGGTTGTGAGGTTGAGACAATCAGGGGCTACTCTGCTTAATCAAGCAGTCTTGCTAAGAGGGGTAAACGACGATGGGGCAGCCCTCGTAGCCCTCTGCGAACGACTTGTAGATATCCATATCACTCCCTATTACCTCAATCAGCTCGATACCGTAACAGGTGCGGCCCACTTTAACGTGCCTGTCGAACGAGGCATCGAGTTGATGCAGTATCTACAGGAGAGACTACCAGGGTACGCAGTACCACGATACGTCCAAGATGCAGCGAATCACGATTTGGACAAGGCTCCAAAATCCAAAATCCCGCTGTTATGACTGAATCACCACAGCAGTCGTATTGTCCTTGCCAGACTCGTCTACAGCGGACATAACAAGTCGCTGCGCTGGAGTGACTCCTGCTGATTCTGAGTCGGGATATAGAACAAGCTCCTCAATCGCTCGATCCCATAGCCCCTCTATTATTCCATCGGTGCACAAAACAAGTGACTCGCCAGGTTCGAGTACAAAGGATCCCACTTGAGGTTCCGCAAACTGATTTCCGGCGCCAAGAGCCTTAGCCAAAACGTTTTTCCGAGGGTGAAACCGTGCCTCACGCTCATTGATTTTACCTGAACGCTTTAACCAACCGACAAACGTGTGATCCTCGCTAACTTGAATCAATCGACGGCCGTCTTTCTCGGCTTTGCCGAGTCGGTACAAACGAGAGTCTCCGACGTGGGCAAACAACACCAGCGATCGACGAATCCAAACCATGGTCAATGTTGATCCCATATTGAGGCACAACGGGTCGTACGATCCCAACTTTACCAGTTCGCGATGTACCGCAGAATACAGTTGCTTGAGGATGTCTAGCCCTGAGTCTTCTAAATGCTGATCGCAATTCAAATAGGCTTGAGGGAGTATCTGCGTGATATTGTCGATTGCAATCTTACCAGCTAACTCACCAGAACGCTCTCCTCCCATTCCATCCGCAACAGCAAATAGTAAATCAGCATCTTTGGTATTCATGCCACCTTGTTTCCCAAGATAGCGAACACCACGTTTATCAACCAACATTGCGAGAAATCGATCTTCGTTATTGGGGCGAACTTTGCCAACGTGGGTCATGGCGCTCCATTGGATATCCCTCGGGTTCTCTTTTGCTACGAGTTCGGATTCGCCATGGTTTTGTAAAGTCTCCGAGGCGTCCAAAATTGTGGAGAACTCAAAATCGATAACGCAAAATCTACCATCGGTAGCCCGGTAAGTGATGTTTCTCAAAAAGGGATCGTCGTGCTTGACACCATACGATTCCAACTCGGCAAAAATCTCCTTTATGCGCTCGTCCCCCATATGCTCAACACGGGCCCCGCAATTGGAGGTAACGATCTCGAGTTTGTCTGGAGTGCAATCCAGTAATCTCGGAACAAACGGACATTTTCTGTCCTCAAGAAATAGCAATGTACGGCACTCAGTCTCAAACCGCTTTTTGGCATCTGGTCCTTGGAACAGTTTGTAAACCCGGCCATCGTATCCAATTCGAACAATGGCACGCTGAGTATTCTTTGCTTCAAACACGATTGGTACGTTCTGTAATTAAGATGGCTAAAGGGTGATAGGCCGTAATGGTGCCCCAATTTAGAAGGCATGTGGATGATTTCTATGCATCCAAAGTCCGAGGCCCGCGTTACGAATAAAGTAAAACTCTTCTCCGCTCCGACTCGTATGCCACCCGTCGCTTATCTCTTGTATATTGTATTCCTGCATGGCATCATCAGGTGATCCTTTGAAGTATCCGACCGATTCGAGTTCTCTCGCGGTAAGTTTGTCCGTGCAGTATTCAACGCGGAATCGATTTTCCGGTGAAGCATGAATCAAGTGAGCTGCAGTGGATAGATTGGCTCGAAGATCAGCATTCTTCGCGACCATGTCGACAACCTCCGGGGTCGTTCGATATCCATATTTGCGAATCAAACCATCAACATCATCGTGTTCTCCGAAACGGGCTACTCCAGGTGCGATAACGACCAATCGACCGCCGTCTGCGATCGCCATACGCGTTCGGTAGATCGACTTATTGGCAACCCATGTCTTTTTGTACTTGGACGGATCCATCCAAACAACAATCGTCTTGGGGGCTCGTTCGATCCGAAAACAGTTTACTTGTGCAGCCAATTCACCCGCCAAAGTAAAAACGTTGTGGTCGTCCCCCGAGTAAAGCCCTCTCACAACAGGTCCATGCTCCCGGGTCGACTCAACAACAGTGAGCATATAAACAATCGGTCGATTTTTTGTGAACAGATCGGCTGCTCGGTTTAGAATCTTACGCAGCGGTGTATCGCATCGCCCCATGATGCGTTCCATCCCGTACAGGGCGCTCAGATAATGACTGCCATCGATACCAGCATTACCCCCAGTCCCGACAAATATATTCTTCGTATAGTTGGCCATTCCAATCACTTCGTGAGGCACGACTTGGCCCACCGACAAAATCAGATCATGATTCCCTCGTGAAATCATTTTGTTTACTTGTGCAGGCCACGGCTCGCGATAGCAGCCTTCAGTAGCATCAGAGACAAAATCCGCATCGACATAGCCGAGAGTATCAACATCATTTCTGTAATCATGAACACGAATTAAATCGCGAGGGAAGTCGCCAAACATCTTGGTCAACTCCTCTTCGTTCATAGCAGAATGGGTCCCCAGTGCAGGCATTACATCGGTCAGTGATTGCCCCAACTGATCCAAAATGGCATGCATAATTGGACCCGCTTGCGAGTCGAGTCGCGTATGGTCTGGGGGCACTGCCAGGACTTTTCGAACGGGGCCTCGTGCGGCCAAAGTCGCCTCGATAGCGTCGTGATAGTCTTGATGGCCGAGAATCGAGGTTTTGGATCCTCGGGAGAAATAGATAGTCATATTGGTTAGTTTGGGGAAACGCAGGAGCGATAACTCGTGTATCTTCTCAAATTCTCAGCAACGGCGAAAGTCCCGGTGCTCAGTACGACGAGCCATTTCACCGTCTTATTGACTGCGGGTATTCTTTAAAAAATAGAGTCTGCCGTCTTCGGCACCTCCCAAGAAGTCTCGTATGCCATCTCCGTCGAAATCTACTGTCGTGGGACTCACGTCATGCCCCTCGATGTTTCGATCATTGAGCGGGCCAATATGCTTCATGATCCACGATCCCGATTGTTCTCCCGTTTGAACCCAAAGATCTGCATTGGCTGAATTAAGCAGCAAGTCAAAACGGCCGTCGCCGTCCCAATCCGTAATACTGATTTTACGTCTACCACTTTTACCCGCATTGCCGGAATTTAGTCGCATAGGCGCACCGGATTGTTCAAGAAAACGGCGTTCAGGATTTCGCAACTTCAACGTGCCCTCTTCTTCGAATCGATCGAAAACAGCTAAAAAACCTTCTTGATCTAACATGACTAGGTCATTTAGACCATCCTGATTGGCATCCAATACAACTGGAGTCGTTCGCCATTGCGTTAACAATTCCTTACCCGCCGGCTTGAGCCACCCCCAGGCCAAATTCGGTTGTGATGGTTTCCACTCGACTTCGATTGGCATCGGTGAAGAAAGCTGCGGTGATCCCGTTACGCCGATATTCTTCATCCAAGAGACTCGCCCCAATATCGAGTTAAACACAATGTCCTTGAGTCCATCGTTGTCCCAGTCGGCGACGCTTAATGTCGTGTATCCCCATTTGGCTTCGGCGGGGCCTTGGATACTCCCGTTCGGCCCCGCCATAACTCGGAACAGTTGTCCATCGGCCTTCAGGCGAACGGGGCGTGCCCACGTCGGCATAGAAACTCCCGGGCCGCTAAGATTCTCAAAGAACTCTATGTATCCAGCGGTATTACCGCATAGTATATCCTCGTCTCCGTCGTCGTCCCAATCCGTTCCGACTGGCGTCGCGAGTGCTCCACACTTGAGCGTATCGGCGTATTGCTGAAAGTAAACGGGCTTCTCAAACACGGGCTGCCCGCCAACTATTCCTACGTTTTCTACCAATGCGACTCGCCCATCCTCGTCCCCTACAATTAGATCTAGATCACTATCGCGATCCCAATCAAAAGCGACGGGTACAATCATCTGCAGATCCATCTTAAGTGGCAGACCGTCTCGAGTTTTAATCCCGACACCCGTAGCGTACACGGGTGTTTGACGGTTTCCTATGTTCTCAAAAAAGGTAAAGCCATCGAGAAACTCGCCGCAAATCAAGTCGAGGTCTTCATCGTTGTCAAAGTCCCCAAAGTTTTGAGATGGGCACCCGAATATATCAATATCATTCCCGTTCGCTTGAACCCGAAATGGCGATTGATAACTAGGCTCATTGTCGCTACCTCGGTTGATAAAGACATAAATCCAACCGTGAAGAGGTCCGTTGGTCCAATTACCGTCTGTGTCCCATGCATCGTCCCAACCGTAGAAGCTCCAGTCTTCGATCCCAACGGATAAATCGAGCACGCCGTCTCCATTAAAATCGACGAAACGCCATTGATTGTGGCGAACCTTTGGTCCCTTGGGCTGCGTACCGAGCGGTTGGTGAAACTTGGGATCAATGGGTAACATTTTCTTGGAAGTAGTACCCATAGTAACAAATTGATCGTATTCGATACCGGGTGAAAGGACGCGTATTCCTTCATCGACGTAACTAGGCATAACGTAGTGAACCGTTGAACTCCATTTTTTTGCAGGTTGAAAAACCGGGAGCTTGGTATCGCCCTGTTGATTCTCAAAAAACCAAATGCCGTTGGAGGGTTTATCTGGGCAAGATACGATCAGATCAAAATCGCCGTCTTGATCGACATCCCATGGAATAGGCCATGCCCAAAGACCAACCCCCAGGTCAACAACGAGACCTGGGTTGTTATAGGGAAGCGGCGATAAGACCTGCGTTGTTATCTGCTCGCTAGATGTTTGAGCCATGGCCACGGTAAAATGGACATGTCTCCAAGAAAGGAGATAGATTGCAATAACGGCAATCCTCGCAAGCTTATGCCAGCTTATCACGACAAGAGACCTTTTAATTCTTCTAGTACGGATTTGAGAATTCCGTCAACTCGAGTTCGCTCAGGTAGATGGAATCGATTAAACGGCTCTGCCATAAAATCATCACATATACCGAGAATAGATAAACTGCATTTGGTGGCTTTTATATGCCTCGAGGCATATTTGCCAATATCGTACACGTACTGCCACGTTTGAATGAGAGCGTTAAGCTCAGCCGCTCGATTCAAATTGCCAGCTTGATGGGCTTTATAACACTCGACAAAGAGCTGTGGCATCACATTGGCCCCACCGTTAACACCACCATCTCCACCTTTTTCGAGAGCAGGTATTAGCATGGCTTCCGGCCCCATCATAACGAACCAATCAGGACGGATTCTTTTCAGTGCAGTCGCTTGTTCAAAGTAATTCAAATCACCGCTGCTATCTTTGATCCCGATAATGCGAGGGTTTTGAGCCAACTTTAGGATTGTATCAATCTCGAACCAAACTTTAGTCAAGCTTGGCATGTTGTATATAACAAGTGGCAATGGCAAATCAACGAGCAAATGCTCCATGTAGCTAAGTAACTCGGTTTGTCCCGCTGGGAAGTAATAGGGAGTCGACAGAACGACCGCATCCGCCCCGGACTTGTGTGCATACCGCGCGAGCTCGACCGTTTCGATATAGGAGGTGTCAGTCACTCCCACCAACACCGGAATTCGGCCTGCGACTTGTTTGGTCACTAGCGAAATCAACTCACGTCTGAGTCTGTAGCTAAGACTGGGTGCCTCGCCTGTGGTTCCGAGGATAAAAATCCCGTGTACTCCTCCAGAAATAACGTGGTTTACCAGCCGTTCTAACCCGAGGTGATCGATTTCATCCCTCGACTTTAATGGCGTAACGAGAGGTGGAATGATACCTGAGTATGTGTGAGTCATTGAAGTAACGATTTATGTGAAGGTACGGGTGACGGCGAATTGTACACTGGATTTGATAAGTCAAAAAACACGGCCCAAATGCCGTGCGTTTTTGTGATGGGGGATCAAAGACAATTGGTCATGACTGTGGACGAGGGGCGGTCCGAACCCCTCTAAACATTGGGGAAATCGCCTGTTTTTGAAATCTTAACCATTTCTTAATGTTTTTTGGGGGGGAGGGTGGCGGGAGGCGATAGACACGAATGGCATTTCGTTTACGATCTGCGGCGTCCGCGGATAGCGATTGGAGTCATTTCAAAGTGAGGTGCCAATCCTGCCCATCGTTGTAGTAGAGAATTTTTATGTCCTTTTGGGAAACAGCGTCGCAGCTTCCGGTCTTATCGTTGGTCTTTTTGTTTGTTGCTTTGCTAATCGCGTTTGGGTTTGAGTTTATCAACGGTTTTCATGATACTGCGAACGCTGTTACAACCGTGATCTACACCCGAAGCATGAAACCAAATCACGCGGTCGTGTATTCTGGTTTCTTGAATTTTCTAGGGGTGTTGCTCGGTGGTACTGGACTCGCATTTGGAATCGTCAATTTGCTGCCGGTAGAAAAACTAGTCGATAGTTCACCGCAGCTCGCGTTGGTGATGGTAATCGCCATGCTATCCGCGTCGGTGATCTGGAACCTAGGTACATGGTATGTTGGCTTGCCCGTCTCGAGCTCACATACGTTGATTGGATCGATTATCGGGGTCGGTATTGCTCACGGTTTAATTAGCAGTGGCGATTTATCGGGTGTGCGATGGGATAAAGCGACTGATACTGGATTGGCGTTGCTTTTGTCACCAGTTGTTGGATTCGTCTCAGCGGGCGGTTTGCTATTGTTGATGAAGTATTTGATTCGGCAGCCACGTCTCTACGAACCACCTGTCGACGGCGACGAGCCACCGGGATGGATCAAATGGGCCATTCGACTGACGTGCGGAGGAGTTAGTTTCTTTCACGGTTCGAATGATGGTCAAAAAGGGATGGGACTCCTCATGTTGGTTCTTATTGGATTTATGCCATCGCTCTACGCTCTTCATCCCAACGAAAAGAGCGTTGCTCCGGCCAAGGTTCTCGAAGCGGTACATGCCATTCGAGATCGACTGCCAGAAGCGGAAATGGAAAAGCTTCGCTCAGATGCTGCTAAAAAGGAAAAGCCAATCGACTTCGATATCCTCGATACGAAACTAGCAGGATTGAATTCGTTCTCGGAGTTAGCAGCCGATGATCGATGGTTGGTTCGGCAGTCTATCACTAGGCTGAGCAAGCTTAAGGTGGCAAATCCAAAGGACGCGGAAAAGCAAGTTGTTGCGGGTACAAAGGCCGAGATTAAAGTACTGGATAGCGCGATTCAGTTTGTTCCTGTCTGGGTTGTTGTGATGACTGCTTTGTGTCTGGGAATAGGCACAATGATTGGCTACAAGCGAATCGTTGTAACGGTTGCTGAGAAGATTGGAAAAACACACCTGACTTATGCTCAAGGTATGACGGCCGAATTGATCGCCGCGATCACGATCTGCTTGGCAACTTACTACAAGCTTCCAGTAAGTACGACCCACGTGCTTTCGAGTGGCGTAGCGGGCACGATGGCTGCGAACAAGAGCGGGATTCAATCCGCAACAGTTAAGAAGATTGCGTTAGCATGGATTTTAACTTTGCCCATATGCATGGCGCTAGCTGGCGGTATCTTTGCCATCGGGTACTTGTTGACCAAGTAGCCGGTAAAATGATTACAATCTTCGAATTGCGGCACTTTCGATAGAATCTCGACAGTTCGGTCGTTGATGAATAACATTGCAGTTCCGGATTGATTAATATCCGAATTCGTCCAGCCACTTTTTGGTATCAATCTGTCCGTCCGGCTTTTCTGCGCCCGCCTCCTCTGAAGCATTACCTCGATCGCTTCGGTGCTTCGGAGAGTTCAGTGATTCCATCCAGATCTCGGAATCGATTGAGGTCGCGCCTCGGGCTTTCGCGGTGCGTTGGATTTGATGATCGGATGAAACGACTGTTAACTTCTGCGGACTAGTATGCTCCCTAATTAACTGCTGAATACACTCGTCAGCTGAAAGGTGTGACGTCGAGTAGATGATTCGGATGCCATGAAACATCGACTGCTGATCTTGGTGAGATGTTCGCGAGGTGTCGAATACGACGCAAACACTCGATCTCTGATGCGGTTCCAGTTTACTTTCAAGCCATCGCAGGAAGTAGTGCCGCGAATCGTGCAAGTTTCGTTTGGCCTTTGCATCGGGGCTAACAACACTACCCAACATTAGGTTGTAGCCGTCTACAAGCGTAGTAATAAGTGGAAAGCTAGAATTCATGAGCTTGCTCAGGCGTTGGTCTAAGACCGTTTTTGAGGAAAATGAAAGTGAGAGGTCAAAAGCCATGCGAGGCTGTAAAAGTTTAGCGAACAGGGGACATCGTTAGTGTTGTAACGAATATGCAGCCAATAACGATTGCCTGTTTGATAAATCTTGCCACAAACTTTCTCCAAGAACACTCGCAGGTAGTTCGTAATCTAACTTTTCCCAGTTCATATTCGTTACAAGCTTTTGGTTCGGGTATTTTTATGAGCGGCTCTAGTACAAGATTTGCAGAATTCGATTACCTCATCTGCCAGCATGGTGGTGACGTCGATGCAGCGTTTGATGAATTGGAGTCTTTTATTCAAGAGCTTCAAGATGATATGGTGTCGTTAGATCGCCAAACCAAGCGTCAGGATGCCATGGCGGTGGCAAGCATCGCCTATCGATTGAAATCAAGCGCCAAGCTACGTGGTATTGATTTGTTGCATCAGTCTGCGATCCAAATTGAACAATCCGCACGTCGCAATCGAATGGGCCAACTCAACGCAGAAATAGACTTGATGCGTTACCAAGTTGAGCTTTTGGCGCAATCCGCTTACCTTCAGAAGGAAGCTCTTTCGAGTGGCCGATAAAATCGGTAATAGACAAGACATAGACAAAAAAATGCCATCCGTGGCTAAATCAAGTCCCGTCCCTGGGGTGTATTAGATCGCAGTCTTGATGGACTGTGTCGTGCAGGCATTATCGCCGTAATTTAGGATGACGAATCATCGTCAGCCTCTTTCTTTAGCAGATGAAGTATAGCTGTGAATCCATGGACCAAGTTTTGATTGGCGATGGGACCAAACTCACCGGCTGCAAATATACCAGTTAATGGCAAATTAGGTAGGTAGCTGTCGATCGCCGCTGCGTCGTGGCTTTCCACATCGAACATTCGTGAGCCGCGGCCATTACAGGTAAACAACAAAGCACCCGCTGGCGGGTCCTCTGAATCGCGGAATACACCAAGCAAATGCTGTAGATCTGCTGTCGCTGCTGCCGCGTCACGTACATGAAACCTGATGGTTTGTCCTACTTGAAAGCGATCAGTAACAATGAGTCCTTGGTTCGATGGGTCGATCCCTTGAACTGCTCTAATCAAAAACTCACCGTGTGAAAACGTTTCGCTATACTCGCTGATTGCTCTGCCGACCATCAACGAATTAGAGACCATTTCTTGCTCCTGCGTAGGAAGCTTTTCGTAAAGCTCACGCAATTGCTTCATAGCAGGTTTACCACCCAGGGACACGATCGCTTGTTCATCCATTTGTGTAATCACTAGCGGTTCTCCTATCGGACGGCACCCTTGAGAAATAATCGTCTGCCACTTCCAATTGTGGGGCAACGTCAAAACCGCAGCGCCGCGCGTTAGAACTCTATCTCCGCAAAACATAACGCTCGGGCTTTGCCAATCTTGGCTACTACAATAACCACCCAGAATAGGTACGACGGCATCGCGGGGCGAATTCTTTTCATACTCAATCGCCGATGCTAGCAATTCTACAGAGAAGCTCACTGGACACGCGACCACCATCAATCCTGCTTGCAGCTCAGAGAGCAGTTCTTCGGTCAATCCCATCACAGACGGGCCATCCGGAGTTTTTATGCATTCGAGCTCGTAGATCTTAGGCAATGCATCCATTTCGTTAACGAGCATAATTGATGCGGCACAACCACCCTCGATTTCAATCCGAGTCCCTACGACGCTTTCGGCTGAACCGCCAAAAAATGGAATGCCGCCCGAGATATCTTGCCAGAGGTCGACAATATCCGAAATTTTTTCCGAGAGGGAATCGCCGCTCACAAATACAAAAGCGAATTGTGCAGGGGCTCTAAGTGTTTCGGAAGCTCTTTCAAACGCAGTTCGAATCGCTACTAAGATAGAATTTGCCGATGCGACGCCTGATGAGCACGCCATTGCTACATAACCTTTCAATTCGTCGCTACGCAGTTTTTACGATTTCGTTCAAATCGCGATCAAATTGACCACGAGTCAACACCGAGTCCGCCCCAGCACGCTTGGCTTCTTCTAGTCGAGCAACATCGACGTGGGCACCAAAGGCCATAATAGAAGCGTTACCAAATTCGTCGCGCAGCGACTTTACCGCCGACTCTAATTCCAACGTTTGCAATGACAAATCTATCAAAATCAGTTTGACGGCGTTGGCATCAGTTCGCTCGATGATACGTTCTACAGATCGATCTACAACCAGTTGCTTGCCAGCATTTCGGACTGCACCACTCACCTTGGATTGGAACATCAAATCATTGGTCAGTAAAACGATCACGGTGTCTCGATTGGCAGAGGGATTTACTATACTCAGCCTCTCATTGTAGGGCTATTTTTCTTCACCACAAGCATTAGTGAAAAAGGGGGAAGCCCTTTGGTTTTTTTCCCGATGTGCCT
This sequence comes from Pirellula sp., assembly GCA_046344995.1. Lineage (GTDB taxonomy): Bacteria > Planctomycetota > Planctomycetia > Pirellulales > Pirellulaceae > JBKCUI01. The sequence goes on from JBKDKR010000003.1 coordinate 54,165, forward strand.
AACGCTACTTGACGTATGTGAACAAATCAATCCAAGGCTCTAGCGATAATTCGGATCGATTTGGACACGCGTTAGCTTTGTTGAGTATAATCGGGGAGTGCTGAGTTACCTCGATCCATACATTAATGGCAATGCGTCCACGATACCCCTCAGTTGCCAGCTACAACGCCCCTCCCTACCTGATTTGCAATCCCACCGAATTTGCAATCCCTTACCCTTAAGAAACAGTCCCTCTCTCGACGACTCGTTGGAGATAACTATGTTCCTACACGCTTTCAATCGCCGAATCGCAGCATTGGTTATCGCGGTCTCAATGTCTGCTTGGGGCCTATTTGGTTTACCGAACGAGGCTAACTCACAGGAGGCGAGGGATGCCCATAACGAAAAAAACTCGGAAATTGAGTTTAACGCAGCAATCGTTCCGTTTTTAAAGCAACATTGCGAGTCGTGCCACAGTGGCGAAGAACCAGAAGCAAAGTTCGATGTGACGGAGTTCTACGAACCTTCGCATGTTGCGAAACTGCTCAATAGCTGGCAGTTCTTGGTTTCCAGAGTGACCATTGGCGACATGCCTCCAGCTGAACAATCTGAAAGACCTTCAGAAAAAGAGATCAGCAAACTAGCAGAATGGACCAAGCATTTTCGGGTCGAACAAGCTCACGAAGGAAAAGGCGATCCTGGACTCGTTACGATGCGTCGGCTAAATCATGCCGAATTCAACTATGCGATTGAGGACATAACTGGCCAAGATATCCGCCCAACTAGTTCGTTTCCCATCGACCCGGCAAACGAAGCGGGCTTTGATAATTCTGCCGAGTCACTCACCATGACTCCGGCCTTGGTGAGCAAGTATCTTGATGCGGCTCGATTTGTTTCAGAGCATATGTTATTGGTTCCCGATGGAATACGATTCGCCCCTCATCCGGTCGTCACAGAAACCGATCGTGACAAGTATTGCGTACAACGAATTGTGGATTTCTACCAAAAACAACCCACCAAATTGGCAGACTACTTTGTCGGTTGCTGGGCTATCGAGAAATCAGGTAACTCACTTAACGACGTCGCAAAAAGTCGAGGGCTAAGCGCCAAATACCTCGCGAAAGTGCAATCGGCCATCAATGATTCATCTAACGAATACGGACCAATGGCCGTCGTTGTAGATCGATGGAAATCGGAAATCGTATCTTGTACTGAGGAAAACGACGCGATCCGTGCCGCGCGATCACTTAGCAAGTTCATCACCGAGTATCGAGAAAAGCTCGCACCTGTCGTTCCCAGCCTGCAAGGTACCCGCGGACTGCACGAAGGTTCCCAAACGGTTGTCTTATGGCGAAACAGAGAGGTGGCGAAGTTGCGACAATCATGCCGCAACGACATCTTTGAGCTGAGTGATGATCAAACTGCTGACAAGGCATCTAGCGAAAGTAAAGTCGACAAATCCAAGCCCTCGATCTTGCTGGAACGAGATCGAGATCATCTGGCAGATCATCTTGAGCCGATCAAGTCATCGTATGATAAATTCTGCGAACTATTCCCTGATTCGTTTATGATTGTCGAACGTGGCCGACACTATGCTAACGAAGGTAACATTGAGAGCAAAGGACGACTGCTCAGTGCCGGGTTCCACAGCATGATGGGCTACTTTCGAGATGACCAGCCTCTATGCAATCTCATCCTGGATGAAGCAGGCAATGAGGAACTCGATAAACTCTGGCGAGAGTTGGAATTAATTGCACTAACTCCCATTCGTCAATACGCGGGGTTCATTTGGTTCGAGCGTGCCGAATCGAGCTTCATCCGTGAGCCGCAATTTCATTTTGTACGAGCGGAAGATAAGGACGCTAACTCTGAGGATAAAATTCGTCGCTTCGGCGAGGTCTTTCTGGAAAAGATTAAGGGTGGAAGGCCATCCCCTGAGCTTATCGAAGCGGTTGAGTATCACTTTACAGACATGAATCGACAAATTCGTAGCATCGAGAAGGAGCTGGTGGAGAATGAGCCAAAACAATTGGATGCACTAATGCAATTCGCATCTCAAGCGTTTCGAAGATCGCTTACTCAAGAGGAAGAATTGTCATTGCGGGGCTTTTATCAATCGTCGAGAAAGTTACCATCTGCAGATCATCGTTCCGCCATGGAGGATACGCTAGCGGCGATTCTTGTGTCACCATATTTCCTATACCGCTGGGACTTGAAAACTACCGATGACAGTCGCACACCTTTATCGGATTTGGAGCTAGCCTCGCGGTTGAGTTTCTTCCTATGGGGAAGCGGGCCTGATGAGCAATTGATGGAATCGGTTAAGAAAGGAAATCTCGCGGAGCCGGAAACATTGCGAAAGCACTCACAGCGGATGTTGAGCGACGAAAGATCCAAACGTATGATCCAGGAGTTCTTGGGCAACTGGCTCGACTTTCGCAGATTTGAATCCCACAACGGTGTCGACCGCGAACGATTCGCAAGCTTCGATGATGAAATTCGAACTGCGATGGCTCGCGAGCCGATTGAAACATTTTGGAACTTATTGCAACGCGATGGATCGCTAGACGAGCTGATTAAGTCAGATCATGTTGTAGTTAACCCCACCTTGGCCAAGTATTACGGGATGAAATGGCCAGGGGACGTATTCGACAAGAATCGATGGATGCGATTGGATGGTGCAACGAAAGCAAATAGAAGTGGCATGTTAACGATGGGAGTCTTTCTGACTCAAAACTCTCCTGGCCTAAGAACAAGCCCGGTTAAACGTGGATATTGGGTTGTTCGAAAACTCTTGGGTGAAAAGATACCGCCACCTCCACCTAATGTTCCGGAATTGCCAGACTCAGAGCACGATACCGGGGACCTTACGCTGCGTGAAGTATTGGCACGACATCGTGAACACCCCAGTTGTGCTGCTTGTCACAATCGTTTTGATGCTGCTGGTTTGTTGCTCGAAGGGTTTGATCCCATAGGTAGGCCTCGAAATTCTGACTTGGCAGGCCGAACTATTTCATCGGCAGCTACCATGCCAGAGGGCTCTGAGGCAGAAGGGTGGGCTGGGCTGAGAGATTACATCGTCACGACTCGCATGGAGGAATTCCGACGCAATTTCTGCGAGAATTTAGTGGCTTATGCTCTTGGCCGGACATTGGTTGTATCCGATGATTTATTGGTTGAAGAAATGATGGAGCAGCTCAAGCAAAATAACAATCGAGTGCGAGTTGCGTTGGAATACCTGATTGAGAGCCCGCAATTTTTAAACAAACGCGGAAGCGCAAAAGACAGTCAACCATTAGCCAATAACTCCGCTCGATAGTTTTCAACGTAGCCGAAGTCGCCAGACTTTGGACGGATTACTATCTATCAAACCACAGGGACTCGAATAATGAATACCGAAGAAAGCCGAATCAACAAGGTTTCTCGTCGTCGTTGGCTTCATGGAGCTGGTGTCTTGGCGGGGCTGCCTTGGTTGGAGTCGATTCCTGTTTGGGGGGAATCTGATGATGCCAACGGAGCCAGTTCGCTGCCTCAGCGGTTTGGAGTGTTGTTTATGGCATGCGGTATCCATCCAAATCATTGGTGGGCCAAAGGTCAAGGTGAAGAGATGGAGTTAAGCCGTTGCTTGCAACCACTCGATCCTCTTAAGTCGAAGCTTAATGTTATCAATGGCCTCTTCAATAAGAACGCGACCGGAGTCGGAATTCATCCTGGTCAAACAGGTAATATTTTGTCTGGAGCTGCTCTCAAGAAGGGGGCTGAATTGCGAGGTGGCATCAGCGTGGATCAAGCGATCGCCAATGCCATAGGTGGAGACGATATAGTCCCCAGTTTGGTACTAGGATGTGAGCAACCTACAACGGGATACCATGAGACCAATTTTTCAATGGCCTATAGCTCCCACATATCATGGCAGAATGCGACCTCCCCGGTTCCAATGGAGGTGTACCCGTCACTAGCCTTTGACAGTTTGTTTGAGAATCGAGGAAGCCAACGGAATAAATCGGTTTTAGATCGTATTTTGGAAGATGCGAAAGATCTTGAAAGAGATGCGAGCGCTAGCGACCGAGCAAAACTGGATGAATATCTGACCAGTGTTCGTGAAATTGAGAAGCGAGTAGAACGCCAGAGGAACGCGGTAGAGAAAGCATCGGATCGAGTTCAAGAGGGCAAGATGGTTGCCACCATGAAGCGGCCTGACAATGGATTGCCGGAGGACATTCGTGAGCATATGAAACTAATGTGCGACATCATTGCGCTCGCATTTCAAACGCACAGGACGAGAATTGCATCACTTCTTTTATGTCGTGATATTTCTGGGCTTTTCTATCCTTTCTTGGATGTTTCTAAGCCGCACCATCTCGCGTCGCACGATGATTTGTCGGATGAATGGGAGCGAGTGACGACGTATTACTGTTCGCAATTTGCGTATCTTGCACAGAGACTTGATTCTATGCAGGAAGGCACCGGTACCGTGCTCGATCATTCGTGTCTCATGTTCGTTAACAATATGTGGTCGGGAAGCAAACACGAATCCACGCGCATACCGCTCCTAACTCTGGGCGGATTAAACGGCAATTTGCAGACGGGCCGGGTGTTGGATTATGGTGATCGCCCCGAGAATGAACGAAAGCTATGCAGTTTCTACTTGTCACTGATGAATCGGATGGGAATCGCCTCAACAGAGTTTGGCGACGCCCAGCAACAGCTTGTAGGCGTGTGAGCAGATTGTCATTCTATCTCTGGGGGAACGGAGCAGAGGAATCTTCGCTTCGAGTATTCTTAATCATCGAGTTCTTAATCATCGAGTAACGAAAGTTCCGCGGAACAATCAACTGATTGCTTACGATGGGTTTTCGTTAAAACAATACGATTAGAGAAAATTTATTGCTAGGTTACCCCTTAATAACGTTTCGCAACGCATGCGAAGCCATTCATTGCCGGTTCTGGCGATTTAGGCCTGAGTTGGAATTGAGCCATCGCTCGCGCACGCTGTCGAGCTTGGTTTGAAATCCCTCGTTTGCGCAACTTCAAAATTTGCGATGGTGGTCGGACCTCTTGCATTTATGTTTCGTAACTTACCTTGCCATGTTTGCTAGCCCGACTGATTTTGTCCATGCTGTACAAGCCCGCCAAGACGAACTCAATACAGGCTGCTCTGATCGCAGGATGCGAGCTCGCATTCACTTCAAATGCGGTCTCCCAGACCGGCGGCACATGTTTGAGCTTTTCGGCATAGTAACTGCTCGGTAACAAATCTCCGACCTCGATCCTTACACCCTTGTTAAAGATTTCTGCGATCGGCTGTGCTCCATGTAGATCAACGTACTGATCGAAGACAACTTTGATTGCATTAGCAATTAGTGCATCGAGTATCTTCCTTTCACTCATTTGATGCGATCCCATCAAATCGACTTCGAGCTTTCCCAAAGAAGATGTATACAGATGCCCTAAATCACTCACACGAGGCACCGCGATATCTTCTTTGAGCAACACAGCACGCTGCCGAGCGGATGCTACCATGGTTCGATAGTTGGATAACGAAAATCGTGCGGATACACCTGACGCTTGATCCACATACTTGCTCTTACGGGCCTGCGAAGTAATCTCCTCAATCAACTCCATCATGAAATACGGGACTTGAACTGGGTAGGGAGGCCCGGAATCAAAACCCGCTTCTTGTTGTAAAATCTCGATGCCATGCGAACGCTCGAGCGGATAGTGAGTTTGGATAATCGAACCAATCCGGTCCTTGAGTTGCGGAATAACTTTACCGCTCCGGTTGTAAGTACTTGGGTTTGCCGAGAACAGAATAAATATGTCCAGATCGAACCGAATCGGATAGCCGCGAATCTGAACATCGCGCTCTTCCAAAATGTTAAACAAACCAACTTGGACTAACTCATCCAATTCCGGTAGTTCGTTCATCGCGAATATGCCACGGTGCATACGTGGAATAAGCCCGAAATGAAGTGCTTCTTCAGAACTCATGCTAACGCCCGATGTTAACTTTGCCGGATCAATTTCCCCGATCACGTCAGCGAACTTTGTGCCGGGTGCTAATCGCTCGACATAGCGATCGTCTCGATGCCACCAACTAATGGGAACTTCGGACTCAGGGGTTTCGCGAATGATTTTTTTGCCCAACGTGGTGATGGGACATTCTGGGTCTTCGTGGACCATAAGGTCAGGATGGTCGATGTACGGTACATACTCATCCAGAAATCGAACAAGCGTTCGCATCAGCCGACTTTTGGCTTGCCCCTTTTCGCCTAAAAACAGAAGATCGTGCCCGGCAAGCAACGCAATATTGAGTTCCGGAACCACCGTGTCGTCGTAGCCAACGATGCCTGGGTAAAGCGGTTCGCCGAGTGCCAGCTTATTTATAAAATTCTTGTAGATCTCTTGTTTGACCGTGCGGCTTGTCCACCCGGAGGCACGAAGTTCTTCGAGATTTTTTGGCAAGCTGGATAGGGAAGTCGTCATAAGTCTTTTAGCTTCAATGGTTAAAGTGGCGATCCAGGGCAATTGTAGCCGATTGGCAAGGATGGCTGGAACAACGACGCATTCAAGTAGATAATTGCCCGTCAGAAGGAAACGCACAACTCGAGGAGGCTTTCATGATTCAATCGTCGTCCAATGTTTTAGATGCGCTGAACGATTCGCAAAGAAAAGCTGTCACGCATATCGACGGTCCCCTCCTCATTTTGGCGGGCCCCGGTTCCGGAAAAACAAGAGTCGTTACGCATCGAATCGCAAATTTGCTTGAACAAGGAGTCTCGCCTTACTCGATTCTGGCGCTTACGTTTACGAATAAAGCCGCCAGCGAAATGAAGAAACGAGTGTCATCCATGGTCGGGGACGCTCCCGTGTGGATGGGCACTTTTCACGGCTACTGCGTTCGATTTTTGAGACGATTTGGTCAAACAGCGGGTCTCGCCCCCAACTTCTCGATCTTCGATGCCGATGACGCTTCGAAAGCTTTTAAAAAAGCCATAGATATCGCCAATGTTTCGACCACACATCTCAATGTGGGGGATTTGGCCAGGAGAATCGGATCTCTCAAGAATCGTGCCATCAGCCCCGAGATGTTCGAGGGCATGTCGGGAGGTGCACAAGACAAAGTCATCAGCAAACTTTATCCCGCATATCAAAAAGTTCTTCAACAAAACAATGCGGTCGACTTTGATGATCTGTTGATGCACACGGCATGTATCCTACGCAACAATCCTGATCTTAGAGCGGAGCTCGATGAAAAGCATAAGTACGTTCTGGTCGACGAATATCAAGACACCAATATTGCGCAATATCTGATAGTTCGTGGTCTATCGCTAGACTTTCCAAACATCAACGTGACTGGCGATCCTGATCAATCAATCTACAGTTGGCGAGGAGCCGATATCAGCAACATTTTGAACTTTGAACGCGATTATCCTCAAGCGGTAACGGTTCGCCTAGAGGATAACTATCGTAGCACTCCGCAAATACTGTCGGTTGCTGACAGCCTCATCGCATGCAATACACGTCGAAAAGCGAAGATCCTAAAACCGCAGCGAAAAGAGGGCGCGCCGGTTCGTTTCTGTACCTACGTCTCGGATCGGGATGAAGCAGACGAAATCGCACAGTCGATCGCCTTAGAGATTCTAGAAAACGGTGCCAAAGGTAAAGACTTCGCCATCCTCTATAGAACAAACGCACAGTCCAGACTCTTGGAACAAGCGTTACTGAAACGAAAGCTTGGTTATCAACTAATCGGTGGATTCCGATTTTATCAAAGAGAAGAAATCAAAGATCTCTTGGCCTATCTCCGACTTGTTAATAATCCCACAGATGACGTTTCGTTTGATCGCATCATCAACGTGCCAACGCGTGGCCTCGGTGACAAAACTCTGGCCAAAGTAGCCGACCTAGCAAAGCAGCGAGAAATTCCGATGCTCGTTGCGCTGAGAGCGACAGTCGATAGCAAGCTTCTAAGCAAGAAGGCAACCGAAGGAGCTAGGCAATTTTTAAAGATTTATCATGATTTGGTAGAGCTACAACGAGATGGGCTGTTGCCCATGATCGAATACATCCTTTCTGCCACTAATTACATCGACTACATCACAGCCCGAAAAACGGAGTCGCCGGATGACAGTATTGTTGGCAATATCAACGAGCTTAAATCGGATGCCAGCCATGTCGATTCCGAACCGGATAATGAAGGGAATGGTTTGGAGCGATTCCTTGAGCAGATAACACTTTCGAGCGATGTCGACAATTTAACGGACGCTGAAAGCAAAGTAACTTTGATGACCTTGCATGCGGCTAAAGGTCTCGAATACGACAATGTTTTTATCATTGCTCTCGAGGATGGTGTCTTGCCTCACATTAGGACCAAAGACGACCCGAATCAATTGGAAGAAGAACGTCGCTTGTTTTTTGTTGGCATCACGAGGGCCAGAAATCGATTGCAACTCAGCATGGCCAAGCAGCGTGGGTTCGCAAGCCACCGCGTTTCACCAGCCAGCCCATTCCTCATGGAATTGCCTCGCGGTGAGATGGAGAAGATTGACAAGAGTGATTTCCATTTTGCAGAAGACGAATTCAACACGGACCAATTCGATTCGTTTGACAGCGGGTTTGAATCGGAATTCCAACCATTTGATGATGCTCCACAGTTCACATCTAGCGGACTCGGGGGAGGCAAGAAACGAAAAACGGTATTGTTGTCCAACCCAGACCAGAATGACAAAGCAGACATGCCCCCTGCGAGAACGTCAAATCTCGGAGAGGAGAACGAGTTCGGTGAATCCCCAGAGAATCGTGAGGTTGCGAACAAGTTGAATGAACTCAAAAAGAAGCTTCCTGCAATGGGGCTCCGCTCTGCCGCCATGCTCCAATCTGCGACCACCAAAGAAGGAACCGAGGTCGAGCTATTCGAGATCGGTTCCATCGTGAGGCATCCCGAATATGGAATTGGTCAGGTGGAGATGATCGATGGAAAAGGGGCCCGGAAAATGGCTCGAGTATCATTTGAGAATGGAAAAGAAGCAGCCTTTCAACTCAACAAGTCTTCGCTGCAGTTGATCGAATCCTAGAGTGAAAGGGTTGCCAACAACAGAACCTTCGATTCCAATTCTGAGATTTTCCTTTCCCGTTCCATTTGCTAACAATGCAACAAAACTCACCAAATCACCAGCAGTTCTTTACGGCTGCCATGTTTGAACTGGGTATTGGACTGTTGGCTGTTGTGTTGGCTTCGTTCGGTGGGGTGCATCCGCATGAGACGATGCCGAAAATAACGGAGTATAGCCGTATTGGAGCGGGATTAAGTGGCGGGCTTGCGATCGGCTTGGTGATGGTCTTAATGGTACACGGGCTCGAAGTATTTCGTTTCCGTTGGATTGAAGACGCATCAGAGATTGCCGAAAAGCATCTTACCGTTTTATTACGTGGTTGTAGTTTTTGGCACTTGATCGCGTTGAGCCTTTCGGCAGGGGTCGGCGAGGAGCTATTGTTCCGTGGTTGGTTACAAGGAACTTTGGTTCGTGAGCTAGAGGTGTTTGGTACCGTGGGGGTCGCATTCGCGATTTTTCTCGCGTCTCTTATGTTTGGGATCGTTCATCCACTCAGTCGAGGATACGTTGCCGTCGCCACCGTGCTCGGCGTTTTCTTGGGCGTGATCGCCTACTGGAGTCAGAATGTTTTCATGGCTATCATTGGGCATACTGTTTATGACGCGATCCTCATGATTCTTTTTGTGCGCAAGATAAGATACCGCGAGCAAACAACATGACGAATAGAAGTATTCTTGCGGATGCTGCTTATCTATTCGACTTTGGATTTTCCATGCGTCGATTCGATGTGACTTCCAGTAAATCGGGGCGAATCGATGACTTGAGCTGGTCCCTATCCAATTTCTATTCATTACCTCGACTCGAGCAATTGTCGATTGACAAAAAGCGGGAATGGAACATGCGAGGAGCTTGGCATGATCGGGGCTTTATGTTTGAAATGGATGTCGAAAAAATCTCAAAAACTAGAGTGTCAGAAGGGCAGCCTTATCATCGGGCTCTTCAGCTTTTTATCGACACGCGAGGTAGCTTGGGGATTAAGCGAGGTAATCATTTTTGTTACAGGTTAAATTTCCCAACTCAAACGCCACCGGAAAAAACAGGCAATCAAATTCTCAATGGACGCAACACGTCGATCCACAAGGCTAGCGAAGAGCCACCCAAAATCCCCGATGAAGATCTGCTTTTCCGGGTTGAGCCTCTGAACGACACCCACGAGCAATGGCGTGTCTTTATCCGTGGCGCCAAGCTTCATGGATTTAACCCGGTCGAATTTCCCGAGATTGGACTCTTTTTCTGCATGTACGACAACCAAAGCTCCGCTATCCATCTCGCCCGCACTGCTTCGTCTCGATTTCAAGAGGATCCCTCCAATTGGTGCAGAGTTAAGCTACTATGAAAGGTGGGCTTTTCCGATGTCACTCGCAATTAGCAAATCCATCTATGTATCTAGATACTTTACGAGCCACCCTCATATTAACGGTTCTGTTTTCTGCGCAGATCGTTTCATCGCAAGAACTCACTCGCGATTGGCCACAATGGGGTGGTAGCAGCTATCGCAACAACGCACCTATATCAGGGGCAATTCCAAGCCAGTTCGACATCGAAACTGGCGAAAACATACTATGGTCTGCTTCTTTGGGTTCGGAGACTTATGGTAACCCAGTTGTGGCCAACGGGAAGATTTTTGTCGGTACCAATAATGGTTCAGGCTTTGTAGAAAGATTGCCTCCCGACATCGACTTAGGTGTACTCGTTTGTTTAAACGAGGCCGACGGTATGTTTCTGTGGCAGCATAGCAGCGAAAAGCTCGCGAGTGGCCGATCCCAAGACTGGCCTAATATAGGAATCTGCTGTTCCCCACTCGTAGAAAACGATCGATTGTGGTACGTCACGAGTCGTGGTGAAGTAGTCTGTCTGGATACCGACGGTTTTTTCGACGGCGAGAATGACGGACCAATTCAAAGCGAAGATTCCATTAACAAGAACGAAGCGGATGTCGTATGGCGATTTGACATGATGCAAGAGCTAGGCATCTCACAGCACAACATGTGCAGTAGTTCGGTCACTGCATCTGGAAATCGATTGTTTGTTCTCACAGGCAATGGAATTGATGGAGACCATAAACAAATACCTGCCCCGAACGCTCCGAGCTTTATATGCTTGGATCGGAGCACTGGAAAATTGTTATGGGCAGACTCATCGCCAGGGGAAAATATACTGCATGGCCAATGGTCTTCTCCTGCCTGCGGAATGATTGGGGGAGTGGAACAGGTCGTCTTCGCAGGCGGCGATGGTTGGATATACAGCTTTGATCCCAAGGGAAAATCGGGAGCTGATGGGAATGGCATGGGGAATCTTCTTTGGAAATTCGATGCCAACTCCAAAGATTCAGCTTTCAGTATGCGGAATGCCACCCGACTACATCCCATTGGTACCCCTGTCATTTACGATGATCACGTCTTTGTTGCGTTAGGGGAAGACCCAGAACATGGCGAAGGGCCTGGTGTATTATGGGCCATCGATGGCACTAAACGCGGAGATGTCAGCCCTACGATTTTGGTGAATGCATCAGGGGTAGAGAGTGTTCCAAGACGCAGAATTCAAGCGATCGATCGAGCTGCTGGCGAGTTGGAGAAGCCCAATCCAAATTCTGCCGCTCTTTGGAAATATCAGGGAGCAGATAACAAAGAACGTGAAACCACTTTGCATCGCTCGTGTGCCACGGTTGCCATCGCTGAAGGATTCTTGGTCGCAATGGATTCGAGTGGCATTGCGCACTGTTTGGATGTTAAGACAGGGAAACCATTCTGGACCCACGATTTGGAAGCCGCTTCGTGGAGTTCGCCTTTGATTGCGGATAAGAAAATTTATTTGGGAGACGAAGATGGAGATTTGCTAGTCGTCGGCCTAGATGAAGAGAAAAAAATCATCGCAGAATCGAATGTTGGATCGACGATGTACACCACCCCGATAGTGGCCGATGGTATACTTTACGTCGCTAGTCGAAAGCGATTGTTCGCAATCGGCGAGAAAAAGTAAGCCCTCACGTGGTTGCCATCAGAATTTTAATGGCCCAAATTTTAGTTGTGGTGTGACGGCGACAGTGCCTATGCTCTGTTCGTCATCCCCCCCGCCAAGTTCCCCCCCTCAATCCTCCAGTGGAAAATTGCTTCATGAAAACCATCCTCTCTTGTTTAACTCTTATTGGTTTAGGTTTGAGTCTAGTATGCTGCCCCTCAGTGGCCAAGGGAGTTGATAGCTCCGACGGGGCACTTTGGTTGACCGTTCCTGGCAATCCCAATGGTAATTTGCCTGGCAAGGGCAAGAAGATCGTATTGGTTTCGGGAGACGAGGAGTATCGCAGTGAAGAATCTCTGCCCATGCTGGCCAAGATACTAGCCGACAAGCATGGCTTTGATTGTGTCGTGCTGTTTTCGATCAATCCAGAGACCAAGACTGTTGATCCGAACTACACATCCAACACACCTGGACTGGAGCAACTCGAGGATGCTGATGGATTGATCCTCTTCATAAGAATGCGATCTTTGCCTGACGATCAGATGGCCCATTTTGAAAAGTTTTTCCAATCAGGAAAACCATTCATTGCTTTAAGAACATCGACCCATCCGTTCGCTTACCCAGGCAATTCCAAATCGAAGTACAAAGATTGGAATTGGAATAACGGTGGAGACAAATGGAAGGGAGGATTTGGGCTTCAAGTGATCGGTGAGACGTGGCACAGTCACCATGGGGTTCACAATGGCCAAGCGACTCGCGGTGTGATCCCTGACGCAGCAAAGAGTTCTCCGATTCTAAAAGGAGTAAGCGATGTGTTTGGACCGACGGACGTTTATGGTGTTGTCCATTTGCCAGAGACTGCAAACGTTTTGATGTTAGGCCAAGTCGTAGACGGAATGAAGCCCAGCGATCCGCCATTAGCAGGCCCGAAGAACGAACCCATGATGCCGTTGGTCTGGACCAAGGATTATCAACTAGAAGGTGGCAAGCAAGGCAAGTTGCTTTGCTCGACCATCGGTTCTGCTGTGGATTTCGAGTGTGAAGATTTGCGACGTTTGGTGATCAACGCAACATACTGGATGGTAGATCTCGAGTCGAAGATTCCCAATCGAGCTGACGTCGAGCTGCCATCAGGATACAAGCCCAGTTATTTTGGCTTCAAAAACGAGCCAGGTTACTTCAGCAATAAGAAGATCAAGCCCACCGATCTTCTCCCCAATTAACCTGTTCAACAACCTGTTGTGGCCGAGGCTAAGTGGCCCGGCCGTTCGGCAATTGCGATTCAGGAAAGTCACGCATCTACCCGCCTAGAGCGACAGTTCGCTTGACTCTGAGGATCGGTTGCAATGCCTAAGACTTTGAAATGATCTAGCTGTTGGGTTAGGAATTCTCGTAATCCATCACGCAATCAACATCTATGAACCTGGCTCGCTGAATCGCCATTCAAGAACCTCGCCATCGGTCTCGTGAAACTTAGTGTTGTTGTATGCGACCGAAGAATGGCAAAAGCCATCAAGCTCCGGTAAGGCTACGTACAACTTCAATGACTCTGACTGGGCTTTAGTGGGGCCGATTGTAATGGAGGGCGTTTGAAGGTACGTCGCGACCACAATTAACATCTATTAGAAATTCTAAAATGCTTAGCGTTGAGGGGGATCAACAAATTCAAGTGGCGGTGCAATGCCAGGCTCGCGTTGAGTTAGAACCCTAATCGTGTAGCCACCAAAGCACCGTTTTCCAACAACAATCATCCAATCGGAAACATCATTGCGAGTCACTGTGCGAAGGTCTCCAAGCTTCAATCCTGGTATGTTCACTGGGTCGTTCGCACATTTTCCGGTAACTTCATTCCCGTTGATAGACGTCGGAGAAAACCAGATGTGTTCCAACTCCCCGGCTGATGTTGGTAACGCAAACTTGATGCTACATCCGTCGCTTTCCATCGTCTGCCAATTCTCCTCGAAGAATGGAAACGTCATCTTTGCGGTAGCAATCGCTTTATTCATCTCTGCATCATCGCTTTCAACATTTACGATGGGCGGACTATTGGGCTCCTGGTCGCGTGGATCGAAGCAGCCTCCGAGCAAGACGATAGTGGATAGCACCACTGCAGTTGATATCATTCTAAACACAACAGCTCCTTTAGCGTTTGTATAAGATAGCGGAACGTTCAACCAACCTCAGGATAAACCGCTTCATTCGACAAGTAACAGATTGCCGTCTCGGTTGCAAAGGCTGGTGTTTCAAGACTCTTGGTAGTCGGGGTTTTCCCATTGGCCGTCGTCAATGGGATGACCAAGACGTATCGTTAAGTATAGTGTAACGCCCAATAAGAAGGGGGCAGTGTGCGTCCAAAATAATAGAAGAAGCGACTGTGTGAAAAAGTTAAATTCCGCACCCTTTAGTGGGGGAATCATCAAAAATGGAAGAATACCCGCACCAACTGTAACGCAGAACGCGAATAGCGGATTCTGAAAAAGAAATCGTCTCGTCCAGCGCGCGAACAGAGCAGACATAATTCCGGTCGGGATTGCTAAAACGACTACAAACAAAAAGTACGGTATCACCCATGTACCCATGTTGGGCTGGTAGGTGACATCGATATAGTATGCGATCGGGTGATAACTACGAATCTGGCGATTGACTTTGTTGCTTTGCAGCTGCTTTCATCTTCTCAAGTTGTATTTGTTTCATCTCTCGGAGTCGTTTCCTGCATTCGTTGCAACGAATTGCCGTGGCATACAACGAACCTTTTACCTCTTCGTAAAACCACTTTTGTTGCTCTGCTGACCAGACTTCATCGCGCCCGCAGTCGCGACATTTGAAAGCAATGTCTACATAAAACTTTTTCGGCGAGCCGTAAGGGCTGATTGGGGGTTGCTTAGACGTGTCCGCTGGAACTGCTCCCGGAGGCAGACCACCATTGGCAATACGACGTTTCTCTTTGCGGCGACTCATTTTCCAGGCTCTTTGATTAACTCGCGATTCCCGACATGATACTCTCTGTTGGTCTAGATTCTTCGAAAAGGACAACAGTTTGAAGCGAAAATGCAAGGTCGTTCTGCATGGCGATCAAAGTGCTTACTACAAAATCCGAAAATTTGCATTTCGACCACGACGTTGTCCAGATGCTTATACGGTTGGTCGTCGCGTTTCATCGTTCGTTTCGTGTTAGACCCTGATTTTCGTTTTTGCGGATGTGTCGCCCCAATTCTCGAACTTTCAAGTCGCAACGACACCAAACACCATTACACAGACGATCATAAACACTACGAACCCAATGCAATATGCCACGAGCGTCGCAAGCAACAGCAGAACAGTCTGGAGCACTGACAGTTTTGCACCTCGGAAGGACCACATGGATCCGACAAGACCGCAGGCAAAAGGCCCAAGAATCAAGATAAGCGTGGTAGCACCGTCAAAGTTTCTATTTCTGAAAAAATAGGTCAGTACGAACAATATCACGAATGGAGAGATAAACGATAACATCCAGCGCATAGGCCATACCCAAGAATTCGCATCTGCGAGGGATTTTTTCGGGGTATCGACCAAGGCTTGATTTTGATTCGCCATTCGTTTTGTTAGGATCGGCTGCGTAACTAGATAGTCAGAACCCAGACATGATGATTTCCGCGTCGATTTTCGATATCAATTTCAATTCAATACGCGCGAGCACGTCTTCGGGCGAAGCCATCGAACGCAACAGTACAATCTTGTAAGCCTCCTTTTTCTCGTCAAGCGATAACTCGCGAGAATGGCAAAACGCAGTGTATGCCCTTGCCATTCGCTCCCATATTGCAAGTTCTTTGTCAGGGTTTAGGTCTCTTTTGAAACTATCAATCCATTGATCGATCGTTTGACCGTCGATTTCAACAAAAGTTTGCTGAAGTACTTTGATACGCTCTGTTTGTTCGTCGGTGAGCGAATCACGTTGTACCGGGCCTTGGTGTATCTCTTTTGGATCAACCCATCGGACTGTACCTGATTGTGAGTCTTGGGTGGCCAGCTCGAAATCAGTGGGCGACGGGTCCGCATTATGCGAGCACCCATTCAAAGCAGTGACGGACAGTGCGATAACAATAAGGAGAAATTGCTTCATTCAGGATCTCGATACGGCCTAACAGGGGGACTACATCTCGAGTGCATAAGGTTGGGCGAGTCTTTTGCTTTGCAAACTATCGCTTGCAAGTTTATGCATTGTGACGTAAGGCTTAGATTAGGTGAGGAATTGTGACAGCACAACATGGATGCCGTAGCCTAGTGCGACAGATACCATAATCCATATGTAGATTCTCCATTCCGCCCACCAGTCATCGCTCAATTCACCTTTGTACCATGAATAGATATCGGGCTTGATAGCATAGGACATGCACTCACAGAAATCGTCGAAGTCGTTAAACATTAACCAGTAGTTTAATACGAGGATGAGAAATCCGCTGGCTATTGCAATGCCCAGTATCATCGAATGGATTCCCCAATTTTAGCCCCAAGCATGGCCAGAGGGACGATTGAGATAAAACACAGCGCGTCGCTCAAGCCGAAGGGGTCTTCAGGATCGGACGGAAACGACATGGCGAGATTGGCAATCAAATACACAAAACCAGCGATCGTTGCGTGAACGAGAGGCCTGGTGCGAGCTAGGAATGATGCCGCAATGCCACAGAAGACGTATGCGGGTAGAACAAATACGGTAACAAAAGCGATCTCAAACAATATTGTCGTTTCAGTGTCTTGAACGAAGAAGCTACCAAAAAGACCGAGAAAAAGCCCTGCGAATAGGGCGAGCAAAATGGAGGCAACGAATGCCAATAAGGGTGCTAGCACCACTGGGCGGATTTCAATCTTCGACATTTAAATGGGCTTGTGATAGAAGGACGAAAGACAAGTGTCGTTGGCTTGTCGTGTATTTAAGATATTACCTAGATCTTGAGCCCAAGGCTACTTCGTAAGGTGCGATGCTTTGGATTTATGGAACACCCCAGTTTGTGTTTCTAAATAGATGTAAAGGCTTTGGCCCGAAAAACTTCGGAGATTGCAACGCAATATTGTGCAAAATCATGTTAGGCGCCCGTCCAAGGACGAGTGCGGATTGAAGGTTTTTCCGTGGGGGAATGTTGGTTTCGTGCTACACGGTCTGGCCTCGTAGCCTCGGCCACTACGTGAGGGGGGCCTCGTAGCCTCGGCCACTACGGGAGGGGGCCTCGTTGCCTCGGCCACTACGGGAGGGGGCCTCGTAGCCTCGGCCACTACGGGAGGGGGGCCTCGTAGCCTCGGCCACTACGGGAGGGGGCCTCGTAGCCTCGGCCACTACGGGAGGGGGGCCTCGTTGCCTCGGCCATTACGGGAGGGGGCCTCGTAGCCTCGGCCACTACGGGACTGCTTTGTAGTAGGGTGCGGGGTTAAGTGGTGGGGCGAGCGCCGGGGCGACCTGTTTGCGGATATAAGCAACAGTTCGCAGGGCACAAATCGTGACTCGGCCCATAATCGCCGATGTACGGGCGTTCAGTTCCCTCTGCCAATCGTTCTTGTATCAAATCGACAATCATCCCCACAAATTCTGGATGCACTCCCACCGTCTTGGCTCTGGCAAACGCAATCCCTTTCTCTTTGCAGAGTGTTGCTGCTTCCTCGTCCAAGTCGTAAAGCACCTCCATATGATCCGAGATAAATCCAAGCGGTACGACGACGCAGCTGGCTAATCCCTCTTTAGTATGTAGCTCTTCGATGCGATCGCATACATCAGGCTCGAGCCATGGTTGTTGAGGTGGGCCTGACCGACTTTGAAAAACGAGCTCCCAGTTCTCATGACCGAGGTTCGTACAGATCAGCTTGGCTGCTTCTCTAAGCTGCACCTCGTAACGAGAGTACTGTGCCATAGAAAGAGGGATGCTGTGAGCTGCAAACAAAATCTTAACATTGGTTTGTTGCTCAACAGGTAATGTGCCAATCGCTTTTCGAACACAATCGCATTGAGCCGCTATGAAACGAGGGTGATTGAACCCCATCCGAACCTTTTCTACTAGCGGAGCGTTATCACCAACGGCAGCTTGGGCATCAGCCAAATTCTCACGATATTGCCTGCAGCCACTGTAGCAACTAAACATCGATGTGAAGAAACAAATAGCTCGCTTGCGACCGTCGGCCGACATTCTCGTCAATTCGTCAGGCAACAACGGGTGCCAATTTCTATTTCCCCAATAGATCGGTAAATCAACCCCGCGCACCTTGCACTCTCGGCTGACTTCATCGATCAAATCACGGCATTGTTGATTGATCGGACTAATGCCGCCGAAATGCTTGTAGTGTTCAGCGACCTCTAACATCCGTTCTTGAGGGACATTTTTTCCGCGAAGGACATTTTCGAGGAACGGGATAACATCATCCATTCCTTCTGGTCCGCCAAAGGAAACAAAGAGAATGGAATCAATGGGAACCTCCGTCAATCCTGGTAAGGGTGCAGTCGGTGCTGCTGGACGAGTCGCGACGGGTGCTGGAGGTGCTGATTCGGACATTTCGATGTTGCCGTAGTGAAAGAAATTGGTTCGGTGTAGTATTATAGGTGTTCAAGTCGTTCCAGACAGGCGTATTCGAAGTCGGGCGATTCGGAGATTGGTATTTGTTGAGAAAGCATGATTTTCGCAGAGAAAGGGAGTCCTTTCGATTCTTAACCCATCGCGATTGTTGGCATCCCCCAGATCGATTAGCACGTGGCTGGCTTTCTTCCTCATCTTTTGGGTAGTAGGTTTTCTGCTGCAATGGCCCATTCGAGAGTCTCGGATCCAAAGATGGCAATCTCAGCTAGCAAGTACTGCGAAGAAAGATTTTGAAGTTATTGAGCGGCTCAAGTCGGAATGGGAGTCGAAAACCGAGTTAGATTCGATTCTCAATAGCATTGGCAAAGGCATGTTGGTCTGGAATACCGACGCTGACCAAGGGAAGCAAGATTCTTCCCAAAGGGAAATCTACGTTAACTGGCAGTCAGAGCCTGGGGGCTATCGGAGACTAAAGCTCGAGCATGATTGGCAGGCGCCTGGTGGCAAGCAATACTCCGTAACCATGATCCGGAGGTATTCCGACGCGGACCTATCCGGTGTGGTAGGCGCTCCATGGGTCTTGGCCCATTTTTTCGGATTGTTTGGGGCTGTCATCGGCTTTATGTGGGTAAAGGGGAAATCGGAACGTGCGCAAGAGGAAGATTGGATCAATCGGTTTTCCACGCAGATCGGAGTGAGCCAAGAATCACTCAAAGCCAAAGAATGGATGGGAGTTCGAGAGTCTCTCGCGCACGGGATCTACGCAATGGCTGATTCCATGAAAAGTCAAATCGCGAGTGTAAGTCAAACTTATGAGCGATCGTCGCAAGCCATGACGAGCATGCCGATTGGGATTTTGACATTTAACGAAAAACTGAAACTCGATTTTGCGAATCCTGCGGGCAAGGCATTACTTGGAATTGAGTTGGCCGAAATTGGACAGCGACTCATAGAGGTTGTGCGGATTCCCGAAGTCTTTGATTGCATTTTGGCAACACATGAAACGGGTAAACCGAATGAGATTGAATGCCAAATGAACCAAGGAAGAATATCCTTGAGGCTAAAAGCGATTCCAATCGGTCAAGTCGATCCTGCGACGAGCGCGTATCGTGTGCTCGTTTCCATTGCGGATGAAACACGGCTCAAGCAACTGGAGAACCTTCGGCGTGATTTTACAGCAAACGTTTCTCACGAGTTAAAAACACCGTTAGCTTCGATCAAAGCTTACGCCGAAACGCTTCTCATGGGAGCGCTAGACGACCCCGATGCGAGACAGCATTTCATCATGCGTATCGAGGAGCAAGCATGCCGACTGGAAGCACTCATCGCCGATCTCCTGCAATTAAGCCGTTTACAATCGCAGCCAGATAAGCCTGCGTTAATACCCATATCTATTCAAGACGTGATTAATTCATGCGTGGACGATCACTCCGCGATAGCGCAGCGACTCAAGGTATCGGTGAATATTGGCACCGTCTACTCAGGCCGGATCCTGTCCGATCTTTCTTCCCTAAAAACAATACTTGCAAATATTGTTAGCAATGCAATCCGTTACAATAAGCCAAACGGGTCGGTTTCCATTTCCACGCGAGAACTCAACGGTCAATGTATCGTTCGAATTGAGGATTCAGGAATAGGAATACCACCCGAGGACTTGGAACGAATCTTCGAACGCTTTTACCGAGTCGAAAAAGCGCGAAGCCAAGAGACTGGTGGTACCGGCCTCGGATTGGCTATCGTGAAACACCTTTGTCAGTTGGTAACTGCAGAACTGAATGTAAAGAGCAGGCTCGGTGAAGGCAGTTGTTTTGAGATAAGCTTTCCAATGCCCCACTAATTTTTGTCGCCACAATTAGTTGAGAGATACCATGCCACAGGATCTAGTATGTGTCGGTTGTTACAGTACTACGGAACTCGCTCACGTTGCGAGGCTCGCTCTGGAATCCGAAGGGATCCCGTCTTATCTCGACAATGAATGGGTTTCCAGCATGGACTGGGCCCTGACAAACGCAGTCGGAGGAGTGAAGCTGTTTGTCGGTTCGCTCGATGCCGAGTCCGCTTCTGAGATATTGTCCTCGCCCTCTCAATATAAATGGGAAGATGGTGAGGAAGATCTGACGGGAAACGCTACACGTGACGATACCGAAACAGATGACTCGAGTGCAAACGTGACGAACGAGCGAGAAGAAAATGCACTAAGGGCTTTTCGCGGTTCAGTTATCGGACTTTTTTTCCTACCACTTCACTTTTATATATTTTATCTTTTGGTATTCAAAGTCTTTGGAAGTGCCGAGCCAATGAATGCACAACGAAAGCACCAAGCTATCATCGCGACTGTGATCAATATTCCCTGCGTCGTAGCTATGCTTCTCTTTATTAGATCTACAGTCGGGTTGTTAAACGTTCAATAAACGGCTGTCTTGATACTCTTGCTAATTACGACTTCTTACTTGTTGAGGCCATGCGTCTATGTTGATTCGTTCTGTACAAATTGCAATCGTTTTCGTGACGTTAATGCTACCCGCGTTCGCGCAGTCTCAAAGAACCGTTTCCGTTACAGGCAACGCAGAAACTGAAGTGATGCCAGACATTGCAGTTATTAGACTTGCGATTGAAACGGTTGACGCTTCCATCGCGAATGCCAAGTCGAAGACAGATGCTGCGGTTGTTGAGTTCAGCAAAACGCTTCAGCAGTTGGGACTGAAATCGGAGAATATTATTCGTTCAAGCCTGCGGATTGGCAAACAGTATCCGGATGATGAGGATTATTCGAAATTCGTGTTCAATGCTACGCGAACTATTTCTATAAAAGCTGAAGTGAGTGAGGTCGCCAAGATTTTGGACAAAGCGATAGCGACCGGCGTTAATGAAGTAGAAGGAATTGAGTATGCGATATCGGATGATTCAAAAATTCGCCAAAAGCTCTTGGGGGAGGCTATTGAAAATGCAAAGGAGCAAGCTGGATTTTTGGCCAAAGCATTCGATGCGAAATTAGGCAAAGTTCAACGCATTACTTCAGATCGTTTCGGCGGCAGTACCTTATCGTTGTTGATGCGAGCACCTGTAGAAGCGAATGATACAGCATACACACCCGATCCGATCAAGGTTTCGCGAAGTGTAGATGCGGTTTTTGAACTCGTTGAGTAGACGATTATCAGGTACTACTTCTTGCCAGTGCATCGCAAGCCGGACAAGAGTTGCAATCTACTGTTAAAGCAACGAGCCTATAGGTGAGGGACCATTCTCCCGGCAAAATCCCTGGCTTACGCCTTTTGAAGTTGCGCAGAAACTGGTTTTTTCGGGCCAAAGGCCTTATTTTTGCCTAGCCCAGCCTAAAGGAGGCTGGGTATTAAGGAAAAGACAACGTAAGGGCCAAAGGTCCGACAGTTTGTGATATCGCAGCCGCTAGCAAAGAGCAAACGGCCGGGCCGTTGGCCCTTGAAAACTCAATGTGAATCGAGCTCCAGGCCCTGCAGGCCTGGCTAGGTAAACGAACTGGGCGTTGCCCCTAAAATCAAAATAGCGCAACTTCAAAACTTACGCCTCGGGTTGTGATCAACTTCATCTCCAAGCGGCGGCACTAGGAATTTTGCTGTTTTCGGTATTTACCCGGTGTAACTTGGTAGCGGCGTTTAAAAACCACGCTCATGTACTCAGGATGTTCAAAGCCGCAACGATCAGCGATCTCTTCTAATGACAACTCCGTGTCCTGCAATAGTTGTCGGACCTTTTCCATTCGAACTCGAGTCATCATTTCGTGAGGCGTAATGCCGGTTGCCTCAAGAAATTGATACTCCAGTTTACGACGAGAGAGTGGTATTTGCAGCAGGACATCACTGACATCGATTCCATCGCATGCATGCTCTCTGATGAATCGTATCGCAACTGTGATTTCGGGATTAGATACTGCGGTGACGTCGGTTGATTGACGAGCCTCGACCCCTAGAGGCTCTAACAGGATTGAATCCTGCATGCTCTTAGGTGGGCCTTTTGTTGTTCGTTGAGGACTTTGTTCCATCCAGTCATCAAGCAGTTTAGCGGCCCATTGCCCTGCTCCTTTTGCATCGGGAATCACGCTTGTTATGGAGGGGTGTGCTAGGTTGCATACGATCGTATCGTTGTCGACGCCAACGACAGCAATTTGTTCAGGAACTTGAATGCCGAGGTTGCGGCAATGATCCAAAACGATTTGCGCTTGGATATCAAATGCACAAAACAGCCCCAACGGTTTCGGAAGACTCTTAAGCCAGCGATCGATTGGTGATTCGGAATTCTCCTTTGACATCGAATCCATGAATTGGGTTCTCGCTCGAAATTCGGTCCAGTGCATAGAACACTCGAGACCTTGTTCCTCGCATCGACGTTGAAACTGCTTACCTCGCCATAACGCCCAATTAAATCCTTGAGGGCCACAGAAAGCGAAGTTTCGATAGCCTTTTATTCGAAGATGCTCAAAAGCCAGATCTGCGACGCGGACATCATTAGTCTCTACCCACGGAATTTTTGGTACCCTGCGTGCCGCACTAACGTCGATGGTTGGCACTCGAAGTTTCGCAACGGCTTGTGCAATTTCCTCAGTCTCAATACGAGCAATGACTCCATCCCCTTTCCACTGGGAAAGCCAGCTCGGTGGTCGAGCCCCTCGTTCCAATTCGGGCAAGAAGATGGACCATTGATCTCTAGTTCGCTGATACTCCACAATGCCTTCCAGGATCCCACGAGCATAGGCATTGGATGTTTCAATAAGCAGGGCAACCGTTTTTCTCTGTCTGACCATTTGTAAAAAACCTCAATTTTTTTGCGCATTTTATCATAGCCCGAAAGTAGTCTTTCAACCATGATTTACTCTCGGTTAATGGCAGTTTCGTAAAAGTTGTTGGCACTTAGTGGCGTCCAGCACACCCGGAGCTACTAAACCGGTGCTACGACAGTCAATCAGTTTGGCTGCGGTTTCCTCCCCCTCCTTTCCGTTCTAGGATGATTTCGCCGTGTCTAAGAAAGTTAATGTTGCCATGGTTGGGCTCGGGTTCGGTGCCGAGTTTATTCCCATCTACCAGCGTCACCCTAACGCAAACGTTATCGCGATATGCCGACGTAACGACAAGGATCTGAACGAAGTTGGCGATCGTTTTGGGATCGCGAAGCGTTATCAAGAATTTGATAAGGTATTGGAAGACCCAGAGGTCGATTTTGTGCACATCAACTCCCCGATCCCGGACCACGCGTGGATGAGCATGCGTGCTCTACAAGCTGGCAAACACGTCATGTGCACCGTTCCGATGGCGACCACCATCGAGGATTGCGACAAGATCTGTCAGTTGGTAGCCGACACTGGCAAGAAATACATGATGGCCGAAACCGTGGTTTATAGCCGTGAATTCCTGTTCATCAAAGATCTTTACCAGCGAGGTGAACTCGGCAAGATTCAGTATATGTCAGCCAGTCACCCACAAGACATGGAAGGCTGGCCGGAGTACTGGGAACGCATGATCCCTATGCACTATGCAACCCACGTCGTCTCGCCGGTTTTGGGGTTGGTCAATGGTCGTGCAGAATATGTTTCCTGCTTTGGCTCTGGTGCGATTCGTGACGATCTAGCCCAAAAGTCGGGTAATCGTTTCGCGGTCGAAACATGCCATATCAAGATTAAAGATTCGGATATTTCAGCTCACATCTGGCGGTTTCTTTTTGATACCGCTCGTCAGTACCGAGAGAGCTTTGACGTTTACGGTACCAAGAAGAGTTTTGAGTGGTCTTTAGTCGAAGGTAAAAAGCATATTCTGCACACGGCCAAACTTCCCGAACATGAAATTGCCTCAGAAGTTGAAGTGCCAGATTTCGCACACTTACTTCCGGAACCAATCCGTCAGTTCACACAATCGATTCAAGACGCGGACCACTTGTCCTTTATCCAAGGTGGCGGTCATGGTGGATCGCATCCCCATTTGGTTCATGAGTTTGTAAGTTCACTCGTTGATAATCGCGATCCGTGGCCAAATGCTGTCACCAGTGCTAACTGGACCTGCGTCGGACTTTGTGCTCACGAAAGTGCGATGGCTGGCGGCCAAGTTGTAAAGCTGCCGTCCTTTACTTTGCAATAGGCTAATCTCGCAATAAATGTTGCGTCATGTGCAACGAAGCGGGTTACCAATAGGAATCAATGTAGAAGACAACTCATATCGAGTTGTTTCAGAAAAGAGACTGTTACCTTCCCACCCTCAAAAATGGTAAGTCATTCTATGAGTCAAATGTATCTCATGTCGAACGGGGGCTTCACCCGTCGGAACTCGACTCGGTTTTTCATTGCAATTTGTGCGTTTTTCGGGTCGTTTTTGTCCGCGAATCTAAACCGCCTCACACAGGCACAGGATCCGATCAAGGTCCTGTTGTTGGGAGACAATGGGCACCATCGTCCTGCAGATTTTTATCGATCCATTCGCGATCCACTCGCCAAAAATGGGATCTCTATCGAATATTCTGAGAATGTTGCAGAGTCCCTTTCCAAGGAACGGCTCGCAAAATTCAACGCTTTGATGGTTTACGCTAACATCAACAATGTGGAGCCGGAACAAGAAGCGGCACTGCTCGAGTACGTCGAAAATGGTGGAGCCTACGTGCCAGTGCACTGTGCATCGTATTGTTTTCTCAACTCGCCTAAGCTAGTTGCGTTAACGGGCGGGCAATTTAAAGAGCATGGTGGCGAGCGTTTTCGTACTGCAATCGTCGCTCCCGATCATGAATTGATGAAGGGCTTTGAAGGCTTCGAAAGCTGGGACGAAACCTACATTCACCACAAACATAATCCCGAGGGACGAATCGTTCTCGAAGCCAGACGCCAAGGCAAACTTGCCGCTGGCACCACAGAAGAACCTTGGACATGGATTAGAACACAAGGCAAGGGACGGGTCTTCTATACCGCTTGGGGCCATAATATGGACACCTGGGGACAGAAGGGTTTTGTGAATCTTTTGGAGCGAGGAGTTCGATGGGCTGCCAAGAAGCCATTGGACAAGGTTGCTCCGTTCAAGGACGCAAGCCTTTTTACTATCCCCAAAATGACGGAAATCGCTAAGGATCTTCCACCGTTTACTTATACAAACGTTGGCAATGCTATTCCTAACTACCGTGGAGGACAGCGGTCTGAGGATGGCAAGATTCTGAGTGAGATGCAAAATCCATTGTTGGCAGTGGATTCGATCAAGCGTTATTCCACACCCGCTAACTTTTCGCTGAAGCTTTGGGCAAGTGAAGATGATTCGCTCGGCGGTTCAAAGCGTTCGAAATTCGCAGGACTGGCTGGCAAGGCGATGGCAATGACCTGGGACCATCGAGGTCGCATGTATCTTTGCGAGACCATCGATTATCCGAACGAACTACAACCAGTTGGCCAAGGCAGAGATCGGATTCGCATTTGCGAGGATACAGACAACGATGGAGTCGCGGACAAGTTTACCGTTTTCGCATCAGGTCTAAGCATTCCCACCGCAATCGCATGTTATCGAGGTGGGGTAGTCGTTCAAGATGGAACGACCACTGTTTACCTAAAGGATACAAACGGAGATGACGTTGCGGACTTCCGACAAGAGATCATCACTGGCTGGGCCATGGGGGATACCCACGGTGGCGTTAGCAACTTCCAGTATGGCCTCGATAATTGGATTTGGGGTATGCAAGGTTATAACGGTTCTCGTCCCGTTATTAACGGGGAACGTCAACAAGGGTTTAGCCAAGGATTCTGGCGGTTTGCGGTCGCCGCAGGTGCGTCCGATGACACAGCTCCGGTGTTTGAACTGAAAGATGGAAAGAACACACTCAAAAAGTCGAAAGAGTTCGATTCGCACAGCATTCGCGTCACAAAACTAGAGTTTGTTCGGTCTACCAATAACAACACTTGGGGGATTGGAATCAGCGAAGAAGGGCTCATTTTCGGATCGACCGCCAACGGTAATCCGAGCAACTTTATGCCCATTTCGAATCGTTATTATGAACGAGTCAACGGCTGGTCACCTCAGGTGCTAGGCCCGATCGCAGATACTTACAAATTCCAAGCGATCACTCCAAAAGTTCGCCAAGTGGACTTCTTCGATGGTTACACGGCCGGTGCAGGGCACGCTCTCTACACCGCCAGAAACTATCCTCGCGAGTGGTGGAATCGTTTGGCTTTCGTTTGCGAACCAACCGGCCACCTCGTGGGATCGTTCGTTTTGAATCGCGATGGTGCTGGATACAAGAGTACAAGTCCGTTTAATCTCGTCGCAAGCGTTGATGAGTGGGCTTCTCCCACGATGGCCGAAATCGGCCCAGATGGAAACGTGTGGGTCATCGATTGGTATAACTTTATTATCCAGCACAATCCTACCCCGCAAGGATTCAAGACCGGCAAAGGTAACGCTTATGAGAGCGAACTACGCGACAAAAAGCACGCTCGTATCTATCGCGTTGTCTACGAAGGAAACGATGGACTGCCAAAGGATCAATTAACAGCAGCCAACAAGCTCGTTGAAAAGGGACTTGATCCTAACAATGAAAAACTCTTGGTAGAAGCTTTAAAGCACCCGAACTTTTTGTGGCGAAAAACAGCTCAGCGTTTGCTGATCGAGAAAGGCAAGCTTTCCTCCGAAACGCTTGCTGCATTATCGGGTTTGCTAGCCGACAAAACAGTTGATTCGGTTGGCCTTAACGTAGGAGCAATCCATGCGTTATGGGTTCTAAAAGGAATCGGAGCAACCATTCCGACGGCAACTGTTCTAGGCCATCCGAGCCCAGCGGTTCGTAGAAATGGTGTTCAAACATCCGAAGAGTCATTGGTCTCTTTGCAGGAAATAACAAAGGGTAACTTGCTCGGCGATGACGACGCACAAGTTCGATTGGCTGCTTTACTCAAGATCGCGGACTGCGATGTTTCAGAGCCTGGAATCGTCTCGGCTTTGGCTAATCCGACACTGGTTGCGACTCTTCCAGACGCGAGCAAGACCGACACATGGTTGCTCGATGCATGGACTAGTGCGGCAAGTGCCCACTGGGAAGTTGTTTTGCCAAAATTGCTTGCTGGCTCAGAAACTCAATCGGCGGACGCTTTAAAGCGAATCGCCATTGTCGCGGAGCACGCTGCTCGATCGAGGATGTCGCCTGAGTCTTTCGCGCTTTTGGGTGAGAAACCAGCTCAGATGGACGTGGCTAGCGCAATCGTGTCGGGCATCGCAAAAGGATGGCCGAAGGAGTATGACTTCAAGGCACCGGCAGGTCTCGGAAAAAAGATCACTCAAGTGTGGTTGGGTTCCGACGTACCTGTTGACGTGAAGAGTCAGGTTTTGATGGTAGCTAACAACGCGGGCATCAAAGAGGTTGCCGAAGCACTATCTCAGATTGTTGCCGAGCTAGCTACCGCTGCAACCGATGCCGAGCGACCTGTTGCGGCACGAATCGCGGCTGCTAAACAAGCCATGGTATTACAATCGGATAGCCCTACATTGGTAGATCAATTGATTGAGCAACTGTCGGTGCAAAGCAGTCCCGAATTGTACGACGGAGTTCTTCAAAGTGTGAGCACCGCTCGAATCGAGGGGCTCGGCAAAAAGCTCATTGAAAAGAGCTCAAGCATGCCACCAGAATTCCGCCGCAATGCTATTCGAGCACTGATGTCTCGTCCGCAAACGACGGTAGAACTACTCGATCTCATTGACGGAGGAGAACTAACCTGGAACGACTTCCAACTTGATCAAAAGCAAGCGCTGCGAGACCACCCAACGGACTCGATTCAAAAGCGAGCCAACGAGTTGCTCAAGTCTAAGGGGTTGGCCATGAATGCCGATAGACAAAAGGTTGTTGAATCGTGGATGGATATCACACACGAGACAGGCGACTTAGACATTGGTAAAGCGATGTATTCCAAACATTGTGCTCTGTGCCACGTTCATGGAACGATGGGTGTTCAGATCGGACCTAACCTAACAGGCATGGCCGTTCACCCCAAAGAAGAACTATTGGTTCACATCCTGGATCCAAGCCGCAGTGTGGAAGGTAACTTCAGAACCTACAGCATCAGGACTGTCGACGATACCATCGTGACCGGGATGCTAGCAGGCGAAAGCAAGACGGCAATAGAGATCATCAATGCTCAAGGCAAAAAGGAAGTCGTCCTTCGGGAAGATATCGATGCCTTGGTTGCATCCCAAAAGAGTCTCATGCCAGAAGGTTTCGAGAATCAGATGACCAAGGTCGAGATGAGAGACTTGCTCGAGTTTCTTACCAGCAAGGGTAAGTATGTACCCCTGGCTATCGATACGGTTGCGACCTCGATTACTACCAAGGGGATGTTCTTTGATGACGAGGGGCGAGCAGAGAGGTTAGTCTTCCAAGAGTGGGGTTTAAAGACGTTCAAAGAGATCCCATTCAACTTGATTGATCCTCAGGACGGAACCAAACCGAACGCGATCATGTTAAACGGGCCGTTTGGCGTAAAGGCACCGAAAATGCCGAAGCAGGTTGAGTTGCCATGCCGAACGTCAGCAGTCGCCATTCACATGCTCAGCGGTATTGCTGGCTGGGGCTATCCAGCGGCGGAAAAGGGGTCCAAATCCATGATTGTTAGATTGACCTATGCTAATGGGCAAACTGAAGACCATGAGTTGTTGAATGGTGAACACTTCGCAGATTACATCAATCGTGTTGACGTACCGAAGAGCGAATTCGCATTCAATCTGTCTGGTCGTCAGCTTCGATATCTATCGATTGCACCAAAGTCGAAGGAACCACTTGAAAAGTTAGAACTGATCAAGGGTGATGACGTGACAGCGCCAATTGTTATGGCAATTACGATTCAGACCGCGGAGTAAGATTGCATGGGTTAGATTGCTCAGTTGAGCAATCGCGGATCAGAACATAAAAAGGAGGGGCGATCCCCTCCTTTTTTGTTTGCCCATCACCAGCCAATCCCAGCGGGAGATTGGGTGTTAACCATCTTGGGCATGCAGGAAGATCAAGCTCTTCCATTAGTGATATCGACGGGAAGATTAACCTCTTCCGCTCGGCGTTTTAAAATCGCCGAGAACCAAGACTGTTTTCGCTCTAACATGGCCGGTGTTATCCATTTGCCGTTCTTGGCTTTCAATGGATATCTGACATTCCCGGACCATTGGCGTAACGGATTTGTTTTGGCTCCATACAGGAAGCGGTTTACGCTGAGACCTGCCAAGTGTCGCCGCCGTTAAATAGTCGTTGCAAATCCCCTCTGCCCTTCTTGGATACGGCTGAGTCAATCTGGCCACGAATCGCCTCTTCGAACGTTTCATGGTCCACATCGCGGAACACGCCAATCGGTTCGGGGAAATCAGGCCGCCTCATTCTTGCTAGCATATAAACCAAAACCGAGTTGGCCTTCTCATCGTGGAAAAGCAAATCATCTTCTTTGACTTTGCCTTCGCTTAGGTCCACCACCTCCAGATTCAAACCGTTTAGCCTAATTCCTTTGTCGCGATTTTGACCGAAGATCATTGGCTTGCCATGCTCCAATTCGATCGTCGCGTCAGCCCGAGTTGCTTTATCCTGTGCATAAGCCCAAGCGCCGTCATTGAACACGTTGCAGTTTTGATAAACCTCGACAAACGACGTCCCCTTGTGCTCGGCAGCTCGTTTTAGCGTGGCCGCCAAGTGCTTAATGTTGCTGTCTACAGAACGAGCGATGAAAGTTGCATCGGCACCGACTGCAATACTGATCGGATTGAGCGGGTGATCTACGACTCCCATCGGCGTGCTCTTGGTTATTTGACCTTCAACGCTGGTTGGAGAAAACTGTCCTTTGGTCAAACCGTAGATCCGATTGTTGAACAGAACAATATTGAGATCAACGTTGCGGCGAAGCAAATGGATGAAGTGGTTACCACCTATGCTGAGGGCATCGCCGTCTCCCGTGATGACCCATACGCTGAGGTCGGGTCTGGAGAGCTTTAGTCCTGTCGCAACTGCTGGAGCACGACCGTGGATGGAGTGAACGCCGTACGTGTTGACGTAGTAAGGAAAGCGGCTGCTGCACCCGATCCCGGAAATAAAGACCGTTTGCTCGGGGGGGACCCCAATTTCTGGAAGCACCTTTTTCATTTGAGCCAGGATGGAATAATCTCCACAGCCTGGGCACCAGCGAACATCCTGGTCGCTTTCGAAGTCGGACGATTTGAGAACGTTTAGTGCAGTACTCATGATCTATATTTGAAGCTCTGTATTGAACGATGTATTTTTGGTTTTTGTTGGTCTGGCAAACTCAATTGTTTGCTTTTACTTAGCTTGCCTTAGCATGCGACGAAGATTTTGTTAGCTCTGCAATCTTTTCGGTTAGTTCCGACACTGCAAAAGGCTTGCCTTTGACCTTGTTAAATCCGATTGCATCCACCAAGTATCGGTTTCTGATCAACATTCGAAGTTGTCCCATGTTTAGCTCTGGGATCAGAACCTTCTCGTAGCGGGAAATGATCTCTCCCAAATTGCTTGGGAAAGGGTTCATATAGCGAATGTGAGCTAGTGCTACGCTGCGGCCTTCTGCTTGTGCTTGTTGGGTAGCCGTCAAACACGCACCGTAGGTTCCACCCCATGACAGAACAAGAAGTTCGCCGCTTTGTGGACCGATGACCTTTTGTGGCGGAAGAAGCTTGGCTGCATTGGCAACTTTTTGTGCTCGGATGTTTACCATCTTTTGATGGTTCTCGGGGTCATAGCTAATGTTGCCCGTACCATCTTCCTTTTCGATCCCGCCAACACGGTGCATTAGCCCTGGTGTTCCTGGGATCGCCCATGGTCTGGCCAATAGTTCGTCTCGTTGATAAGGTCTAAACGCTCCGTCTGGATTATTGGAACCTTGTGGGTGCTTAATCTCAATAGGTGATAGCTCAGAAACATTTGGAATGGCCCATGGCTCCGCTCCGTTTGCGATGTAACCATCGGACAAAACGATTACCGGCAACATCAACTTAGTCGCCAACATCCATGCTTCTTGAACAATCTCGAAACAGTCAGCTGGGCTTTGAGCAGCCAACACAGGTAGTGGCGATTCACCGTTTCGGCCGAACATAACTTGCAACAAGTCGGCTTGTTCCGTCTTGGTGGGAAGACCTGTACTCGGACCGCCGCGTTGTACGTCAATAACCAACATTGGCAATTCCAGCATCAGAGCCAAGCCCATACCCTCGGCCTTCAACGCAATCCCTGGACCACTCGAGGTGGTAACTGCCATCTGTCCGCCGTAAGCTGAGCCAATCGCGGAGCACATGGCCGCAATCTCATCCTCCGCTTGGAACGTGCAGACTCCGTAATTCTTGTACTTAGCAAGCTCGTGCAAGATGTCGCTAGCAGGAGTAATCGGATACGTTGCGTAGAACAATTCCTTGCCTGAACGCTGGGCCGCTGTCATGAGCCCCCAAGCCAATGCTTGGTTGCCCATAATGTTGCGGTAGGTTCCCGGCTTGAGCTTGGCTGCTTCGATCTTGTAGGAATGACCAATCCCCTCGATCGTTTCACCGAACGCCCAACCTGTTCTAAGGGCTTTCTCGTTGGCTGCTGCAACGGTTGGATTGCCTCCTCCGAACTTGCCATGAATGAATCGCAGAGTCGCATCCATGTCTCGTCCATATAGCCAGTAGACTAAACCCATCGCGAAAAAGTTTTTGCAGCGGTCCGCCTCTTTGACGCTCATCCCAAACTCATGAACAGCTTCTTTGGTCAGCCGTGTCATTGGGACTTTGATCAAGCGATAGTTTTCCATCGCAGGCTCTTCAAGCGGGTTGATTTTGAGCTTCGCTAGCTTTAGGTCTTTGTCCTCGAAGCTATCTTCGTTCACGATCAGCAACCCACCCTTAACCAAATCATTTAGATTGGTCACCAAGGCGGCTGGATTCATCGCAACTAACGCGTCTAGCGTGTCCCCTGGTGTGTGGACTTCGTGAGATGCAAATTGGACTTGGAATCCGGAAACACCAGCCCTGGTTCCTCTTGGTGCTCGAATCTCCGCTGGAAAGTCAGGGAACGTTGCCACGTCATTCCCTAATAAGGCGGAGGTGTTTGTGAGTTGGGTACCGAGGAGTTGCATGCCGTCTCCAGAATCTCCTGCTAAACGAACAGTGATTCCGCTAACGGACTTTACAGGCTTGCTTTTTGCTTCGGTGGTCATCAAAGATCAGTAGTTTTGCTGCACGACGATCCGTGCGAAGAATTTGGTTTGGAGACCTACCCCTATACGGCTTAGGGGTAGCACTGGTAAATACGCGGGAAGCCAACCTTAGAAGCGAATTTCTAAGGATTATTCCCCTTGAACAACAAACGCAGTGGAAACAGTTTCGGATCCGTAACTGTGAAACTGTAGCGATAGTATCGAATCGACGGGATTTACCGCTTTGGAATATTTTTACAAATCGCTCGAACATTGAGTATCGCAAAAACTGCGTATCCAACGCATCTTTCCCAATTATCCATCCATTTCAACCCGCAACCCCTCAAAACGACTCATCGAGATGCTCGGGTGGAAAAAGACTTCGCAATCTACGCTAACCGTTTTGAACGAATCGATTCAACCAAAAATTCCCCTGAAAAGACAGCCCGAATGGGGGGTAAGTGAGGAAAGGGGGGAAATATTCAACTCGGTGCTTCGGCGAAGCCCAGCCAACCTCAATTTGCTATCAATCGATTTCTCTAGGGGTAAAATTTTGCATTGGGTGAGGTTTCAAATCTGCTCGGTCTTCCCCGGATTGGAAGGATGGCAGCACTTCACTGGAAAAAGACCCCAGCGAGACTTTGTGAAGTTCTGTATGCTTCGCAGCTCTTCACCCACGAACTGACTTGTCGACTCGTCCCCAACGTTATTATCTGACTGTTTGTCCCGACGCCAATTTCTTAAGATTTCTGGAGCAGGTCCGCGACAACTTGCCCGTGTACATCCGTCAAGCGAAAATCTCGACCTGCATAACGAAAAGTCATTCGCTGATGGTCGTATCCCATCAACCGCAATATGGTGGCATGCAAGTCGTGTATAGAAACCCGATTCTCAACCGCTTTGAACCCGAACTCGTCCGTCGCTCCGTAGATGGTCCCTTTTCGAACTCCGCCACCAGCCATCCATAAGGAAAAGCCCCAGTGATTATGATCTCTGCCGAGACTCGCTCCCGATCCATCTTGCCCCATCTCCACCGACGGTGTTCTTCCGAATTCGCTGCTGCAAAGGATCAAAGTCTCGTCTAGCAATCCACGTTGTTTGAGGTCGATGATCAATGCCGCTAAACCTTGATCGCATTGATTGGCGACTTTCCGATGCTCGTCCTTAATATTGGAGTGACTATCCCACGGCTGGGAATCGCCATGCCACGTTTGCACGAATCGTACTCCACGTTCTATCAATCTCCTTGCCATCAACAACTGACGATTTTGTGGCCCATCTCCATACAGCTTCAAAATGTGCTCAGGCTCCTGGGAAATATCAAACGCTTCACTGGCTTCCGTTTGCATTCGATACGCGAGCTCAAAAGATTTGACCCTGGCTTCGACAGCTGCTTCACCGGGCCGCTCCTCTAGATGTCTCGCATTGAGTGATTGCAAAAAAGCAAACTGCTTGGATTGCTCCTCCGCCGATAGACGCTTGTTTTTGAGATGATCAATAATCTTGGTGGGGTCTGTATTCGATGTGTCAATTCTGGTCCCTTGGTAAACCCCAGGTAGAAACGCCGATCTCCAATTTCCAGCACCTCCCACTGGCATGCCTCCAGGACACAATGCAACGAACGCAGGCAGATTCTCATTGATCGATCCCAAGCCCCATGTCAGCCATGATCCCATACTTGGCCGCACTAAACGCTGGTCTCCGGTGTTCATCAACATCAAAGACATTTCGTGACTAGGCAATTCGGCGTACATGGAACGTACAACTGTCATCTCATCAACGCACTTGGCCAAATGAGGAAACAAATCACTGACGGGGATGCCACTCTCGCCGTGCTGCTTGAACTCAAAGGGGGATGGTAACGCAACTCCTGTCTTTCGCTCGGTTTGAAGATTTTCGAAAGGTAACATTTGCCCGGCCCTCTTTGTGAGCTCAGGTTTGGGATCCCAAGTGTCAACCTGAGAGACACCACCGTTTAGAAACACATGAATGATGTGTTTAGCGGTCGGTGGAAAATGAGGTTCGACGAACCCTCGCGATTGTGCCGTCGTCTCTTGATTGGCCCGCGATTCACTCGCGAGCAAATCCGCAAACGCCAACCCTCCCAAGCCCATACCACATTGCTGTAGCCAATGACGTCGATGAATCATTCTTACACCTGTTGATTACTTTGGAGCTCGTACGTTCCACAAACCGAAAGACATTAATCCAAAAACAAAAATTCGTTCGAGGCCAATAACGCGTGCGCTAATTGAGTCCAAGCGGTTTCGGGGTAGCCCGCTGTTTCGTTTGCCGCGTCCCTATTTTTCGAATATTCTCGCAGGAAGACATCCGCTTGATTTAACTCAATCTCCGTCGGATTGCGGCCCAGGATGCGGCGAACCAGATCCGTAATGCGAGCCTGTGAATCTTGTGGAGTCGCCAGATTGGTAAGGCTCGCTAACTTCGCCGCCCGATCCTGTATGAACTCCGAATTGAGCGCGAACAAGGTTTGCTGGGGAACCGTTGTTTCCGGTCGTTTGGCCGTACAAGCGTTCGGATTCGCACTGTCGAAGGTGCTCATCAAATTGGCAATGATGTCCCGATTGATAAAGCCGTAAACGCTTCGCCTCGGTATGGCTGGCGTGGCATCGAGATCGATGGGCCTACCCCCCTTAGTTAAATCTAGCTCTTCACTTACCGATAGCATTGCGTCGCGCATCGATTCAAATTCCAATCGTTTGCGAGGCATTCTCCATAGCAATAAATTGTCGGGATCCACTCTCCGCGACGCTTCCGATTCGATAGCTCCTTGTCGATAGGCACGACTATTAAGGATCTGTTTATGAAGCCACTTCAGTGACCAACCATTTTTCTGAAACTCATCTGCCAAGTAATCCAAGAGCTCGGGATGCGTCGGAGGCTGACCACGAGTACCAAAGTCGTCCGGAGTTCGCACCAATCCTACGCCGAAGTGATTTTGCCAAGCCCAATTGACGATAACTCTCGCTGTCAGTGGATTGGATCGATCGATGATGGATTGGGCTAGACCTAATCGCCGCTTGCCACTTTCAAACGTTTTGACTTGCCCGCGGTCTAATGCGGATAAGAATCGAGGCTGGACCTGCTCACCTCGCGACAACGGATTTCCTCGCAAGAAAACATAATGCTCGCTCGGCGTAGGATCCTCCCGTAAGACCATTGCACGCGGTGGAGAGCCAGCCGCAGATAGATGAAGCTGATGAATACTACCCCGCTTTGCGGAAATGCGATCGCTTACCGTTCTATTGGCAAGCCCCATGGCATCGTCATCCGAGATCGAAAAGGGGGAATCGGGACCATAAAGATGCTGCCTCAACTGACGGTACACGGGACTATTGATCGCTTGATGCTGGGCATGTTCGTCAGGCAGTACTCGTTCAGGAGACGATGCTTCGTCTGATGCTTCCGCTATCGCTTTCAACCAGTTTCGTTGTGCTTCGGTAAAGATAGATCCGTACACGGTTGCCACGTCGCTCAACGACCGAGGCTTCTTTGCGATAAGTGCATCCCAAATCGGTAAATTTCGTTTTGGTAACTCCGTGTGCAAGGAGTGGATTTTGGCAGGGTCCCTTTCCGATTGCTCAATCTCTTTGGCTATTAGGGCTAGGTATTCATCACATCGCTTGGCAAATTCCTCGGGCTCCAATTTGCCCCAGGATTGCATTTCTAGCCAAGGCCCAAAGACAGGATCGTCTCGCTTTAACTTCGTGAGATACTTGAGCCAACGATTAAGAATAACAGGGCGTATGTCGTCCGTGCGATAGGATAAAAATGCGGTTGATGTATCTGCCTCCACAGCACCTTTCGCAATTTCTCCTAAGTAAAGTCCAACTTGCATTCGCATTCGCCCTCGAAGCACTTCAGCTTGTTCGCGAACGAAGCTACGCAGTTCTAACTCCATGGATTGCAGTTGCTGTTGGTACTCTTGTTGCGCGGATTCGCTCCCTCCTGCACCAATAACCGGCAGTTGAGTTGGAGATTTAGATGGTGCGATCGAGGCGTATATGCCGTAGTAATCTTTAATAGAAATATCGTCGAATTTATGGTCATGACATCGGGCACATGTAACGGTTAGTCCCATTAAACCGCGTGTGATAACATCGATCTGATCGTCCAGCGTATCGTGATAATTCCGAAACTGCATGCCAACAGTCAAAAAGCCTAAAGCTGCCTGTGATGGATCATTTTCTGACAACGCCAGCTGATCTGCTGCAATCTGTTCTAAGATGAAACGATCAAACGGAAGGTCATTGTTCATGGCTCCGATTACATAATCACGATAGGTGTACGAGAACGGAAATTTCGTAAATCCAATCGCCGCACCACCGTGTGTGTCAGCATAGCGAGCAACATCGAGCCAATGCCGCCCCCATCGCTCTCCATACTGAGGGCTCGCCAGCAGACGATCAATCAGATTGTCCAAGTACCTAGGGGACGAATCATTCGCGAATGCCTCTACCTCCTGCCAGGTTGGCGGTAAGCCAATCAAATCGAAACTCATTCGACGAATCAATTGCTGCCGATTTATCTCGGGAGAATAATCAAGCTTGGATATAGCAAGCTTGGAGAGTAGGAAACGATCAATCGGCGTTTGCTCCGGTGCAGCTTCTGGTAATGTGGCCAGCATAGCATTACTATCTCGTATTGGCTGAAACGCCCAGTGGGCCGAGTACTTGGCTCCCTCGCTTATCCATTGACGAAGTAGGTCTACCTCTTGCTTGGTCAGCTTCTTACCACTTTGAGGGGGAGGCATCACCATTTCAGGATCATCGGAACAGACTCGTTGCAGTAATTCACTAGCGTCAGGTGTTGCTACATCGATTGCAGAACGATGTGCATCTTGTTCGACGTCTAATCTTAAATCAGCGGCCCTTTGACTCGCGTCGGGACCGTGGCAATGGAAGCAATGTTCTGCCAAAATCGGCCTAATCGAGCGATTAAAGTCCACATCGGCACTCACCGATGAGCCAGTTGCCACCATGCATAAACAAATGACCAGACAGTAAACGAGAGCGTGAACTAAGTGAAACGATTTCATAATAGCTCGGTCTTGGGTGGGGGGAATGGCCGAGGGAAGGGTAGGAAGGACACTCCCTATTTTACGCGTTTTTCAGACCAGACCCTACTAGAGATATGGGAAAATTGACACTTCTCGCTAATTGTCAGCAACTTCAACCTCCCCAAAATTTCAGGGCTTGTCGATAGAATCGTATCCTGGTTACTCTTGGTCGACTTGCGGACTATTGACGGTCAGGAGTGACCATCCGACGGTCGTTGGACTAGTGCCATAACGTGGAGATAACCTTGATTGGAGCATCCCCGAAATCCCAAGCTCGCAGCGTGAGCGAGGGACGATTCTTCCGGCAAAATCCCTCGCTTACGCGTCGGGTTATGATCAACCTCATCTTCAAGTTGCGGCACGAGCCACACAAAGGAATCAGGCTGTTGCAGCCCGGATGATGTTGTCTTGCGTGGCGTCTTTGCGATCAAACATCGCAGCTTGTCGACCTTCGTTCAAGACCATGATTCGGTCGCTTAGTGTGAGGACTTCCGGCAGTTCACTACTGGTAACGATAACCCCTAGGCCACCGGCACAGAGCTCTCGAATGATGCGATAGAGTTCCGCTTTCGCTCCAACATCGACCCCTCGGGTCGGATCGTCGAGCAATAGAATCTTGGGCTCAGTTAGTAGCCAGCGTCCGACAATACACTTTTGTTGATTGCCGCCACTCAAACCGGTAATGGCCGCTCGCAACCCGGCGGTCTTGACTTTTAACTTGTCAACCATGCGATTGCCTAGGCCGTTTTCTGCTCCACGGCTTAACAATCCGCTGCGCCGAGCTTCTAGCAACGAGCACATGGAAATGTTGCGTCCTACGTCCATAGCAGGGAATAAACCCAATCGCTTTCGGTCTTCGGTTACCAAAGCGATCCCCTGTTTCATCGCTTCCGATGGATGACTAAACCGAACCTCTTTCCCCTCGATCTGAATGGTGCCCGTCGGGCGAATGGTCGATGCTCCGAACAAAGACTCCAATAGCTCCGTTCGCCCGGCACCCATCAGGCCTGCTATTCCAAGCACTTCGCCACGATGTAAATCGAACGATATGTCTTTCAATCGATAGCCGCGTGCATGTCCAGGCCACGCTAACCCAAGATTCCTAACCGAAAGAACCACTGGGCCTGGCATCCGATCGGAGTTAACTCCGGTTTCGAGAGCCAACTCTCGTCCGACCATGCTTTGGGTGATTCGGTTAGCATCGGTTTCTGAAGTGTTGACGGTTTCGATGAATCGTCCGTCTCTTAACACGGTAATGCGATTTGATAACCGGAACACTTCTTCCATCTTGTGGGAGATGTACACAATCGTTGTTCCTCGCGCTTGTAGCTTGTCTATGACGCGATACAGTCGTGCGACTTCGGATTCCGTAAGTGCACTGGTCGGTTCGTCCATGATCAACAGCCGACTGTTTAAACTAAGCGCCTTGGCGATCTCGACCAATTGCTGGTCTCCGACTCGCAATGCACCAGCACGAGTTCGGGGATCAATGTTGCATTCCAGATCTTTGAGCAATTCACCGGCTCGACGGATCATTTGCTTTTCATCGCGAAATCCGAAACTGTTTCGAGCTTCGCGGCCCAAGAAAATATTGGCTGCGACAGACAATTGCTCGACTAGATTCAGCTCTTGATGAATGATGCTGATTCCCGCTCGCTCCGCATCCCGCGTACCTTGAAAACGAATCTCTTGGCCGTCAATTTCAATCGTCCCGTCGTAGTCGGTGTAGACTCCGGACAATATCTTCATCAACGTGCTTTTACCCGCACCGTTCTCACCGCATATCGCGTGAAGCTCCCCATCTCGGAAGTCAAAGCTAATATCCTTTAACGCTTGAACTCCCGGAAACGACTTCCCGATCCCACGCAGCGAAATCATCGACTTCCTCGCGATTCGATGAACTTCCAGCCCCCTAGGACGACGACAACAATGGGGATCGCAGCCAATGCAAACCCAGGCCCCTTGGTGGTAAGCATCAGAAACGCGGTCGTTGCCGATAATATCCCGACCGACCAAACGCCCATCCAACCTGGAAAGATCTTTCTTCCCGAAGCGCGAAATTGATTGAGTTGACTAAAGGTCACAGCAATCACCACGACCAAGCCGACGATGAGTCCTTCCCAAATGTCGGCTCCGGTTTTTATGATCTTAGAAACGGAATCGATAACGATCCTGAGGAACAACGCTCCGAGTAGAGCGCCGCTCACCGTACCCACCCCACCTTGTAGACTGCAACCACCCACTACGGCTGCTGCAATGGCCTTGAGTTCGTGCCCTTGGCCTTGAGTCACCGGTGCCGAAACCCCTTCATTCGCAAGGTAGAATACGCCGGCCAAGCTAGCTGTCATGGCTCCAAAGACATAAGAAAACCATTTGAGCCGATCGGTTCGGATGCCGCTTAGCTTCGCAGCTTGTTCGTTGCCACCCATGGCATAAAGATGACGACCGAGGACTGTCCATGACATCAGCACCCACGTTCCCAACGCCAATAGGCAAAGGATAACGATCCAAATCCAAACTCTTTGCGGGTCGGAGAACCAAGTAAAGAACTCTTGTTCCACGACGATTTGGGCTTTTTTGCTCCCCACTGCGGTGATGGTGGTGAACTCGCAAAGAATCCGAGCCAACGAACGCAAACCCACTAACGTAGATAGAGTCGCCACGAAAGGAGGCAGGCCGATACAAGTTACCAGCCAGGCATGCAACGTCCCTACAAGAAAACCAGAGAACATTCCTGCGCTGATACCGAGGACAACGATGGACCATTCCGGCAATCCGGCCGTAACAGTCCAAGTCTTGAGAGCCAGCATCGTGCATGCAATCACGGCACCACTAAATGCAATCATCGAGCCAGCGGACAAATCAATGCCCCCAGACACGATAACCACCATTGCGCCCAATGCGAAGATGCCCAGCAATGCGGTCTGCCGCCCGATTTCGACCGCGTTAACTTGCGGATTGGTTACGTACGAGCGGTTGCTATCTAGCACAACGGTGACTGCTAACACAGCCAAGATCGCAATCACCAGTGCAATTTCGTTGAATCTGATTCCGAACATTAGGAGCTCTTCAATCCATATTTAGCGAGCCATTCCTTGAATTGATCAAGGGTCATGAATTCAACGACTTTAGTATCGAAATCGTCTTTGGTAAGTGGAGAACCAGTGTTCGGTACTACTACACGTAAACCAGTGGTGTAGATGTCGCCGTTTTCTTGATCGATGTTCGGAAACATTTCTTTTTCCGTCGCAGCATCGTTGGTAACCATTGCCTTCATTAATCGCACGGCTTGGTAACCCATGTCGAAAGGGTTTTGAACCATCATTGCATCAATAAAGCCTTCTTCCATGTCGCGGATCGCTTGTTCCTGCGCATCAAAGGTCACGACAACGGTCTTGTCCTTAACCTTGGCGGCTTTGACCGCTTTAGCGATAGCAGGTGCGTTATAGGCCCAGATGCCAACCAGTGCTACCAAATCCTTTTGATGGTTTTGAATTGCATTGCGAACGTTTTCTTGTGCTCGGCTCAAGTCGGTTTCATCACTCACTCGATCTATTTCGTTAAAGGCTTCCGTTACGCCTGCTTTGAATCCATCCATTCTTCGGCGAGCATTGTCGTTATCGGTGTATCCAACGAACTGAACATAACCACCGGTTGCCACACCCTTTGAGCTTAGTAGCTTCTGTGCGGCTTTGCCTAGCTCGCGGCCTGCGATAATGTTGTCGGTACCGATGTAGTATTTGCGAGTGGCTCGGTACTTGGAGTGCAACATATCGCCGTCGACGGTTATGACCTTGATATCTTTTGCTTTGAGTTGCTCAAGCTCCGATGCGATAGACGGGTTGTCAGCGGAGATCGCAGAGACAGCGACGGCCGCAACATCGCTCTGGGTTCCAATTTGACGAAGCTTATCGATCTGTCCTTTGATCGAGCCGTCTGGAACCTCCATCAACGCTTTGTATCCAAGTTCGGCTAGTCCAAGATCCTTGTCAGCGGTCTCTAGGCCTTTTCTGCATGCATCCCAAAACGGGTCATCAGTGTTGACAACAAAAATCAGTCGTTTGGTGCCAGCTGCTCCCCCTGTGGCGACAGAATCCGCCGACTTTTTATCGGTCGGTTGATTGCATCCAACCGCAAATAAAACCGTTGCCAGAGAAAATAACCATAACGAGCACAAGTGTTTCATCGATGGACAACCTGCGTCAAAGACGCGTGGAAGGAAAGGTTCTGACACGAAACGAAGCTCTAATGGT
Organism: Pirellula sp.; assembly: GCA_046344995.1. GTDB lineage: Bacteria > Planctomycetota > Planctomycetia > Pirellulales > Pirellulaceae > JBKCUI01. The sequence goes on from JBKDKR010000003.1 coordinate 96,218, forward strand.
AGTTTTACAAACCCTTAGTGACAAGCACTCATAGAGACTCGAACTATTCGTTCCGGTGATTAGAATAGAGGGGAAGTATCAATTCATGTATCCCATGGTTGTTTTTTGAAGCGTTTTGACAACATTTCTTAGGGCGGCCCAGCGTTTCGTGATAAAACGAGCAGGCTTTACGGGCAGCGACTACCACAACTGGCAACAAAACTTAGATGAAAGAATCCGAAAAATTCTTGTTGATACACCCCACCGAAGAGGATGTTGGACGAACTCTATCCAACGTTCTCAAGGATCGATTATCCGGTCGGTCGTGGGGAGACGTGCGATCAGCCATCTTGAAACGCAAAGTTCAGATCAACGGCAACCTATGCTTGGATGCTGCTCGAAAATTGACAATGAAAGATGTGATCAAGGTTTGGCGAGAGTCATTGCCCAAGCCGGTCGAACCCACCGCGATCAAAATCGTCCACGTCGATGACTTTCTGGTGGTCGTGGAAAAGCCGCCTGGCATTACTTCAACCCGTCATTTTGAGGAACGGTTACTTTCCAAGGCTCGCCGTCAGTTGCAACCCACTTTGGAAGAGCTTTTGCCTGAGGCCTTGGTGCTCCACTTTCAATCGTTCATCAAAAAGCCGGCCACCAGCAACCGGCGCGAGCCGATGCAACGCAAGAATCATGAAACGATCCGGCAGTATGAACATCGGATCAAACGTTATGCGGTAATTGCCGTCCATCGTCTTGATCGCGATACGAGCGGCCTCATGATTTTCGCTCGAACGCCAACCATAGCCGAATCTCTCGGTCGCATGTTTCGAAAACATGAGGTCGTCCGCAAATATCACGCAGTCGTGAAAGGACACCCGACGGCGCAAACCTTTGACAATATTTTGGTTCGCGATCGCGGCGATGGTGTGCGAGGCAGCAAAAGAACGGAAGAAGAGGATCGAACCGAACAACGAGCCATTACTCACATCAAACCGATTGAATCCATCGGCGACTATTCGCTTGTGGAATGCCAACTCGAAACGGGCCGAACCCACCAAATTCGAATTCACCTTGCGGAAGCTGGCTTTCCCCTTTGTGGTGATCCCATTTACTGCAAACTACCAGGAGGCGAGCGGATTGCGGATACGAGCGGCGCTCCACGACAAGCACTCCATTCCGCAACGCTTGAATTTCGCCATCCTGTGGGGGGCGAGGTGCTGAAGTTTCGAATGCCATGGCCGTCAGACCTTTATAAGTGGCTACAATCTCTACGGGCACAAGCCAAGAATCCACCTAAGTAGGATTTGATTCTGAGCAATATGGGGCCCTAAGCCATTGCTGCTGTATACGGAGATTACTCGTAGGGAGCTCTTTGCAAAAAGAGCTTGTTGACCAAATCGTGATTACAAACGCTGAGATCGCAGCCGTTTTCGAAGAGATGGCTGATTTGTTGGAGTTGTCCGGCGAAAACGCTTTTCGTATTCGCGCTTACCGAAACGGCTCCCACGCGATTGCCGAGGAGAGTGAGTCGATCGCTCAGTGGGTACTCGATGGCAAAGATCTAACAACCATCGATGGGATCGGTTCCACGCTCGCAGAAAAAACGGCGGTCCTTGTGAAAACAGGTGGCTTGCCACAACTAGAAGCCCTCCGCGAAAAAGTCCCTCCCTCTCTTCGGGACATTATGACCATACCAGGCGTTGGGGCCAAAAAGGCCATGAAACTCTACGCCGAACTCTCCGTTAAAGACTTGCCAACCCTCCGAGCCGCCTGTGAATCGGGACTTGTGGCAAACCTAAAAGGATTTGGCGAAAAAACGCAGGCTGCCATTCTTCAAAACATGGAGATCGCGGAAAAAGCTACGCAACGACTCCTCATGGATCGCGCTGATGTGCTCGTAACACGTATAAGAACCTACATGCAAAGCTGCCAAGCAATCCAGAAAATGGAATTCGCTGGCAGCTATCGACGGGGTAAAGAAACCGTTGGTGACCTGGACTTGTTGGTCACGAGCTCGAACCCTAACGAAGTGATGGATCATTTTTCCAAACTCCCGATCATTATAGAGATCATCCAACGGGGCGATACCAAAATGAGCGTTCGAGTGACCGATTCTTTTCAAGTCGATTTGCGAGTGGTTGAGGAATCAAGCTGGGGAGCTGCCCTGCAATACTTTACCGGCAGCAAAGAACACAACGTACATATTAGAGGTCTCGCCAAATCCCAAGGGCTCAAAATCAACGAATACGGTGTCTACAAAGTAGATGACGAGTCGCAACCAGTGGCTGGTAAGACCGAGGAAGAAATCTACCATCTGCTCGGTCTGCCATGGGTACCACCTGAACTCCGCGAAGACAGAATCGAGTTTCTGCCTAACGCGCAGGAATGGATCGAGGATTTGATTGAGCTTGCGGATATTCGCGGTGATCTTCACATGCACACCACCGCAACCGATGGTGAAAACACCATTCAGGAAATGGCCGCTGCCGCTGCCGCGCGAGGTCTCGAATACATTGCCATAACCGATCACTCTAAACGCGTTAGCATGGCTAGAGGACTCGACGAGACTCGACTCCTAAAACAATGGAGCGAGATCGATCAATTTAATCGCGAGGCAAACTCGCCGTGCTGGGTTTTTAAAGGAATCGAATGTGACATCCTGGAAAACGGTGACTTGGATATCAGCGACGAATGCCTTGCCCAAGCGGACTGGGTTACCGCTAGTATTCACTATGGCCAGAAACAACCTCGCGAGCAGATCACACAACGCATCTTAAATGCGATTCATAATCCAAACGTGCATGCGATTTCCCATCCGACCGGCCGATTGCTCTCCCGACGCGAACCCTACGATGTCGACATGAAAGCGGTCATGGAAGCGGCAAAAGAACACAACAAAATTCTGGAGCTTAACGCAAATCCTTACCGACTCGATTTGAGTGACATCCATACCATGGCTGCCATAAAGATGGGTATCCAAATTGCCATCAATACCGATGCCCACTCCATCTCGAATTTAGATCTGATGAAATATGGCATCTTGCAAGCTCGTAGGGCAGGTGTTCGTCCTGCCATGGTTCTAAACACCCGCTCGTTAAGTGAGATCAAGGCATGGCTTGCAAAATCGTAATCAATCATGCCGAAATGATATCGCTATCGGTGCAACGGAGTGTTAGGTCATGAAGATTGGAATTTTTGGAGGCTCGTTCGACCCGATCCATAATGCGCACCTAATACTAGCCGAATGTGCGCGAGAACAGTTGGGGCTGGACCAAGTGCGGTTTGTACCGGCCAAGATTTCGCCACTGAAACAAGATAGGCTTCCCATTGATGATAAGCATCGCGTAGAAATGGTGCGATTGGCAATAAACGGCAATTCTCACTTCGCGATCGACACACGAGAACTAGATCGTGGCGGCATCAGCTATACCATCGATACGCTCCTTGCCATGAAAACAGAATTCCCGGAGGCTGAGTTTTGGTTGCTCATGGGAGCCGATAGCTTGGCCGATTTCAAAAAATGGAAGTCCCCGTCTCAATTGCTCGAACTGTGCCGATTAGGTGTCATGGTAAGACCGGACCACAATGGCGTCATCCGGGATTTGGACTGGAGCGAGACCCAAGCGTTGCTCCCTGCCTCATTAAAAGATCGAGGTGTAGGCTGCGCCATTCCTGCCCCCGTGTTGCAGATCAGTTCTACCAATTTGCGACGGCAGTGTCGCGAGGAGCGTTCCATTCGCTACCAAGTACCCGCCTCTGTAGAGGCTTACATTCGTCAGCACGGACTGTACCTGGACCCACCTCCATAAGTGTTCACAATCGTGTTACTTCAGGCGAACAACGTCTACGCGAGACGCGAGTTCACGCAGGGAAAGCTTCATCGCTCGCCTTAGCTCTCGCAATCTCTGTATAAGAGTCATTGTGTTCGCCACTTGTTGGCAGTGCCTAAAAGCGATAGATTGCCAGGGGAATTACAATCATTTTTGCTAACCATCCGCAGCCGAGTCACGGCAACGAGATGTTAGTCTTTTGTAAGAAGAACTGCAGGCCGCATGAATCGTGAACAACTGAAGCGACTCGAACGACAGCTATGGAGTGCTGCTGACAATCTTCGCGCCAACTCAGGGCTTAAGTCCAACCAATACTCAACGCCGATTCTTGGCCTAATTTTTCTGCGCTTTGCAGACAATATCTATCGACGAAGCGAAGCGTCGATCAACGCTGAGTTTCAAAAGCTAAAGGGAACACGCCGCGAGGAACCGATCGACAAGATTGCTACGGCGAAATGCGGATTCTACCTTCCGAACGAAGCCCGCTACGACTACCTCCTCGAATTACCTGAGAAGGAAAACATAGCCCTTAAAATCAAGAAAGCGATGTCGGCCATTGAGTCGTTCAAGCCTGAGCTTGAAGATGTACTCCCTAAGGATGAATACTTTCAGTTGATGCCCGACAACTCGTCATCGCTTTTGAAGTCACTACTGAAGACATTCGCCGACATCCCTGCTGACGCTGACGGAGACATCTTTGGGCAAATCTATGAGTACTTCCTCGGCAACTTTGCTTTAGCCGAAGGTCAAGGCGGTGGAGAGTTCTTCACGCCCAAAAGTGTCGTGAAAGTAATGGTCGAGATCATCGAGCCACACGGCGGCAAGGTCTTTGATCCTGCCTGCGGAAGCGGCGGCATGTTCGTCCAGTCGGTCAAGTTCGTGCAGCAACATCGCGAGGCAGCGAGCAAGAAGTCGGCCCGCGAAGACATCTATGTCTACGGTCAGGAAAAGACTGGCGAGACCGTGAACCTAGCCAAAATGAACCTCGCGGTAAACGGACTGCGCGGTGAATTCAAGAAAGGAAACAGCTACTACGAAGACCTTGTCGACAGCTAAGGCAAATTCGATTTCGTTCTCGCCAATCCACCATTCAACGTCGACGATGTAAACCTCAGTCGCGTTAGCGGGGATCGTCGCTTCAATGAGTACGGCATTCCGCAAAACAAAACGAAGATCAAGAAAGGCGAGGAAGCCAAGCAGACTGTCCCTAACGCCAACTACCTTTGGATCAATCTCTTCGCTACTTCGCTAAACGAAAAGGGTCGAGCCGCTCTAGTCATGGCAAACAGTGCATCGGACGCTCGGCACAGCGAAGCCGATATTCGGAAGACATTGATCGAGAAAAATTTGATCTACGGAATGCTCACCCTTCCGTCGAACATGTTTTATACCGTGACATTGCCTGCGACCCTATGGTTCTTCGACAAAGCCAAAGAAGACAATCGCATTCTGTTCATTGATGCTCGCAACATCTTTACTCAGATCGATCGAGCACACCGCGAGTTCTCAGAAGAGCAGATTGCAAACATCTCCGTCATCTCGCAGCTTCGCAAAGGCAACCGAAAGGCGTACGACAAGTATCTTGAAGAATATAGCGACCAGTCCGACGTGGCCGTGCACAACAAAGCTCAGCGCAAGCTTACCGAATCGTTGGCACCGTTCTTCGGTGCACTTCACACGGAACTGAAACATCTGGATCGCGTGGTTCGCGCACACCAAAAGTACAAAACGGATC
>JBKDKR010000004.1:0-119639 GCA_046344995.1 Pirellula sp.
TTTCGATTCCATCAGCTACGGTGCGTGGGTTGATGGTGTTCAGATTGATCTGTCGAGACCTTCAACAACGTTGGGGAACGCCACAGGTATTTTGGGGCATACAAGCGGTTTTGAATTAGTTTCTGGTGGTGCTGGAAATGATTCGCTTATCGCGCAAGCTTCTGTGGCGACCATTCTTTTAGGTAGGGCTGGTAATGATCTACTCCGCGGTGGAACTGGACGAGATTTATTGATTGGCGGCGAAGGGGCGGATAATCTTCAAGGGCTCGGAGGAGATGATCTATTGATCTCTGGTACAACTCTCCACGATTCGGATCGATCTGCGTTAGTTGCCATTCGAAACGAATGGACGACCTCCGCAAGGAACTTTGCGACCCGGGTTGCCAACTTGCGTGGACATGGAGCAGGAGCCTCACTCAATGGCAGCTATCATCTTAACTCCGAATCTATCTTTGATGATGCGGTAACGGAGGATCTTCTGACAGGGGGGACAAATCAAGATTGGTTCTGGAGTGAACTTGACGAGATTGTTGATTTGATAACCAGCGGCAATTCGCCGGATCGATTCCGATAGCGCTCCGTTCGGCGATAGTTAGAAATGGACTTCGTGATGCGTCAAACGTGCAGGATACCCAAATGGAGCAGCCAAAAAGAGCATTGTTGTTCTTGGCAAGCGAGACACTTTTCTAGAACGAGGTCTAGGCTCAAAGATGGCAGATTGCTAAGCAGATAGGAAGATGGTTGTTGACGGGGTCGCTAACGAGAGAGTTGAAGGCGACCTCCGTTTATTACGCGAGACCGTTTCCTTGGCAAAAGAGGCTGACCATTCAACCTCCACATTTGATGGACAATTGCCACTTGTCAGCGAGCAACAAGAAATGACCCAGTAACGAGCAAGTAGGAATTGACCCACCCAGCTGGGATTCGGAAATGAATTAGCCCTAGCTGCTGCGCAGCAGCTAGGGCCAACCAGCCCCCCCCAGCTTACCACAGCCTCCTGGATCGCCTGATCTGGATTCAGGCAACTTTGATTGGAGGTCTTCGTTCATATGATCACGGTGGATCAATTCATGGATACTAAAACACGACTCGCAAATAAACAATCGCTAAGAAACATCGCGTGGGATACCGGTCACTCTCGTAACACCATTCGCAAGATTGCCAGAGGAGAACACAGCCTACAAGGCCTTTCGGAGAATAAGCCTCGCAAACCGCGAGCACATAAAATTGACCCGTTCTGCGACTACATCAGGAAACAAGTTTCCGAATACAATCTCTCCTCGGAGAGAATCCTGCCCGAAAGTCAAGTCATGGGCTACCAAGGCAGCATTCACTCCTTGCGACGCTTTGTCGCCTCGATCAAAGCCGAATCCCAACGTCTGGCTGCTGCTGTCGGCTCAGTTGTGTCGATAGTTGGCTCGTCTAGCCCGTTAATCGGACGACCTCGATGGCGCGTTGCATGTCGGCTTCGGCGTAGACTTGGGTGACTCCGATTTCGCTGTGCCCCAAGACGCTGGCGGCTGCTTCGAGACCGAAACGCTTTCGGATCTCGGTCGCGCGGGTGTGTCGCAGTTGGTTGGCTGTCCAGATCGGGATCTTTCCCTTCTTGCAACCGTTGGCGATAGATCGGGTGTAGCTGTGAGCATCGAAGGAGGTTCTTGGCGCTCGCTTGGGGGCTAAACTTTTGTTGCTGCCAGGACGATTGCCACAACTCATTTTGGTTCGTCGCTTCTGATGAACCTTATCTCTTCTCTCTTGCTCGGATTCAGCTGGTGAAAAAAGTGCGGCGTCTGGATCGCGGTTAAGATACTTTTTGAGAATCTCCTGAGCCTGAGGCCCGACATAAATGATTCGTTCCTTACCGCGATGGGCCGTCTTGTGCTCCTCCAAGAAAATTTCCCAAATGCCTTCTGTTGTATTAAACATGCTTGGAGTCAGTTTGCACAACTCGCCTGGGCGGCAGCCAAGAAGCAATTGGACTCGAACCATGTCGGCGACAACCGTTGTGAGGTGGGGCAACGTCGCGTCGACGGTGGCTTTGTCGACGGGCTTTACAGGCTTGCTCTCAGGAGCGGTGCATCGTCCCTTTTTAAGCGATTCCACGCAGCGCAAGGTCTCGTACACCGATACCTCGACCATCCCTTCGGCAACGGCCCATTTGATTAGCCGCTTGACGCGGTTCATTTGCTCGTTGATCGTCTTGCGGCTGCATTTGCCAACTTTGCGAGATGTTTCGCGATTTAGCCACCAAGCACGGGTAGTGCGGAATTCCACGGGCCCGAATTTCTTGGCTGGCAGCATTGAATACAGTTCGCTGATGGGCTTCACTGCCTGCGTGAAGTTGTTGTACTCGTTGCCCGTGGGATAGTAGTCTTTAGCGTGGTCCAAAAATGCCAAGCAAACCTCCGCCATGGTTGGGCCGTCGAGGGAGCATTTCGATTTGACGGAGTGACGATTGAGGAGCCATTCCGATTTGAGCCGATTGTACAGCTCTTGCGACTCGGGACTGCCATGTTTCCCGAGGTAGGTGATTCGGCCGCCTAGTCTAACGAAGGCTTGGCCAGATGCTTTGTGTAAGCAGTATCCAGGTTCTCGTGCCATTTTTTGCGCGTTTTCGATGGAAGTGTGTAGTACTACACACTTTCAGGTCTTGAAAACAGCGCTCAGGAACCGTCTCCTGGTATCGTTTTATCAACGATTCGCTTGGTAAAACAAAAGTCGGGGTGATAGGATTCGAACCTACGACCCTCTGGTCCCAAACCAGATGCGCTAGCCAGACTGCGCTACACCCCGATTCACTGACTCAAACTAATGTCCGTCGCCCGTGATTCGCAAATATTTACACGACTCCTTTTTCCTTCGCTAGGCCACTTTGTGGAAAATGATCCAAAGTTCCACCTTCTTGCTTCGTTCGTTGTGTATTGACTGCTCCAAAGGTAAACTAGTTCGCGGTACTACCAAAAATATGAGCTTCTAAAACCAAAACTTATTCCGGCAATGCTCCAAAACCTCCGAAAGCTCCAGCTTACTGAATCCCAACGCGATAGCATGCGACGTGCAGGCCGCTTTAATGCCCAACTTATGGATTATCTAAGACCACAAATCGTAGCCGGAATCTCAACCGGCGAAATAGATCGACTGGTTTACGACTACACGACCAAACATAAACACCAACCCGCCACTCTTGGCTACTTGGGCTACACAAAAAGCTGCTGCACAAGTGTTAACGACGTCATATGCCATGGAATACCTGGAGACTACGTCCTCAAAGATGGTGATATCATTAATGTCGATATCACTTCTATCGTCGACGGCTGGCATGCGGATCAATCCGAAACCTATCTCGTCGGTTCCGTTTCTGAAGAGGCACGATCTGTTACCCAATGTGCGTTCGACGCTATGCACGCTGCAATCGCTGCCCTACAACCTGGATGCACCGTGAGCGTTATAGGTGACGCTGTTGTTGCAGAAGCCGCTCGATATGGCTTTTCCGTCGTGAAGGAGTATGTCGGCCACGGCCTCGGTCGTCGATTCCACCAATATCCAAACGTCCCCCACTTCCCTGATCGAAAAAGCAGACAAGATCGAATTCTACCCGGCATGTGCTTTACCGTTGAACCTATGATCAACGTGGGAACGCGTCTTTCAAAACTAGACACTCGCGACAATTGGACCGTAACCACGCGCGATGGAAAGTTGTCCGCTCAATTTGAGCACTCCGTTCTAATGAGAGAAGATGGCCCCGAAATCTTGACCCAGTGTGATGCAGGACCGAGATTGGGACACCGATTCTAGGAAATTGTTGATTCGGCTGTAGAAGGGCCACTTTCGGCCGAATTACGTACCGTTGTTGGGAAGGAGTGCCCATCTCACGTCTGTTTTAGTACTGCAAAGGTTCGATTGACATGGCAATTACTGGTCACAAACGTTTGTTGGTTAGAATCGCCTTCGTGCTTGCATTTCTCTTTGGCTTAGTGCTCATAGCGCCTTCCATTCTGAGCACGTCGTGGGTTTACGAACCTTTTGTTTCTGCGTTCGCAAAAGACCGCTTTGCACTGAAAATTGGTGGCGTAAGCTTGTCATGGTTCCGTCCTATTGAGGTGCAATCAATCACCCTCGCCGAATTCTCTGCGGACTCCGAACAAAACAATTTGCATCCGTTGCTATCCATCGATTCTATCAAGACGGATCGAGGTCTTTTTTCTTATTTGATCAACGGAAAACAGCTTGGCAAAATCACAATTCAGTCTCCTGTTGTTGATATCGATCTTTTAGAAAACGAAAGCAATATTCAACGTGTTATCCAGGCGATTCAAAGAACCTCAAACGGCTCAACCGATTCGAGTTCGAATTCGAATTCAGAGAAGGCCTCCGTAGATGTTGTCATTTCGATTATCGGTATGTCCGTTCATGTTGCGAGAATTGGTGAATCTGAGCCGTTGGTTGTAGTGCCGGCGTTTGACTCGGAGCTTTCTTATCGAGCTTCGGGACAAGAGCCCGTCTTGGAAATTAAGCCCACTCAGATTCTTAAAGAAACCGTATTAACACAGGAACTTGTTCAATTGGGCTTGGGCCACGCGGTTCCGTTGTTGGCAAAGTCGGCATGGTTTGATGGACGCGTGTCGTTGTCTTGCGGGCCAGTATACGTTCCGCTCGACCATCCCATAGACAGTCGTGGCTCCGCAACCTTGGTTATGCACGAGGTTCGAACTGGACCGTCGGAGCCTCTCGTTGTTGATGCTATCTCTCTGCTTTCTACGCTGCGAAACAAAGATATTCCATCGGAACTAGTGTTCGTGAATGGATCAAGTGTGGAAATAGCGGTCGAAAACAGAACGGTATCTCACTCGGGGCTTGAAGCGGGCTTGCCCACATTGGATGAGCGATTGCAAGTTTCGTCGGCCGGAACTGTCGGCTTGGAAGACAAAGCTTTGAATTTGTTGGTGAAAGTTCCCGTGCCTGTGGAACAATTGGCACAACGAGACAAGGTAAAGGAGCTTGGGGTTCCCCTGTTGTCTCTACCTATTCGTGGTACTCTCGATAAACCTGAGCTGGATTGGACCGCCTTTCGCAAAGATTCTGGGCTTCTATTGTCGTTGATGGCGGGGCAATTACAAACCGATGCACCGGTTGTGGGTGGGGTCGTTGGGGCGTTGGGTGGCGTTGCGGAAGGTAAGGCTGATGAAGCGATCGAAGCGGCTGCCGCACTGGTTAAGCAACTCCGCGAGCGACGTCAGAAAAAGACGGAAGAGAATTCCAAAGAGGCGGGGGGCAGAAACGGCGGCGGAAAAGGAGAAGACGAGACCCAACCTTCTCGACGTCCTTTTCTAGATGCGTTGCGGCGAGGGCTTCGCCAACCTTAGAGATTCGAGCTGTTCACTCGGAGGCGGTAACAAGGCTTTGCGAAGTTACGGCGGACTGCGAGCTCACGCTTGTTTTTGGAGCCTAACTGTTCTATTTGTCACGTTTGTAAATTAAGAACGGGTTTGGTGTCGCTTCGAAACGGTTCGCTTACGTGTTTCCAGTGCAAAAGGACTCATAGCTTCGTCCACTACGTTGCAGGACTCATTGCTTCGTCCACTACGATGCAGGACTCATTGCTTCGTCCACTACAAAGATGGGGTTATCGCTTGGTTTTCCGGATCCAGCCAAGAATAAGTGCAGCAATGATTGCTATGGCCATGTAGGGGCCCAGGATGTAGATCGATTGCTTGCGAACGGCAAACATAATCAAGGTAAATATGACGCCAGCAATCAGCAAGATTCCTCCCGGCGCTTTCTTGATGGTGGCAAACACAGGCCAAGCAAGCCACGAGGCGAGACAAATCAAACCAACTCTGGCTGATAGATCAATGGCAGAATCTGTCCCACGGGGTAAAAGCGAGGGTTGCCACTTTAGAAGCAGCGAAAGAGCCATCAGGGTCGCACCGATAGCGAACATTCCCCAACGCACGAAGTTTGCAGAGGATAGGTCGGTCTCCTGCAATTTTGGGTTGGCCATCTAAATTCTCTTCGTTTTTAAAGCAAATACTTTGGATTCGACTGAAGTTTTCTTAGCTGCGTTGAGTCGAACCAGGGAGCAATGCTGATTAGACCACCGGCATTCTACCGAAATTGACAGAATGGTAAAATTGGGAAGGTTCTGCAAGGAGGTTTGGAGAGGAGAAATGAATCGCTACCTAGTGGACGATATGGAATGGCGAGCGCAACGAGAATCATCACCGACCAAGAATGCCAGCAATTTACCGATTTGCCATTGGCAACTATTTGGGGCTACGGATTTTTTTGGACAAGGGTGAGTCTCAACGCTATAGATCTCAATTTGTGCGTTGGAGAGAAGGTCGTGGAAGTAGCAAATCTTGAAACGTCTAGATTTTCAATTCGGCAGGCCAAGGAGCTTATCAAGGATTTGCACAAGCCTAATCCGAGAATCTATTGGACCGATTTCCTTCTGACGATTATCTCGGGGCATATTCTGTTCACATTGAATGTGCACACTGACCGGTGGCTCGAAGCGGGCTTGCTCGGAACTATTGCCGTAAAGACATTTATAGGCGCGGCGACCGTTGTGCTGTTCCTAAGGGCCGCGATGTTTACGCACGAGCTAGTGCATTTACCTAAAGAAGGTTGGAGTTCCTTCAGAGTTGTTTGGAACATGCTCTGTGGCATCCCCTTCATGATTCCTTCCTTTACCTACTACCCTCACATCGATCACCATAGACGAAAGTCTTACGGCACAGATGAAGATGCTGAGTATTTGAATCTAAGCCATCAGCCACCGCAGGCAATTGTTTGGTACTTGCTCGGCACGTTGGTAACACCGTTCGTGGGGCTAATTCGATGGGGTGTTTTAACTCCTGTCGCATGGGTGTTTCCACAGATCCGTCGATGGACTTTCGCTCGCGCCTCGACCATGGTCATGGACATCTCTTACGTTCGACCCGAAGCGGGCGAGAAGGTCTATCGCATCATGAGGATGCAGGAGGTCTCGTGTCTAATCGTAGCTTGGTTTATCATTTTGCACGGGCCTCTTATCGCAAAGACATGGTTAGATCCATTCTGGTTTCATGCCTATGGCGTTAGCGTCGCAATGATTATTCTAAACAATGTCCGAACCCTAGGCGCCCATCGTTGGACTGGAGAAGGTTCGGAGCTAACGTTTGAGCAGCAACTATTGGATTCCTGTGACTATCCTTACAATCCCATCATTACCGAATTGTGGGGGCCGACAGGAACACGGTACCATGCAACCCACCACCTTTTTCCGAGTCTACCCTATCACAATTTAGGTAAAGCTCATCGGCGTCTTATGGTAGGTTTGCCACTCGACAGTATTTTTCGAGAGACGGTTAAGCATAGTTTAATCGCAGAGATCGTTGAACTATGGAAGAGAAGTTCGGCTGCCCATCAGTTCAAGGAGACGCCAAAAATACTTGAGTTTCCGAAGAACCGCGCTGCGTGATATGGTCGCGTATCACTTCAGATTCACTTTTGGCACGCCCGGCTTTCCTACGAAAAAGAGCTCTTCCATCGCAAGAAATGTTTTTCGAATACGTGATACGATGCGATGGCCGCATACAAGATCGTCGCAAACATCAGGCCTATGTAGATGATTCCCGCGATCAAGATATTGGCGGGTATATAGTTCGATACGAGTTTAAGAGGGAGCAAGCTCACCAAAGGTAGCTGCAGGACATACATGCCGTAGCTGTACTTGCCCAGCGTTCGCAACCACTGCGATTCGAAGCATCGAACGATCAGCGATTTGGTTGGACTTAAGAGAACGAATACTAGGCCGGCCGCAAAAAATGCCGGACAAAGGGAATTGGGTACTTCTAATAATCGTCGTCCTGAGAAGGCGATCGCCAAAAGCAATGGCAGCAACGCCACCGCCAAAAATAGTCCGGAATTACGAAGCCATTCCTTATTGATTTGCGATGACAGCACTACGGCTGCTAGCGCACCGATTGCGAGTGCGTCTGCCCTAAAAAAGGTTACGACTGAGACTGCAACTTCCCACCCCATTTGGCTAGCAGCGAACGTTCGCAATAAACCCGTTATCACGAACAATCCAATGCACAATGCCCCCAATCGACGGCTCGTTAGTAGTAAGACGACAGCGGGCCAGATGAAGTAGAAATGTTCTTCTACACACAATGACCAGAAATGGTCAAATGCTCCAAAACACCATTGATTATCCCATGACATCTTAAGGTTGGACGTGTAGGTCCAAAGATAGATTTGATTGCTTCTCGCTACTTCCAAGGCGTTGGATTTGATGAATAAGGGAAGAACCAACAATCCGAGCAGGAGGCTTACAAAGTACAAAGGGAAAATCCGAAGCGAACGTCGGATGATAAAATTGCGAAAGTAGTTTGGTTTTGCCTTGCTGCGAAGGAGAATTCCCGTGATCAAAAAGCCTGACAACACAAAGAAAAGATCGACCCCTCGCTCACCCATTGGAGCCACTAAACGAATCCAGGAAAAGAGTTGATTGGCTTCAGGATCCAGTTCTTTGCATAGTCGGTAAACGGTCACAGAAAGGATTGCAAGACCGCGGACGCCATCTAGAGCCAAGCAATGAGCATCCGGTTTCCAGGTGGTCTCGTTTGGCGTTTCCATTAAGGTTCCTAAGGTCGAATGTAAAACAGGCAGGCTTACGAAAAGGCTGCGTTAACAATTCAACGAAGAATATGGCTCCGTCCACTGCGAATTCCAAAAACGATCTAGGTAATTCATTGAGAATAACCACAATTCCTGCAATCAGTACATGCGTTACAACCCACCCATGGGCTTACGGCTCGACGAGGCGATATTGAAGAATGATGGCGTTCTCGTTTTTTCGCTCTGGTAACGCTATTCCATCTCTCATTAAATGTTCGCCAGTGACGCACAGAGAGGTCTCTGAGTTCCAATCTTGAAGGATGTAATCACTCCCGGGTTGCAAACCTTTCGGAAACAATCGCATGGGTGCATGCTTTTGTTTTTCGTTCCCAAAAAACTGAATGAGCCCTGTTTCTGATTCGGACCCATGAAATTGAAACGCAAGAGGCGCATCCGGATTTAAGGTCCATTTTGTCAAGGGATAAAAGTCACCAGAAAAAACATGCCGAATGGTAACGTATCGTTCGAGATGTTGTCGAAGCGACTGTACAGCATTGGTGTCGTTGTAGTTGATCGCGAATGATCCACAGCTGCCTAGACCACTAAGTAAAGACGCGGAGCTCGACGACGCAGCTCCCAAACCATGAAGCGGAAGCCAACGAGATAGCCCCATCGTCATCGCTTGAACGTTCCGAGGATACTCTTGGTCTCCCCAGCAACTATCGCTTCTCCATAGAACGACACTACGTCTCAACATTTCAAAGTCCAGTCTTCGACCGCCCGCTGCACAACCATCAATTATCAGTTCAGGATGTTTCTTCTGAAGATCATCCAGGAATGAATAGAGTCCATTGATGTACTCAACTTCGAGCATGGCAGCATCTTCTGGAGGCACGTCGGTGTGCCAGAAGAATGCTGGGGCAATATTCGCATCTTGCCGGTAGATTCGAACCCGCCAATCGGTTAGCTGTTCAGAGATCTGGTTTAGCATCCAGTTCCGGGCTTCCGGTTTAGCAAGGTTGAAGAGATAGAAGCCATCGTTTTCAAAGTACCGAAACTCATCGGTCGTTTTCGACGGCTTGAGCAACCATTCAGGATGCTCTCTCGCGATCTGACTATTCTTCATGACTCGTTCTGGCTCGAACCACAATAGAAACCTTAGTTGCTTTTGTTCTGCCTGTTCACCTATCCGTTTGAATCCGTTCGGAAACCGCGAATCGTCATGCTTTGGGTTGCCCTGTCCTGCGGGAAACCCTGATTGGCTCCAGCCTGCATCGACCCAAAAAGTATCAATTGGTAGGTTCAGTGAGCTAAGATGTTCCAATGTGGTTATTAAATTTGTCTCAGTTGTGTCATTGAATCCAATCATTCCGTGAACGCTGGCAGCAACTGGCATGAGCTCATTGATCCGATGATTGGTCGGGGAAAAATGCTGGAGCATCAGTTGCCGAAATTGGTTGTGCCCAACGTCACAGTCCCCTTGATAAGACATGACTAAGATCGATGGTAGTTGCAACGGCCCCTTGTTATTGGCTCTTAAGGATTGGTGCTTAAGACCTGCTGTTATTTTCAGGCGGCTTGATACGTCGGCTTTGTTTGATTGGTTGGAAATGGAACAACGCCAATCACCCGACCAGCCTATTGCGAAAATGAATCCGCCGCTTCCATTGGCGACATGAAAGTAAGGCATGACTCCGTCGGACGATCGCCCACCAATGGAGTCGAAGGTTTTCTTGAAACCAGATCGAAGTTCTTCTGAGTAGGGTTTAAAGTCAGAGGCTAGGCCATGGCTTCCCTCATTCCAATAAAGGCTGAGAGGGTGCGAGCTAGGAAATACGATTTCTAGATTTGCGGAGGATAAGTCAGAAAAGATTGGTGGCGGTTGCGTCGATTGTGGACGCAAAGAAATACGCCATTCCGTGGCGCGATACTCTATGAGGTGCCGAGCTTCGATATCGATTAGTGGACTTTTGCTTCTAGGAGGAAGATTCACGTCCTGTAGTTGGAACTGGTCATCTAGTCGCCATGCGACCGAAGAGGAGCCCTCTGGCTGGTTATCAGTTCCGATTTCTGGACAAGTCTCAATACACCGTCCGACACGGCAATTCAGGACAAAAATCGATACGAACAGGAGTGTAACACGCAGCAGGCTCGCTTGCATTTAGTAATATCACTTTACGATTTTGCCAGCGGGAAAGGTGTCTAAGCGAGAAGCCGTTATGCGGTTCCTCGATCAAAGTTGATTAGCACCAAGATTACAAGCTAATTGCTCGCCACTTCGCCATAAACTGGCTTTTTGGCAATACTGAGGATGTAATTTACTAAGTGCCAGACATCATCTTCGGTAAGCCCAACGGCACCTTCGCTCGCGGCCATAGCTGCGGCGGGCATGGGGGCGTGCGGAATGCCTTGTTTAATGCGGCGATACAAGTCTTCAGGTTCTCTGCCGCCTCGGAAGTGCCCTTCGACCAAATTGCGTGGTTTGAGAGGTTGCGGTTTGAGGCCACCGCGTGCCATAAGTGGTAGCAACGTTTGTGGTGCGAGAGGGTTTAGTCGGATTCGAGCGGTCCAGTCTTTCGTCCAGTCATCAAAATCAGGAGCTTGTATCCCATTTCCATCCGCATTCGGACCGTGGCATTTTGAACATGTGGCTACGTCCCCTATGAAAAGTTGCTTTCCTTTTTCAATGGAGGCAACCAACTCGGCTTTGTTTTCTTCGGTTTCGGTCCCGAAGATTGGAAAGGCTGGACGTTCGATCTCATTTTCGTATTCTTGTGACCGAGTCCATTTTCGAGCAATCCGGCCAAGCAATCCTGACGCGGTTTCAAGTTGCTCTTCAACGGTCCCCTTTTGTTCGTCTGTGAGTTGCGAAAGTGGGTCTGCGTTGTAAATGCGTTCCTTCTCCAGGTCGAGATCGTTAACGCCGCTTAGTAAAACGGAACGTTCAAATTCACCGCGGATAGCCAAATAGATGACGTAGTCAACCAGTGCATCAATTTGCTTCTCGTTCAGATTGGCGAAACGAGGCATTTGTGAGTCCGCGAGTCCTTGACGAAGCACGCGAGCGATATCGGATTTCATGGGTTTATCGAGGCGCTCGGTCGACTTGTATTTGAACCAGCCGTGACGGAATTCGCGAGGATATGGATTTTGAGACGCCGCAACTGGACCACGACCTTGGCCGGTTTCGCCGTGACAGGAAGCGCAAAGTTGGCGATAAAGACCGGTCTCGCCTGGCTCTACTGTCGGAGCAGGTGGCCCCGCAGCGATTTTTAGATTTTCTAGTGAAAGAAGTTCGGAGAAGTCCTCGTCTTCGTCCGCAAACAAAGGTGGGAGTTTTGGATCATCTAGCGTCCCGAACCACAGGTCGACCAGCGCGTTTGTGTCAGCCAAAGGCCGGTCTAGAGGTATAGTGGCGTCGACATCGGGATCCAGTTCTAGTGATTTCGCGTAAAGATAGTTAGGTTCAAACCGAGTCTTTTCCATCGAGTATGGTTCACAACCAGTAGACGTCAAAGCACACGCCGTTCCCAGGGCTAGAAGACATCGGGGTGTAAAAAGACGTAATAGCCTGTTGAAAAGACTTTTGGGTTTCATGGGTCAATAATACTGTTGAGTTCTGTCTGTGAGTCCACTACCTGTCCATTACGCATTGAGATCGAAGACTCTACAATAAACGGTCGCCAGTGGGCCACCTATTTTACATCATTCCGACCATCCTTTCGAGTGAATCGAAGGGCAGAGGACAACCCTGCGACGAAAAGCCATGCGAACAAACGATTTTTCCACGTCAAATTCTCACGGATCCTTTCCTCGCACTCGATTGCGACGTAACCGCCGCTGGACTTGGGTCCGTAACATGGTTCAGGAAACCCACTTGTCGGCTAGCAACCTTATTTGGCCGATTTTCGTGATCGAAGGAGAAAATCGAACTGAACCGATAGCGACGATGCCAGGCGTTAACCGGATGTCCATCGATTTAGCGGTCCATGCTTCGCAGCAGGCTGCTGCGTTAGGAGTCGGTGCGATCGCGATTTTCCCAGTTACCCCCCAGGAGAAGAAAAGCGAGGATGGACGACACGCCGTGGACTCCAGCAATTTGATTTGCCAAGCAACGCGGGCGATCCGAGAAGCCACACAGGATAGGATTGGAATCGTATGCGACGTAGCATTGGATCCCTACACGAGCCATGGTCAAGACGGCATTCTCATTGATGGCTATGTTGCGAACGACGAAACGGTGCAAATTCTTTGTGAGCAATCCGTCAATCAGGCAAGAGCTGGGGCGACCATAATTGCTCCTTCGGACATGATGGACGGTCGCATTGGTGCAATTCGAGACGCTCTGGATGCACATGGTTTCCAGCATGTAGGGATTATGTCCTACGCTGCGAAGTATGCTTCCGCTTTTTACGGCCCGTTTAGAGATGCTGTGGGGTCGGCTAAGAATCTTGCGAGCGGAGATAAAAAATCTTATCAGATGAATCCTGCAAACTCGGATGAAGCAATTCGAGAAGTGGCTCTTGATATCGAGGAGGGGGCTGACATGGTGATGGTCAAACCTGGTATGCCTTATCTCGATATCGTTCGGCGGCTTAAGGATTCATTTGAGATTCCGCTAGCGGTTTATCAAGTATCCGGGGAGTATGCGATGCTCAAGTTTGCTGCGCATTCTAATGCACTCAATGAGCGAGCCGTAGTTATGGAGAGTATGATGGCGTTTCGGCGCGCAGGTGCTTCTGCCATTCTTACTTACTTTGCCATGGATGTTGCTAATTGGTTGAGCGAGTTGCGCGATCGCTAGGGCTGGATTTCGATACCCCGTGTTGGATAGGAAATCAGTACGCCTTGGTCATCTAGTTGTTTAAGCTGAAGTTCTACAGGGCCATAACCCCACTTGACCAGAGAGAAAGGAATTGACGTGGCATTCGACGGAATGGTTGCAAGCAACTCAGATCGATTCCAGACTTGGATATCTGACTTGTGAAATGCTCCTTTGAGCTCAATTGGGATTTCGGTCTTTTCAAAAGACGCGAATTGTTCAGCACAAGTCCATTGAGGGGGATTCTCTTGTTCGGTGCCGTCGGTTAGTTGAATATCTAGAGTTGTTTCAAATCTGTGTTCTATGTTATCAGCTGTTTTTAGGCCTACGCGCAGTTCGTGAACTCCGACCGGCATTGCTTTTAGATTGAGGGAAATGCTTGGCCGAAATGCACCTTCAGCGAGAAACCGACCGTCCAAGGTTACCCAGCACACAGCGGGATCTAATTCGTTGCTTTCGTCGAGTTGTATCGTCAGTTTTAGAGGTTGGTTTCGGTCATGTATCTGAGCCGAGGTCTCGAGAGCAAATCGAGGAGGCTTCGCAAAAGGCTGACATAGAGGATCGCCGAGGATAAGTAATTGGTAGGGGCAAGTAACGGAAGCGTAGTAGGCTTCTGCGCTAGTTAGTCCCTCGGCGTAGCAATCGAAGATAAAGGGATGTGGAAATTTGTTAATGATCGCGTACGGTTCGTGCACGGCACCGCTTGTGATGGCAGCACCATATCGAAGAAATTCTGTCGCTTTGGTTTGTGACGGGTTGGTCATGGCACCGCCGAAGCTGGTAAGATTTTCTGCGATAGCACCAGCTTCGAACTCGATTAACTCTCTTCCCAACGAGAAATCAGCGCTACCCATCATCAGACCAGCGCATTTCGTGCCTTTCGGTGGGAGTCCACCTTTGTGGATAGTGGCTTCGATTCCATTCTTTTTAAGATTCTCGATAGCCTGTGCAAAAAAAGGTTGTCGCGTGGTAGTTCTTACGTCTGAAGTTTGGGTGAAAAAGACTTTTCCTTTTAGTAGGTTGTAGTCAGCTTTAACGCTTTGGCGCAATCCGCTGATGACCTCTTCTCTTCGCAGTCCCAAGTCTCTTGAAACACCTAAAACGACGCTGAGCAGAAAGGGAACTCCATATTTTTGGTCCTTAGTGACAGTAAGATTAGGAGAGTAGAGGTTACGAGCGTTGAAGGCACGAATCTCGGTGAACTCAGATTCGGAGTCTTCACAGAGTTTCAAAAGTCGTTGAAATTCTTTGTCGTCGTTTAGAAACTTTAGATCGGTTTGGTTTTCAATTGCTTTCCGATAGTTCCACCCGCCGAGAATGGCGTTCTCGAGTTGCTTCAAGCATTGTTCACGATTTAAAGCTTTCGCGGAAAGAAAAGCGGAAAGCAATAGCGTAGGAGAACGGAGTTCTTTCGGTAATTTGGCCGCCCCCTCAGATAGGATCTTTGCCATTCCCGACCAGTCTTTGGCTTTATCCAGTTCGACAAACTCTTCTTTGGCCCTCTCGTTTACAAAGATAGGTTGCAAGGTTTCTTGGATCGCTCGCCGAGCATACCAGTTGGCTTCAAAGGTCAGATAAGCGGGGTTCTCTGTCATTACGTAACGGTAGAAGAAAGTCAGGCCATTGATTGAGGCCACGGGAGTAAGGTACTTGGAGAGGTCCGGCACTTTTGTCGCGTCAGCAGCTACGTCGATGGAGGTCGGAAAATCGGTCGAATATGCGACACCTTGGATATGGTTTGCCGTACCTCGTTTTTGGAGTTCTTGCATAAGTGGAGCAAGAATTAGAGTTCGAAATTCATCAACGGTGATTCGGTCTCTTTCCGGGATTCCGGTCAGAACAACAACATTATTTGCAGGGATATCGCGAATTTGGCAAAAATGATTGGCAACCGTTCTCGACGAAATCGAGTCACCATTTACAACGACAACCCATTGGCCGGAGGTGGCGCCGGCCATTGCCTGAAGGCTCGCGAGAATCGAGAAAAGAGGAAAAAAGCCGGTGATGAGGAATTTTCCGAGAGGACGGAAGTCTTTATTAGAAGAAGACAAAAAATGCTCCAACAAGGTCAAAGGAAGCCCCTTTAAATTTCCGACGATCTCGCTACCATTTCTCGCTCGCATAGAACCTCGGCACAGTGAGACTTGTCTTTGTGGTTAGGGGGAATAAAGAACTCAACTTCAAGTAGTTTACTTGATTCGGGTTTTGCGGTCAGCTAACCGTAGTTGGAATACAGGACTTTGGATCAAAGTGAGTATCATTTTGGTTTTTGGTTGCCGAGGTCGGTTGATTTAGCAAAAAGAGTATTTTGAAAAAGAAAAGAGAGTGTAGCTCAGTCGGTAGAGCAACGGACTTTTAATCCGTTGGTCCTGGGTTCGAGTCCCAGCACTCTCATTGATGAAAACCCTCGATGGCCTTTAGGCCGTCGAGGGTTTTTTAATTGGATTTTTGCGTAGTGGACGAAGCGATGAGGCCTGGCGCGCAGCATGAGCACGGAAAATTCTTGTCAGGGCAAAACGAAGGAACGATTTGGTTGAGATCGGGGGAGATTGTTGGACTTGGATTTTTAGGCATGGGGGAGGAAAAAGCCTGCCGTAACTTCGCAAAGCCTTGTTACGGCCTACGAGGATACGGCGGTCATGCCAGGCGATCAGGACTCGTTGCCTCGTCCACTACCAATACGGACTCGTTGCCTCGTCTACGACGATAGGAGCCCGACGCTTTCTTATCACGCAGATGACAGGCTTGTTAGTATGCTTTAGCGAAGATCGCTTTTTGTGTGGTTGGTTTGCCAGTTAAGAAGCATACTCCCTCACTGCCAGTAGAGTCGATTGGAATACATCGAATGGTAACTTTGAGTTCGTCGAGAAGAGGCTGGACTTCTTCTTCGCTTGAGAACCAGCAAATCGCGAAGCCTGGGTTACCTTCAAAGTACTTTCGAAACTCTGCTTCGTTGGCAATATCTTGCGTGCGCGAAGTCCGGAGAGCGAGGGCTCGATTGAAGAGATTCGTTTGAATTTCATCCAAGAGGCCCACGACCTTTGTAAGCAATTCATCTCGACCGATACCTTGCGATTCATTCGTGTCACGTCGACCAACGAAAACGCTGTTGTTGGCAATGTCCTTTGGCCCGACTTCGATGCGAAGTGGAACTCCTCGTTTGACGTGGTACCATTTTTTCTCGCCACCGCGAAGATCACGGTCGTCAATGTCGACGCGAATGGCTGCTTCATCATACATCTGCTTCTTTAAGTCCGACTTTAGTGCTTCGCAATATGCGAGCACTTCGGCTCTTTGGGATTCGTCTCGATAGATTGGCAGAATGACTGCGTGAGTTGGTGCCAACTTAGGAGGAAGTACTAATCCGTCATCGTCAGAATGGGTCATGATGAGGGCTCCGATCAAACGAGTCGACACCCCCCAAGACGTAGTCCAAGCATACGCCACCTCGCCATTCTGATCTTGGAATTTGATCTCCTGAGCACGAGAGAAATTTTGGCCCAGGAAGTGTGACGTGCCCGCTTGAAGAGCTTTACCGTCTTGCATCATGGCTTCGATGGATAGGGTTGAAACCGCACCAGGGAAACGCTCTCCAGGAGTCTTCTCCCCTTTGATGACCGGCATTGCCATGTACTGTTCTGCAAACGTGGCGTATACGTCGAGCATCTGACGCGTTTCCGCTAGTGCTTCTTCTGCAGTTGCGTGGACAGTATGCCCCTCTTGCCATAGAAACTCGGCGGTTCGAAGGAACAATCTGGTCCGCATTTCCCAGCGGACGACGTTTGCCCATTGGTTGATCAGGATTGGTAGATCGCGGTAAGAACGAACCCATTTCGCGTAGGTTGCACCGATAATCGTTTCGCTTGTCGGGCGAACGATGAGAGGCTCTTCGAGGGGTCCTGCAGGTCTAAGACCACCCTCGCCATCTGGCTCGAGTCTGTGGTGCGTAACGACAGCACACTCCTTGGCAAATCCCTCGACATGTTTGGCTTCCTTTTCCAAATAGCTCATAGGGATGAAGAGTGGAAAATAGGCATTTTGGTGACCTGTTTCCTTGAACATACGGTCCAGGACGTGCTGCATGTTTTCCCAGAGGGCGTATCCCCAAGGTTTGATAACCATGCACCCACGAACGCTCGAATTTTCTGCCATTCCGGCTTCGGCGATAACTTGCTGATACCATTCTGGGTAGTCTTGGGCTCTGGTTGGGGTTATTGCGGTCTTCGCTGCCATGGGAACGCTTTTACGCTGAGTTAGTGATACAGGGTTGAATCTTTAGAAACAGTCCAAGAGTGTATCGAAATCGAGGGTTCCTAGCTACCGCCACTGACATGGTCACTTTAGACTGTTGAGATTCCCCGTCCTTAGCTGTCATCTCTCCCCCACCCGCTGTTATGCCAACTCCAATCCAGTCTCGTAAGCCCCTTACTGACGCCTCGTCCCTTTCTTTGTACGTAATTCAGGGAACTTTGCTCGCGGCGAAGGTTATACTGCTTTTTCTGATGTCTTCTGATTTGCTACGGGGCCAGGAAAGCAATGTCGCGTCCAGCGATACGATAAAGGTATTTGCTCCGGATCAGAGCAAAATTCCTGTTCCACCACCATCGAATGCGATGATTCTTCTCGATGGCAAGACCAATCGATTTGTAAGCATGGCAGGAAAATCGATCGATTGGCCAATTGAAAATGGTGTTGCAACATCGACTAGAACCAGTGGACGTGTCAATCACATTCTGTCAACGGTTCACTTTCGAGACGCCGACATCCACGTGGAGTTCATGGTCGCTCCTGAAGGTGAGGGGAACAGCGGTATTTACATCCACGGCCACTATGAGCTTCAAATCTTTAATTCTTGGGGCAAGCTGGAGAGCAACATCAGCGAGCATGACCAAGGGGCACTTTATGGATTCCAGAAACCGTTGGCCAATGCCTCGCGGAAACCGGGTGAGTGGCAAGTGTACGATATTCGATATCGCGCCCCTCGTCGGAACGACGCCGGTGAAATTGTGGAGCAAGGATCGGTTACCGCGTGGCTTAATGGGGTAAAGGTACAAGACAATACGAGATTTTCAGAACCAAGATCGGTGTATCACCCGTTTCGCTACGGAACAACCGATTACCTCAAGCCGATTGCGGCTCAATTAAAAGAACAACAAATTGGGCCCGTGTTTTTGCAAGACCATGAGAGTCCGACCAAGTTTCGCAACGTTTGGATCGTCCCACTTGATGACCAAACGATTGACTATGTGCCAAAGTAGTTGTCACTGAATGTTAACGTTTCCCCAGACAAGGCATTTCTTAAACGAATTATAAGGAACCCGTAGGCATGAATTGGTTGATTCCCACGTTTCGATGGGTAGGTATCACTGAAGGATGGTCATATTTGGTCCTTTTGCTAGTTGCGATGCCGCTCAAGTACGCGTTTGGAAAACCCATGATGGTCAGTGTCGTAGGTGGAATACATGGCGGGCTTTTCGTGGCTTATATTCTTTTGGCCGCGATGGCTACATGGTATTACAAGTGGAATATAGGGATGTTTGTGCAGGCTTTTGTTGCATCGCTGGTTCCAATCGGTACGTTTTGGTTCGACCGAAAACTGAAGGCAACCGTAGAAGCAAGTCGTACTAGCACAAAATGAAACGAGGAGGGTTTCCCCTCCTCGTAAGCTATTCAAGATATGATCGAACTAGGTTTCGATTAAGCCTTCTTGGCTTCTTCGTATAACTTAGTGACCTCGTTCCAGTTTACAACGTTCCAGAACGCTGCGATGTAATCTGGTCGGCGGTTTTGATACTTGAGGTAGTAAGCGTGCTCCCAAACATCGAGACCTAGGATTGGAGTACCTTCGATGCCTGCGACCGCTTTGCCCATGAGCGGGCTGTCTTGGTTAGCGGTTGAGCCGATTTCAAGCTTACCTTTGTTGACGACTAGCCAAGCCCAACCGCTACCGAAGCGGGTTGTTCCAGCAGCAGCAAACTTTTCCTTGAAAACGTCAAAGCTGCCAAAGGTAGCTTCGATGTCAGCCAGTAGAGCACCGCTGGGTTTGCCACCGGCATTCCAGCCGATAACATGCCAAAAGAAAGTGTGATTGACGTGACCACCCGCGTTGTTGCGGACTGCCATGCGTTTCTCTTCAGGAACCGCACTTAGATCTTTGATCAGCTCGAACTCCGTTTTGGACTCAAGCGGCGTGCCTTCGATCGCTTTATTCAAGTTGGTGATATAGGCTTGATGGTGCTTGCCATGGTGAATCTCCATCGTTTGCGCATCGATGTGAGGTTCCATTGCGTTGTAAGCGTAGGGCAATTTAGGCAAGGTGAATGCCATGGAATTCTCCCGAATATGGTTTGAGGAAACTTTTGAATCGTTGAAACATAGACAGTAATGAATTCTACCAAAATGCCAAGGTTAGGAAGTCGCCAACCCTGGTCTCTGGACGATGAAATCGCCGATTTAGCATGATGTTAACTATTTTTAGCCACATTCCGCTATGCTTGCCCCGCCCCCAAAATGGGCTACATACTTGCTCGCCTCCTTATTTTGGTAGAATTCCAAGGCTTGAAGGTAGGGATTCCCGCTACTCGGAACTGGGGCGGGCCACCAGAAGAAGCATGCAGCATGTCGGTTGAAAGAACAATAATGAGAACTATTTTCGTGGCGGGCTGTTGGTTGGTGCTTTGTTCGATGTGCCCTTTGTTGGTAGCTTACGAACCCAGCGATAAAGAATCCGCCAAAACGTACGATTACAACCGAGATATTCGGCCTATTCTGGCAGATAAGTGTTTTGCTTGCCATGGGTTCGACGCTGGGCATCGGCAGGCGAGCTTGAGACTCGACCATTCCGAAGGGGCCTACGCAGCTGGAGATAGTGGAAGCATCGCGATCGTTCCAGGCGAGCCTGAGAAGAGCGAGTTGTGGCAACGAATTCAGACCAGCGATGTCGATCTGCAGATGCCCCCCAAACAGTCTCACAAATCGCTGAATGAGCGAGAGCGTGGGATGATTAAGGCTTGGATTGAACAAGGAGCGGAGTATCAAGGGCACTGGGCTTTTCAGCCAATACGGCATCCTTTGATGGGTAGTGGCCAGGTCTCTGTCCAGCGAGAGATCCCGGCGACGGTTGATGAATGGATTTCGCTCCCGCTTCGAGATCTTGGGGTTACGATTTCAGAAGAAGCGGATCGAGCAACGTTGCTTCGGCGGCTTTCGTTAGACTTGACCGGTTTGCCCCCAACACCGGAAGAGATTGAAGGATTCATCGCGGATGTATCCATCGATAGCTGGGAGAAGCAGATCGATCGTTTGCTAATGGCCCCAGGCTATGGTGAGCGAATGGCTGTCATGTGGTTGGATGTTGCGAGGTACGGCGATACCAACGGCTACTTGCACGACATTCTTAGAACTGGTTGGCCTTGGAGAGATTGGGTTATTAGGGCCTTTCAAGAGGACAAACCGTTCGATCAATTCGTGATCGAACAGATTGCAGGTGATCTGTTAGAACAACCAACTGAAGGGCAAATTTTAGCGACTTCATTTTGTCGTAATCACCTCATTACGACCGAGGGAGGTACAATTGCAGCCGAGTTTCTCAACGAGTATGCAGCAGATCGAGTGCAAACCTTTGGGACTGCTTTTTTAGGGCTGAGTTTTAATTGCTGTCGATGTCACGACCATAAATTCGATGCTTTGACCCAAGAGGATTTCTACAGTCTTCAAGCCTACTTTAATTCGATCACAGAAAAGCATTCGGAGAACAATTCTGCGCCAGCTTTTGAGCCATTCATCGAGGTCGCTTCTCCGTTGCAGCCTGATGGCGAAAAGGTCAAAGTGATGGTCATGAAGGAAGCTCCGGAACCGACAAAGACGTTTGTCCTAACGCGTGGTCAGTATGATCTTCCGGACACCAATCGACCTGTGACGCGACATATTCCGAAGGTCTTCGGCATCGATCCCAACAGGTATCCACCAACACGGCTTGGGCTGGCGCAATGGGTCACTTCGGAAGACAATCCATTATTGGCTCGAGTGATAGTAAATCGCATTTGGCAGAAGTTTTTCGTGCAAGGTATCGTGACCTCTCTCGATGATTTTGGAGTACAAGGAGATTACCCATCTCATCCAGAGCTACTGGATCAGTTAGCGTACGAGTTTCAACATAGCGATAGATTTGGTGCTGAGCATGCTTGGAGTATCAAGTTTCTGATCAAAAAGATCGTAAGCAGCAAGACTTATAAACAGTCGTCCAAAGTGCGGTCAGAGCTTTTGATCAAAGACCCAGAGAATCGACTACTTGGATACTTTCCGCGACGAAGATTGTTGGGCGAAGAGCTTCGTGATCAAGCGTTGTATGTTTCGGGCATGCTTTCGCAGCAAGTAGGTGGCACACCGGTATTTCCGTATCAACCAGATGGGCTTTGGGAAGAGCGTGCAAACGAGGGGAGCAATACCAAAGTTTATCAACGAAGCAATTCTGAGGGATTGTACAGGAGGAGTCTGTATACATTTTGGAAACGAACATGCCCCCCTCCTTTGATGTCTCTCTTCGATGCACCTGATCGGACTTATTGCACAGTGAAGAGAGTCGCGACGAACACTCCACTGCAAGCGTTAGCGTTACTCAACGAAGAACAATTCCTAGAATGTGCCAAGTTGCTAGCGGCTCGAACGATGGAAGAGCGAACAGATGATGTTGCTCGATTACAGCTGATCATGAAGCGATTAACTGGACGTGAGTTAAGTCACCAAGAGTTGGTGTGGACGCAGGAGCTGTTGTCCGTTTCGCGAACACGATTTCGCGAAGCTCCCGAAGATTCTGAGCAGATTCTTTTGCAGGGTGTCTCGACCAATTCTGGGCAGCAGCCCAAAGAAGAGTTTGCGGCGTGGATGGTTGTCGTCAATGCTCTTATGAATCTCGATGAAGCCCTGGTTAGAAACTAAAAGGAAGTCATCTTATGGACCCGTTACACGAATACCTGCTATCGATTAATCGTCGTCAAATGCTCAATGGAGCCGCGGCGGGTGGTTTGGCTTTTCTCGGAAGCACTGCTTTGCAACAAATGCTTAGCGCTGATGAGCCTCCCAAAACTGGCTTCGACGGCGTTCATAAAACCAACGGATTAGGACTGCCTCATTTTCCTCCTAAAGCGAAACGAGTCATCTATCTCTATCAAGAGGGAGGCCCCTCGCAGATTGATACATGGGATTACAAACCTGAACTTAAGGAATGGTTTGACCGAGACTTGCCAGAATCCGTTCGAGGCACTCAGCGACTGACCGGTATGACGAGCGGTCAAGCTAGATTGCCTATTGCACCGAGCATGTTTTCTTTCCGTCGTCATGAGAACAATGCGAATGGCGTTTGGGTTTCCGATCTACTGTCGAAAACGGCGGAACAAGCAAAACGGTTGTGTGTCATTCATACGATGAAGACGGAGCAGATTAATCACGGACCAGGCATAACGTTTATGCAGACTGGTCATCAGCTACCAGGCCGTCCTTCGATGGGGGCATGGTTGTCCTATGGTTTGGGAACCGAAAACCAAGACTTGCCGTCGTTTGTAGTGATGATAAGTCAGGGGAGAGGACAGATGCAGGCTCTCTTTTCTCATCTGTGGGGAACCGGTTTTTTACCGGGCGAGCATCAAGGGGTTCAGTTTCGAGCTTCGCGCGATCCTGTCCTCTATCTGAACAATCCTCAAGGAATGGCTCGCGAAGATCGGCGACGAACGCTGGATCTGATAAGCAAGATGAATCAATTGCAAGCGGACCAAAACGGGGACAAAGAGATTACAGCCAGGATCTCTCAGTACGAAATGGCATATCGCATGCAGGCGAGCGTGCCAGCATTAACCGATTTCAGCGACGAATCTGAATCTAGCTTGGCCCTTTATGGCCCAGATGTGCAAAAGCCAGGTACATATGCTTATAACTGTTTGATGGCTCGCCGTATGGCAGAACGTGGCGTACGCTTTATCCAACTGTATCATCGTGGGTGGGATCACCACGGAAGTGTCCCCAAGGATTTGCCCATGCAATGTCAAGACGTCGATCAGGCCCAAGCGGGTTTGCTCAAGGATTTAGAACAACGTGGCTTGCTGGATGAGACGTTGGTTCTTTGGGGCGGGGAATTCGGGCGTACTGTGTATAGCCAGGGGGCTGTAGAAAAAGAGAAGTACGGTCGCGATCATCACCCGAGGTGTTTTAGTGTTTGGTTGTCAGGAGGTGGAATTCGACATGGAATATCGTACGGACAGACGGATGAATTCTCGTATAACATCGCCGAGAATCCCGTCACCGTGCATGACTTACATGCGACTATGTTGCACTGTTTGGGGATTGATCATGAGAGATTCACCTACAAGTCGCAGGGACTCGACTTCAAGCTAACGGGAGTTGAGCCATCTAATATCATTCGAGACATACTGGCTTAAAGATAAACCGCGTGAGGTGTACTCGAACAGTTCCTATTCTGCAACGGAACGCTTCTTGATCATCACAAGTTCGTTACCGAGGTCGTTGTAGCGAGATTGGGACATGAGTTCGCGAATGAGCAACACGCCCCGCCCCCGCGGTTGATCTATTCGTTCTTCTTCGGTGGGATCAGCTACGTTGCGATGATCGAACCCGCCACCTTGGTCTTTGATTTCTATAGTGATTTCTTGTCCAGAAACCGAGATGGCAACGGAAACAAGTTTGCTTTCGCACCGCTTGTTTCCGTGTTCAATCGCATTAACAAGAGCCTCCTCCATTGCCATTTGTACATGGAACATATCTCCACCAGGCCAATCTAGATCGGACATGGCAAGGATAGTCTGTTCTATCAACTCATGAGCGACATCGAGATCGCTAGGAATCGATTTTTCGATAGCCCAATTGCTTGGCGAATTCATTGGCAAAATTCCCTGCGTCAGGCTGGAGGAACTGTAAGGAGGTGCTTTGCACGATGCAAAGTGAATAGAGTGGAGTTCATCCGTTTACAGTCGGAAGGCACCTAAAGCATCTTCCTGGCTCTTTCTAAGGTCAAATACCCGATCAAGCTTAGTGATTTTAAAAACGTCTTGGATTTCCGCTCGTAGATTGCAAAGCTTTAATCGACCGTTCGCGGCTTTGATGCTCGAGTTCAGCTTGATAAGTTTGTTCAGCGCGGCGCTGGACATAAAATCGACACCCTCAAAATTGAGGAGTACCTGTGTACGTTTATCAATCGTTACTAGTGAAACCAGCTCGTCACCGAGCATTTCAATCGTGCCTGAATCGACGATCTTCTTGTCGATAAATCGAACGACACTGACCCCGTTTTCATCCATGACATTGATGCGACGGAAATTTCCCATAAAGCGAGCCTGACTTATCTAAAGTAATGAAACCGATAGGAGATGTAAGATTAAACGACTATGAATAGCTGTGCAATAAAGGGGCGGCCACTAGATGCGTAAATTCGCCATAAAATGGCTTCCTACACAGCGAAATGCCCCTTCGTTTTGCAAGGCACGGTCTTACTTTTTGTTACCAAGGTCCAATTTATCCCACTTTTTTTCACTAAGTAACTTGAGCGCAGCGGGAGAGATCGATGCGTTATCTTTGATCGTGAGTCGTTTCAGTTTTGGCATCTGGGTTATAACCTTGATTGATGCATCCGTGATAGCTGTCGAGCGAATCGATAGTTCTGTCAAGTTCGGCAACGTGGAGATTACTTCGACGGTGGCATCTGTCATTTGCGGGATGCTCCAAATGTCCAAAGTTTCGAGCGATTTGACAGAGCTCAAGTTTTTGAGCCCTACATCAGAAACACCACCCAGTTCGTGTAGATATAGTCGTTTCAGTTTGGGCATATCCTTGAAAACCAGCATGGCATCGTCTGCGACCACGGGCAAGTCTCGCAACGTTAATCGCTGAAGCGGCATACCTGCTAAAGCCTTTACACCGTCATTGCCAAAGCCTTGGCACCGGATGATCTCAAGTTGTGTCAGCTTGAGGAGCTTCGCAATGAATGGACCGGAGGCGTCGGATATAGCGAAGTCTTGGATCAGCAGGTTTTCAATCGACCCGTTTTCCGAAAGCAATTCGACGCCGTAATCCGTGACCGCGGTGCTTCTATGTTTCAACGCTTTTAGGCTGGGCAGTCCACTAAGAACCTTAAGGGTCAAGTCCCCTGCTTCCATATTGCCTCGTAGATCGAGCACCTTAAGCTCTTTAAGTTGAGCAAGCTTTCGAGTGCTGATGTCATTCAGGCGATTTTGCATCAATAGAAGAGTTTGCAACCCTTTTAGCTCCGAGATCGGCTTGAGAACTTGACTGCTCATATTGGCATTCGATGAGAGGTCAAGATCGGTCAAACCTGGGAGCGCTTTGACGATTCCTTCAACGGCTGAATCATCAATAACGGTGTTAGTCAGAGAAAGTGATTTGAGATTTTTCAGCTCAAATAATGGAGCCACGTCGTTCGATCCGAGGCCACGAAAGTTCAGAATCTGCAATTTGGTCAGATCGGTAGCTGTCGCAAACAATTTGATATCCTCAACGGTCAAAGCTGAACCGTCGGTGATGGAAATCTCCGTTATCTTGCCGTCCACCTTGGTCAGTTTTGCGACTGAACCTAATTGTTTGATGCGATCTTCAATGTCCGCTGCCAGCAGTTCCGAAGCGGAAGAGCCAATTGACGAGACTCCCACGCTAACGGCGAAGATTAGTATTGAAGACGAACGGAGGATTTTGGATAGCCAATTACGACGATTTGGTTGAGTCATTCGTTTCGGATTGCGTTTAAGGGTTTCGTCGGGTGATAGGTTGATTCGGGCGACACCATTTACATGAAAACTCTGCTCGTGGATGTGCAGAGACTCAGTTTCTTCCGGGTACCGAATAGTATAGCCTATCCCTGCGGATTCCCAAATAACGTGAATTCAACAACTTTGGAATCCTCAAAAATAGGCCGTTCCTAGCCAACGCGTTCGGGTTGGGATTAATGAAAAAAGCGTAGATCACGATCGACCTACGCTTCTATTACTTTAGTCTGTCCGGTCTTGATCCACCGTCGAGTTTCTAAGTCGCGATATCTAGCGCTACATCCTCGAACTTGCGTCAATCAAGGCTCTATGAACTAATCGAGACGGTGTTCACCTCGATACTTTGGCTTGATCAAATCGGCAACGCCTGGGGTCTTGAGCGCTGCAAGGTTCGTGACCTTGATATTTGCTGCATCCCATTCAACTTTTTCACCCCACTCGCCCATAGCACCGTCTTTGCCACCGGCCGCGGCGGCCCAAACAGCAAGATTACCGAGGAGAATTGTTTCCGTTAGTGGACCGGCACGGTCGATAAAGTTCGACTTGCAAATCGTTGGATTACCCTCTGACTTGGCTCGGAATAGTTCGTACATGTTGTTGGTGTCATTATCGCCTTTATCAACGGCGCGTTCGAAGTCTACCTTTGCTTTCTGAACACCACGCAATTCGTAAACACCGCAATAGTCGTCTGCACTATAAAAAGCACCTTTGTCACCAACGATGAGAACACCGCTGTTAGCGACGTTTTCGATTCCCCATTTGGTGAATACATCCATCGGAGGTTTGTTGCCTACTCGATCGTACCACCAGAATGGAATCGCTGGTCGCTCCGAAGTTTCTGGAAACTCAAACTTGATAACTGAGCTTGCAGGGAACGAATCAAAGTCGTGGCCGGTCGATTTCGCTTGAACAGAGATCGGATCCCGTAGCCCGCATGAAGCAAATGGGACGGTCAATTGATGGCAGGCCATATCTCCGAGAGCCCCAGTACCAAAATCCCACCAGCCTCGGAATTGGAATGCGTGATATAGTCCAGGCCAATACTCACGCATTGGTGCAACGCCGATCCAATTCTCCCAATCAAGGTTCTTGAGCGCTCGTTCAATTTCTTTTTTCTTGTCATCGGTCAGGGATGGAGCATCATCTTTCGATTCCATCTCAGCTTGTTTGGCAAATTTTTCCATAGTCATTCGGCGACCAGGGCCTTGTGCCCAGATCGGTCGGTTGGACCATGCATGAACTTCCTTGAGGGTACCGAGAACGCCAGACTTGAGTTGAGCGATTGCTTCCCGGGAGGAATCAAGTGCAGTTCCCTGGTTGCCCATTTGAGTGCAAACGCCGGTTTCCTTCGCGACTCGCGCGAGCAGTCGAGCTTCGTAAATAGTTCTGGTGAGTGGTTTTTGGGTATAGCAGCCGATTCCCAGTCTCATGGCAGCCAGGGTTACCGGACCGTGCATATGGTCTGGGGTGCTAACGGTCATAATGTCGATGTTCTTACCGTGCTTAGCGAGTAATTCGCGATAGTCGGTGTACTTTTCCGCAGACTTGAATTCGGGGGATTTGGACTTTCCTTCTAATGTGGATCGGTCAACGTCACACATTGCAATAACGTTTCCGAACTTGGCTGCATTCGAGGAGTCGCTGCCTCCTTTTCCGCCGACACCAACGCACGCTACGTTGAGGGTCTCAAGTGCGGATCGGCTGAGCGCCTTTGTGCTGCCCGCTGCAACGAAGTAGCCGCCGGCAATGGCGGTACTGGTATTCTGGATGAAGTTTCTACGGTTGAATTTTGACATGGAAAGGTTCCATTAGGTGAGGGACAGAAATGGCGACGCGGTAGCTCGTAGCTCTACGCCACTAGCTGCAGCTTGAGCCGAGTTAAACGCCCTTGTGGGGTTTGTGCATCTTAACTTATCAATCTTCGGAGAGCAACGTACCTGGACAATCGGCATTTTCGATCACTTTTAGTGGGAATGGTTGAGAATTTCATGTCTAGCGGTTTCTTGCGCCATCCGTGCAGCCGATTTTGATTGAGCTGAAGGAAACAACCTCGAACAATAATGTGGTCTGGAATTGGGCGGGATGCAGGAAGTTTTTTGACTCAGTGTTAATATGGCTTACCTGACAGATTTGCCCCAACTGTGAGATAGTTAACCATTGGATTTGGTGAGTTGGCGTAATCGCTTTTTATTAAGAATGGTCATCATGAGGAGTCTATTGCTCATCCCCACTGCGTTCGAAAAGGCGAAAATTGATCCAAACATTTTAGCCACGTTTAGATCGATGGGGCTCGACGTGGAGTTATGCGGATTCGGATTAATTGCTTCGACCGCACAGGCTACAAGACTTATCACCCAACGGCATCCCGACCGGGTTATATTGGCGGGCATCGCTGGGTTGTATCGGACGAAAAACGTGGATGAGACTTGGATTGGTCAAGCTGCCATTTTCGACCGAGTTGTTTCTTATGGCATTGGAGTAGGGAGCGGATTGAAGTTTACGAGCGCCGGAGCATTGGGCTGGAGTCAATTACAATCAGAAGAGCGTGCTGGTCCGCCAATCGATGTGATTACGCTGGATACGATTGGTGATTCATCCACAAAAGAAAGTATTAATGTGCTCGTGAGTGTTACAGCTGCTTCTGCTGATTACGAGGAGGCGAGCGGAAAGCTTAGATGTTTCCCTGATGCTTTAGCTGAGGATATGGAGGGGTTTGGTGTCGCAATAGCGTGTCAGTTGTGTCAAGTTCCGCTCTCGATCGCAAGAGGTTTCTCAAATTGGGTGGGAGATCGGGATCACAAAAACTGGAAGGTTTCTAAAGCTATGGATAGCGTTTGTAAATTGTTAATCGAGACGAGCAGGAGTCTTTCGAAATGAAACGGATTCGATTCGCCATTTCTACTTGTCCAAACGATACATTTGCTTTTCATGCAATGCTGGAAAGAAAAGTCGACTGGCGAGGCCTGGATTTCGACATTCAATTGCTTGATATCCAGACTTTAAACGAAGAGCTTTTGGCTAAGCGATTAGATGTCGCCAAAACAAGCTTCCATGCTGCACTTTATTTGACTCAAGACTATGGCGTTTTTCCGAGCGGCTCGGCTCTTGGTTATGGGGTAGGACCGCTTTTGCTTTCTGCAAAAGCCGGGACAACACCAATAGACTCTAGCAAGTTAACGATTTGCCCAGGTGAGCACACGACAGCAACGCTTTTGTTTCACCTTTTCTATCCCAATACAACGCGACTGAATCATGTTGTGTTTTCGGAGATCATGCCTCTGCTCAAAAAGGGGGCGGCGGATTTCGGTGTCTGTATTCACGAGGGACGATTTACCTGGCAATCCGAGGGCCTATCATTGGTCGAAGACTTGGGTAGTCGATGGGAAAAGGCTACTCATTGCCCGCTTCCGCTTGGGGGTATTATTGGTGCATGGCATCTAGGAAGAGATGTGCTAGAGACGGTTCAAGCCGTAATACACGAGTCGCTTGTTTACGGACTGGACCACCCTAGCGAAACCTTGCCAACGATGAGACGATTTGCCCAAGAGTTCGATGATTCTGTTTTAATGAAGCACGTTGATTTGTACGTCAACGACTGGACTCGGGAGCTAGGCGAGGTCGGCGAGCGGGCGTTGGACGAACTGTCGAATCGAGCGTTCGAGATCGGCTTGACTGGGGATCATGCTAAATTGAGACTGACAACATCAGCTCGACAAAGGTGACTTTAGTAGTAACCGTTTTTGCTTTAGGTGCATCAGTATGTTAAACCGAGTGTCCAAATGTTAAGCAGGCGAGAGTCGATAAAGTCTTTGGCGCTTTGCGGCATTGGTTGCATTACTTTGCGTCCCGCTGAGGCTAGTGGATGTTCCAACGATCAACATTTCGAAGAGATATCAATTCGCGCGATGGGGAGTGAATTAAATGTTCGTTGGGAAATTTCCGAAGTGGATGCTGTTGACGCGAAGCAAGTCCGCGATGAGCTTGCAGCTCTTCTAGAAAAGTGGAACGCAATCCTTAGTGATTACGATGATGAAAGCGAGGCCTCGAGTCTGACGCAAGAAAGAAACATAGGACGGTCGCAGATGGTGTCGATTGAGTTGGCAGAGGCGATAACAAAATCCAAAAAGTGGTTCGAGATTTCCAAAGGCGCTTTTGACGTCACATGTGGTGCTGTTACCGCCTTGCGTCGTAAACGTCGGGTGGTTTCTCCGGATGAATGGAAGTCCGCAATTCAAACGATGGGCTGGGACGGTATCGAGTGGGACGCAGAAAAGCGAGAGATCAAAGTTAATCGAAAAGGTTTGAAGTTCGATTTCGGAGGTATTGGAAAGGGGCTCGCCGTAGATAAGACCTATGAGTTAATGAACAAACTGGGTGAGGGACGGTTCGTCGTCAACTTTGCCGGCAATCTTCGTGCGGGCAACCCTCCCAGTCATCTTGCGGGTTGGCCAGTGGAGATTGACCTACTAGAGACGGTCCAGTCCGAATCTCCAAAGGCTTATCGGATTAGACTCGCCAATTTAAGTATGGCAACATCGGGGGACCAGTTTCAGAAGCTTCCTGACTGGAAAAGCAAATCGCAACAGGATCGGAGTAGCCATATACTTGATCCGAAGGATGGTGCCGGAGTAATAGGGCAGCAAGCGGTGACCATTTTTGCTGAAGAAGCATCGGATGCAGACGCTGCAGCAACGGCAGCTTGCGTACAGCTCAGGAGAAAAAATCTAGCCTGGCTAGACGATTTGAGCGGGCGACAACAAGGGATGTTCGGGTTAGCTCAAGAAATCGTCGGCGGCGAATCCAAAGTAATTGAGTTTGGAGGATTTTCTGAGAAATTGAAGCTCACACGTTCATGAGCTGTGATAATGTGCTAGAGGCCACGCAGTAAATTTGATACGATGATGGCGATAGACTTATCTCTCATAGATTTAAAAGGTCGCAAAATGAAAGCGTTTCCAGCAACCGGTTTTGTTTTTTTGGTTTTTTCGTTGTCGTTTAGTGGGTGTGGGTCCGGGAATGTTGACGTAGTCGATTTGAATAAGGTTCTTGATGCGGTTGCACTCGTACTCGCCGAATCAGACAACAAAAACGGGGGGAAAAGCATCGCTGTGAACGCATCTGCCGAAGTTGACTCCCAAGAAATGATGCTTCAAGCCATCGATCCGACTAAACAGGATGCAGAAAAGGAAAAAGAATTCCTGACCAAGTTGGCGACCACTATGAACGATCTCAAGGTCATGCAGGCACGGGTGGGAGTTTCCATGACCGCTGGCGGCGAAATCAACGGGTTTCTTGACCCCAATGGAAACAACGCGCAGGATATTGGTGAGACGAAAGAATTTACGGTTACCATCGACGTTGCAAACAATCGATTGGTCGCTTCAGACAACAATGGTCATCATCGCCCATATGGTTTTCAACCCGGCGGATTCATGACCGGTTATCTCTTGGGATCTATGTTGGGACGTCAAAACAGTTTTTATGGTGGAGCAGCGCCCTCGGTCTCTAACGCACAAATGAGTCCTCAAAATTACCACAAATCCGCAGTTAGTTCTGCGAAATCTGCGCGTGCTTCAAGTGCTAGAATGACGTCAGGCTCTAAAGGCTTTAGCTTTGGAAAATGATTTCCATTAGCTACTCTTGACCCGCGTAA
This sequence comes from Pirellula sp., assembly GCA_046344995.1. Lineage (GTDB taxonomy): Bacteria > Planctomycetota > Planctomycetia > Pirellulales > Pirellulaceae > JBKCUI01. The sequence goes on from JBKDKR010000004.1 coordinate 31,865, forward strand.
CAATTCGACAAAGTAAAAGGCTCCACTAGTGCAAATCACTGTTGGGAGCCTTTTTTCTTATTAGTTCTCCCTCGACTTTGCGGTTTCTGGTTGGTATACGGTAAGTACTGTGCAAGTCGATCGGCATGGAATGTCGCATCGGCTACGATACACGCTACCGTTCACTCGCCAGTTCGCATGGCTATGCATGGATTGCAAGGACGCGGTTAGAGAAAAGTAAAAGATCCACTTACCCGAGCATGGAGGCGAGGGCAATGAATCGAAGGCGGACTGCGTTCGAATATGGTTTAGTCTGGCTGATCACTTTAGCGATTATCGGTTGCGAGCATGCAGACCAGCTAGCGGATCAAATTTTGTCACAGGGAGAGAATGCCACCTCTGGTTCAACGAAAAACCTACCAACTGGTCAGTTCCAGCCAAGCAATCCGCCGAATCTTGCGGGAAAGCTTATTTCACAGGCCGCATCGAATCGAGCTCCAGGGCTCCCGATTCGCAACGGGCAGACAATCCTCATCGCCAGCTTCAACATTCAGGTCTTTGGCACATCCAAGATGTCTAAACCTAAAATTCCTGAGCATTTGGCAGAGGTAATTCGCCAATTCGACGTTGTCGCGATTCAAGAAATCAGAGACCGCAGCGGGGCTTCGCTTCCACTGCTTTTGGAATACGTCAACAGTAACGGATCGCGGTACGATTACATAATTAGCCCACCGTTGGGAAGAACCGCGTCCAAGGAGCAGTATGCTTTTGTGTTCAATACGGAGACAATCGTTTCCGCGACAGAGTTTAGCTATCTTGTTGAGGACTCCAAGGATCTGTTGCATCGCGAGCCCTTGGTCGCGAGATTTGTTTGCAAGGTTGCTCAGGGGTTTCAACCGTTCCGATTCACTTTAGTGAATTTTCATTCGGACCCGGATGAGGCGAGTGAGGAGATTCAAGTGCTTTCATCCGTTCTAAAGTCCATTCGGAATTTCGAGTATGCGAATGGGGGGGAGGACGACGTAATCCTTATGGGTGATATGAATGTTGAACCTAAGAATTTTGGATCGCTTGCACAGATACCTGGATTGGTATGGCTAATTAACGAGCCAACGAACACTCGTCGCACCAAGATATGGGACAACATTCTGATCGACAAAGAATTGTCGAATGAGTTTACGGGTCGAGCAGGCGTCATGGATCTGGAGCAACTGTTTCGTATTACACGAGAAGAGGCATTAGATATCTCAGACCATCTTCCGATTTGGTCTGAGTATTACGCCGTAGAAATGCCTTACTCGGGGACAGAACGCTCCGCTACGAACAGCACATCGTCTATTCGCTAAGCCTAGGCTGGGCATGATTACGCATAAGAGGACATCTTTGGAGCATAGAGTTCACGGCTCGGTTTTTCGACGGCGGGTAGTGGGAGTGTCTGATTTTGAATCCGTCTCCTCCCAGGCTACAGTGGCAATTTCGCCAGATTTCGACATGCTCTTTAACTGCTCGATTTTTTGTTTTGCTTGGCTCAGCCTCAATTGGCAATGAGTCACGTAACTTACCGCTTTTGCGTATTCTTCTAGGGATTGTTCCAATCCGAGCGAGTTGCCTTCGAGTCTTCTGACAGACTGCTCTAGGGCGGAGATTGCCTCTTCAAAAGTCATCTCCTTATTGATTCCACTCTCGCTGTTGCTCAATTTTTTCATTCCAAACGTTCTAATCGTTAAAAATAGTAAGCTTTGTCACGAAAAAGCTCTCTGTGTTTTACTTGAGTGCCAAGTCCCTATCTCACTATAACCTATCGTTCACGCGTAGATCACTCCATACCATATTATGGAGAATCCTACCCCCCTTAAGCAAATTCAGATGTCAACAAATAGGCGACGTATCAACAAAAAAGCAAAGCCAGGAGGACTAGCCTTGTCTATTCCGTCTGTATTGCCTGCTGCTGCGCGTCCCGGTCAGTACGAAACTTTGGACCGAAACATAAGGCAGGTTGAGGATCTATTGTCCTCGTCGGACCCACACATTGAATCTCAAGAAAGCGACTCACAATTTATCATCGACGACCAGTTCAACTGGGAGGAAAGTCCAATCCAGGCCTCGAGTCACACCATTGAAATGAGAGCCATAACTGAGCCAGATCTACAAGCCCATAAAAATGGAAGCCTGGGCCGAGGGTCTGCGCCTGACGCAATTGCAGCTGTGAATTCTGCAGTCCTCGCATTATTTGACGACAAACTACGAGAGATTGTAGAAAGCTCAGCGCAGCTCGAACGAGAACGACTCGAGATTCAAGAGTTACGAAGACAACTGCAACAAGCCATCGATTCTGCAGAAGTACGGATGGCGCAAATCGATCGAAGCTCTGGTGTTAATGATTTCGCATCGAGCACCGGAGCGATCGATTCATTACGTGCTGAAAATGATCGGCTAACCAGCCTGCTCAACCATACTCGCGCAGAGTATCAAACACTGCTTGAGTTTATCGAAAACGAGGACATCAAAGAGCTTACTACAAGTGTTCGTAACGAGCATTTAGAGCGTGAGTGCGAGTTGAATCGAGAGGTAGATAGACTTAAAGAGAAAATCAGACTTCTCGAAGATGATATCGGTTCGAGCATCGGAACTGGCTCCGAGGCTGAACTGAAAAAGCAGCTCGCTTCAGTACGAAACGACTTGATGGACGCGCGGCATGAATTGGTCGATCTAAGATTGCAATGCAATGAACTAGCAACGAGATTGGCCAAATTCCAGGATCCAAGCACCGTCAACCACGACTCAGTAAGTTGGGAGGATCGGAAGCAAGCGTTGCTGCACATGCTGGAGCAACAAGACCAAGAAGAGCTGGATAGCGTTGAGAAGGTTCTCGAGATGAAACACATCTTAGAGGAAACATCTGTCCAGATTCAAATTCGGGAAAAAGAGATTGCAGATCTACGAAGCTTGCTTGAGCAACAATCCGTAGCGACAAATGGGCTAGCTGTTGGCGCTGCAGCCATCGCTCATTTAGTGGATGCAGACGAGATTGTGGCCGAAGAACGTCTGCGATTGAAAGAGATGCAGTTGCAATGGGAGCAGAAACAGAGGCAGGGAGAAATCGAAATGTCTCTGGAACGCGCTAAGCTAGCCCGAGAGCGTTTAGAAATACAAGAGAAGATGCAGCAATTGGAGTCCGAGAGGGACGTAGTGTTGCGAGCAACAGAGAATTCCTCCCAAGCATCACCGGCTCCACACAAAGGAAGATGGTGGGCGCGACTGGGGCTAAAGGACGACTAGCTGTTTGCCCCAAAAGCCGGTCGAAACGGCCGATTCTACAAACGAATCTGCGAGTTCGTGCTAAATGGATAGCGACGATGCAGTCGTATGCAACGATAACATCGTCAAACTAGACCTCGACTCGTACGCTAGCATCCCATGCGTTGGGCAGATGTGAAACGAGTCGAAAGTTACAACAACATCTTCAATCGTTCGCCAATTAAAGCCTGAGAACAAAGAACCCTCGTGGACTCTGGCACACTTCGCCGATCACCTGCATCTTGATCATGATTTCCAAGCAGATTCATTGTTCATTTTTGTCGTCAATGGAGTCATCATTGATGAATGAAATACCACTGTTTTTGCCGCGAACAGGACTGACTCGTATTTCACGCCTACAAGATTGCGATTCAGCTCATAGGTGAGCGCTGGTTTAAAACAATGCTAACTTACCAAGTTAACCGAAGACGTCATAACTGCATGAGCGAGCCAAAAGTCAACTAAACTTTTTGCGATGGAGCGATATCCTTTTAGATCGTCGGGTTTGGGCACGTAAGCATTAACACCTGCTTGATACGACCGCAAAACATCTTTTGGCGCTTGCGACGAGGTAAAAACGATAATGGGAAGATGCTGCAAGACCGCATTGGTTCGGAAGAGAGGAATAATATCAAACCCAGAGCATCGTAAGAGATTTAGATCCAGAAGAACGATCACGCCGCCCCTCTTGTAAGCATACTCGATTTCTAGAATGGATGCTTCCACTTCCTCATAAGTTCCATAGATAAACAAATCGACACTTCGATCTGCTTCTGAGAGTGACTCACGAAACAAAACAACATCTCCAAGATTATCCTCAATCAAAATGATGCAGCGATTTTCTTGTCGTTGATTCATAGGTTTGGATATATAAATGACTTTAAGTTAATCAATATTATTTCTTGGTAGCGTGAACCAAAACTCAGAACCTTCATTGATCGCTGAATGTACGCCGATGGTGCCACCATGTTGCAGGATGATTTTTTTACATAGTGCTAGTCCAACACCTGATCCCGGATATACGTTAGTCGGGTGCAATCTCTGGAACATGAGAAAGATTCTTTCGAAGTGTTTGGGGTCAATTCCGATTCCGTTATCTATAACTCGCACAATCCAGCCATCCTTAAGTTCTTCACAGGTAATGCGGATTTCAGGGGCCTCTTTTCTTGAGAACTTAACAGCGTTCCCAATTAGATTGAGCAAAACTTGTTCTAATCGCTCACGGTCTGCGTGGATTTCAGACATATTGCATTTCGAGATACGAATCTTCTTCTCGTCGATGGAATGCTTGAGTGTCTCTATCGCTTTGTCGCATACATTCTCCAAGGAGCACGGATGGATAGAATACTGACCGGTGCTAACTCGTGAGAGTAAAAGGAGTTCGTCAATCATCTGTTGCATTCGCTTCGCGCCATCAACGGCGAAACAAAGATATTCACGGGCCTCAGTTGGAAGCGACGTGGAGTAACGTTCATCCAGAATCGCGCAGAAGCTTCTCACCATTCGGAGGGGCTCGCGTAAATCGTGGCTTGCTACATATGCGAATTGTTCGAGTTCAGAATTGGAGCGAGCCAATTCCTTCGCCTTAAGATTTAGTTGTTCAGAGTCGATTTCACGTTGTATCAGTAGCGTCTGCAGTTGTTGTTCCGTTTTCTTGCGTTGAGTAATATTCCGAACGACGACCAGCACTTGCTGATTATCCAGTAGTGTGAATCGGCCTTCAAACCATCCTAATGAACCGTTCACCATTAAGGAGTATTCGATCTCCTCCGTTTTTCCAGAATTACAGCATTTCTCAAAGGCGTTGATTATAGATGGTTGAATGTCTAAAGGAATTACCTCTCGGATATGTTTTCCGATAGAGAAATCTGGAGTTACAAAAAGATCTTGGTGAGCGTAATATTTTAGATAGATCCCATCTCTGCTTAGCCAAAAATACAAGTCGGGGAATGTACCGAGAATTCCTTCAAAGTCCATTTGCTTTTCTTCAAGCAGACGAGAAGATTCCTCGAGTCGAGATTCGTAGCGTTCGATTGTCTCCGCTTCTCTTATCTTCATAAATAGCTGGTTAATGCGAAAGGTTTCGCGCTGAAGTCCGTGGAGTGATAGTCCACAAAATGTAAGAACAATCAAATACGCTTGCATCACCAAATACTCATCTTGCTTATCCCGACCAGTAAATGGGCCGTAGCTTAAAACAGTTGCTGTGACCGTGAACCCCAAGATAAACGTAATACCTATGACTAGCATCGGTAAGCTATCTTGAACACAGAACATAATCCAAATACCAGCAATTATGCAGAGAAGTAACTCTCGCATGATATCCGTCTCAATGATACTAGAGTAGCATGCGGCGAGCGAGATCAGCAATGCGATGTATAGCAAATGGTACTTGGCCGTAAACGCGGCTACCCAGTCTCTTTTGGAGCAGTAGAGAATAGCAGAGAAAATCGGCAGCGCGAAAACCATCGCTGTTGAGTCTGCCCCCCACCACAATATAGTTGAATACACGAAATCAGATGAATCATTCAGGCTATAGGCAACCATGCTCCCGAACAATGCGCTTGCGAAACTTCCAGCAAAAATGGAAACCGTCAATATTGATACGGATCGCAAAGACTGCATCATCCATGGGTGATGCTCGAGTACATGTTGAGAAGGATCGATGTCGCTAAGATGCAGCATTCGACTTCGTCTTTGATGGAGCCAGTTAGCAATGCTCACGGTAAGCCAAGATTCGGCAGCGTTTGCGGCGGGGAATCCTATGCATCGAATCGCCAGTTCAGTTGGATTTGTAGGCCAGCTAGAAGTACTAATAAGAACACTAAGCGCTGAGCCAAAGAATATGGGAACTAACGCAGACTTTCCAAAAATTATGGTTGCAATCCACCCAACCCCAGCCGCTGGCCAGAATGGCGACGCTGTAGATCCATGAACAAGAAATAAATCACCTAAAAACGACAACGCGAAATAGATCGCAAAGATAACGAGTCCCGTTGTTTTCCCGAGCTTCGCCGTGGAACTCAAGCTGTCTTTCAAGAGCGTGCTGACGGTTAGGTCCATGGATTCACTTAATATTGCGGATCAATCGTGACGAGGATTCCCTAAACCCGCGTCATTCTTAGCCTGAACCATCAAGGTTGTTAGAGTAGAACAACTAGGTTCTAAGCATGCGCACCCAATCTGTATAGTAATCTGTGAGCTAACTTTATTACTCAGCACGTGAAGCAACCGGCTGCGAATTTGCTCTCGACTATCGGGGCCGACTCCCGGTAAGGCGATCACAAAGTCTGAAGGAATCAACCTGGCTATGTAGTCGGAACTACGAACTGATTTCTCGATTCGTGAGGCAACGTGTTTGATCAATTCCATAGACGGAGCATGGGAATCAGCCATTTTCAAGTTGACCCATAATAGGCACATCTCTGAGTCTGATGCGCATGCGGCGTTAAACGCCTCTTCTACTACATTTTGAAAACCAAATTGGTTGAACAGTCCAGTCTCTTCGTCGACACCGCTGTCATGACTGTTCATTGAGTTTTTACTTCGATCAATAGACAATTTTAGCGATAGCAAAAGAGAATCAACAGCAACCGTTTCCTTGTTATAAAACGAGTCTGCTCCGGCATCGATAACATCCGAAGCCATGGTGCTATCGATGTTGCCTGACAAGATGATAACTGGGACGTCTTGCCTAAAACGCCTGATCCGTCTAACGGCTTCAACGCCATCTGCGTCAGGTAAACGAAGATCCAGAATGATGGAATCAAAAGACTCTGCCCCCAGAAGCCTTTCCGCTTCTGCGACCGACGCCACATTCTTCAACTCGATATGCTTTACGCCAGCGCTACCTAAGTAATGCTTAAAAATCGCTACATCACCCGGGTTGTCCTCTATAAGTAGTACTTTCGACGTGTGCGTCCATGCCGAAGGCTCCTCGCAAGTTCCAAAGTAGTTTGATTCCATGGGTCCTATCGTAAACAATTGAACGAGAAATTACACTATTTTACGCCAGAAGCTTTTCGCTTTAAGCGAGTCATAAACAGGGAAAAAGCCGAGCGTTCTATGGGGCGATTTGAACGTGAATGGTGCCTGAAGAGCCGCCGTCAACCCATTGTGGGGGTATTGCAAAACAGCTTGCCTCTATGCAGACGTGTTTGGAATTTTTAAACTAGGACAGGTTTATTTCAAGTCGGAATATGGCAATTGAGTTTGAATGCTCTCCTTTTCACAGGAATCTCAGTTTCACTTACTGAAGGGTTGAGTGAATAATGAATAAGCTATAACGTTAGTAGCTTGCGTCAACCATGGCAACTGAGCTATTAAGCTCTTGTTTTATGGAAACTCCCGAAACTATTTCCCAAACCATCACGAATCGATTTGTTTCAAACTCGTTATGTCGAACTGCAGTGCAAATCGAACTTCTCGTTCCTCGAGGGAGCTTCTCATCCGCATGAAATTGTTGCAACAGCCAAGCAACTCCTCTACGCAGGCGTGGCAATCACAGACCGGAATTCACTGGCGGGCGTAGTAAGGGCACACACTGCGGCGAAGGACAGCGAAATTCCATTCATTGTTGGAACTGAACTTCATTTCATGGATGGTCCCGGACTCTTAGTTTGGCCTAAGAATCGTAAGGGCTACGGTAGCCTTTGCAAGCTTTTGTCTTTGGGGCGTCAGCGTGCTGAGAAAGGTGAATGCATCCTCAATTGGGGAGATCTGGGGGAATACCTAATCGATTGCGTCGGAGGCGTGCTCCCCCGTCTCACTTCTTCTAGTGCATGTCTACAAAAAGACACATTTCATAAACATGATGGCAGATTAATGCGGAGAAGATCTGGGGCACCGACCGACCCTTGGTTCAACTGGCTCCCGTTGGCAAAGGAGGTGTTTGCAGACGATGTTTACATCGCGACCTCGCTCTTAAGGGGTGTCGACGATAGGGCTTGGATTGACCAGCTTTCCGCTATTTCGCAACGCACTGGAATTCCGCTGGTCGCAACGGGGGATGTGCTTTATCACTCACCAGAGCGAATGCTCCTCCAAGATTGCGTTACAGCTATCGGCGCTGGAGTCACCATCGACGAGATTGCCCCATTCCGTCCCGATAGCTCTCAAAGGCATCTTAGAACGCTCGCCGAGATTTCCTCACTTTATAGAGGGGCAGAACACGCGATAAACAACACGGTCGAAATCGCCAATCGAATCGAATTTTCTCTCGATCAACTACGCTACGAGTACCCGAAAGAATGGGCTCCCGACGGAGTGACACCTATCGAGTACCTAAAACGCTTGGCTTGGTCTGGAGCTAAGCAACGCTATCCTGATGGGGTTCCCGAAAAGATCATCTCGATGCTTCGTTATGAACTGAGTATTATCGAGGATCTTCGCTATGAACCTTACTTTCTAACGGTTTGGGATTTGGTTCGATTTGCTCGATCGAAAAATATACTTTGCCAAGGCCGAGGGTCTGCTGCTAATTCGGCTGTTTGTTTTTGCATCGGGGTCACCAGCGTCGATCCGAGCAAGTTTGATTTGCTGTTCGAGCGATTCATCAGCAGGGAACGAAACGAAGCACCAGATATCGATATCGACTTCGAGCATCAACGACGCGAGGAGGTAATTCAATACATCTATCAAAAATATGGGCGCACCAGAGCCGGCATGACCGCAGCCGTAACAACGTATCGTATTCGCTCTGCAATTCGTGATTGCGGCAAAGCAATCGGGCTGTCCCAAGATAGGATTGATCGACTAGCAAAAATTGTCGAGGGACGTGGTTCAGAAGATGGATTTATCGAACATTGCTCCACTGCAGGGATCGATCCAGCTTCTCCTCTGGGCAAGCGATTTATCTATATAGTGGAGTCAATCACTGGATTTCCTCGCCACCTCTCACAGCACACTGGCGGTATGGTAATGACGCAGGGCCCGTTGTGCGAGATTTGTCCGATCGAAAACGCCTCCATGCCAGAGCGCACCATTATCCAATGGGACAAAGATGACTTGGACGAAATCGGTATCCTCAAGGTAGATTGTCTGGCGCTTGGAATGCTTTCAGCCATCCACAGGAGCCTTGACCTAATACGAGTTCATTATGAACGCTCTTACAACTTAGCTACCATACCGGCCGAAGACCCTACTGTCTACGACATGATTTGCCTAGCGGATACGGTCGGTGTTTTTCAAATCGAAAGTCGAGCGCAAATGAGCATGCTCCCTCGACTCCGTCCGAGATGCTTCTATGACTTGGTTATTGAGGTGGCTATCGTAAGACCGGGCCCCATCCAAGGCCAGATGGTTCACCCGTACTTGAAGGCTCGCAGCACCGGCATTCAGCCTACCTATCCTACAGAGGCCATCAGAGATGTACTCAAGCGAACGATGGGGGTTCCGATATTTCAAGAACAGGCGATGCGGTTAGCTGTGGTAGCAGCAGGCTTTACCCCAGGGGAGGCTGATCAATTACGTCGAGCCATGGCAGCATGGAGACGGCCTGGCGTTATCGAGAATTTTCGTCGCAAACTCATCGACGGCATGCTCGATAATGGCCTCGAACAAGAATTCGCGGAACGAGTTTTTACGCAACTTCGAGGTTTCGGCGAATATGGATTTCCCGAATCGCATGCGGCCAGTTTCGCGCTTCTGGTTTACGCTTCCTGCTGGATAAAACATCATTATCCGGAGGTCTTCTGCTGCGCATTGCTCAATAGCCAACCGCTCGGTTTCTATTCACCGGCACAACTGATCCAGGATGCACAGCGGCACGGTGTAAAGGTACTGCCGGTTGATCTGAATCAAAGCAACTGGGACTGCACTCTTGAGGATGGGCTATCCTCTAATCCAGTCACTAACGATCGGAGTTCAAATCGGCTCTCATTGCGATTAGGCTTGCGAATGATTCGAGGCTTGAAGCATGACGAGGCTGAGCAGTTGGTTACCAATCGATCTAGACGAGGCAAGTATCGTGATCAGTCAGACATCGTTAAGCGAGTTCGTTTAGAACAACCAACCCTGGCTATACTAGCAGAATCTGGTGCACTTAATTCCATTTCCGGAGATCGTCGCGCTGCATATTGGCAATCACTCGCTCGCGAAAAGTCTTCTGCTGAAATGCCCCTCTTTGAAACGACCGGGGTGGACGATGACGAGATGATCCCAGACACGTTGATCAAGCTAAATCCGCTCGAAGAAGTGTACAGCGACTATGCCAGCCTCGGTGTATCTCTCCAAGGTCACCCGATGAGCTTTTTTCGGAACGTCCTTAACAAGCAACGAATCAAAACCGCAGCGGAACTTCTGGAAACAGATCAGGGACGATTCGTGCGCGTCGCAGGGTTAATCGTTCTCCGTCAACGCCCAGGAACGGCAAAAGGAATCACCTTTGTCACGATGGAGGATGAAACTGGCTCGATCAATTTGGTTATCAAACCTCAAGTATGGAAAGATCACTATTTAATCTGCAAGCAGTCGAACGCATGGTACGTTCAAGGTGTTCTCGAAAAACGCGAGGGGATCGTCCATGTTGTCGCCGCTCGCATAGAAGATCTACAGGAACTGGTCGGTCCTCTGAATTTACCGTCGCGGGACTTTCGCTAGCAAACACCAGTGCGTTGTTGCTTATTCGTATCGCGAAATCGGTCTAGTACGCATTTTGCTCGTTTGATACAAACGAAAATACAAGCTAGAAACACCCAACCTATACCAGGAGACAATGGAATGTCAGGTAACTTAGGACTGTTTAATTGGATACGAGAGGGAGTACGTCAATCCGTTCTTCTTGGGGTTTCCGATGCACTCGAATCAATCGGTTCTCCTGAGAGTACGGATAAGCTTCACCCGGCATTGCTCGCAATCGATACCAATCGATCGTCTGCCGTTCTTGAGGCTTCGGATCCGAGTGTTGCTAAGAGAACGGGTGGCACAGCATCTCCAAGAAAGCGATTAGGGCGATCCCTCAAAGATATCGAGCCCGTATCCAAGTCCTCGACTCCGAACACCTAACGATTTCCGTTGAGCAGATCTCTTCCAAAATCGCTAACGACTTGTTTGATTGCCGCACTTCTACCGTGGTGGGCTGCAGGTTGCAATTCGACCCTCTTCACACGATGGGGAGCAAATCAAGTTCCGTTGGATAAGTCTACTTGGTTATCCAACCCTATATCACTGCCTGTAAAGGATAGTGAGTTTCTTTGGAACCAGATAGTCGACGTTGTTGATGATTACTTTCAGATCAAAAGTGAGCAGCGTCCCACGGTCGAGGCCACGCATTGGCTCGAGGGAAAGCTAGAGACGGTTCCTCAAATCGGCGCAACAGCGCTTGAACCGTGGCGAAAAGATGCCGGCTTCGGATTTCAACTTTGGGAAAGCTCTCTTCAAACGATCAGGCGAATCGCGACCGTTCGTGTTGTACCAACAGAGGCTGGCTTCGATGTGTCTGTGGAGGTATTGAAAGAGATCGAAGATGTCGATAGATCACTTCTCTCCTCGGAAGGCTCTGCAGCAAAAAGGCATGACGGTACAGTAGTGCGAGTTGACGATCAACTTGCTGGCGGTCCGGTCAATCTCGACTGGATTCGACTGGAAAACGATACCGAACTAGAACAGCGCATCCTACGAGAAATCCTGGGACGCACAACGAATGTTCGCCCTCCAAGAAATCGAATTCTAAGTTTGAATTCCCTTCGGCCTGGAAGCTAGGCCGAAGTTCATGGCGTTGTAGTCGAGCGGCCAAATGGAAATGCTCGAAAACGTCTGATGTGCTAATTTGTTACTAACCTAACAGCTTGCCCTACAGTTGAGTCATCAAGTCACTTAAGGTTACATTTTTGTAAGGCTCGTCCTCGATTTGATTTGCGGGAACATCTTCCCCCCCAATCAGGATTTAGGCAGATATAATGGCGTGCTCGATGAATCGCCGAAACGCAAGCCCCCTTAGGAGAATGATTTTGGAAACCGTTAAATCCCATTTTGTTGCTGCATTGGCTGGAATTGTTGTCGCAAATTTTCTTCCCAACACTTTTGCGTTTTCTCAGGAGAAAAGCGTGAAACCGGGTATCAATGATTCGTTTGTAAAACCTAACCCGGATGAGTATGTAGAACGTTTTGAGATTGAAAGCCGAGAAGTATTCTCACAACGCGAAGAGATTGTCAAAGCGTGCAAAATTGAAAAGGGAATGACTCTTGCTGATATCGGCGCTGGGACCGGGCTGTTTACAAGAATGTTCGCCAACGAGGTTGGGGCCGAAGGAAAAGTTCTCGCGGTGGATATCGCTGAAAACTTTCTGGAGCATATAAAAGTTACCAGTCGATCTTTAGGTCTGCGAAATATCGAGCCCGTTCTATGCACCCCAGATTCGACTAAACTGCCGCCCGCGTCAGTTGATATAGCCTACATCTGTGATACTTATCACCACTTTGAGTTTCCGCAGAAAACGCTTGCGTCATTGCATCAAGCGTTGAAACCAGGGGGGCGGGTAATCCTTATCGATTTCAAACGGGTAAAAGGAGAAAGCTCAGAGTGGACCATGAATCACGTTCGTGCGGGTCAGGAAGTATTTGAAGAGGAGATTATCGCAGCTGGATTCCGCAAGGTTCGTGAGCACAAGGCTATGCTCAAAGAAAACTATTTTATCGAATTCGAGAAGACCGAGAGCGTAGACAAGTAGTTGCACCGACCCCATTTCTTGAATCTGTTCATTTCTTAGGTTGAGCGGCTTTAGTCTTAAGAGCTTGGATTTGTGAGTCAAGAATTTGTGTCATCGCAGGATTGTCAGCCAATCTTTTCTTAAGCTCTTCCAATTGCTGAACCATCATGTCTTTGGCGGCGGCTTCGGATTCAAGATCGCCAGCGTTCCCAGCAAAACCTCCTTGAAAATTCTGCTGATTAAAAACTACAGCCCCATTTACTTGATTAGGGCCGAATTGTCCAAACTGTTGTGCTCCTCCATTCATGACTCCGCCAAAAGCCCCATTGAAACCGTTCGCTGGAAATCCGCCAGGCGGAAAGCCTCCAACACCCCCCATCGCCCCCCCAAGCCCTTTGCTGTGCTCTTCATAAAGCGTATGGGCGGCCGGGTCTTTTTTCTTGAGGTCACCGAGATTTTTTGCAACGAATTCTTTTTTCTTTCCTCCCTCTTCAGTGCTGACTCGTATAGCGCCTCGTGGCTCATCTCGAAACGTTGTAACCTTGCCATCCTCTTCAATGCGAATCGTTTTAACTCCGTTGGAGTTGGATGCCGAAACGCTTCGTTTGACTCCGAATCCATTTCCAAAGCCGGAGTTGGGATCGTTCCAGCCCGGAAACGCTTCGATTTGTTCACTCGATTTGGTACCTAAAATTTGCCTAGCGCGATCGGCTGTCGAGGGTTGATCGCTCTCGGAAAGCATTTGGAGAGTGATCTTTGCGGCTTTACGTGTCTCTTCAGATGGGCTCTTCTCCATAAGGGTTCCGAGGACTTCTAACGAGTAAACGATTAACTCTCGTTTATCCGACAAGGCAGCTTTCGCCAAAAAGGGAATTGCAGCAGCATCAGATTGCACGAGAGACTCTTTGGCCTTTCGTCTCTTGCTCAAGCTAGGTTCATTGAGTTGTTCGATCCACGCCTCCATTTCATTTGCTTTAAGATCTGCCTCGGTGGTGACTGCGGGCGCAGTTGGTTTGCGATCTTGTTCAGTTCCTGTATCTTGGCTGAAAACTGCGGTAACCCAAATAGGCTGCAAAATCAAGCAACGAATTATGTGTCTAGTTCGGATGAGATTCCATTGTTTCCAGTTGAATTTGTTCGGCATAGTTATTCATCCCTCTGATATATAGGCAACTGCCTCGCTGCGACGGTCAACGTTAGGATAGCGAGTGCAGTCTTGTAAGTGTTACTGTAAGATCCTGGTTGACTTTCTCCCCAGCTACCATCGTCATTTTGCTCATCGAGTATCGATTCATACATAATAGGAGCAAATTGACTCCAGTATTTGTCTCCCAATTGAAACATTGCTTGAGCGCAATAGTATAGGGCAAAGTAACGATGATGGTCGTTCGGGTTGGGAACGTGGTTTAGTAAAAACTCTGCAGCGGGCTCAATGGCTTCGTGGCCATGCTCGCCACAAAGCTCTAAACATAGGATTGCCAATCCCGTCATGGACGGAGTCCCTGGCGTGGAACCTGGCATGTAGGCAAAAGCCCCATCCTCACGGCGGCATTTGAGAATATACTCAATTGCGTCGGCAATATGTTCATCTGGAATCGCAGCACCATTTTGACGTGCCGCCCGCAGAGCCATAATCGACCATCCTGTAAGCGATAAATCGCTATCGATCGAACCAGGTGCATAACGCCAGCCCCCCGCATGTACTCTTGGCTTAGGGACTTTTTGTGATTGGAGGAGTACCAGCAGGGCACGAGCCAATAATGCCCAATTCAATCAAACGTACGAACTTGATCACCGTCAGTTTTTTGCCGGTTTTCCCCGAATTGCTATCCCAATACGTTGCAGCAATAATGCAACTCAAGACAGTAACCAAACCAGCGACACCGGCGACCGAGTTTGAGTATTGGATATCCACTAAATGGCCAGTGATCAACCATCCTTGCCACCAAATCAACCAGCATACAGCAGCTAAAACCAATAGAAACGCGATCGAGTTGGTAAACACCGGTTGCCCTCTCTGTTTTGCCAACCAACGAAGGATGATAGATTCGGAAACAAGCAATGCTAATGCGCAATAAGCAAACAGGCGCCACCATTCTTCTTTCACCGGCATACCTGACGCAGCTTGTGTCCATTGCGTCTCGTCAATAATTCGATCCATATTAAGAGATTTTGAGATCCATTGAATCTGTTCTTCGGTAGCTCTGGATAGATCAGATTCGTACGCATCTCGTTCGATACTCAGTCTCCAGGTCTCTGTGTGAAAAGATTTTCCAAAAGGTACTGATAGTTTATAAAGGCCCGGGCACCTTTCACTCCGCAAATCGACCTTCCAGTGTCGTGCATCGCGTTCGATGGGAACTTTTTTCTCGATACCTAAGGGGCTTGTGAGGGTGGCAGTGGAATCGCTTTCCAACGAGTTGCCAGTCAAGGCTTCGTCGTCGAACACCAGCGGTATTTGGGCAATCCATGTTGTAGTTGGTTTCTGATGAAAACCTGTAAAATCATTCTGTGCGAGGTAGCGAGTTAGAATATGATGCCAAACGGGAAAACTTATCCGATTGATCAAGTTGTTCGATCGTGGTGTCGGACAAGATGTTTGTACGATGACTCGCCCCTGCCCGACGCTATGTTCTGCGAAGAATGGGTATCCATTTAGGTAGTTAAGTCTCGAGTAGCTATTCGGACCATTTTGCTGATCCAGCGTACCTGTTAGCCAATATTCATCAAACCTCCAATCGGACAAGTCATGTTGACCGGACGCCAACCAAGACTGCAGTGCCGGATGTTGCACCGACGACCAATCTAACCCAGTGGAAGCTTCATCTGCTTGTTCTCTCTTGGAATACTTCGTCAGGGCGAACGGCATGATATGATTTAAGTCGCTTTGCCAAGTGTTGTAAAAGTCAGGGTCGCAGTCCGCACCCAAAAAAACGAACACACCACCCCCACTTTTTACGAACTTCGCGACTTTCTCAGCCATCCCTTTCGATAAGCGCGGAACATTGCATAAACAGATAACGTCAAAGCGGTCGAATAAATACTCAGAGTCTACATCGAGAACGGGAATTGACTCTATTTTGTTCTGACGACTAACAGGGGTTGGATTCTGGTACCAAAATCTTTATGTTTCCAATCAGTTGGACCAATCGCTCGAACTCTCCAACGCTACGAAAAAAATAGAAGCGAAAGAAGAATCGATACCCCAAGATGGATCCAGCTTCACGATTGAACATCGTAGAAATAACATCGCACAAGCGAATTCGAACGAAAGCAATGACGCTGCACAGAACCCCTTCGGCGATCCACTAGAACAAAACCAGACCCTTCTCTCAGCCAATAGCCAACAGGTGTTTGCGACGGTGACCAAAGCAGAACAATTAGATCCAAGCTCGTCGATTGTGAAAGGTCTTTCTCTAGGTAAGGAGAGTGTCATCATTTCGGAGGGAGAGCTCGAGATTGCAATGTCTGGAGGCGTTAAAGTCAATGTCTTTGCCCCCTGCCGATTGGAACTGCAATCCGAGAATTCACTTCGACTGATAGCTGGAGAACTATCATTGGAAGTTCCGAATCAAAACACACAGTTTCAACTAGAGACACCTGCCATCGCAGTCGCGAATACGGATTCGGCATTTGACATTGTTGTTGAAGAAACAGGTCGCACCGAAGTTGAAGTACGAAGAGGTGGAATTGCTGTTCAGGCGCTCGACTACCCGAATGCGCAAGCTTGGAATCTCAACGCCGATGCGACCAACTCGCTGGTGGTTTATACTCCTGAAGACTCGTTCATGGATGGGTTACCGCAAAATCGCGAATCCAATGTGACAAATAAGGTAAGTGGTCCGATTGCATCATTCGCCAAAAGCTTGTCTGGCGAAAAGATTGGAGTCATTACTTTTAACGGGCAGTCCAGGAGCTTCGATGACGAAGTGGTCTTTTCTAAAGTGCGCGAACAAGTTTTCCGAGGGGTACGAACGCCAGGAGAATCGTTGGCTAGAAACTGGAGTCGATTTGTTGAAACAGCAGCTAACGAGCCACAGCCAACAGGTACTATAGAGCTGAATGGTAAGGAGTATTCGTTTGACAACTATAACGAAGCGGTACTAGCTCAGAATAATGTTTTGGCGCAATTCGCACCAAGCGTTAACGCTGATAATTCGAGTGAGCAATCCGATGGCCAAACTGTCCCGCCAGTTACAAACAATGAAACTTTGAGGGGATTTCAGGGGACGCCGTTTATTCGAGGGCAACGGCGAGATTTTCATAATTTTGAGGAGTATCAGACGGCCTTGAGAGAGTTGATGGGACCAGCAGCCGAGTTCGGCTTCTTCTCGTTTGGAAAATGATCCCTTCACTCTAATTCGAATCGCGTAACCGCTCACTGTTTAGCTGAATTAAATCAACTGTGCCATGGAGTCGCCCATGTGGGCAAAGACTTCGTGTTGTTGACTCGAATGCAGAATCAGATCATCATCGAAACGAATTCGATTGGGCTCGAAGATCGTGATGGTAGAAGAGCCGCCGAATTTAAAAAATCCCTTTTCGTCCCCTTTGGCAGTGGGTTTCCCAGGCTCGTACGTTTGGCAAATACTTCCTACGCAGGTAGCCCCGACTTCGATTAATAGTACATTCCCGAAGCGTTCGGACTTCAACTCGGTTATGCATCGTTTGTTGGACGCGAGAATATTTATATTCTGTCGAAGAGCAATCGGATTGACAGAGTAGAGAGGACCTTTAATAAGCTTCGCACTCCCCGGCAGTCCTGAGGTAGGAAAGTGGAAACGATGGTAATCAACGGGGCAAAGCCTAGATAGAAGCAAGCTGCCAGATTCGAATTTTTCGAATAGGTGGTCATCGTCTAGTAGCTCCCTAAGACTGAACATTTGCCCCTTTACGAAAAGCCCTTTGGATTCAGAAATATTCGGAACGCATAAATGTCGTCCGTCAGCAGGAAATACTGCCACAGAACTCGAGCCATTCACAGGCCGTGCGACGGGCTTTAGTTTCCTGTAGAAGAAATCGTTAAAGCTCTTAAAGTCCGAAATTTTCGACTCGAATTCATTGGGATTAAGTTCATACTTCGAAACGAAAGTAGCGATCTTCTTAGAAGAAGACAATCGATCCATACGCCAGCCGTACCAACGCGAAAAGATTGCTCGCTTGACCAGTAGGCTAAGAGAAACACGTCCAGCAATAGTGCCGTATGTCCACTTCAAAGCTCGATCGCCATAGACCTTTTCGGTTTTGATGGTTTGGCTGTAACGGTCGAAAAAATGGATGTCGTCCATAGAAGGTTTAAGTATCGATTGGTTGGATTTAAGAATGGATGCATTCTGACGATCGCATCGAAATTGATCAAACGCATTCTTCTTCATCGGAAGAGGAAGATTCACCAACATTTTTGTTAGCCTGAGCTAGCCAATCTATTTTTGCTCGAACGGTTCGACGGTCCAATTGCAACAGTTTCGCCGCCTTTTCAAAGTTTCGGGTTTTGGAATATGCGATTTGACAGTAAAGGGCCAAGAGTTCGTCAGCGGTGAGTTCGAGCTTGTCAATCTGATTTACCAGTTTACTGCTTGTCGATTCAATCACTGCCTGGGATTGATCGGGGCTATATGAACCGTGGATTAGGACATTTCTAGCACATTGCTCCAACTCCCGAATGTTGCCAGGCCATGAGTAGTTTGGCGGTAAATTGTTACGAATCCAGTTCCGAACTTCGTCAACAAATGAAGAGTAATCGTCTGGCGAGAGACGTTGGCAAACGTGCATCACCAGATCGTCGAGTGCTTCTGGCGAATGTCTGAGTTGGCAGGCAAGGGAGGGCGTTTCGATAACGTCGGAACACAAACGATAATAGAGATCTTCGCGAAACGTCCCTTTGTTGATTTCCACTCGAAGGTTTCGGTTGGTCGCGGCGATGATCTTGCCGCGAAATTCACGCACTTTAGTTTCACCGACGCGTTGATATTGGCGGCTCTGTAGTAGCCTCAGCAGCTTGACCTGAGTAATAAGATCTAATTCTCCAATTTCGTCGAGTAGCACCGCTCCTAAATCACCTGATGCTTCCAGCCAACCAGCTCTAGCTTCGCGGGCATCTGTAAACGCACCCTTTGAGTGACCAAACAATTCCGATTCCATTAACGACTTCGAAAATGCTGACAGATTGATGGCGTGATAATGTTCCGCCGGATCGATCGCAAAGCTTTGTTTCTTTGGATCAAATGGTATATAGCGAGACATCCCGATCGCTTGAGAAACCAGTTCCTTACCACTTCCGCTTGGCCCTTGAATAAGTGTTGTGACCTGTCCCAGAGACTGATAAAGGCTTTTTCGATACCGCCGAACATTATGGGTAAAGATCGATTGCCAAATTTTGGCACGAAGCTCTGCAATGGGCTCGGATGTTCCAACCACACATTCAAAGATACTAAAAAAGGCTCGATACACTTGGTGATACAAAGCGAATAAATGAGTCTTTTCTTTGAGCGAGGGGAGTGATACACCGGGAAGCTCAAACCAATGCGAAAAAGCTTCGCTATAGCGTTTCCAAGCGATTCGGTCCGCTTCGGCGGCTGCGGCATCGTGCATTCTTAGTTTGCCCCAGGTTTCAAAAAGTTCATAGAAGATTAGATAGACAATCAGATCATCATAGAGTTGCAGCTCGTCATCACTGAAGGATGCTCCTTTGATGATGCTATTCCTGAGCATGGAGCCAAGTTTTTGGGATTGAGCTGAAAGACGGACAAGGTTTTCTCGTCGATGAAAATCCGGGGCTGGATTCAAGCTCCAATAAACGGATGGCTCCTCGACGTAGTCAGCGCCGAGGGCTTGCTTTTCGAGTTCAAATCGAGCGGCAGTAAATGGGTTCGTATAGCTTAACTCACCGACAGATTGAACAAACAATAAAACGTCTCGACTAATAAATCCCATTGGTTGTCCCCAAAAGCCAGGATATAGCTTGCGCAACTAATGTACATACCACGTACATTTTATGCAATCCCACCCAGCACTAGCGATGGGGAACTCACGCCTCTATTTGCCGTAAGTTGTTTCAAAGAAAGACCTTACGTCGAGTCTTTTTTCTTTGGCATTGCGTTTGCGTTTAAGAGTTAACGTTAATCCACTTTCTCCCCCTAAAGGAAACACATGATGAAGACGAAATTACCAATCTGGAAAAGAACTTTCGGATTAGCGGCCATTATTGGTGCCGCAACCATTGGTTCACTCGAGCCCGCAAACGGATCGGGATTGCTGATTGCCGATGGTGGCTTTGGTGGCGTGCTTGAAATCAAAGAGCACGATGTATCGGTCACTATAAATAACGGGATCGCCGTTACAGAGGTTCATCAAGTTTTTCGAAACACTGAGCAACGTATTGTTGAAGCATTGTACACCTTTCCAGTACCCAACGGTGCCAGCGTTAGCAACTTTAGCATGATCATCAACGGACAGGAGATGACAGGAGAAGTGGTCGAGAAGAAGCGCGCTCGCGAGATTTACGAGAGCTATAAAGTCACCAAGCGAGACCCTGGGTTACTTGAACAAATTGATTTTAAGAGTTTTGAACTACGAGTCTTTCCAATTGCTCCGGGAGCTGAACAGGACATTAAAGTAACCTATTGTCAGCAACTCGACTTTGACCACGACAATGCCACATACGTTTACCCACTCGCGACGACAACGCGAACGAATATCGACCAAACGACCAAATCGAGATTCTCATTTACGCTCGACGTTAAAAGTGAAATACCGCTCGTAGGAGTTAGCAGTCCCTCTCACGGTGAGGATTTCGTGATTAGCAGTCATACAGACAAGTACTCTCGAGCGAGTCTTGAAGTAAAAGAGGGGGACCTGAGCAAAGACGTCGTTGTGCATCTTGATACCGAGCGCCCCAGAACCGGTGTGGATTTGATTACCTCCAAGCAGAACGGCGAGGACGGTTACTTTATGCTTACGATGACTGCAGGAAAAGAGCTTGAGGAATACGGTGCGGGCATGGATTACGTTTTCGTGGTTGATATCTCGGGTAGTATGGCCAACGACGGAAAGCTTGGTCTCTCTCGACGCATCGTCGATTCGTTTGTTGGAGCTCTGGGGGCCGATGACCGCTTTGAAGTCATGACATTCAATACGATGCCCAATACGCAATTCGAAAAACTAAGTGAGGTGAATCCTGATACAAAAAAACTAACATCTGAGTTTCTCGAATCCCAGCGAGCCAAAGGTGGGACTGTTCTTCGTCCTGCGATTTTGACCGCTTACAAATACAAGGCCGATGATAGACCTCTTAATGTGGTTGTTCTTTCAGATGGCATGACGGAAACCAAAGAACAATCAGAGCTTTTGAAACTGATCAATGAAGCACCTGGAAGCACGCGAGTGTTTTGTATCGGGCTTGGTAACGAAGTCAATCGACCCATGCTAAAACAGTTAGCGGAGGGTGCTGGAGGTCTAGCCGCGTTTGTTTCGCAACAAGACGATTTCTCGAGACAATCTCAGGCATTTCGCAGAAAGCTAATGCGTCCAGTGGCTAGTGACGTTTCGATTAAGATAAATGGCTTGGAAACCTATGATGTAACACCAAGAGACCTACCTGATTTGTACTACGGCTCACCACTGCGAATCTACGGACGTTACAAAGGTTCCGGAGTTGCTAAGATTGACCTAAAAGCGGAGATCATGGGGCAATCCATTCAACAAGCGTTTGATGCAAATCTACCTGAAAGCAACAACGAGAACCCCGAGATTGAACGTATGTGGGCATTCAATCGTGTCCAAGAACTAAGTAATGAAATGCGCCTCGGAGGCGATAAAGAATCGATTGTGGGCCAGATCGTAAATCTTTGCGAAGGGTATTCTATCGTTAGCGAGTATGCCTCGTTCATTGTGTTAGAGAATGATGCAGAATACAAGCGATGGGCGATTGACCGTCGAAATGCAACCCGCGTTAAGCGAGACAACATCGCTCGCGAAGCATTAAAAAGGGAACTAGAGGGGCTAAGAAACGATTCCATAGC
The DNA here is from genome assembly GCA_046344995.1 of Pirellula sp. Taxonomy (GTDB): domain Bacteria; phylum Planctomycetota; class Planctomycetia; order Pirellulales; family Pirellulaceae; genus JBKCUI01. The sequence goes on from JBKDKR010000004.1 coordinate 53,808, forward strand.
AGGACTAGGTCCACAAGATCCCAACGCAATCAACACTCAACAAGGTGTCGACCTAGCATCCACTCCAGCAAACAGAACGTTGCCTCCATCCGTGTCAAATGGAAACAACATCAACTGGGCGAACCAAGGCAACAATCAGTCTCGAAGTCCCTCGACAGGTGGAGGAGGTGCGATTGATCCTATCACTGGAATGATCGCTGCCGGTTTGGCAGGAGCAGCCGCGTGGGCCGCAAGAAGAAAGAATCGTTCGCTGTAGATCAATGGCATAATCCATGACTTTGTATTGATAACGTTAATTAACGCCGAGCTTGTTACTCGGCGTTTTCGCACGCACCGATTACCTTATCACTCGATAGATCATTCTGCACAACGGATTTAAGTTATGAATATCCTTCGCCGAACTTCCTGGACGATTCTAATCGCTAGCTTTACCTTAGTGCTCCACTTCACGCCGTCTGTTGCACCTATCTTTCACCTAGAATTGAAGGAGCCAAGTCATCTTTTGAGTTATCGTATTCTCTCTTGCCATGCTTTGCATTGGTCTTGGAACCATCTCGCATGGGATCTACTCATGTTCACTGTACTGGGAGCGATCTGCGAGGGGATAGATCGGTTTAAATATATCACTTATCTAGTATTGTCTGCGATTTTGATCCCTAATGTCGTTGTCGCTTGCCATGCCGATTTGTCGACTTATCGCGGGTTGAGCGGATTAGACTCGGGACTTTTTGCCATGTTAGCTGTCGATCGAATTTTGGAGAGTAAACGCAGGAGGGATCAAGGAGGGGTGATTATTTTTTCCGCATGCTTGACATGTTTGGCTATAAAAATGGTTAGCGAAACCTATTATGGAGGCAATCTGTTCGTGTCTGATTCTTCGTTCGTTCCAGTCCCTGTATCCCATTTTACGGGTGCCGTGGTCGGTGCAATGGTTTGTTTACTATTCCACGAACAACGCGAGCCTAAAGTGTGCGAACGGCTGGGCAGCTTAATCACTCGTGATCGGTTTACTTCGATTTTGCCCACTTCGAATTGGCCCAGAGATTAATGTTTGGAACATTGCGATCGAGGGTGTAGCCGCCATCGTACTGACGCCACGCCAAACCTATGATCGAAACGCCTCAAGACTCAGTGTCTTGTTGATTTAATCAGGTCACGATAGGTACATCGACGTTCGTTGTTGATGTTTCTAGCGAAAACGTCCCCTTTCTCACTTCTAGAGATAGACGTTCTCCTTCAAGAAGAATTGTAAGTTTGTCGGACAATAGACCCGGCTCAACATTCTTGATCGCGGCTATGCCTTTCGGGTAGGCGCTTAGCCAGGTGGGGTAGACAACCTCCAAGCGATTACCACTGAGCCTTGTCATTCGGAGCTCGGATTTACTTGGTAATTGACTCCCACGCATTGATAGAAAGCCACTAAATGTACTCTGCTCTGCTTCGTCGTAACCAAGAGCTGCACGAAAAACTGGGTAGACAAATAGATATTTAAAGTATCGCAGGTATCGAGAGACTTGAACAAAGATCAATGCGCATACGACAAAGATCAAGAGGTTTAGCAAAGCAGACAACGTGGGAGAATAGGCATAAAGTAGAGCAAGTCCAAGGCACGCGATTTTGTTGGTTGCTTCGAAAATGCTATCGACAAAAGGAATGGGAATGAGCCAGACAAAGAATTCACATCCAAGTTTAATCGTGTTGATCACAACGATGTTTGTCGCTGCGGCCAACGTGAAAACAAGATCGGTAGTCAGGTCTCCCATTCCGGCGTGCATTATCTGGGGCGCCATCGACATATAGGAGGCCTCGGCTGCTGGTTGACTTGCAAAGAACGATGAGAACTTCATAATCGCGAGGATGATTATTGCAGAATAAGCCTCTAAAGTTTCGGCCACCAAAGCAATTGGTTTGCTTAGCTTGGTGAAACGTGGGGCACTGGTGACAATCGTCAAAATGAGCATCACCCAAAACAAAAGCTGATTCTTCATTGGCCCCAGGTTTCCGAGTAAAGGGCTGTTTTGCGTTGCCCACTCCGGGCCGAAATTCGCTAAGCCCGAGAGACAAGCGAGTCCGAAGAAAGGCGAAAGAGCTATCGCGGACATCGGCCCAAGCCACTCCACCGCGGAGATCTGTTTCGCAAACTCTGCAGCATTCGCAATCGGTTCCGCCCCTTGTTCCCCTTGGCCAAAAACCAACCCAGATGAAATGAGAAACAAGCTGCATATCATCACAAGGGCTTTGACTTTGTTCATTCGACCTCGTTCCTCGTTCTAATGGCATTCTGCCAGGGGTTATAGTTGGGGTGTTTTGAGTGTGTGCGATTTAGTTGCGCGTGTTTGCAGCACTGTGCCACGACTGTGTCGTCGGGACGCGCTAAAGGCGTAAGTTTTGCACATGTTTTTCTGCTGCATCGAGACATTATATCGGAAACCATCTTTAGAATTCCAATAATGATCTAGTTAAAGCAGTCGATTTGAATCTTCAGTCTTCTGCGAGTGACAATCATCACACTTCGACTTAATTTTTCCTTCCTCACCCCCTTTTCTAGATCTACACTTCCAATCATCTGTACGCAGTTGGTTCGGAGGGATGAACTTACCGACCAGCACAGCATGCAAATTGATGTTGCAAAATTGATTTGAGTTGGCAGGCCCTAACGCCGATGGCAACTTCGACTCTGCAGCGTGTTAAGACGAGACCAAGCCCCCAGGATCGTCTAAACGAGGACCAATTTCCGTTTCAACTTCTGAGATTAAAGCAATGAGAAAATTCTTCTCCAGCATTGTAGGGCAGGTGTTTATTCAGTCGGTCGTGGTCGCGATCGCTCTCGCTTCACTTTATTATTGGAGTGTGCAACGAAACGCACGCGACCAAGCGGCTGAACAAGCAAATAGTATCATCCAAGTTGCTGAAGAAGTTCGCAACGATATGGCGACAAAGTGGAGCCTAGGAATATTCTCTCAAGAGCAAATGAAAGAATGGGCAGCCCTAGGAAAGAAGGAACACATCCTAGCGTCCGTTCCCATTGTTGCCGCCTGGAGAAGTGCTCTCGGCGCTAGTGAGGGGGATAAGCTCCGAGTAAAGACTCCAAAATTCAATCCTAGAAATTCCGATAACGAACCGGATGCGATTGAAGCAGATGTTCTCAAACAATTTGCGGCGGATCCGACTCTCAAAGAAAAGTACATTCACGACAAGGACACGAATTCAGTTCGTTTCTTCCGACCAATAAGACTAACCACAGATTGCATGCTGTGCCATGGATCCCCAACACTCAGTGAACAATATTGGGGCAACAAGGAAGGTCTGGACGGAACGGGGTTCAAGATGGAAAATCTGAGGGAGGGAGATTTGCATGGGGCCTTCGAAATTATCAAAGATCTATCCAATTCTCAACAAGCGGCGACCTACTCGGCTGGGCAAGGATTGGTCGTACTCCTAATTGTGATTGGCATGATGGTTGCCGGCATTTTTTGGGTGCTCCGTAGGAACATCATTCGACCAATCTCGCAATGTGTGCAGGCAATCGAGAAGTTCTCTCAGGGTGACTTGACTGTTACGTTTCCGACCGGAACATCTGGAGAAGTAGGGGTTCTTCAATCAGCCATGCGAACCATGCAAACTAAACTCAGAAGCATTTTGAAATCCATCGATAACTATTCCGGGAATCTCGCGGATGCTTCGATTGAGTTAACCACTACTGCGAACCATTTAAATGAAAATGCAGCCAGCACGAAACAGACAACCGCAACCGTTAGCGCTGCAACGGAAGAAATGAGTATCAGCGTTCAACAAATGGCGGACTCGACTTCCACTATTCAAGAATCCGTACTGAGTGTTTCGGCTGCCGTGGCACAAATGCGTTCTGCTTCGGAGCGTGTCGACCTGAACGCTCGAAAAACAACCACAGTCGCTCAAGACGCGGTGAAGATAGCTCAGGAAAGCTCGAAGCAAATAGAACAACTCGATGAAGCAGCCAAGCAAATTGGTAGCGTTTCGCAATTGATTCAAGACATCGCAGAGCAGACCAATCTGTTGGCGCTCAATGCGACCATCGAAGCAGCACGTGCTGGTGAGATGGGTAAAGGATTTGCTGTGGTCGCTAGCGAAGTTAAATCGCTCGCGAAACAAACCGCAGAAGCGACAGAAGGGATTCGTCAAAGAATCGAAAGCATGCAGTCTGCCTCCGATTCAGCGGCTAGCGCGATCAGAATGATCGAACAAGTGATTGAGTCTATACACCAGAGTTCCACGTCCATTGTACAAGAGCTTGATTCTCAAGAGGCCGCAACCGCAAACATTTCTCGAAGTGTGGAACGAGCATCTGAGGAAATCAAGACGTTCAGTGTAAGTGCTCGTGAGTCCGCAATTGCAACTCAAGAAGTCGCACGCTGCATGACTCAGGTTGAATCAGGCACGATGGAAGCATCAGAAAAAGCGAGTCTAACACGCGATCAAGGCACAAAACTTAACAGTATTTCCCGAGAGTTTAAAGCGATTTTAAGCGAGTTCAGGATTTAGATTAGGGTTATGAGCTACAATGGAGGCTTGATCACCGTATTGGGTTAGATCCAGTTGCATAACAGTCCGCAAAATTGAACAGATCAAACGGGAGTCTTCGGAAAGACTCCCGTTTTCGTTTTAATGTGCTTTTAAGCTGGATGGCCGGTGAGCATTCGGAATTCGATAACTGAGCGTTGCCATGGGAAAATCGCAGAAAACAATTTTGCACATTGGGGCTATTCGCGAGTTAGAAAATTGTATTCGAGAACTTTCTTCGCGTTCATTGTTCTTTGTGGTCGACGACTCTGCTTACCAAAAATGTGGTGGCATGGCCGTTGTAGAAAGTATGCTTAGTCGTTTTCCTCTTGCGAGATTCTCTGGCTTCGAGCCTAATCCGAAACTAAGCGATATCGAAAAAGGGATCGCACTTTTTAGGGATTTCTCACCCGATCTAGTTGTTGCGTTAGGGGGTGGAAGCGCAATCGATATTGGAAAACTGATTGGCTTACTCGCCAACCAATCCTCCTCTCCAAGGGATTTAATTACGGGGATAGCGCCGATTCAATCGTGTGCGACTCCCATGATTGCGATCCCCACAACGTCTGGCACTGGTAGTGAAGTGACCCATTTTTCCGTAGCTTATGTCGGTGGCGACAAGTACTCTCTCGCTCATCCGTCGTCGCTTCCCGACGTAGCCCTCGTTGATCCTGCACTAACCGAGAATTTGCCAAGGGAAATCACGGCCGCTACTGGTCTAGACGCGTTTTGCCAAGCTATTGAGTCAATCTGGGCTGTTGGATCGACCTATCAGTCGCGGCATTATGCGAAACAGGCGCTGCGGTTGGTTTGGAACAACTTACCAATAGCTGTCAAGAACCCAACGATTGAGTCCCGGTTGGCAATGTCGCAAGGGTCTCATTTGGCAGGCAAGGCGATTAACATCGGCAAGACAACATCGTCGCATGCCCTTTCCTATTTCGTGACCTCACGATACGGCATTCCGCATGGAATTGCTGTCGCCTTAACTATCAGCGATATGCTCGCATTCAACGCGAACGTAAGTGCGGTCGACTGTGCAGATTCACGTGGAGTGAACTTTGTGAAAGAGCGAATAAATGAAATCGTTACGGCATTAGACTGCGACACCGTTGAACATGCCTGCGATGTAATCCGGGATTTCATTCGGAGCATCGGTTGCCCGTCTTCTTATTTCGAAGCAGGAATCCGAGAGAAATGGGAGATCTTGCAAATCGTTGAGAGCGTTAACATAGAACGAATGTCAAACAACCCGCGATCCAGCTCCGCTGAAGCCCTAGTTCAACTGCTCGGTGACTAGCCCCACACGTATAATCCCGCAGAGTTTATGCCCTCGCCGTCTGGGCTTCAATGGTGACTTGCATTCCATTTTCTGGTGTACGAGTTATTTATGCCAAAAAGGTACTTGACTCAAATCCCTGGCATAGGGGCAACGTACATAAATGACTTTGCAAGAATTAGAATTTTTGCAATCGAGGACCTGGTCGATCAAGATCCCAGGGAACTTTACAAACAGCTGTGCATCGCGAATGAAAGGGTCCAACACAAAACTACTAAAAACTATCTCTACGTTTTTCGGATAGCAGTTTATTACGCCAACGGTGGACGAGAAGAAAACAAATTGAAGTGCAATGCTTGGAAGGACCGATGGCTCACATTGCGATTCTTGCGACGAATTTACGGAATTGCAAACTTCTCTATTTTTCCTAGCGCCTTCACCGTAGCCCCTAACGAGATTCTGGTTTCCAAGTCACTCACTCCATAACTGTCACGTTGTCGGAGTTTCTTAAAGTCAGGGATTGCAACTGACGTATTGATATCTAATTGCTCCAATGGCTGCATCAGTATCATCAAAACCATTTCGGGCTGCCTAGCATTGTTTGGTGCTAAGGTAATTCTGGGTTGTAACTAGTCACCCAAGTACGGCAGCCGCAACATTCATGTAAATAACAATACCCATGATGTCCATGATGCCAGCAATAAATGGATTCGCCATTAACGCTGGATCCAATCCGAGGCGGCTAAAAAGAAGAGGAAGCATTGAGCCAGCGATGCACCCTAACATCACAATCAAAAGTATCGTAAGTGGGATCACTAAAATAGCGGTCCATGTCGGCGCAAAAAAGAAACCTATGACTGCACCGATGAGAGAAAGCAAGCCTCCCAGGGTAAGCCCCATGACCCCCTCTCGCATCAATACCTTGTACCAGTCACGATGACTCAATTCACCGCTTGCCAAAGCCGTTATAACTAGCGTGGCTGCTTGGTTCCCAGAATTTCCCCCGGTGCTGACGACAAGTGGAATAAGCAAAACAATCCATTGATACTTTTCCAAACTGCCTTGATAGTTTTTCAGTGCGAAAGCCGTAAACATGGCGGTCACGAACAAGATAGTGAGCCACATACCACGTTTCCAGCTCAGGGAGACTAGTCCAATACGCAGGTAATCCTCGCGAAGAGGCGTAACACCGGCTAGCATTTGAGCATCTTCTTCGAGCTCCTCTCGAACAACGTCGATGACGTCATCGTGTGTGATAATTCCAACCAATTTACGATTGGAATCTACAACAGGAATTGCCAGCAAGTCGAATCGCTCCACTTTCTGCGCAACTGATTCTCGGTCTTCATCAACCGAGGCACTTAACATGTCGGTTGCCATCAAATCGGAGAGGCGAATGTTGGGCTTACCAAGTGCAGAGATCAACTGCCGACCAGACACAACTCCCAACAATCGGTCGTCAACGTCGACGATGTAAAGATAATAAATTGTTTCTAAGTGCTCCGATTGTCGACTCAATTCCTCGACCGCCTCCCGCACCGAGAAGTGCTGCCGCAACCTAGCTACCTCAGTGGTCATTATGGATCCGGCTGTTCCCTCCGCATACGAATTCAATCGCTGAACTTCGCGGCGTTCATTAGTAGGGAGCAAAGCCAAGAGTTCTGACGCACGCTCGGTCTCTAATTCCTGAAGTAGGTCGACGCGATCATCGGCAGGGAGCTCAGCGATCAACTCAGCTATTTCTTCGGCGCTTTGGCCGCTAAGAATTTCGATTTGTCGATCGTGATCAAAGTAAAGAAAAATTTCGGCGGCGCGGCTGGGGTCAACGTGACTGAGCACGCCCCAAGTCTCGTCGCTTGTAAGCCCCTCCATGAACTCGGCTGTTCGAGCAGGATTTAATGCAGTGCCGAATTGCTCTAACTGATCGTGATCGCGTGTGGCGAGCATTTCGCGGAGCTCTGGCAAAAACAGTGTGTTAACCACGTTACTCGCTCACCGTCGTGAATAGGAAAAAGTTTGGCCCGAATGACCGTACTAGGCGAATTCTAGGCAAATCCGCAAAAGCGCCAAACCAACTTATGAAAATGCAACCGCACTTATTCGTTTATAGGGACGCTTTCATCGAAAATGACACAGCACCCGAATCCAAGTGATGTAGCGATGAAGCACCTTTGGGGCTTATTCGGGGCGAACCGTCACCGTTACAGCCGATCTAGACTTCAGTTTTTCAAACGCTTCTTGAAGTTGCGGTTGAGTGACGCGCTGATAATTTGCGGCTACCTCTGCCACGGTTTCATAACGCTCACGTTTTAACCAAGCTCCCCCTACCGAAAACAAACGGTTGCTCGGCCTCTCCGAGCTAAGGATAAGACCGGAACAGATTTTGTTCTTGGCAAGTTCTATCTCGCGCTCAGTGATTGGCTTTTCAGCACCGCTCGCGAGGATTGACTGAATGATATCCCAGTTGGATTCGTGCTGTTCTGGGGAACAAGTCGCATAAATGGAAAACAGGCCGCAATCATCAAACTCTTGAGTGAAAACAACGGCGGATTCTGCTAACCCATTGTCCACTAAAGCCCAAAACAACCTGCTACCGGAATCATCTCCCAGTATTGACGCTAGCACTCTAAGTACGTATCGGTAGTTGTCGCTTGAGGAGACTCCTAACGCATGTTGCAATGTGTACTGTTGAGTAGCCGGGGGATGAATTAGTTCAATATCGGCTTGGGGTGACTTGGGTCTCTGAAGCGAGCGGGCAGTATCCATAGGATGCCAGTTCGCCGTCAACTTTTTGGCAGACTCGACTAGCTCATCGAATTCCACCGCACCAGCAGCGACCAAGGTTAAATTGTTCGGGGCATAACGTGCTTGATGGTACTCTCGCATGGAAACCGGATCCAATGCCAAGACTGTTTCTCTGGTGCCGAGAACCCTGCGTGCGAGAGGATGATCGCCAAAAAACTCCTCCATAGCACGTTCGACTGCGCCGTAGGGAGGTTGATCATCATACATGGCAATTTCTTCAATGATGACTTGCTTTTCTGTTTCGAAATCATCGTCTCGAAGAGCAGGGCGCATGATATCGCTCAAGAGTTCCAAGGCGTGGGCTTGGTTCTCAGGCAGAACGCTCATGTAATAGACCGTTTGCTCTTCACTCGTGTACGCATTGGATTGAGACCCCAGATCATCGAGTTCTTGATTCACGTCTTCTGCGGATCGTTTATCAGTCCCCTTAAAGACCATGTGTTCAAGAAAATGGCTAACTCCAGCCATCTTGGGCGTTTCGTCCCGCGAGCCTGTTTTTACAAAGTAACCGAGGGACTGACTAAAGGCTGATGGGTTTATCTCGGCAACGATTTCTAGTCCATTGTCGAGTTGAACGCTACGAAATTCCATTTGGCAACTCCAAGGGTTCGGGACCTATTGTGACCATCGACCAGTTTCGTGGCGGAAATCGATTGAAATGATCCAGCAAACTATCACACGTCAGCTTATCCACTTCGCTTAGCACTTCGGATCTGGTCGGCACACGCTTTAAGTAGACCCAGTCATACGCAATTTGCGAACTTCTGGCGGAACTGCTTTCTTGGTCCATGACTAAAGAAGTCCTTACTCGAGACTTGAGCCGCGACAGCTCCTGCGGGTCGATGCCATCTCGAATCGCATGGATGGTCGCAATGGTTACATCAAGAGTTTCCTGTGCTCGTGCGGCAGTTGTACCAGCATAACACATAACGCTTCCGCAATCGTGTAGCGAGTGCGAGGAGGCTGAGACGGAGTAGACCAACCCTCGCTTTTCTCGCACTTCGGAGAACAGTCTAGAGCTCATACCGTCGCTTAGGATCCCAACTATTCCTCGGCTCTGATAGTACTCAGGATGTTGGTAGGGAACGGCGTCGTATGCCAATGCGATATGCGTTTGTTGGCTTTCGTGCTCTACGTGCACTACATTGGGGAAAGCCTTTACTTTTGGTTTATGAATGTCGGGATCCCCGCTCCAATCACCAACGACTCGTTCCACCAACGCCTTTAGTTCTTCCCACTTAAAGTTGCCAGCGACGCTAAGAACGGCTCCTTTAGGCGAGATATGTTGTCCCCAGAATTCTTTGCAATCATCTAACGTTATCGCGACCAAGCCCTCTTCGGTACCGAGCGAGATGCGACCGTAAACTTCACCAAAGCGTGCTTTCTTTAGCTCGGTAAAACACTTTTGAGACGGATCATCTTCCAGTGAAGCCAATTCCAGCAAACTTGATTGGCGTGCCTCCTCCATTTCGGAATCGGGAAAGTGCGGCACCCGAAGAATTGAAACAGCGATTTTGAGAGTTGGTTCCAAAACACTCGCCATGCACGCCATACTGGTTGACGTATGAAAAGTGCTCACGCTGCTCGATCGCTCCACACCTAGAAAATCAAGCTCTTCTACAATGGCATGACTATCCAAATCCCCGGCCCCCCGTTGCATCATTTCGAAGGCTAGGCCAGCTAAGCCTTTTCGATCGGATGGTTCATCGGAGGTTCCCACAGGAATCAGTAGCGTAAACGCGACCGACTCCAACCAAGGCATCGGTTCTCCTAAAAGTACTAATCCGTTGGGAAACGTGTGCTGGAAAATGGACTGCTCCATACGCAAGTAATTCCTGAGGATTCAGAGGCTGAGGGACTGTTTTAATTGGTGCAGGATAGGTTGAAGCCAACATCACATTTTTCGTGACAGTTAGCCCCTTTTCACAAAAAAACGAATCGATCACCAAGGATGTTAACGATTCAAGGTAAAGGCTGGTAGTTGAACCATTTGACCGCCAGCGACTGCACTTTGGTGAGCACAGATGCCGACACACGTCCAGTTCGCGCTGGTTACCGCGTTGGGCCAAGGATCCCGATTTTCTACTAAAGCGGAAACAAATTCATTTACCAAGTGCGGGTGCGAACCACCGTGCCCGCCGCCTTGGATGAATGACAAGTGATCAGCGTCTTGAATGCTCTGAGTAAACATTCGAATTGGTTCTGGAAGTAAGTGGGCATAGTCCGGCACTTCTACCAACATCGGGATTTCATGCTCTGGCAGTTTGGCAGTATGAATAACGTGTGGCTGCCCCTCGACCAACGACCATTCAAAGCTCTTCTTTGTTCCATAAACGTCGAAGCTCTCTCGGTACTGACGGGCCGTGTCGAAAAGGAATCGCCAAATATGAGCCGCGACGTCGCTGTCTTTGATCTTTATATGGCATGATTCAACGGCAAATTTGTTACCGGACTTCTTAGCAAGATCCTCGCGGATAGCCCCAGAGCCGAAGCAGGATACGTATTCGGCCAAGCCATCCACCAGCCCCAGTACAGGTGATACGACGTGAGTTGCATAGTGCATAGGGATCATTCGTTCCCAATACTCAGGCCAACCGTCCATGTCTTGGGGGTGGCTGGCGGCCATGTATTGAATTTTTCCAAGCTCACCATTCTTATACATTTCTTTGATGAACAGAAACTCTCGGCTGTATACAACCGTTTCTGCCATCATGTACTTGAGACCAGTGTCGGCCACTGCCTGACAGATTTGATCGCATTCTTCGATGGTAGTTGCCATGGGCACGGTACACATGACGTGTTTCCCAGCTTTGAGAGCTTGCAAGCTCATCCAAGCGTGATCGGGGATTGGAGAGTTGATGTGAACGAAGTCAACTTCCGGATCCGCCAGTACTTGCTCAAACTCTTGGTAACGTTTTGCAATTCCAAACTTATCTCCAACGGCATGCATTTCTTTTTCGTTGCGACGACAGATAGCGATAACGTTGGCGTGCGGATGCCTTTGGTAAATGGGAATAAACTCAGCTCCGAAGCCAAGTCCAATCATTGCGACGTTAAATTTCTTTTCCATAGCAAGTACGTTTGTGAAGTCCGAGAAAAGTGGAGAGAAATCTGATCCATTTGGGTGCATGTTATAGCCCAATTCTCAACCGATGGCAGTCGAAACATAACAATCTGAGGACGCAGGGGGCAAAATTGACGCCAAACGCCCTGCCATACAACTAGCAGAACAGACAAAGCCCTAAAATTAGCTACAATTCGGCACCCGCACCAAAAGGAGAGATGTTTTGTCCAAGAAAAATAGCGACTTGCGCGAACTTGCCGAGAAAGAACTTGAGGCCCTCAATGATCGAGCTGGCGACCTCATGGAGAAATCGTATTGCGATTCTTCCTTCAGATTATTCGGGGAGCTGAGGCAGCGTTCGAAATCCGAAAGGTGCTTGGCCTATTATGTGTTCGGGACTTTTTGTCAGATGACGTTAGCACACCGTCAATTTCAATTCGAAGTTGTTCGAGAACGTGCGATCGAATTGATTGCCATTTTTGAAAATGAGGAAAAAGCCAGAAAGATCGAACCAGAGCTCGACCTTGAAGAATACGAAGGGCTACGCTATCAAATGGGGGCTTGCGCCTACGAGGTTCTTGCAGAAGCAACCGGCGAGTTGGAAGGGTACAACTCCGAGGGCATGCAAGAGTGTTTGACGGGAGGAATTGAGGTCTGCCATCGCATCGGCAAGCTCTCTTGCGTTGGTTGCTTTCGAGAGTACGCCTACGACATTCACCAAGCGGCGGATGACTACGAGCTGGCTAGGTTTCATTGCCATCAAGTCATAAAGCAAGGGGATCAATTCTCAGAGCGTGGTGATAGACGTTGGCTGGCCACTTTGAAATTGGGGGTCCTCGACGTATACGAAGGGGAGCTTGAGCTGGCTAGGCAAAAATTCGAGAAGTCTTGGGAGCTCGCTCAACTCGAGACGGTTAACGACATTCAAGGGGCAAAGTTTGGAGTCGCTTTGGAGCTCCATCTACTCGATTTACTCGAAGGTAAGCCGTCAGAGATCCGTTTTAACGAGCTCGTCCATACGCTTCCTCCACGAGGAGAATGCGTGGAATACGATCTGGATCGAGACTACGTCCAAGCGATGGAATTTGCATTATCCGGGGAATGGGACCAAGCTGAGGCGTTGCTCATGAAGTGGCACCGATTCTGCAAACTACAAAAATCGATTAGCCGCTGGCTCGAAAGTGGAATCCGTCTTGTTGCCTGCAAACGATTACGCGGGGAGATCGAAGCTGCAAAACGCATCGCCGCCCCCCTAGAAGAAGCGGCTACGAAATCAAATGACTGGAGCTCTTTGAAACGCCTCAATACCTGCTTGGATCAAACAGTGAGCATCACACCACTAGGGACCATCGTCAAAAACTCCAAGCTGCATCCTGGTGATAACGCTCGCGTCAGTGAGTCATCTGGAACTGACTCCGTTAGGCCCCCCTACTACGAGTTGTCAACAGATACGCCGCTCTACGGGTGGCTCAATGATCTGGGGGAGAGGCTCCACAAAGCATTAGACGAAGAAGGTGAAGATGCGGACATAGACATCTTCCGAGACGAGTTAATGTTGAGTCAGAACAGAGATTGGAGCAACCCCGAAGATATTGGAAGAGCTCTCCACTACATGACGTATCTGGTTACACCAGGCGCGGACTTCAAAAAAATCTGGGAATGGGCTAACAAAATGGTCCAAGGATTTCAGGAGACTGGATATCTAATCTCCATTCTTGCACGGCTCGGAATGGGGATAAGTGCCGCTGAAAGATTTAATCAAATCACGAAGATCGATTTTGAAAACTTCAACGGGGAGCTGCCACCTACGTTGATTGAGAATGAACGACTCGATCAATTGGTTCGAAAATCATTGCAGCTAGATTCATCAGGGGTCAACAACAACTTCCGTGCAGCCGAAGTCTTTGAATACATCGATAAACTGGGAGAAGCCGAACGCTGCTATGCACGAGCGTTTAAACTAGACCGCTCTCGGGCAGACGCGGCACTTTCCCTGGCAAAAATTTATTCGCTTACCGATCGCAACTCGGATTCCCATTATGTACTAGACCTAAGCATCCGTGAGGGCGGGGATTCTCCCGAGCTTTATTTTGAAGCCGCAATGAGGGCTCACAACCTGGGAATGTATGAACTGTTGGTAAGTTACCTTAGCACATTTCTGGAACGTTACCCTCCTATCCAATGGATATATTACTACCTCGCCATTGGATTACTGGAAACTAAGAAGCCCAAGGAATCGTTGGAATGTATTCAAAAGGAAATCACTGAATTCAAAGGAGAGGGAATTCACATCGAGTCGATCATCGCGGCGGCTAATGGGCAGCTTGGAAACAGTGCGGCCACGGCTTCAGCTATCGAGAAGTCCTTTAAAATGCCGCTTTCAGAAATCGATGACTTGACCTCGGAGGGAATATCATCAGCCCTCGAGCGATTGTGGCGTGCGGCCAAGCAAATTGGAAACCAACTCTTAACCAGCAAGATGGAGCAACGATTGCTCCGAACCGGGTTTGCACCTGAAGAGTACTTCGTTGAGAAACGCGCATCGCAGAAACCAAAAGATCTGAATCTGTATCACGTCACCATTCTGCAACCGTTGGACGAAGACTGGGAGAATTGTCTCGATCGACTACCAGATCAACAGGACTGGACTGGCTATATCGCTCACTGGGGCGTTTTGGCAGAGGATGACGATCAAGCGGAGGAAATGGTTCTCGAAGTTCAAGCAAATTGCTATTCTCTGGAGCCTGAAGTTCTTGAGGTTGAAATGGGTGAAGAACCACTTCACGACAGAATGGGGGTCGTTTTTCAGGGAGTTCGAATGTCTGCAGATGACATGGAAGATGATGAAGATGAAGACGAGGACGACGAAGATTACTCGCAAGAGGATTGAGCCAAATCCAGAGTATTCATCTACGCTTACGACCACGCAGCGGAAAAAATAGGGTCGGCAGTCCCCCGACTTGGTTAAACCACTGAGAATGCCACAAACCAGGCCAGGAGAATAGCCAAGTCCGCCTTGAGGAAATGCTGGTTAACTCTTATATTTACCTGCTTGTACAACCGTGATCTCAAACTAAACGCCCCACGAAACGACTGCGAACTTATGAAGAGTGAACGTCAGCAAAATCAGGAAACCGACCTCATCGCCGATAGAATTGAGGTTTTTCTCCTCAAGGTCAAGCAACTACTGCCACAAATCGTTTCGGTGCTTGCGGTAGTCGTGATTGGGCTGTTGGCATGGGGATTGTATTACTCGATGCAAAACACCAAGCTTTCGAAAGCGTGGACAGCTCTCTATTTTTCTGACACGACTCCCTCTGATCTGGAGAGCATTGCTGAGGATTTTAATGGAACCCAAGCTGAACTATGGGCACGTCAACTAGCAGGTGACTCCCATTTGGCCAAGGGTACTGAATCGATCTTCACTAATCGCGAAATATCCAACAAACATTATGAAAACGCGATCGCAGAATACGAAAAGGTTGTCGGCAAAATTGATAGCGGTCTGTTAGCCACACGCGCGGCTTGGGGATTAGCTCAAGCAGAAGAGGGGCTTGGAAAACGTGAACAAGCTGCTACAGCCTACAAAAAGCTAGCTCGCATCGAAAACGCTGAGCCAACTCTAGTGGCCGAAGCGGCAAAAAGAGCAGATTGGCTTGAATCCACCGAAGGAGAAGTCTTTTTCAAGTGGTTCAATGAAAACAAACCGACAGGCATCGCCTTGCCACCAGCATTTCCCGATCAAAAACCCGCTATCCCAGGGGCTGCTACATTTGACATTCCACCATTTAGCCCTACAAATCCAGGAGCTTCACCTACTTCCGATACGCCAGCTACCGAACCGCCCAAGAGTGAAGGGACGTCCGAAACTACTCCTGCACCGGCGACGCCTGCACCTAGTCCTACGGTGACGGAACCAGCCAAGGATACTCCCCCAGCTGTAGAACAACCAGCTGTAGAACCACCCAAGACTGAGCCACCTGCTATTGAGCCCGCCAAGACCGAACCCCCGGCTACTGGTGCCGGGACGCAAGATGGCAAATAATGGTTGAGAACGGTCCAATACGCCAAGAGAACTTGGTGCAAAACGAACTAACGCAAATCGCCGAAAAGCTTCAGATACAATCGTGCAAGAGGCACGTGTTCCTCTGCATTGGTGATTCTTGTTGCAGTCAAGAAGCCGGCGAAAAAGCTTGGAAGGCCCTCAAGAATTTGCTCAAAGAGCAGAATCTTAGTTTGTCAGATTCACCCGCTGCATGCTTCCGCACCAAGGTTGGCTGCCTTCGAGTTTGTAAAGGTGGGCCCATTTTAGTGGTCTACCCAGAGGGGCATTGGTATTTTGGAATGACCGCCGACAAGATCCCTGAGTTTATTGATCGCCAAATCGTAAAGGGGGAACCGATCCGCGAATGGATATTTGCCACAAATCCTCTTGGCTAATCCAAGGTTTGTTAAACTCGGGCTGTCTCTCGTAGAATGCTCGTGACAGGGGTTTTGTTTTGTCCCGCAAAGTCCGAACGATGTCATTGAGGCTGATTTAGATTGAATCTAAATCGATTGCTTTTAAGAAACGCGTTTCGATTCCCACTGCTCCCCACCCTCGTGTCGCAATAAAACAGGCTCTCTTTTTGTTTGGTTTATCAATCAACTATGTCATCTAACAACAGTCTGCAATCCAACACGCCCGAGCCAAACGATGAAGCCTCATCAAGCTCCATTCGGACTCCTTCTTTTGATGGATTGAGGGTTGCTGCCCTTGAGAGCAGGCGTGGTGACGATCTTTCCAGACTTATCGCGAGATTCGGAGGAACGCCGTTTGTAAGTCCCTCCATGAGGGAAGTTCGAATCGAAAAGAATCAGTCGGCAATCGATTTTGCATACCGAGTCATGACTGGCGAAATCGGGGTTGTGATCTTTTTGACGGGCGTTGGGTTCAGGCATTTGTTGGCTGCTATTGAACCCCACGTTGACAAGCAGCGTTTTCTCGATTCGCTGTCCGACATAATCACTATTGCCCGGGGGCCAAAACCGGTCGTTGCCATGCGGGAAGTTGGCATACAGCCAACGCATCGCGCTCCAGAGCCCAATACATGGCGGGAACTTTTGCAAGTTATTGACCAACACGTGCCCATAGCCAATCAGGCTGTTGGGTTGCAGGAGTATGGAGTTACGAATAGATCCCTAATCGCCGGACTCGAAGCTCGCGGAGCCAGCGTGGTCAATGTAAAAGTTTATCAATGGGAGTTGCCTGAGGACATAAACCCATTAAAGGAGAACATCCAAGCAATCTGTGCCGGTGAGCGTGATTGCTTGATGTTTACCAGCGCCAATCAAGCGGTCAACATGCTTAAGCTTGCGGAAGAAATGGGTTGTGTTGACGAGCTGAGAACTGCACTGCGAAGAACGGTGGTTGCGTCGATAGGTCCAACAACGTCAGAGATGTTGCAGCATTTGGATTTGCCTGTCGATATAGAACCAGAACACTCCAAGATGGGGCATTTGGTACAAGCAGCCGCCGAAAAAGCGGCTAGGATTCTCAAGGCAAAGCGATTTTCGGGTATTACTAGCAATCAAGGGGCCGTTCCGAGCATGAATGATCAAAACAGTTTTAAGGATAGCCCCTTCCTGCGTGCCTGCTACCGCTTGCCAACCGATGTCACTCCGATTTGGTTGATGAGACAAGCCGGACGGTACATGGCTGAATACCGAGCGGTTAGAGAGAAGCATTCTTTTCTTGAGTTGTGCAAAAATCCAGCCTTATGTGCAGAGGTTATGGTAACTGCAGTCGAAAAGCTTGGGGTTGATGCTGCCATTATATTTTCCGATTTGCTCCCAATCCTCGAGCCGATGGGCTTCAACCTAGAGTTTGCCGCTGGAGATGGGCCTGTCATTCACAATCCTATTCGAACCAGTCGTGACATTGATCGCGTCACCGCGCTGACAGAAATGAGTCCACTACAGTTCGTCGCAGATACAGTTCGCATGACCCGCGCCGCACTACCACCATCGATTCCCGTGATTGGCTTTGCCGGCTCACCATTTACGTTGGCTAGTTACATGATCGAGGGTGGTGGATCGAGAAATTACGTTCACACCAAGACATTGATGCTCGGTGATCCAGCCGCGTGGAATGTACTGATGGAGAAACTAGTCGAGTCGATCAGCCTCTACCTCAACTCTCAGATTGCATCTGGTGCTCAGTGCGTACAGCTCTTCGATTCGTGGGCCGGATGTTTGTCACCGAATGACTATCGAATCCACGTGCTTCCGCACATGATTCGACTTCTGGAATCGATTTCACCGAGCGTTCCAGTCATTAATTTTGCGACTGGCAATCCGATGCTCACATCCCTACTTCGTGGGGACAGTCGAACGGTCGTGGGCTTGGATTGGCGAGTCCCATTGGATGTGGGCTGGGATATGGCAGGAAACGATCGCGCCGTTCAAGGCAACATGGATCCAACGATCCTCTTCGCGGGTCTCGACGCGATCAAAGATGCAGCACACTATGTTCTTTCCCAAGCTGCAGGAAAGCCTGGACACATCTTCAATCTCGGGCATGGTATTCTACCTGGTACACCAGTCGACAACGTGATCGCTTTAGTGGACATGGTCCATGAAATGTCAGATCGACGATAGCATATTTTTGCACACGCTGGACTCTCTTCTCAGTGCAAATGGCCTCCTAGCGTCGTCCACTACAAGAGCCCTCCACTCGTGATCGTAAACTCCACTCGACCCTCCCAAAAGATTTTGGGAGGGTGAATAAGGCTGCAAGAAATCAACGATCGCGACTTAGGCCGAAACCGACAAGTTGATTAATCCCGGCGTGCTGTGCCGTAACTGCGTCTCTTACGAAACTTGTTACGGCCTACAAGAACTACAACAGCTGTTTGCATTTTGAAGCTCCAGGCTTTTGAAGAAACTAGTTGCTTGCGGGAGTTGCCAAAAGCTCTTCGATCTTTTTCGTTAACGCCACGCCACGAGTATGCAGCGCTGCAACTTTGCCGTCTCGTCCGATCACGGCGATAAACGGGATGCCAGTTATTCCAAGGCCCTGAACAAGCTGTGTTTCAAACCCTTTCTTCGCTGGATCGTTAGAAACGACCATTTTCCAAGGCAGCTGTTCTTTGGCTAGAAATTCCTTGAGATCCTCTGGGTTTTCGTCGATGTTGACACCGATGACTTCAACCCCAGCCGCTTGGTGTTTGGCATACACCTCCTTGATATTTGGCAACTCCTTGATGCATGGTCCGCACCACGTCGCCCAGATATCCAAGATTACAATCTTTCCTTTATACTCTTCGAACTGAAAGGGCTTGCCTTCGAGATCGCTCAAGCCATCCCACGGAATCTCGGATCCCAGAACACTTGCCCGTTTCCAGAACTTGGCGCAGCTTTCCGCAATTTCTGATTTGGCGACTTCTGATTTGAGACCGACGGCTAACTCCTCTGCCTTCTTTACCAACTTGGCAGCTAGCTCCGTCTTGCCTGTGTATTCAAACTGAGTCGTAATGTCTGCAAGAAATGCTGCTGTCCACGGGGAATCCAACTCCGTTACCAATGCATCGATTGCGTCTTCCATTGGCTTGGTGTCATCAATTTCTTTCCCTTGAAATAGCTCTTGCAGTTTGCTCATACCTGCCGAACGTTGTGCGGCGAGATTCCATGCTGTTAGAGCGAGTCTCGGTTCTGGATTATCGCGGAAAGCCAGGGCAAGCTTTTGTGCGAGGGCGAACTCCTTCTCGTTGGTCTTTTTCTCGATCAGTTGAATTGCTGCAGAGACAGCCTCAAGAGTTGGTTGCCCGATGTCTTTGAGCTTTATTGCCTTCTCCACTTGCGAAACCAAGTCATCTCTCGACATCGCATCCTTATCAAAATCGTTTAGCGAAAGTGCTAAGAGAATGCCAGTTGCTTGCTCCGCAACCTCTGGTAGGTCGCCCGCGGCTTCTTCCATAGCAGCGACACGAAGATCATCCGCCGAAGCCACATCACCCATGCCCATCATTTGAGCCAAAGCTTGGAGTTTGGACAAAGCGGCTGTAATCTTTTGCTCTTCCGTGGTCGCTTTTTCTGCAAGGAGCTTTGACGCGGTTACCATGTCGCGGCCAAGTGACATGGCTCGCTTGAGGGCTGCTTCGCGTGTCAAGTTTTGTTGGGACGCTTCTTGCATGACAGATTGCACTGCCTTGGCATTTTCACGGATGTATTCAATCAACTTGACTGGATCATCAGTCTTCGGTAACTCCAGCGTCATGAAATCCTTTTTTGCGGCATCGGCATCCGTTTTGCCTAGCTGAATTTCGGGAGGTGTTGGAGCGATCGGCAAGCTCGGCTTGGCCCCACTATCTTTGGTCGTGCCTGCATCAGGTACTTTGGCTACCTGTTCTTGAGAGTTCTTCGGCGCACTTTCTTTGACTGCCAAATTGGACAACTCGTCCTTCTTAGCGGCATCAGCGGGCTTATATCCACTCGTTTCAGCTGATATCTCTTTCGTTTCAGTGGAGTCGCAGCCCACGAATCCGAACAATGGTACTGCCGCTAGCAGAACTTTTTTAAGGGCGAGATGGGTAGGATAGTTAAATTTTCTTTTCACGAGACATTACCTTTAGTGTCGGATTTACGTATCAGAGACGTAGGAGTTGGTACAAAAAAATCGAGCGCCCTGTTTTTTGAAGAAAATAGCCATTTGGCAGTTGGCTTCGCAAGACTCTTGCCCTAGAAAGCTTGACCGATACAAGTGTTGGTGACAAGGCCACTGTGCGGGGTAATCTCCTCCAAATGGCACTGCGATTGGCACGTTAGTTGCGGCTCCGAATCCGTTAGAATACGTTTTGACTGTCAGATTCGAAACACACGCTTGGTTCCTAGAAAGGGAAATCTATGCTTACTTACCTGCTGTTTCTGGTTCCTCCGATGCTGCTAGCATTGCTTGCACAATGGATGGTTCATTCGTCGTATCGTCGTATGAATCAGGTTCCTGCCCGCATGTCTGGGGCAGAAGCTGCACGTCGCATTTTGGATTCGAACGGTCTTTACAATGTTCCCATTGAACAAACGCCCGGTCATTTGTCGGACCATTACGATCCGTCAACTAAGGTCGTGCGGCTCAGTCCGGAAGTGTTCCAAGGGTACACAATGTCAGCCGTGGGAATCGCTGCCCACGAAGTCGGCCATGCTCTTCAGGATGCGAGGCAATATGCACCATTGGTGATTCGAAATCTTGCTGTACCAGCCGCGAGCTTTGGCAGCGGAATGTCCTCGATCTTGTTGTTGGCGGCATTTGGTCTAATGTTTGCCGGGCTTTCCCAGCTAGGCATTTATGCGATGGCTGCCGCTATCGTTTGCTTCGGCGCGATCGTGTTCTTCCAGCTAGTGAATTTGCCGGTTGAGTTCAACGCAAGTTCTCGTGCCAAGAATGAACTTGTCGGGTTGGGTATCGTGACCCCGAACGAACTGCCTTACGTCAGCAAGGTTCTGAGTGCCGCAGCAATGACCTACGTTGCAGCAACGTTGCAATCAGTTGCAACGCTAGCGTACTACGTCCTTCAGTTCGTCTTGCTAACCTCCTCCGGCAGCGACCGAGAATAAAGTAGAACAATTGTCCCAATTGTTTAGTGAACAAAGTAGAACAATTGTCCCAATTGTTTAGTGAACAAAGTAGAACAATTGTCTCAATTGTTTAGCGAACAAAGCAGCACAATTGTTTAGTGTGCAAAGCAGCACAATTGTCTCAATTGTGCTGACACGCTAGAAGCGACCGAACTGGTCCGCTACCGCCAATCTCCAACTCAGGCCGCACCTAGCGGCATGAGCACTGCACTGCGTGCTATCAACCCAGTCGCTTACTGGAAAACCTAAGCCTCGAGCTAAGCCGTTTCGTAGCCGAGATTTGGTGCAAGCCATCGCTCGATCTCTCGAATTGACATTCCTTTACGTCTCGCATAATCCTGCACTTGGTCTTGCGTTAAACGATCGACTGCAAAGTATCTGGCGTCTGGGTGGCCAAAGTAAAATCCACTGACGCTTGCCGCAGGCCACATTGCAAAAGAATCGGTGAGGTCCACGCCAACATTCTGAGGCGCTTGCAGTAATTCGAACAAGATACGCTTTTCCGTGTGATCGGGGCATGCAGGATATCCTGGAGCTGGGCGGATTCCACGGTATTCTTCTTCAATGAGTTGCTCATTGGAGAGATTCTCTTCCAATCCGAATCCCCATTCCACTCGTGCTTGCTGATGCAATAGCTCAGCGAATGCTTCCGCTAGTCTGTCTGCAATCGCTTTGACCATAATAGAGTTGTAATCATCATGTTGGTTTTCGTAGGCTTTAGCCAGTTCATCGGCACCATGACCAGCGGTTACAACAAAGGCACCCAAATAGTCCTGACGACCGCTATTGGTTGGAGCAATGTAATCGGCAAGCGATCGGAAATCCTTTTGGCCTTTACGTTCCCATTGTTGTCTGAGGAAGTGGAATCTAGTCAGTTCATGGCTACGCGTCTCGTCTGTGTAGAGAACAACATCGTCTCCTTCCGATGCAGCGGGCCAGAAACCGTAGACGGCGTGAGCGTGCAGACTCTTTTGAGCAATCATGTCGAAAAGCAGCTTGTTCGCATCGTCAAACAATTTCTTTGCTTCGACACCAACAAATTCGTCCTGGAAGATTTTCGGATACTTTCCCTTTAACTCCCAAGCCATAAAGAATGGTGACCAGTCGATATACTTGGCAATGGCCTCGATCGAATAGTCTTTTAGGACCTTGAGTCCAGTGAATCTAGGTTTATCAATCCGAACGGTTGACCAGTCAGATTCGAACTTCTTGGATTTCGCTTCTGCGTAGGTCACAAGCTTTACGTTGCGTGCCTCGTAACTGGCGCGTAGCTCTTCCTGCAGTCTAAGGTTTTCCGTTACGTATTTGCCGCGACTCTCTTGGCTGCAGAGTGATTCTACGACTCCCACACTTCGCGATGCATCCAGGACGTGTACAACGGGGTTGTCGTAGTACGGGGCGATCTTTACCGCAGTATGTTTGGCGGACGTAGTTGCTCCACCAATCAACAGCGGAGTTTTCATTCCCGCACGCTTCATTTCTTTTGCGACGTGAGTCATTTCATCTAGACTCGGAGTAATAAGTCCCGATAGCCCGATAACATCTACCCCATGTTTAACGGCCTCTTCCAATATCTTCTCGCAGGAGCACATAACCCCCAAGTCTATAACTTGATAGTTGTTGCAACCAAGAACAACGCCCACGATATTTTTGCCAATGTCATGAACGTCCCCTTTGACTGTTGCCATGAGGACTTTTCCGCGAAACGCCTGTCCTTCGAGTCCGGCGTCCGTTTTTTCCTTTTCCATGAATGGCTGGAGGTATCCAACCGATTTTTTCATGACACGAGCGCTCTTAACGACTTGTGGTAAGAACATTTTACCGGCACCAAAGAGATCTCCGACGACGCTCATTGCCGACATGAGTGGTCCCTCGATGATTTGCAAACATCTGCTGTATTTCACACGGGCTTCTTCCGTGTCAGCCTCGATGAACTTATCGATCCCCTGAATCAAAGCATATTTGAGTCGCTCTTCAACGGGCTTTTCTCTCCATTCCAAGTTCTCAGAACTGGTTTTCTTTTGCCCATCTCCTTTAACCGTCTCTGCATAGGCAAGCAACCTTTCCGTCGAGTCAGGTCGACGATTCAGCAACACATCCTCGACCCGTTCGAGAAGTTCCTTAGGAATTTCTTCGTACACGGCGAGTTGCCCAGCGTTGACGATCCCCATATCCATGCCTGCTTGGATGGCATGATACAAAAACGCGGAGTGCATCGCTTCCCGAACCACATCATTTCCGCGGAAAGAAAAGGAAATGTTACTAACACCACCAGAGATTCGGGCCCCAGGGCACTCTCGTTTAATAACGCGGCACGCTTCAATAAAGTTGACTGCGTAATTGTCATGCTCATCGATGCCAGTCGCGACCGTTAGGATGTTTGGGTCAAAGATGATATCCTGCGGAGGAAAATCAATCTCGCTGGTGAGCAGATCATAGGCCCGCTTGCAAATTCGTGCCTTTTCTGAGGTCTCGGTCGCTTGGCCATTTTCATCAAACGCCATGACGACCGCTGCAGCACCGTACTGCCGGATCAGTCGCGCGCGTCTAAGGAACTCTGGTTCCCCATCCTTCAAACTGATGCTGTTTACGATGGCTTTACCTTGCACATTCTGCAATCCAGCTTCGAGCACTTCCCATTTAGAAGAGTCGATCATAACAGGGACGCTGGCAGCTACCGAATCGCCTGCAATAAGACGCAGGTATCGAGTCATGGCTTCTGCGCCATCGAGCAATGCATCGTCCATGTTGATATCAATAATCACGGCCCCGTTCTCGACCTGCTGTCGCGCGACTTCGACCGCCTCATCATACTGGCCATTGCGGATCAATTTGGCAAAGGCTCGCGATCCCGTAACGTTGGTTCGTTCACCAATCATTGTGAAGGGTGTTTCAGGCCTTAGGTTTGCCGGCAACTGGCCACTCAAGCGTGTCCAGACAACAGGCTCCGATTCCTTGCGAGCAGGAATCCCCTTTATTCGTTGCGAGATGGCGTGGATGTATTCGGGAGTCGTCCCGCAGCAACCGCCAACAATGTTCAGCCAACCTTCTTTGGCAAAGTCTTCGACATAGTCGGCCATCTTGGAGGGGGGCAAATCAAACTGCCCCATTTCATTGGGGAGACCAGCATTCGGATGGCAGGAAATCGGAACAGAACTGACTTTGGCCAATTCCTCAAGGTGCGGACGCATGATGTCTGGGCCGAGCGCACAGTTCATGCCGACAGAAAGAACTGGAAAGTGACTGATAGCAGCCCAGAAAGCTTCCACGCTTTGCCCACTAACAAACGTTCTACCTCCCTTGTCAAAGGTCCCGCTAACCATCACAGGCACATCGCGTCCCGTTTCTCGAAAATACTGATTTATTGCGAACAAACAAGCCTTAAGGTTTAGCGTGTCGATCGCTGTTTCAGGTAGTAGAATATCGACTCCGCCCTCTATCAAAGCTGCAACCTGTGCTTTGTAGCTATCAACCATTTCGTGATAAGTGGTCGGCCTCCAGGATGGGTCTTCAACTTTGGTACTAATCGCCATCTGCATCGTAGTTGGTCCGATGCTTCCCGCCACATAGAGAGCGCGGCCGGTTTGTTGGGATACCTTATCTGCTGCCTTTCGAGCACAGTCGACGGCTGCAAAATTAATCTCTCGAACTAATTCGAAGGGCAAGTCGAATTCGATCATTCCTATCGGGCTCGCGCCGAACGAGTTCGTTTCGACGATGTCTGCGCCTGCCTCAAAGTACTGACGATGAATGTCCGTAATCGCGTCGGGGTGTGTGATGCACAGGATATCCGGAAAGTTCTTAAGGTCTTTATTGTGTCCGGCG
This sequence comes from Pirellula sp., assembly GCA_046344995.1. GTDB lineage: Bacteria > Planctomycetota > Planctomycetia > Pirellulales > Pirellulaceae > JBKCUI01. The sequence continues at coordinate 78,932 of JBKDKR010000004.1, forward strand.
AATCGCTTTCCTCGCACGGCAGCTTCATCAAGCTTTAATCTTTGAATCATAGTGCCCATGGCACCATCTAGAATATGAATTCGTTCTCGGATTAGACCTGGTAGCGTATCGTTAAGATTCTGAGTTCGTAACATGGAAGCGATTTACTTTTCCGTTTTTGTACTATCGATTGATCCGCTTTCCTCGATAAACGTGACACTGCATTAATCGTTATTGATTATGGCAAAACGTTCACCTAGCTTGGGGCCTATTCTAATCATAAAGTCATATCTGAACAGGGATTAGGTTGGCTATAGATCGATGGTGGCCACCACAAACGTGCCCTGGTTCCGATCGTAGCGATCAAGCGTTGTAGACGGTTCTTTGCCTAACCATTTCAAAAAGAACAACTGCGGTACTTACCGAGGCATTTAGCGAATCGATCATGCCCTGCATAGGAATTCGCACCGCCTGGTAGCTTTCATCCGTCCACCTCGCCCCCAGCCCCATGGCCTCATTTCCAACCACCAATGCTGCACGATCGGCAAAGACCGTACGGGTATACTCATGGGCACCCTCTACTCTGGCCGTGTAGATCGAGATGTTCTGCGCTTGGAGCCAGCCGGCAACTTTATCCAACGAGCTAGAAGCGATGGGCAAAGTAAAGATAGCGCCGAGGCTCGAACGAATGGCGTTGGGGTTGAAAACATCGCATATCGAATCGCTCAGAAGTACGCCTTCCACGCCAGCTGCATCAGCAGTTCGTAAAATCGCACCAAGGTTCCCTGGCTTCTCGATTCGATCGATGACCAAGAATAGACCGCTTCGACGTCCCCGCTTTGTATTTTTTATTTCAAGACGATTCGCCAAGGAGTCAATCGAAGTATCGAAAGATTCGGCAACAGCAACGCATTCGTGCGATTGATCACCATAGGTTAACTTGCTCATGAGCAGCCTGCTCGTGACATACGAGTCTCCAGCCTGCTTCGAAAAACACTTCAATAAATCCGGAGTATCGGGATGTTCTTCATCTAGAAAGAATTCCCTGAGAACGATTCCTGATTGAACGGCAAGCTCAATCGATTTGAAGCCGTCTATCAAGAACAGCCCTTGGGCTTTTCTATGCTTGGAATCCCGTAGTTTAACCGCGTTCGCTAGTCTTGGATTTTTGGAACTGGTTATCCTCAGCGGAGAGGCCATGCATCAATCCACTCGGTATTTACCGGTTTCGCGTTGAAGTCCCTCAGCAAACGCTCATGCATATCAGAAAGGTGAGCAGCACCGTAGAAAACCGATACATTGGTCTTGCCTGCTTTGAGTTCGCGGTCCAAAACCTCAAAAGCTTTTCGATTCCGTTCCGTCAAAAGCGTACTCTTGCCACTTTTGTCGGCGAGTCCTGCCATCTGTCCATCCATGTCTTCGAATTGATTCGCCATAACCCGACGAAGTTTGATCGGATCTTTTGCAATCATCGCAGCCAACATGTCCGCTTGCTGCTGTTGCCCTTTTTTCCCTGCCTGCTGGACAGTACCAGCACCCATCATGCGAGCGAACATTGCCAGGAAACCATCGTTTCGCTTCTTCATGTCCTCGCCAAACTCGGACGGGCTCATATCGGCATGAACAAAGTTTTTGGGGGTGTAGTCCACTTCGTCGAGTTGAAACGCCAATTCTAATGCGGTCTTCATTCCTACTTGCAGGCCACTTAGCGGATTCATTCCTGAATCGTCTCGCATGGACGGATTGTTAACTTCGGGATCTGCGACCAATTCATACAGTACGGCATCGTATTTCCGAAATCGGTTGTTCAATTCGCTGTAATACTGTTTGGTTCCAACGTGAACCGCTCCAATAAGATCGATGGTCGCTCCCTTGTGCGGGCCTTCCTGTACCTCATATCTAGCGATGGCCACCTGTAGTGCCCGAGGCTCCTCACCTTCCCGATCAATGCGTAGAAACTTTGCATCCTCCCCTTTTTTCGGCTTAACGGGTTTCGATTTTGTGGTGCCTGATTGCGATTTCTCCTGGGCGACTCCAGGTAGAGAAAACGTTGCAAATACTAAAGCAATAAAAGCGGAAGCCCAAAATTGTCGGTTTACTTTCATGAGCAAACGAAACTCCTGGAGGTTTTGATCGGTATGTAACTTCTTCCATTGTAACCGCCCGCCCAGGCCTTCCTAGTGCATCACGGTGGCTTATTTCGCACTGAATTCGCATCAGTTAGAGCGATCTTGGAATCTTTCCATCTCGAATACATAACTCTGGCAATTTTCGGGAAATTCCATATGACACGAACGGTATCTGGGCGGGATTGGGCGGGTAGCACTATGAGACAAGTTTCTGTTAGGGAGTTCTGGAAAAGGCGCATTACATCTAACGGCCCGACTTTTGGATTTCTGGTGGCCCCTGCCGCAAACAAATCCGATTACTGCGAGATGCAAAGACGCCCAAGCGATGTGCCTGACGGTTCGGCCAATGTTTCTCTGAATTAACACAAGCACGATACTCGGCAACCCATACTGTCCCAATGACAAGGATCTAGATCGATTTGATAAAATCAATTCCGGTCAGATTGTTGACAATCACACCTGTGCTACCTACCGTTCGAAGCTTAGAACTTTCCCTCCACGCGATCGTACGATTCTCGTCACGTCGTTTGATTGGGACATTTTTCACGACTTGTGGAGCCTGTAGGTAACATATGCCAGGACTTTTCGATTCTTATTCCCTCAAAGACATTACACTGAGAAACCGGATCGTGGTTTCGCCAATGTGTCAGTACATGTCTACAGAGGGCGTAGCCAACGATTGGCATCGAGTGCATTACACCTCGCTCGCTCGTGGTGGCGCTGGCTTGGTAATTTTAGAAGCGACCGCGGTCTCCCCGGAAGGACGAATTTCCTGGGGAGATGCAGGATTATGGAATGACGAACAAGCTGCTGCACTGAAGCCGATTGTCCAAGCGATAAAGAGCTGGGGTGCTGTTCCAGGGATTCAAATTGCACACGCTGGTCGAAAGGCATCGGCAAATCGTCCTTGGGAAGGAGATGATCATATACCAGAAGGAGAGCCGAATTCTTGGAAGACGCTCGCACCATCTCCGGTGCCATTCGGTGCAATCTTGCCCAGAGTTCCGCTTGAAATGAGCTTAGCGGACATCGCCCGCGTTCAGGCCGATACGGTGCGCGCGGCGACACGAGCTAGAGACACTGGATTTGAGTGGTTACAGTTGCATTTCGCGCACGGCTATCTAGCTCAAAACTTTTGGTCTCCCTTATCAAACCATCGAACGGATCAATACGGAGGCTCCGCCGAGAATAGAGGACGATATCTTCTCGAAACATTGATGGCTGTTCGAAAAGTTTGGCCGGAAAACAAGCCCCTTACCGCACGCTTTAGTGTTGTGGAATTCCACGGCGACGATGAACGCATGTTGATCGAATCGATCGAATTGCTAAGGAATATGAAGGCGGAGGGACTCGATTCTGTTGACGTTTCCATCGGATTCAATACGCCCGAGGCAAAGATTCCTTGGGGACCGAATTTGTTGGGCGACATCGCTGCCCGAGTTCTTCGCGAATCAGGATTGCCTGGCACAACAAGCTGGTACATCGATGGGCCCGAAGGTGCGGATCGTCTCATACGCGAGGGAAAGATTGATTTCGCATCCATTGGTCGGCCATTTTTGGCCAATCCTCATTGGGCCTATCACGCTGCCAAAGTCCTACAGGTAGAAGACGCTGCTTGGAAAACTCTTCCATCGCCGTATGCACACTGGCTAGCGAGATATCGATAAGAAACTTGAGTCACGAGAGTTACTAGAAGCTATCTGCTCTTTGGCTAAGCGTCAAAGATGTATAGCAACTCAAAGTTGGCTCGCAGCACGGCGACGATCTGGCGGAGATCTTTATAAAGGCCTGGGAATTACTTCGTCACCGACGTTTTTCAAACGGCCGTTACATCTTGATCTCAATGCGTCTATCCCGTGAGATACGCCTTGAACAGATTTTTCTTTCTGTGCAATCAAAAAACCTCGAGATGATCCTAAAACGCCGCTAATCAGAAGTGTAAACATCAAATCAGAGTTACTTCCTGATGGGGACGCGTTCAGTTCCTCGACTACTGCAATCACAGGTCTGTGCTCCCAATCAACAGCAGGCTCGCTTCGATCATCATAAGTTGAGAACCATTGAAGCAGACCCAACCCCGAGCCATTCCGAGCTTCCCGCAAGCTGCTCGCTTTTCCATCGAAAGAATTTGCGGATGACCGAGTTTCTAACCGCAAATAGACCATCCCAGCTGGTAGATCACGCCAATCTTGTTCAGGGGCGAAGAATGTGTTTGCTGTCCCGGCAAGCTTGACATTAGCATTAGAATAGGCGCCATGTCTAGCGAGTCCAGTTGATTCTCGAGCACTACTGGTTTCCCTTAGGTTTGCATCAGACGTGTCTCGTTCAAAGAAATCGAAATCTCCGGCAAGAGCCGCATCCACACTTGAGACTTTCGCATCAGTGGTGTCTGTTATGGATGATGGATTAAGCCGAAGGGGAACGCTGGCTCGAATTTTGATTGGATCGTTGAAATAAGAATCATTGGCAGCGATTTCCGTACCAATTTTTTGGAGGATCGACTGAGGCGGCGGCTGATTCGTGTCTGCACGACTGGTACTTTCGAGCGTTGAGTCGAACCACGTATCCAGTCGTTGGACTGCAGCGAAACCTAGATTAGAGCCTAAATTAGCGGATTCCATTCGATTTGTCAGCTCAATCGGTTGTTGCAGGCTATTTGCCATGGAATGGGATAAACCTGATTCTGACGTTGGAGAGCGGAGCTTCGTCTGGTTCGATAGACTACCGTTAGGTTCAACATTGCGATGAAATGGTGCCGATTCTCCTTCCCCCACTAGCCCCGAAGAATCGAATCTTGGTTTGTTAGCTTCGATTGAGTTTGTTTGAGAATTTGGGTAATGCTTTGTCCGTTCCATTGTTAATTCGAAACCGAAAAATCTGACTTCCACAGCTCCCGTTCGATGAACCGTTTTCGCAGGAATCACTTCTTGATGCGACTGGATTTCAATAGGTCTTTCCGATACCGCAGTTGTTTCCATCTCTAAGAAAAGAAATGGCGTACTAGCAAACACTTCGCGATTCTCTAATGCCTCGAAAACAGCTGTGTAACGTGCCTTGTTTGCTCGCGATGTGTTACGCTTAGTCGTTTCATGAAACAAATTTTTCATGGCGATGAATCCGCTCTTAATCAAGTTAGAGCATTGCAATCGATCCTGAACAGATTTACCTAAGTTCATCATTTTGCTCCGTATTGGGATAGACTTTGCGCAGCGGAACTAGACGTACGTGCCGAGTTCCAAAAATTCTTATTCTCCCTGTATTTCAAAAGGATTCGCTTTTCTTCCGTAGTGTTCGGAGACTGATTTGTCGCTTGGGTTTGATAGTGTATCGCTTTGTCAAACGCCTCCATCGCTCTATTCATCTCGGAAACATTGGCTTTCGCGGTTCCAAAGTTATTCCAAATACCAGCGGCCTGTTTCAACGCGTCTAAATCACTTGAGTCGGTATCCGCGATCGTTGTAATAAGCGATGTGGATTTCTCAAACGAATCAGATGCATCGAAGTAGTTCCCTCTTTTGCTAAGAGCTAGGCCTAAGTTATTCAACGCGATCGCCAATTCTTTTCGAGGACCAATCAGACCTGGGTACTGTTCTAACGATGCTTGCAGAATGCTAACGCATTCTCTGTAGGATTCGATCGAAAGCTGGATTTGCCCCTGTCGCCACTGCAATGATGCGAGATTATTCAATGACACTGCTAAATTTCGACTGTGTTTTGAGCCGAGTTGATTCTTTTGCAAGCTGATTGATCTTGAAATTGCTTGACTAGCCAAATCATATTCGTCTTGGTTCGTAAGAATGACGGCCAAATTAGAGAGAGCGTCTGCCGTAGCTTGCAAGATCCTATTGTCTTTTTTGCTGGCTGCGTTGTCGCCTTGCAAATCCTCTGCGGGGTATTCTTCAGAAAGTAACTCAAGAGTTTCTTTCGACAATGCGATTGCGCGGGTTTGATCGCCACGACGAAAGCTGTAGGTCGCTCGGGCATTGTTAACCAACGCAGCGACCATTCGTCTTTCAGAAGATAAAGCAAACTGTGAGAGTAGTTTTTCTGCTTTTTCTAAAAGAAGATTCGACTCCCCCCATTCTCCTTGTTCGATTAAATCCCAGGCCAATTCCACGCTTGCTTGAATAGAGAGAGAGAGGATTTCGACATCGTGTGTTACATTCCAGGTGGATTCAAGCCGCATGATGGCATCGTCCATTGACGAACGAAATTCTTCTCGATTACCAGATACGTGAATTAGTCTAGCAATCTTCCAATGAGTGATCGCAGCATCTTTATCCAGTGAAGGATCGTTACTCGATCGTTGCAAGAAATTGTTGTAGTATTGAAGAGTCTCTCGAAATACATCCTTTTGCAACTCTTCAGTTCCGGGAATGGTCGCAAGTTTAGATGCGACTTCAAAACCAAGCGTATCAACGGCATTACGGGCTTGTTCAAAATTAACGTTACCTCGTTCCCATTGCTGCAGTGTCTCCTGTTTCTGCTTTTGGAGCAAAGCACTATGAACCCCCAATCCCAACGTACTAATTCCTAAGGCACAAACCCCTAATAGCAAACGTTCCGGGTACTTCGCGATCAAACATCTCGATCGTTCCAGTATCGTCACTCTTTTCGCGGAGATGGATTCGCCTTGAGAAAAGGCAAAAAGATCCTGGGAGAGTTCCTTAGCCGTTGCGTATCGGGTGTTTTTGTCGGGCCGAATGGCACGCATCACAATCGTTTCCAAATCTCTTGGAATGCTCGCCCAATGCTTGCTTGGTGGGGTTGGTTCTTGTGTTCGTATCGCATTCAATAGTTCCGAACCCTCCAAGCTCTCAAACGGATGATGGCCGGTAAGAGCTTCATAGAGTGATAGTCCCAAAGAGTAGATATCAGTACGAACATCCAGAAACTCAGATCCCCCTTTTGCTTGCTCGGGACTCATGTAACGAAACGTTCCCAATAAATCGCCCGTTCGAGTTAGCACATCCCCGTCGAAAACGTATGCCAGCCCAAAATCAAAAATCCACAAGTGGCCAGTTTGATCGATCAATATGTTGGACGGCTTGATGTCCCGATGCAGAATTCCAGAGCGATGTACTTGGTACAATCCGTCAGCTAGCGATGAGAATTCACGAGCTAAATCGCGACACGAATCAATATCAAGATTGGCGAAATTCTGTTGATTGCGGTTTAGGATCCAATTCGAAAGCGAATCTCCATCGATACGCTTCATTGAAAAAAAGTAGATGTCTTGGTCAAAACCTGACTCGAAGACTGGTACGATGCTGGGATGCTGAACTGCAGATGCCGCTTTGGCTTCTCTTTGAAATCGCTCTAGCTTACTCGATGACGTTGTATGCTTTGGTAGCACCTTTATTGCCACTTCTTGATTGTCGGCTAGCCGGCGAGCTGCATAAACAATCCCCATTCCACCTCGCCCGAGTTCCTTTTCGATCTCGAAACCGCCAATCTGCTTGCGCTCCAAATGCGTTTCTTCCCAAGTAAGACCAGCCGGTGATAACCATTCTAAGCCGCCTAAAGCATCAATGAGATAACTGCCTAGATCAGAATTCTCTTCTATTAATCGTTGCCGCTCTTGGGCGGGGAATAGTGATGGATTCTTCCATCGAGACTCGAGTATCTCAACCAGTCTTTTTTGTTGATTGCTGTCCAAGCCGTCAAGCGACTTATCCACGCATGCATTGTTTTCGATTCGCATAAGATATCAAACACTCGTATGTCGGCAGTCGATCTCGAGCCAAAATTCGAACGAAACGGGCAACGATGAAGAACGCAGCGTTACCCAATTCCACTCTAACTATAGTATGAAAATCCTAGAAATGAAAATGCCTTACAATTCGAAAAGACATTCGCGAATCTCTCCCCAAGCGTTGTATAGTTCGTCCGCTGACAATCGCCGATTCATCGACAACCACGGTATCCTTGGAATTCATGGATTTAACAACTAGATTGCCGTCAATATCCCCTTTGTGAGAAACTAGATTGTCTCCATCTCCAAGGTTTAAAGAGACATTTGAGTAAATCGATGCAGATTCTTTGATTTGGATTGAATCGTTATCGTCTCCTCCCCGGTATTTTAGGCCCTTTTCAATCTGTCCCGCTATTACAGCATTGTTGTTTCCCATGCCCAAGTCGAGATTGGCCACTCGCCCAACTTCAGATGTTTCTCCGAATTCAACAGTATCATCTCCATCTCCTCCACGAACTATAACGCTCCGGTTAACGGTCCCATCTAGAGTGACTTGGTCATCCCCGTCCCCAAGGAACGCAAACACATTTTGATCGATAATCGAATCCTCGCTCAAAAGAACGAGGTCGTTACCATCGCCGCCACGGTATAGAAGGCTGCCAGAAAGTTTTCCAGACTCAATGAGAAGTTGGTTGTCACCATTTCCTAAATCGACCATTAATCGGTCTACACTCTTGGCATCGAGGTCGATTATAACTGTATCATCAATTGTTCCCGTACTATCAAGATCGATAAGGATGTCGTCGGTTACATCCGTAAAGTTCGCAACGACTTTGTCCCCCTCCTGCACTTCGATCGATCCATCTTCGAGACTTCGTACGGTCACGGCACCGTTCGCCTCTCCCGATATCACGAGATCGCCATCAATGACAGCCACATCGATTGCGAGCAACCGACGTTCTTCGAGTTTTTCACAAAGGAGTTTCGTTTTTGTAATTTTTCGGATTCTATGTGTTTTTTTCATGGGATTACGTCTAGTCACTTTCAATCGTATTGTGTTGTTCAAGCTGTATGTTCGGAAGATCGGCAGGCCGATTTCACGTTGGACTATTCGGAAACAAGCTGACTGCTGTTCCCTTTTTTCGTTGCTGTAGTGGTTCCCGTTGTCGACGAACTGGCTTGCTGTGGGCACCCGCCGCCACTACCACCGCCACCCATGCGACCTCCTCTTTGACCAAACGCATCCGATCCGCAAGAAAGCCAAGCTACAATTCGCACAACGGCCAAGGGAGTGATCTTCATGTTCGATTCTCGCTACGATAAGAATAGTCTTGTAGCAGTTCGCCCTGGGTCCAAGCGACCAGGATTCGAACTGCCGCTAAGAGTGGAGGTACCGGGTGTAAAAAAAAACCGCCGGCAATTTTCAGGAATCGAAAAGATTGATTCAGGTTTTGAGACTTTAGCCGTTCATGGCTTGCTTGAGCTTGACCAGTGCCCTAATCCAGAGTTTTTCGACACTATCAACAGAACGGTTCAAAGCATCGGCAACCTCTCGGAACGATTTCCCCTGCAAATTTCGAAGAATCACGACCTGCTGATAGTCGTCCGGAAGGGACTCGATTGCTTGAGCTAGTGACAAGGTCGTTTCGTTCCATTCTGCAACAGCACTCGGCGAGCGACTGTTTTGGGCCAAAAAGCTCTCTAAATTTCCGGATGTTTCGTCCAATTGCTGCTGAAGACTTTTTTCCAGCTGAATATCGCGCTGTTGCGTCCCAAGAAATCGTCGAGCATTTTTCGCGATTCGGTCGGCCAAGATTCCTCGAAGCCATCCGGCGAATTCCGCCTTGGATGTACCTCGAAAAAGCTGAATTTGACGCACCGCTTCCATGCAGACTTCTTGAACAACGTCGGAGGGGTCGAGTTTACTTCGTAGGTCTTGGTGAATCCTAGCCCTGGCCAGCATGCGTAAATAGGGTCTATGATGCTCCAGCACACTCCCAAGCACTTGGGGGTTTGTCGAAAAGCAGTCCATGTTAAAACTAGTGTTGCTGGGTGTTTCTTCCATCTGTTCAGTTTTACTCCGGTCATACCGAAAGGCAAATACCGATCCAACGCAAATCCACTCACACTTCCATCATGGGCAATGAAGAAATGCATTATCCTCCTGGCATATTAGACAACCCGAGTTCATCCATCCTCAATGGCGGGATCCTTAAGGGTGAGATATTAATTCGCAGATTGTTTCTTAGTTTATCGATTTTGTTTGGATTGGTGATTTCTTTTGGTTGGTCAACAAGCTGCTTCTCTCAAACAGCAGCCCCCCGTCCGCCAATATCGATTGGGGACTTTCAACCGAAACCACAACTCAAAGTCGCCAGCACCGATATTGATCAAGCCAAATTTCCGGTTGTAGATATCCATTCCCATTTCTGGATTCGGCTTAAACATGATACAGACTCCCTGGAGCAGTTTGTAGCGATGATGAACCGAAACAACATTGCGTTAAGTGTAAGCCTCGACGGAACACTAGGACAACAACTTGATGACCATATTGATTACTTGTGGCGTAATCATAAGAATCGTTTCTTGATATTCACCAACATCGATTGGAAAGGAACGGGAAAGCAAGATGACCCTACGACGTGGGTGTGCAATCAACCAGGTTTTGCTAAGAAGATAGCATTCGAGTTAGCGGAGGCTAAGACACGTGGTGTTTCGGGCCTCAAGGTTTTCAAATCGTTCGGGTTAGAGAATCGTAATGCCGACGGGTCTTTCACGGAAATCGATGATGAACGTTTTGATCCAATCTGGGTCGCATGCGGAGAACTAGGCTTGCCTGTAATTATGCATACGGCAGATCCGAGTGCCTTCTTTGAACCGATCGATGCCAACAACGAACGTTACGAAGAGTTGTCGAGGCGTCCGGAGTGGCACTTTCCGGAAGGCAAATTCCCGAGAAGGAATGAGTTGCATGCCGCTCGAAATCGACTTTTCGCAAAACATCCTAAGACGACATTTATCGCGGCACATTTTGGCAACGACGCTGAAGACCTCCAGGAGACATCGCAATTATTATTAAAGCACCCTAATGTAGTCGTAGAGTTCGCGTCAAGAATTAGTGAACTCGGGCGTCAACCCTTCACATCTAGAGATTTTTTTTTAAAGCACAGTGACCGAATCCTATTTGGAACGGATGGGCCATGGCCTGAAGCTCGATACCGAGCCTATTGGAGATTCCTAGAAACTCGCGATGAGTATTTTGCCTATTCAGAAAAACCTATTCCACCGCAAGGTATCTGGAGGATATACGGCATTGATTTACCCGACGAGGTGTTAGAGAAGATTTACTACAAAAATGCAGTTCGCGTTATTCCGGGTGTGAAGGAACGACTCGACGGGTGGAATTTGCTGCACATCGACGATTCGACCAATCCTGATGGCGCAAGTCCACAAAAAAGGGGGCCGTAAAAATCGGTTTGGTTCGTTTCAAATTCAGTCCGTTCTTGACGATAATGTTGATTCTGAATGCCAATAGAACGTCTTTATCGGATTGCCTTTCCCCAGCGAAGTAAATCAAATCTCGACAAACAACCGCCTATCCGATACCATTTGGCCGGGGATCCTGCGGCGAAATCCCTGGTAGTTTTTCCATTGATTCCAGCCGAACACTTTCGTAGAGCCAACAATTCCTATGAGCGAACTGCACCATGAATGCGGTGTTGCGGCCATCTACCACTTACCTACTGGCGAGGAGAGTCGGCTTTCCCCTGATGGAGGGAGGAATGCCATTTCGTACCTGCTGCCTCGTATGCTTCAGGATATCCAAAATCGTGGCCAACTCGCCGCTGGGATGACAACTTATAATCCTGATCGCCCACTTATACTGGATACGATGAAGGATATCGGGACGGTGTCAGAGGTGTTCCGCCTTTCTCATCGCGGAAAAAGTGAAGCCATTATGGAGGCTTATTCCGGTCGGGCCGCGATCGGACACGTTCGCTACGCAACCTGCGGTCAAGACGACAAGAGTTACGCCCAACCCTTTGAACGACAGCACATTCACAAAAACAAATGGTTCAGCTTCTGCTTCAACGGCCAGCTAGCCAATTACACCGAATTGAGAGACCGTCTCCTCAAGGAAGGTGAACATCATCTAGCTCGCGACACCGATACCGAAATCATTCTGCACGAAATCGGGCGAGAGCTAACCATCTCTCCAAACCGATCTTTGATCGACGTATTTGCTTCAGCATCGAAGAATTTTGATGGAGCTTATTCGATCGCGTTGCTTAACGCGAAAGGGGAGTTGTTGGTCGCACGCGATCCACTCGGAATCAAGCCTTTGTGTTACGCGATCGACGGAGCATTGTTCGCTGCAGCAAGCGAGAGTGTGGCACTTTTGAACCTGGGCTTCGATCGCGACTCGATCAAGTCAGTTCCGCCAGGTCATGCAATTTTGGTCAGCCCTGAGGGGATTAAGATAGAAAAGTATTACGATGTCAAACCACCTGCACATTGTTTCTTTGAGTGGATCTACTTCGCAAACGTAGCGAGCACTTTAGACGACCGTAGCGTGTATTTGTCCCGAACTCGACTAGGCGAAGAATTGGCAAGATTGGAATTGGCTCGCAACCAATTCCCACTAGACAACGACACCATTGTCGTACCTGTGCCCGATACCAGTAAAGCTGCGGCGGACGCGATGGCGTACCGGATGCGAATCCCCTGCCGAGAGGGACTCATTCGAAATCGTTATAGCGGTAGAACATTTATCGAGGGTGGCAGAGCCCGCAAAGCAAAGGCATCTAGCAAATACACACCACTTCGTGAGGTTCTTCACGGCAAACGAGTTATTCTCGTCGAGGATTCCATCGTTCGATCCACTACCATGAAGGTACTTTTGAATCGAATTCGAGAGCTAGGCGGAGCAAAAGAGATCCACGTTCGAGTCGCATGCCCACCTATCGTTGCGCCTTGCTTTTACGGGATCGACATGTCTACAATCGATGAACTCTTCGCGCCAAAATTCTTAGAAAACGGAATCTTGACCGAAGCCAGTCAAGATAAAATGGCGGAACAACTCGGTTGTGATTCTCTTCGATATCTTCCAATTGAATCCATCGCTCGTGCGATTGACTTGCCAGCAAACCATCTTTGCCAAGCCTGTATCACGGGCCAGTATCCTACCCCCGTTGGGCAACAACTTTACCAAATTGCACAAGCTAACCATAGGGATGGCAAGAGCAATTCGAGAACGTATGAACTTCATACAGTGGTGTAAGCAGTTGACGATGGCCCAGTTTACATTGGACCAGTTCGAGAGGTTGTAGATCGATGTCGGCGTCTTGGTTCCCCCCTATCCCAACGTCGGCGATCGGCGGCGTTGTCGCGATCGGAAACTTCGATGGTGTCCATCGAGGGCATGCGTGTTTATTACGACGATTAAAGGTGCTCGCTGAACAGCTGAACGCACCAGCAATCGCAGTCACCTTTGACCCATCTCCTGTTAAGCTTCTTTACCCTGCCAGTTCCCGATCCTCTTTAACTACCATTCCGCGACGGATTGAACTCTTAAAGGCTGCTGGTGCCGATCACGTCGTTGTTCTCCAAACTAACTCCGAGTTGCTAAATCTAGACGCTCATTCCTTTTTTGATCAACTGCTATCAATAGGATTAAAAACTCGCGGATTGATTGAGGGTCCAAACTTTCGATTCGGAAAGAATCGTGGTGGCGATGTCGAACTTCTGGAAAATCTTTGCTCGAGTAAAGGCATATTGTTTCAAGTTGTAGAACCGGAATTGATCGATGGCGAATGGATTTCCAGTACGCGAATTCGACAAACCATCGATGCGGGGGACTTGGGGTTCGCAAATCAACTACTTACCTGTCCGTATCGAATTTCAGGCGTTGTTTCCTACGGTGCACAACGAGGGCGAACCATTGGATTTCCCACAGCTAACTTGGAAGAAATTCCAGTCCAAGTACCCGCAGTGGGAGTCTATGCAGCACGGGTTGTTAATAGAGCCGGATCGCTGCGAGATGGAGACTCACTGGGTTCCGATCATGACCATGATCAACTTGTCGGCAAACCTGTTGCGTTGCATATAGGGCCCAACCCAACGTTTGGCGAAAATGCGAGAAAAGTAGAGGCGCACGTCCTTCATTTCTCCGGCGATCTCTACGGTCAAATCCTTGAACTAGAAATAATCGATCGAATTCGCGCCGTGACGAAGTTTGAATCGCTTGAAGCACTTAAAAAGCAACTGTACCAGGATATAGCCCAAGTGGATTTAATCGTTAAGCAAGGCAATAAGACGTGAGCGAAGCCAAGTTACCGAGTTCGGCAGTCAATGACTACCGAAACAAAACCAGGGAAATAGACTCTGAGACAGCGATATCCCTCGGAAAGTCTAAGCAATTGATCAGGTTGCGAGCAGGTACTGCACTACCTGGGATTTTGCTGATTGGCTTGGGTGTCTTTGACTCTTCTGTTGGTAGCTGGGCTTGGCAATTAGGTTTGGTTTTGATCATTGCGTTCCTCGGATTCGCTACTTGGTACGAATACTTGCAGTGGGTCATCGCCAAAGGCAATTCGCAGAAATATGGCTTCGAACGTCTAATCGCCAGATATGAACGCAATTGGAACGGGCTCACAGAATTACCAATTGAACAAGAGTGTGCATCGTATGTCAGCGATTGGACGAAAGATCTCGATCTGTTTGGCAATCGTAGTCTCTTCCGATGGTTCTCATTGGCCATGTCCCAGACGGGCGCTAGAATTATATCGCGATGGATGACTAACTGGGTTAGTTCGAGCGAAATACAAGAACGTCAAGAAGCCGTGCGCGAGTTGTCTTTGCTTCGCCAATGGCGAATGAAGTTCTACGAAATAGCATGCGCATCCCGAAATCAATCGACGTCCCCTGAAGCAATTCTGCTTTGGGCAAAATCACCGAATCACTATTCGGGACGCCAGTGGCAGTATTACTTAACCTTGATTGGTCCCATTACGATACCTCTGGGGCTTGTAATACTTCTGATCGCGATTGGATTGGAATCTCGAGTTGGACAAATGGTTGGCTTGGGATTATTGCTGGGAGGAGTGGGCTTTAATCTACTACTTTCCATGATTGCGATTGGCCCAATTCACGATTTGTTTCATCGATTGGGTTCGGCCAATCGAGAGCTTCAAATGCTGATCGATTGGTTAACTACGGTGAAGGAGTTGAGTGTCAAATCGAGAAAGCTCAATCGTCTCCACGAGCAGCTTTTCGCAACTGGTAAAGATTCGATTCGTTCCATTACGGATTTGCAACGATTGATGAAACTGGCTGGTATGCAGCGCAGTCCTTTGTTCTTTATTCCTTACGTGTTGTTGCAATTGATCTTATTGTGGGATGTCCGATTGCTCAAAAGACTCGAACAATGGAAAGCACTGCATGGTGACCGTGTAGAAGGTTGGATTGATGCGCTCGGAGAATTTGAGGCGTTGGTAAGCTCCGCAACTCTGGCTGATGAGTATCCGAACTGGACCTATCCCAAGATTGGCGAGCGTGGGATGTTGCTCAATGTCATGCAGTCTGCACATCCTCTGTTGAAAGACTCTCAACGTGTGCCAAACGATTTGTGTATCACTGATGACAAACGGCTGTTGCTCGTCACAGGCAGCAATATGGCTGGCAAATCAACTTTGCTTCGGTCGATCGGGGTTAATTCGGTATTGGCCAGATTAGGGTCTCCTGTTTGTGCACAACAATGGACCAGCGAGTCGTTTGATATTGCTACCAGTATTCGCGTGCATGACTCGCTTCAGGATGGCGTTTCCTTTTTTATGGCCGAGCTAAAGCGATTGCGATTGGTGGTTGATCAAGCACAGAGAGAGTCTGGACCAACAGGCAAGCGGATGCTAATTCTTCTTGATGAGATATTACAGGGGACCAATTCACGTGAACGCCAAATTGCGGTTGACTCTGTGCTTAAAAAGCTGGTCGATATGGACGCCATTGTAATGTCCAGCACACACGATCTGGAACTGGCGTCTAACGATCAAATGAAACGTAGTGCCCAAATCGTTCACTTTCGAGAGTATTTTGAAAGCGTTGAGGGCAAGCAAGTTATGCGTTTCGATTACGTGATGCGCCCCGGAGTCACCCCCACCACAAACGCTCTGAAGCTGCTTGAAATGGTGGGACTTTAGGCTCGGATGGATCGCCTTTAGTATGCGAGTCTCGAGGATTAAGTTAAAATCGTTTGATCAACTGACATGGAGTGGGCTCTCCTGCCCATCAATGTTGCTTGTGGTCGGCCAAAAGTGACCAATCTACAACCAAAGCAACAAACTCACGCCGTTCCGAGATTCCTTGAAGAAGTCGAATTACTTTTTGTTCCAAACGTCTTCTGATTCAAGCACTCGCTTTGCACCGTCCCCGTTCAACCAAGTTTTTGCTTCCGCATCATTCTTTAGATACGCGTCCCAAAATGCAGTACTCAAGGCCAGTATAGCTCGATGGTGGTTCGCGTTTCGCTTCTCGCTATCTCCTGGTAATGCACGATCTGTGAATACAGAATGTTCGGCACCGTCGAGTACCAATTCAAATTTGTCGCCAGGAGGTAATGCAGGGAACACCCTACGACGCGATTCAACCGTTTGGCCCCCAATAGCAGCGGTGTCATGAGTTCCAGTCATTAACAACCACGGAATGGAAACGCTACCGAAAACTTGTTCGATATTGCCTCGCTCCGGCGTGCTGGGACTCATCACGATGGCAGCGGAAATACGCTTATCCGTCATTTTTTGACCTACCAGTGGAAACGACTGACCACCAACTCCTTGTGTTGTTTGCCCTCCAAAAGAATGCCCCGACATACCGATCTTTCTCAAGTCCATTCGTCCAACCAAAGCGTGATTAGGCTCTTTGTTCCATGCTTCCAATTGGTCGATTATCGCGGGAACATCCTGTAATCTAAGCATCAAATTCTTGGCCGAAGCCGCTTCGCGCATCGCAGTCATCCGATTGGCAAAACGTTGTCCTTTCCATACGGATTCATCGCTTCCCGGATGTTGCAGAAATACGGCGACGTATCCATGAGCTGCCCAATGCTTCCCTAAGAAAACCGAGCCAGCCCTTGATCCGCCGAGCCCGTGGCTGAATAGCACCACGGGTGCGGGAGGTGAATTCGATGCAGTGTTTTGACTTGGTGGTAGATACACTCGAATCGGAAGCTCGCGGCTCCGGTCAGAATCCAGAACGGCAAGATCCACTGTCTTTACATCGCTGACCTTGTCTGTACTCGAAGGATTGTAATCTTCACACTTGGTCGTTTCGGCGCAAACTGTAAGCAGCGTCAGAAATCCGACGGATCGAATGATATTCATTAGCATACTCTCTTTGGGAAATTCATTGATGTAATTTCAGTGTCTCACTATGGGATGGATGATCCGATAGAACTACCCCTTTCCTATGTACCGATCCTGGCAACTTCGATTCCACAGACAATTTGACTGTGGCACTTAAAATCTTCTTACCCCTGGCGTTGGGGCGTGTTTCTTCAGTCAATATCGGTTATTCATGGAACTTGAGATCAGCACTCCTGACGCGTCAATGCTGGGTCAGGCGGCCAAGTCGGCCAAACTCAATGGAAACCAACATGCGGGCGAAAGGTTGGCCAATCTAGTGGACTTCGATTGTGGAGTACCATAAACTGCAGCTGCGCTGGATGTAGTCTATGTTGATTCTAACGATTTTTAGGGGATATCATGATCCTTAAGCTTTTTGCATTGGCCATTTTACAGTGCATGATACTGGATGATTCGGTGCTCGCTCTAGGGGATTCCTACACGATTGGAGAAGGAGTAAAAGAGGAAGAACGCTGGCCAATGCAGATGGTCAAACAGCTAAATGATCGAGGGGAATCATTCGCCTCGCCCAAGATAATCGCCAAAACTGGCTGGACGACAGACGAATTACAAGCCGCTATCAAACAACAGGAGCTCGCTGAAAAATATGACTGGGTTACGTTGTTGATTGGCGTCAACAATCAATACCGAGAACGTGACATTGATGAGTACAGAGTACAGTTTCATGAGCTGCTTAAGCTTGCAATCGAAAAGGCAGGTAACAATCCCAAACGGGTCATCGTCCTGAGCATTCCCGACTGGGGTGTTACACCGTTCGCCACCAAACGTAATCGCGATCCTGAGCTAGTCGCGAAACAAATCGATCAGTTCAATCAGGTCAATCGAGAAGTAACAGAAGAGCTTAAAGCAAACTACATCGAGATTACAAAACTAACTCGAGATGCAGCGAACAACCCGAGCAAGTTTCTGGTTGAAGATGAGCTACATCCCTCAGCGGAGATGTATCATCAATGGGCGAAATTGGCTTCGCAACTCATTCTGGATCAACGAAGATAAGGTTCAGGTTACACCCTGAATTTGCTCAGGATAGGAACGATATGTGCCCTGTGTTACGGATGATTCCAACGCGGAAACAGCATGATCGACCTCCTTTGCCAATGTATAAAGCGGAGTGATACCAAACCGTATGATATTGGGGCCTCGAAAGTCAGGAACAACTCGGTGTGCAATGACTAAGTCTTGCGTAATTTGCCATGCATCAACATGACTTAGCGAAACGTGTGACCCAGAAGATTGCTTGTCGCGAGGTGTAACGAGATCAAAGCCCAATGCCCTCAATCGTTCGTCGTAGAGATTGAAAAATCGTTGCATCAACTGCCAGCTACGTTCGCGTAGTTCAACAATCCCTGCTTCGCAGGTCAAATCAACACCCGGTTCGACCGCAGCCAACGAAAGGATCGGAGGCGTTCCTACAGCAAATCGCTCAATGCCGAAATGAGGTTCGTATAAAGGGCCAAACTCAAACGGACGCGCTGCTCCAAACCAACCGGGAATGGGATTATGCAACTGATTCGCGAGATCGCTCCTCACCATGATAAAAGCAGGAGCACCTGGACCACCATTTAGATACTTGTAGGTACATCCTACTGCCGCATCGACGCGAGCCTCACCCAAATTCACCGGGATAGCTCCTACGCTATGGCTTAGATCCCACAAAATGGGTGCACCTTTACTATGAGCTATTTCTGTCACGACTCGGAGATCAAATGCATAGCCAGTCTTGTAGTTTACATGAGACAAGCAGACCAATGCGGTGTCGTCAGACACTGCATGAGTTAGTACCTCATGAATTTTCGCATGGTCACACTGATCCAGAGTCAACGGCTCAAGTCGTAAATCACAACCCAACTGTTGGCGTAATCCATCGAGGACATAAAGATCTGTCGGAAAGTTGGCCGCATCGGTAACGATCTTTTTCCGTTTTCCGCGATTTTGCAATAAAGCCCATGCCGCTTTGTACAAGTTAATCGAGGTTGAGTCGCATACGAGCACTTCCCCGGCAGCCGCTCCAATCAAGCTCCCAATCTTGTCGCCGATACGTCTAGCGATTGGCAACCAAGCCTGATTCCAGCTACCGATCAGTGCCTCACCCCATTCTCGCGAAACAACTTGCTGCATGCGGTCCACAGTTGCATGTGGCAAACGGCCTAACGAATTTCCATCCAAATAAGTCACCGATGGATTATGAATCACGAATCGATTACGAAACGGAGCTTCGCAAACTTCCTCTTGTGACGTCAAAGGATCATCCTCGCGCGGGTTTTTGTTGTACTTCGCATGTATCAGAATCTATTCGATGTTAAAGCCAGCAATTCAAATGTCAAAGCTCATCATGATTGTGTAGTCCGTTAGTCTTTCTGCTCGTCAGCGATTTTCTGAAAGTACTGGAAGACACTCTGTCTGTATTGGCTAGGAATTGCGTTGGATGCATCCGAGGTGAAACCTTGTCTAGCGGTGGCAGTTCCTTTTTCAGACTGCGTTTCGAGCGGGGTGGTTACATAGTCGCTTGGAGCAGTTGGGCCGCCGTTTTCTCCTCGCCCGCCGGAGCTGGGTCGACTCATGGGCAGTGATCCGTACATACCCCTGTTACTGGTTCCTGCGCTTCTTTCCGAGCCACCGAAACCACCAACTCCACTGGCCCCCATTCCGAATCCACTACCCATACCTGATTGACCGGGCTTCATTCCCATCATTTGCATTAGCTGATTCATCGCATCTTTAACAGATTGTGGATTCTTCATGCCAGGGGAAAATTTTTGTTGGCAATTCTTGCAAGCCTTGTCACCCATATCCTCACTACTTTGCATAAATGACTTGAGGATTTCCGCAGCTTTAGCTGCGGACTCAGCGGCTGGTTGCGGTCGATTTGCAAGTAACTCGTTTTGCGAATTTTGCATTTCAGAAAGTGCTTCACTCCCCTTCACGGCTTGAGCAAATTCCATTGCCGCAGATCGCAAGCTCTCCAAGTCCGGATCTGCGGGTAACTTATCAGCCTCTTCCTCGATCGTGTTGATGAGATCGTTGAGTTTCTCCCGCAAGGCTTGTTGTTGCGATTCGAGGTTTTTCATGCGTCGTTGAGCGGCCTGATCGTTGGGATCGGAGGACTCACGAAGCGATTCCATGCGCACGGCCAAATCGCTTTGCTGTTGAACTAATTCTTCGAAAGCTCGCTGTGCCATCATCAATGGCAATGTCTGCTTCATGCGTTCCAAGGGATCGTTTACGTTTTCTTTAACTTCTTTTTTAGCCGCATTCATCTCAGACGCGATTCGTTCTAAATCCTCTTTCTGTCCTTCCGCTAGCTCGCCATTTTGTTTGGCCGCTTCGTTAGCAAGAAAATCTAAATCGTTTGCATTCTGAGCGAGTTGTTTTGCAATCTCCTTCATAGCCTCGCTTAAATTCTTATCGAGCTCCATATCCAAAGGTTGATCCGCGATTTTGTTGATCTGCTCGGCCGCTTGGGCTGCCGCATTAGCGGCCGCTTGGAGCTTTTCGGCGGCTTGCTTTTGCAATTCCGGATCAGACGGATTTTTCGCTAAGGCATCTTGAGCTTCCTGAGCTTCTCGGGCCGCATTAGCCGCGTTTTCCAGATGTCGCTGGATTTGCCTGTACCGATTCAGTATTTCATCCATCCCTTGTTGCTGCACAATTCGATTCTGAAATTCCTCTCGCGAAATGATTTTAATCGTTGTGATTGGCGTTTCGAAACTTTGAGGCGAATCGGGCTTATTGTCTTCTACTCGTGCAAAGAGTTTGATCACGTCACCTGGTTGAAGCGCGTACTGACTAAGAGGTAACGCAATTTCGTTTTGTACCCTTGATTCGCCACTTACTGGCATCGCTTCGGCAATGGGTCGTGAATCGTTGAGAGATCGGTAGAGTTCTAAAGACGAGACGCCAAAGTCATCTTCAGAGAGTATTACAACAGGGAGTGCTGCATCAGGAGTCGCGAGAGACTCAGGGCGAGGTTGCACAATTCGCGCCGAAGGTGGTTGATCAAGAAGAATTTCGACAGGCCCAGCAATTACATCGTACGAAAGCGTTCCATCTATATCTTCCAGACGCAATTCAAAAACACCGGGGGAGTCCAATGAAACGGTTGCTTCAACAGACAGCGATTCCTCGGAATCCGTTACTGGCGTAAGCGACACTTCTCGTTTCGTTCCTGACTTATCGGTAAGTTCCAAAATTCCACGTTTCAAAGGCCGATTGCTGGTCGCTTGTATAAGAACTTCGCTATGGATTAATGCTTTGATACCGTCTTGATCTAATGGCGATTGCTTATCGGCTACTTTAGTGTAGGTCGGGTAGCGGACTGTTTTAACAGCAGTGCGGATCTCGGGTGTCGTTTTGATAGTGAGCTGGCCAGATTTACTCTTAGTCGATTTTGCCTTTGCGTAGAACTTCATTGGTTCTCTCAAGCGACTTAGCGATACGGAAAAGCGCCCATCCCCCTCAGATAGCATCGGGATCGCCTCCTCCGATTTATCTTCGCGAACGACCACGAGTTGCATCGACTCAGTGGCTTCTCCCTCTGCAATGGCTGCTAGAGAACAATCTTCTCCAAAAACCACCTCAATGGATTCGGGATCCAGTTGGATTGTTAGCAGAGAATAGAGAGGGATATCAGCCATCGGAAACAAGAATCGGTTACCTTGTGTCCAAGCAAGCCTTGGCGTAGCTAGACAAAAGACGATGGCACCGAATAGCATCGCCAAAAATACGAGTGCCGCTCGATTCAATAACTTCGGCGAAACGACCTTTGCTAAAGCGGCTCCTTGAATCGTAGAAACGGATCGCTCAATTGCCATTGAAGCGAGTTCCGAGGAAAGCTTCGAGTCCGAAAAACTCTTGGTTGAAAGGTTCAGCGAACCCTCCACCAAACCATGCGTGCCGCAATGGTCGTCAACACTTCTGCTCAGCTCCCAAAATCGGCCGCGATTCGTAAATCGCAAGTAAACCAAAACTAGGCAGGCTATTAATAAAAGTGGAGTGATTCTGGATAGCCATAATCTTACGGTACCGTTCAAGTCCAGTATCAGGTCCGCCCACATTACTGCGATCGCCCAGACCATGGCCACAATCACGCTGCAGACAAATGCTAGTCCAATGGAAATGACATGAGATCGGACTTGAAAGGGACGTAATGCGTTCAGAAGTCGCTCTTCTAATCGAAGATCTGAGACTCCGGGCGCTCTACTGCTTGAATTTGTAGAGAACGTTTCTGACGACATGGCTTGATTGTACTCCGCACAGCATTGGCATAAGATGCTTGAAAGCAGTCAACTATCATAACAGATCACACCACCGACTGTCGCGTTTTTGCAAGAATTTCCCGAGAGGACGAACTCAAGTCGCATTGCTCAAGGGTGTATCGGATTCTAGAAATTGGTTTCCACTAGAGAAGAACATTCCAACGAGAGTCATCCGGGCCTCGATTGCCTATGATTATCATTTCCATAACGAGCGGTTGAAAACGATATGTGGTAAACATAATGATTCCGGATTGGATATCGACAGTCTACGGCTACTGATTATCCTTTTCGAGGGTACATTCGCTCCCGCAGCTAGGCAAGAGTTGACTTTGCTTTGGCAGGCAGTTCGGCTCGCTTAACAACTATCATGGAAGACCGTAAAGCGTTACATCTTGAATCACCAAACGAACCAAAACGTTTGTTCGACTATTGCGAGTGGAACAAAAGCGTAGCGAGGAATTCCGTTTGCTTCATAAAACGAAACAATGATCATGTTCTTCGCTCCTTGACGTGGGGCGAGTTGCATGAAGAGGTTCTAAAAGTTGCAGAGCTTTTAAGAAATTGCCATGTTACACCCCAGTCTCGCGTCGTAAACACTGCAGCCAATTCTCTAGAATGGATTCTCATGGAACTGGCTTGTTCGTGCCTCAATGCAGTGCACGTTCCACTGGACCCTCGACTACCGCGAGAGCAAATTATCTCTATCATCCAGGACATCAAGCCTGTTTTGGCTCTTGTGGACAATGACGTGCAATTGGGATCTACGTCCCCTTCCGGCGGCAGCTTGAGCTCTAGTCGAATCA
This sequence comes from Pirellula sp., assembly GCA_046344995.1. Taxonomy (GTDB): domain Bacteria; phylum Planctomycetota; class Planctomycetia; order Pirellulales; family Pirellulaceae; genus JBKCUI01. The sequence goes on from JBKDKR010000004.1 coordinate 102,212, forward strand.
GAGATTTCATCGATCAATCCGATCGCTTAAGTTCGACAGACGTGCGTCGAATTGTGTCTAAATCCCACGACAGAGACATAGCTAACATTCTTTTCACTTCTGGGACCACGAGTACGCCCAAAGGTGTGATGCTTACACATCGCAATCTAGTCAGCAATGCAATGGCGAAGCTTGATGCAATGCCGCAATTTCAGTCCGATCACCGTTTGAATCTGCTGCCGTTTTCACATGCCTACGCGAAAACATGTGAGCTTGCAACCTGGTTGATTAGTGCCTCGTCGCTTGAAATTGCCTCCAATGCCAGTGAACTAATTGACAAATTCGCAATCGCCAAACCGACACTTTTTAATGGAGTCCCCCTTGTCTTTAAGCGAATCTACACGGAATGGTGCAGATGTGGAGGCAGCCCAGAAACGTTACGTAAATTAACGGGTGGTCGCATGAGACAGTTCGCGAGTGGTGGAGCTCCTATTCACGACCAACTCCGAGCGGCTTTCGAAAATGCAGGCTTGCCTATCCTTCAGGGGTATGGGCTGACAGAAGCAGGTCCAGTCGTCTGTTCCAATCGCTCAGGGATCAATAATAAAGGATCCGACAGGTGCTTGGTCGGGGTCGGTCCTGCCATAAAAGGAGTTGAATTGAAGATAGACCGTGAACGCAGACTTTGGGTTCGCGGAGATGGGGTTATGTTGGGTTACTGGAACGACCCAAAGTCGACTAGCGATCGAATCAAGGATGGGTGGCTCGATACAGGGGACGTCGCTGAGTTCGACAAATCTCAAAACGTGCGAATACTCGGTCGAAGTGATGACACGATCATTTTAGATAACGGATACAAAATCGAGCCTCTCGCGATTGAGCATTTGATTTGCAGTATCAAAGGGGTTAAAGACTGTGCCTTAGTAACAAATGACCTTTCTGGATACGATATCGCACTCCTATGCGACGATATTGGGGAATCACTATCGAGCACGGAATATGAGAACGCGATTACAGGACTACTTCGGAAGAATCTAATCGTACTCCCCAAGAGAATAGTCCTAACAACCGAGGACTGGTCGGAATCAAACGGCTTTCGCAATTTTAAAGGGGCCAAGAATCGCGAGAAGATCAAGCAATGGGTCTGGGAAGTTCGAGACAACTTGTGATTTTGGACAATGACTTGCCGGGCAGAGCGAGTACGCTATCCATTTGAGCATCTATGGCCATTTGAACATCTATGGCCATTCGAACATGTATGGCCCGAGTAAGAATTCAGGGATTTCTTGGCCCTTGTTGAGCCTGAGATTGGTCAAGGCGGTACAATATGGGCGACACAAGTAAAGGCAACTGTCAAAACGAAGGAATCGTTCGCTGCAAGCAAAAGTAGTTAAGGAGCCTGTTCATCGTCAGGTTGGGATTATGGTTTTTTATGGATTGGAAAAAAGTCAGATAAGTCCATGCAAGACTTGCAGCTGGTTCATTTCAACAGCGATCTTGATTATTTGGATTGCGATGGCTGATTTAACTGCCATAGGACAATCGACAACGAGTTTCCTCTCTCAGTCCGAGAATGGAACTGCGGATAATCGAAACACCGATGATAAGGCATCTCAACGTTGGATACCTGTAGATCGCAGAAAGCTAGGGGAACTCGGCCGGCTCGGTGAGCTTTTGCGGAATCCACCTCAGGCCGTCGAAGATACAGAGACAACAAATCCTTCCGATACAAAACCGTCACGCAATCAGCAATCATTGCCAATAGATCTTTCCAAGGTTGATCTACGTTCGCTAGAGGAGAGGATTGCTAGCTTAAGCCCTGAGCAAAGAGAACGGCTCAAAAAGTTAGCATCCCAGTTATCCAATAATGAGACGGTGCGAGATCTTTCTTCCGCGTTCAAGGATCTTCCCCCCGCGTTGGTAGACCAAGTACGTGAGTCTCCCGCATTGCGAAAATTTGCTAAAGAAGTACTAGACGACAACAGTACAGAAGATTCTACGAAGGACAGCGATTTCTTTTCATTTGATGATTCCAATAATCAGCCGTGGATTAAATTCGATCCTGCCAATTCGTCATTGCGAACAGAAAAGGAAACACAGGCCGAGACAACGAACACCGATGGTCAAGACAAATCCGCGGGTATCTCAACAATTCCAAAAAAGGGAACTGCATCTCAGCCAGATCGAAACGACACCACTCCATCAGATCGGATCAACGATTCCAATCGGTATAGTGACTCAAATAAACTCAGATCTGCCGGAAGGGGTGCTGATCAGCGTAACCTAGAACAGCCATTATCGAACGGAAGCCGAGGATCGAATGACTTTCGAAATGGGGCCCTTCGTCAACCGAGTCGCAATACGCAATCACCTCGAAACCCACGTCCACAACTAGGTGAACACTCCGCCAGAGTCGGTGCAAATTCCATTAACCAGAAACCAGAAACGGCATTCGAAATCTTCAAGCGCCGAGTCGATGAACTCGGTTTGGGGCAAACGTTTGAGAAGCTTGCGAAAGAAGCAGTTGGAATCGACAAGAGTCGAGAAGCGACAATCGATAACGCGAGTAACTCCGATCAAGTCAATAGAGAAGCGAGTCGGTTGCAGACAGAGAGGGAAAGAAATTCACGCTCGGAGATAGCATCGAAGAAAAAAGCTTCGGAGCTTGAACAACGTGCTTCCAGAGCAGCGAATGAACGCAATCAAGATTTTGGGAATCAAAAAGAAAGTAACAAACAGGCGTCGGCTCAGAATCAATCTTCACCAACCAGATCACCCGCAACAAAGCAAGAAACAGCAAAACCTTTTTCTACATCAAAAGCTGAGAGCGATAACGTGTTTTCAACTTGGCGTGCGCCTACCTGGCAAGATCTTCCGAAATTCTCGTTTTGGCATTTGGCGGGATTGCTTCTACTGCTCCTGTCGATTGGTGGGTTCATCCTATTGAATCGAACACCAGAATTTGTGAAGAGCATTGCTCAAAAACGCAGGGAAGAACGGCAAAGAGCGCAGCTCATTGACATGGAAATTGTCAACCGTGAGCAGGTGGTTTTGGCATTCGATACGTTCGTCGCTAGGCAATTACGATCTTTTGAAGATTGGTGGACATCACAAAGGGTGGTAAAACATGTTGCCGATCGCAAAATGATTTATGTCAAGCAACTGCAGGCCGCAGAGCAAGTCTACAAACATGCTCGCTACTCGCCTCCCGATCAAGAATTAAGTGAAGATGAGTTGTCAACAGTACGAGAGGCAATTCGGGAATGCGCCAAGTCGAGAGATACTAAATGATAGGGCCGGGTCTTGAACAAGTTCGGCGCAATAGCCTGTTTGCATGGATGCTTTCTTTATTTTGTGCGATAGTGTTTTGCGGCCAGTCCTCAGCGCAACTCGTCGATACTAGCGACGAGAATTGGGTGTATCGTTACGACATTTTTCAAGCGTTTTTGCAGCGAGACGGCCTAGTCCCCTTTTCATCAATTTCACCAGCATTGAAATCGCCAGACGATTCTACAATTGTCCTGATCGGTGATGTACGACGAGAGACCGTAGAAACGTGGATCAAGCTCAAAGAGTTCGTGGACTCTGGAGGACGAGTACTAATCGCTCCTGATAACTTTCACTCTACCGTTTATTTTGGCGAAACCCAACCTGGGCCTGCAATGGCTCGTACCGAAGAATCAAAGTTCTCTGGATTCGGCGATTGCCTGAGAGTTACAAGATTTCGAAATGGTCATCCACTGGTCGCAGACCTCAGCGAGTTAGTGACAAATCGGTCGGGTTCGATTCGAAGAACTGGAATCACAGGTGACTGGATGCAGTTGGCATTTTTACCCGATGATTGCTACCCAAGTGAGTTCGCAGGGAGGTCCATTCTAGGGATTGGTGAAACCGAGACAAACGGAGCAATTGTCGTTTTAGCGGATCCGAGCATTTTGTCTAACGGCATGTTTTCCTTTGCGGATAATGGTGAGTTCACCAACAGGTTGGCAACGTTTTTGGCGGCGGGTCCAAGAAGCAACTTATTTATGGCGGTTGATGGTCGACCCGTTGAATTGATAAAAGGGATTGGGGGTGCAAACGGGGGCCGAAGCGAACCCAGATTTGAAGATGGTGAGCCTACGACGCCCGAGCCACAGTTTCAAACGCTTCTCGAAGTTGCGAACTCCGCACTAAAGGAACTGGCGGATCCCGATCAAGTCAATTCCATGCTGAAAGACAATCCCCGCAACATAAATAAAAGGCAGTATGTTTTATTCGTCATATCTGCAATAACAATCATCCTAATGCTGTGGATCGCTAGCAAGTTATTGAGCAGATCCAATCGGTGGATCAAGTATCGACGATCTGTTGGTACCGTGACAGCGGATTCGATGCTTAGAAATGGTTACCCAGGCGATGTGAAGAATCGCATCGCCTCGGAGGTTTTGGCACGCGAATTCAGTCGTCAATGGACCGGGGTGTCAACGGTATCGGGTTGGAGGCAGTGGTTGGACGACTTGAGACACGTAGATCGAGATGAATTGCCAGCTCAGGACCGCGCTGCACTGGAATCATTGCTGGCGATTGCCGTCTTTGGTGGTAAGACGCCGATGCCAGATCAAGAGTTATCTAAACTATCACAACAAATCTGCGAACTACTCCAACGCTATCGACAAAATGTTACACTAGTCTGAAACAAACGATTTTGGTCAATCCTCGCATCACTGAAAACGGAACAAATTGATTCAAACAAACACTAAGGAATTGGCGATCAAGGTTGCGGGTTTGCGCGAGGCAATCCAGCAGCAACTAGGCTCCATAGTTGTAGGTCAGTCCAAAGTGATTGATCAGATGTTTATGGCTCTTTTGGCTAACGGTCACGTACTTCTAGAAGGGGTGCCCGGAACAGCCAAAACTACGCTGTGTCGATCATTTTCCATAGCGTTGGGATTACAATTTGAGCGAATACAATTCACGCCAGATTTGCTCCCATCAGATGTCACTGGAACGCAAGTCCTGGATCGGCAAACGTCCAATTTTGTGCTACGCAAAGGGCCGATTTTCTGTCAATTGCTATTGGCCGATGAATTGAACAGAGCACCCGCGAGAACGCAGTCGTCGCTTCTCGAAGCCATGCAAGAGCGTCAAGTAACGATAGAGGGCAATACTCTCGCACTGCCCAATCCTTTTCTAGTGTTAGCAACTCAGAACCCGATCGAACAAGAGGGGGTTTATCGGTTGCCAGAAGCTCAGCTCGATCGATTTCTATTCAAGATTCATGTTGGCTATCCTGGTCGGGATGAAGAAATCTCAATGCTAAAATTGCATAGCAAACCGATTGCTTCCGCGAAACCAATTTGCGATGCACAGGGCATTCTAGAAATTCAAAATGGAGTAGAGAGCATTTATTGTTCTGATGAGATCTACAATTACATCATAGACTTAGTTCGTAAAAGTAGATCCCACGCTGATTTGATTCTAGGTGCGAGTCCCCGTGCAGCGATATCCATTTTAAAGGGTGCGCGCGTGCACGCGCTTTTAGCTGGTCGCGATTTTGTTACGCATGACGATGTTCAGAATATATTGGGGCCTGTGTTAGGGCATCGATTGATCATGAAGCCAGAATCCGAAATGGATGGCGAGACGATTGACCGAGTCCTGGCAAGCCTGATCAAATCGATTCCAATTTTGGCTCAAGCGAAACGATGACAAACCTTGCTAAGGCTTTAGCACTCATTTGCATCGTAGTGCTCTGTGTTGGAATGTACGGAGAAAATGTTCTACTAGCGGTTCCAGCGACTTCAATTCTCTTGTGGATGATTATTGTTTACTCTCATTTTAGCTGGGTGCATCGTCGGCTAAGAAGAACTCTCTCTGTAGAACGGATTATTCAGGAACGAACGCAGCCCAGTGTGTATTTGTGGGCCGATCGTCTTTACAACGTTGAGTTGCGAGTGCATTCGAATCAACGGTTCCCTCTGTCGCTTCAGATTCGGGATTTCGTTCCTGATTTGCTGCAATTACATGCTCCAAATTCTCCTGAAAATCTAGTCTTGCCACATGACGCAATCGATCATCATGAACTCAAAGCGAAGAATTGGCAAAGCTGGTTTTGGGCACAGTTTACCCCCGCTGCAGAAAAGCCGGGTATAGCCGACAGGAATACAATCATTATAGATGATTCATGCAAAAGCGTAGCTCATCAGTATCGCATTCGCCCAAGAGCAGCTGGGGTAGCCATATTTCCTGGCATCAGAATCGAACATAAAGATGCCATGAATTGGTTTCGTGCGGACTATTTCTTTGAATGCCGACAGGTCGCGAGGATTTTGCCCAAGTATCGCCATGAATCGGAGATTCGGCAACAATTAAAGACATCCAATTCGATCCCGCAACATGGCCTCCATCGACAAAGAAAGCCAGGTATGGGGTTCGAGTTATTGGAGCTTCGCGAGTATGTCGACGGAGACCCTCCGAAATCGATCGCTTGGAAAGCATCGGCCAGGCGTGACACGCTAATGATCAGGCAATATGAATCTGAAGTACCTGTAAGATTACAGCTCTTTGTAGAGGGAACAGTTGGGTCTCGTATCGGTAGTTTTGGCTATCGTGTAGTTGATCAAATGACGTTGCTTTCGACTAGTCTTGCTAAAATCGTAACAAGTCACGGAGATGCTGTTGGAGGATACTTTATTGATCGCAACGGTGTAACACGCGTGACTGCGTCGTTTGGAGAGAGTGGGTTTTATAAGATTGCAAAAGGATTGTCCCAGTTTTGTTCAGGCGAGTTCCCGGATCGATTTCGTTGGACCGTTGCCATGCAGAACGCTGTGTATGCACTCATCGGCGAATACCACCCCGATTTACTTCCGCTACATTTCAATCCATCGCACTTGAGCTTCTTCGATCTTTCTTTGACGAGCCAAAAACGACAACGAATACAAATCTGCAACGTTCTCGCAGAACACTACGGACTTAGTGACATGGAACAAGTCCGAATGATTGTCAACGACGATTCCCTTGCGAATTGGATGCAGAAATATCTATGCGAACATGGTAGGGAATGGATATTCCCAATGATTCCAGAGGAAGACGTTCCCAATTATTTGTCGCAAAACGCAGTTGACTCATTGATCCGTTCGGTGCAACAAGCAGTTCAATCTGCCAAGGACAACGAGGTTTTTGTGCTCATTGTAGATTTGCTAAGTAGCGATCGAGACGTAAGTGGCTTGCTACAAGCCCTGAAGGTTGCTCGCGGCAAGCATCATAGAGTTGTTGTAGTATCCCAATCTCCATCTTTTGAGCCAATCGAAAGATGCAATTTGCGAGCAATGAACAACTTTCGAGAAACGTCACCTGACTCATGGCGTCGCTTGGCATCCAAACTACAGATATCGGAGCGTTACCATAGCGTAAAACTACAATTTAATAGCATTGGAGTTCCCTTTTCAGTCACATCGGATGAATCATCTATAGCATCTGTTTTACAAGAAGTCGAATTGGCGCGTTCTGGTCGTTTGGCTGCGAAGAGTGGGAATACCAAATGACAAAGGGAAAGGACGCCTCTTCAAAATCGATTTCCAGAGCGATAAGCAGTAGTCGAGCGGCTGCAATCATACTTTTTTTTCTTTACAGTTGCGTTTTGACATATTGGTTCTCGAGCGTAGTTCAGATGCTTAGCCCAGAGCTGCTAATATTTTGCTTTGTTTTGGCCTGGGGAAGTTTGAAGGTCAATGTAAATTGGATTGCCTTGGGGGAAGTCATTGTGCTTTTGGCCAAATACGGTTGGCAATCGCCACGAATAGAACTGATCCCAAGTCTTTGGCTGTGTTATGTTGGAGTGTTGTTGTTTATATTTCGTGCCAAATACACCTCCATACACTCGGCATTGTGGTTCGATATACAGGCCATGTGGACGGATCATGTCGTCGTGGTCCGAAAGTATTCGATTCGATTGCTCTTTGGAGTTGTTTATGCCTTGATAGGTGGAGCTGGATTGATTGTTGCCGGATTCCTCTTGTTAACGTACAGTCCCTTTGGTGGTGGAGGCGATGCCTGGGTTAATTGGAGCTTAGCCAAAAATGAAGCGATGTGGCCGGGTGCGTCGGCAATATCGATTTTATTTGGTTCGGTCGTGCTTTTGAGGGAATGGAACTGGCGACAGATTAGCCCAAGTCAAGCCGCGATATACTTGAGAGCAGATCGAATACGATGGCAGTACAGTGAGTTGTCCCGAGTCGTCAGATTGATGCTACGAGATAGAACCAAGAAGTGAGAGTAGACTGATGTTTTTCTGGATCCGAGAAATTGCCGGCTGGAGTTTAGTTTTACTCGCTTTGTATTGGCTAAGGTCCGGCATTCAACTGATCTGGGATCTTGAATCTCCGCAGATCATTCAAGCTTCGGTGATTGTGATCGCTTCGACCGCCGTACTTCGAGCGGGTATCTATCTGATTCGCTTGTCAACGACGTCCCGATTGGCAACGCAATATCCGAAAACAACTAGCGCCCGTGACGCGTGAGATTGCATTTTATCAAGGCGAGGTCGGTTGTCGAATTCAACTAACCCGGATGTTACTGAATAGCCACGGATCTGACTGGTTTAGAGGGTCAGGGAAGATCCACTCGCGGTCGGCAAGAGGAGTCCAATCCGTGTAGTAGCCTTTGACTGGGCTAAGATAGGGCTTCATCATTTTCAACATCCATTGATGGTCAATCTCCTCTGCTTCTATGACTCCTTGATCGGGATTGTTGATTGCCCAGACAGCTCCTGCAAGAACAGCCGCGGAAACTTGCAAGCTGGTTGCCGAGTTGTGGGGAGCCAAAGTTCGGGCAACATCGATAGAAAGCTGTGATCCGTACCAATAGGCATTTCGATCGTGACCAGCCAGCAAGACACCGAGTTCGTCGATGCCCGAGACTATTTCGTCTCGCATGACTCGAAACGTGGGCTGCTCACGCCATTGACGACCTGCCAATTCATGAAGACTCAGCACTGCATCATTACAGGGATGATAAGCATAGTGGCAGGTCGGTCGATAAATTGGCTCACCTGATTCCGACTTCAGCGAAAGGTAGTCGGCGATCGAAATCGCCTCATGATGCGTAATGAGAAAGGCGTGGATCGGTCCGCTGGTTGGCGTCCATGTTCGAACACGAGTTCCAGCTCCTGGATGATTGAGGCAAATTGCAGCTTGGCATCCCGATTCATGTCTCAATCCATCCGTGGGCCAATCGATCTCATGGGTCCCCCATCCTAATTCTGCAGGCTGTAAGCCTTCGGAAATGAACCCGTCGACCGACCACGTGTTTACGAACTCTCCGATTTCTTTTGGTCTGTTGGCAAGCTGAGTATCACGTTCAGCAACGTGGATCGTCTTGATCCTTAAAGACTGAGCAAGCTCGGCCCACTCGTGCCTCGATTGCGGGACCGAGGAATGCCCATAAATATCCGATTGTAGGGTCAACATTGCTTGTTTGACAAAGTAGGAGACCAACCCTGGATTGGCTCCGTGTGCGATAATTGCAGTGGGCTTACCTTTAGCCTTCATCGCAATAGCACGTTCTCGAAACGAATAATTGCTTCGATCACGAACCGGGAGTGTCGTGTCTGTATAGCCTCCTTGCCATGGCTCGATACAGGTGTCTAGATAAACGGCTCCCAGTTCCTGGGTCAGTTTGATTAGGGCTAGGGAAGAGACTCTCACCGATAGATTCAGAAGAAGCGAGCCGGGTTCTGCAAGCAGTGGAGCAAGGACTGAGCGATAGTTCTCGCGGTTTAGTGGTTGCAGAACAAAACGCACACCGATTTCTTCCGCCTGCTGCCGACCTGATTCATCAGCAGACACGATGACGATTGCCTCTGGTGGCACATCGAGATGACGTAGAACAAGTGGCAATGTTCCTTGGCCGATAAGGCCAAAACCGACGATCACCACGCGACCGTTCACCTTTGCGAGTGTTTCAAATTGCTTCATCAAACTGCGATAGGGGGCCTCTCGACGAAACGGTGCCATGCGAGGAAATGGAAACGAAGGTCGCAGGTGAACGCCGAATGCTCAAACAAACATCAACCCCGCGATGGGATGTTGACGGTTCGCGACCGGATAAAAACGGGGAACCGGAGAAAATAACGTCTTTAGATTCAAACGAAAACCCCATTCCTTTGTTGAATAGGGCTAATTTGGCCCATTGAAACGGAAGTGCCGCTCGACGACTAACAAAATCGCTACATTTTCGGTTCACATCCCGCGAGGGCTTGTTGCTTTAATGGCGTTTTGAAAAACAAGCATTAGCCGCAGGGGCGCTAGCCCACGGTTAACGGCCGACAACCGGACGCTAGCGCGCCCACGGCTAATTAAAGCAACAAGCCCGCGAGCGGAGGGATCAATGGACCTTTGCCAAACAATCGACCAGACTTAGTTTTGATTCTCGAATCTTGGTGGCCAAAGATGGTGAGGCAAAGATCCTGACTCTTTTCACAGTTTCGTCAAATTGTTGGGTCGCGAGCGCTTGGACCATGGGTGAGATATCACCGAGAGGTCGAAATCGACCGTTCCGTAGCAGGACTTCCATTCGGAATTGAACATCCAGACTGGCGGGCGGAGCGTCGATGAGTAGGTCGAATGGACAACAAGCCACACCGATCTTTTTCGAGATTTCTTCAGATAGTTTTCCGGCCGCCTCTCTCAGATCTGGAGCAGAGAGGCTCGACAACTTCTGATGCCAATGCGGTTCGTTTTGGGAATCAAACTCGATTAATCGTTTATAGAGACAGCGATGCGATCCAAATAGCCCTTGTGCACAGCCCTCCCAAGGCTGATGTCTCGACATTTGCAGAATGCTTTGTTTCATCTGGGCATCGTCGGATTCGAGCCACTGGTCTGCGAAGGAGAGAGACGGGTTAGCCTTTGCACATTCCCAAACGACGTTTTGCAACATGGACGTTGCGCTACGGACCGCATGGTGCCAGTAGACCTCGCTAAACATGATGTATCGGGCAAAGATCATCATTTCTATCGCGGTCTTACCCTTTTCAGAAAGAGCGATCGCATTCCTCTCTGGGTTAATACAGAGTGAACGAATCAAGCGATGACGATCGAAATTCCGTCCGTAGGGAACACCTGCGTGCACCGAATCCCGCTCGAGATAATCCATTTTATCGATATCGAATGGACCGCTAAGCATGGACGACAAAATACTAGACGCCTGCGTGTTTTGAGCCGATTTATCGGGATTCAATAGATCGATTATCCGTTTTGGATCCAGTTGCCAATCGTTACCGACCCGTTCTGCCAATTCACCCTGCAGAACAAGGCGTGAAGCCAAAATTTCGTGTCGAGGTACATTGGGTAATCCAAGGTCTTCGATCGCATGGCAAAAAGGCCAATGACCAATGTCGTGCAGTAGCGCAGCCAAAAGAAAGCAAGAAACGTCCTCTTCGTTGATAGCGGATCGAAACAATGCATTCGTTTCCAACTGAGTAACAAACTGGATGGCATTAAAGTACACGCCCAGCGAATGCTCGAAGCGAGTGTGGGTCGCACCGGGGTATACGTAGGCCACTAATCCGAGTTGGCTGATACTCGATAATCTCCGGAACGCCGCTGTATCAATTATCCGTTTTACTCGAGGAGTAACCGGAACGTCGCGTTCTGGACTGATCCGTATGGAGGATTCTGTGGAACGCAGTTCAGGAATGGCATACATAGAGCATCAAATCGGGCTATTAGAGAACAAAACGAATCATGGCGGCGAATCCAAAATGCGATTCTAAAGCAGGTCGATTCGAGACATAAGTGTGGAAGTCGATTTGTCGCTCTAGGGAAATCCTGCGCGTAGCCACCGAGAAATCTACGTACAAACCACAAGCGATTGCCGCACCCCAAAATCTCAATCCAGCTTGGGTCGTCCTATTTTTTCTAAAGAATTTCCCATGGTTTTTCCCCTGCCGCGTTTTAGACAATTGCCACTTTTCGCCCCACTTCGCTATCCGTTAACCAACGGAATCGCAAAAGGTGCAAAGTGCGACTGCGGCGTCTTATCCCCCTTTGCCGAGCTTTTGTGGAACTTGTTCTGCGAAAGGAAACGTATTACATCAAATGGATAGAAACAGCACTCAGCGAACGATTTGATGCGTCAAAGTTTACCTGCTCGAAATCGCGAGACTTGGCAAGGGAGTCAGTTCTGGAAAGGGCTGAAATTTTCTTGACTTTATTCCCTCTATGTCAATAATCGTTCGGTTGGGAGAATTTTAAGAGAATTTTTGCGGACGATGCTTCTCACTTTTAGACCTTGTGTCTTGATAGTCGAGGGCGTGCATTTGATCTTCGACCGCATCAGTTCTTGGAATGGGAGTCCATTCTATCCCTGAGAGAGAAGCGAGGTGTTTTGGATGGCCTCGTGATCCTTGGCAACTTTGGGAGGGCAATTAATTAATGAGTAGTTTGTGCAAGAACGTCTTTGAAGCGATTCTCAAGTACGGTCATGATGAAGATTTCGACCCTGTTGTAGACAATCATTTCTTGCCAACGGACGCTCCCGCTGGTTCACAAGAAAAGATCGAAGTCCTTCGTCGTCGCGTCGAGCTTGGGCAGCCATTGTGGCACTCAGATGACCGTGTTGACTACAGCGGACTGACCGGCGCAATTCGCCCACGCGAGTAGTTTCGCAACCGCGAATCCTCGTCCGCCTCTGATTGGCGTTCGGAGAAATTGAAAACATCGAACCTGGGGAAACCCAGGTTTTTTTATTTGTCCACACTCTCGATCGATAAGTAGATTTTGGAAAAGTTTATGACATCGGATTTAGCGCCCCTCAGACACGTTCATCTCTTTACAGACGGAGCATGCAGTGGGAATCCTGGCAAAGGTGGTTGGGGATATGTTCTGCGAGATCTGCAATCTCAGAAGGAGAAAGAGGGAAGCGGCGCAGAACGGGAAACAACCAACAATCGTATGGAGCTAAAGGCGGTCATAGAAGGACTCAAAGCGTTATCGCGACCTTGTAGGGTTTCCCTCTATTCCGATAGCAACTACGTCTTGAACGGCCTTAAGGAGTGGATGCCCAACTGGAAAAAGAACAATTGGAGACGTAAATCTGGCTCGCGTTGGGAAGAAGTAAAAAACGCAGAACTGTGGAAAGAGTTAGATTCTCTCCAGTCCATTCACAAAATTTCGTTCCACCACATCAAGGGGCATAGCGGCCATCCTGAAAACGAAAGATGCGATCAACTGGCCGTTAGCGCCTATCTGAACTTGTAACCACAGCCCCATCGCAAACAACTCGAAACGTTGAAGCAGATTGGACTATCAATACTAGTTTTCTTTGAACCGATACCCAACACCCCGGACGGTTTCAATTGCATCTGCTTTTTCGCCGATCTTTTTGCGAATAGCCCGAATGTGGACATCGATCGTTCGTTCTAGGACGAGGGTGTCCTCCCCTAGGGCAGAGTCAATGAGTTCACTGCGTTCGAATGCACGACCCGGCTGACGCATCAAGGTATCGAGTAGTCGGAATTCACTTTTTGTAAGCTCTATCGATTGTTCGTCGACCAACGTTCGGTATTTTCTACGATCAAGCGTAATGCCTTGTGAACTAACTATGTCTGCATCATTGGTTTCAAGCGCTTGTTTTCGTCTTAGCAACGCCTTTACCCGCTCAAGAAGGACTTTTACGCTAAATGGCTTCGTGACGTAGTCGTCGGCCCCAACCGAGAAGCCCACGAGCTGATCCGATTCTTCGGATTTGGCTGTCAAAAGAACAATGTTAAAGGCTTCCGTGTCCTGGTTAGCTCGCAACCGTCGACAGACCTCGATGCCGTCCATTATCGGTAGCATAACATCCAACAGAATGATGTCTGGTTGTTTGGTTTGAGCTTGATGAAGTCCATCTCTCCCATCAAACGATACAATAACTTCGAACCCGGCCTTCTCAAGATTGTAGGATAGGACCTCCGAGAGGGCTCGGTCATCTTCGACTACTAGGATTTTCTTACGAGGCATCTTCTAGCCAATTCTAATTTCGAGTTTCAGGAGCTACTGTGAGATTGAAATGAAACGGGTGGATGTTGTCGGTGACGGACGATTTCACCTTTGACCATGTAAATGGTGTCTTCAGCAATACTAACGGCGTGGTCAGCAATTTGTTCAAGATGACGGGATGCAGAGAAACAGTGCATAGCAGGGGATATTTGATCAACGTCCCGTTGCATTTGGTCATTAAGCACTGCGATGACTTCAACGTTTTTGCTATCTACGGCATCGTCACTACGGATTACATCTAAAGCTAGGTTAACATCTTGCCTAACAAAAGCGTCGAGACTTCGACGAACCATGCTGATTGCCATTAATGCCATTTGCTGCAGACCTGACTGCAACTGAAAATCTGGGTATTCATAAACACTGATCGCTCTCTGAGCAATGTTGCACGCGAGATCCGCCATTCGCTCCAGATCATTATTGATCTTCATCATGGTAGTGATGCGACGTAGATCGGCGGCAACAGGTTGGTGCAAGGCGAGCATCTTCAAGCAATCTTCTTCAATTTTTACCTCGATGCGATCTATTTCTTCATCCTGCCCGATTACCATCATCGCTACGTCTGCTTGGCGAGCAACCAACGATTGCACGGCTCGGTCGATCATCTTTTCAACGACTCCTGAGAGACGAAGAAGTGATTTGTGAGCTTCAGCAAGATCATGTGTAAGGTGTAGCGACATTCGTTTTGTTTCTCTTTTCGGGGGGGGATTGTAACCCGGGAATGTTAAGAAAATGGGAATAAAGCGTTAAGATGGTGTGCATCTAATGCCAGAGATTAAGTGCTGCCAATTTTTCAGTCGTTCCCGCTTATTTTGCACTACAGGAATTGCAAATGACATTGGAATTTCTGTAGTTCAAACGAGCCTGGGCCCCCAAACCCGTCAAAGTTCGATCCAAACCACAACCTTACTCTATGGGAAATGGGAGCGAAAAGGCTCAAGCTCCCCTATTCGTTACGACTGTCTTTTCCTTTGTAATCGGATACCGGAGGGACGCTTTTTTGTCGGTTCCAAGCCTCCCTAAATCGCGAAACAGCGGTTTCAACCTACCATTTCGAGGCTCCGGTGCACCATACTAACAAAGTTAATTGATCGAAAATGACCGCCTTTACTACTACTCAAATTGCCTCTTTTTCTGCGGCAGCGCCGAAAATCGCTAAGCCGTCTGGCTCCTCGGCAGGCATTCTCGTAAAGACCTGTCCAGTTCAAGACAACGATGTTGAATCAAGATCCGATTTGTTTGCAAGAATTCTCTCTCGTCAACTTCCATTAGACGAATCGGTCTACCACGCATTCAAAAACCCGATCTCAACGGAGCTCTCGGACGACGCATTCTTAGATATAGTCCCATTGCTCAGCGAGATCATCAATCCGCCTTTTCTTGATCAGATAACGGGAGCGAACAAGAGATTCGAGCTGCATGCCAAATTTCTAAGAGGACTCGCATTCTGTCTTAGTCATTTACGACTCCAAAGCGAATCTTCGCGACCAACAATCATCGACTCATTGATGCTGTACTCCCTGATGCCAATCTATCTTGCTTCAACTAGGGACAAGATCGTGCCAGCCGTAGAAAGTACTCTGAACAAATTGAGACACTCGGTTTGTGTCGTAGGTTGGCTCAAAGTCATGGATTCTGATGCCGGCTATCTTTGGCTAGAGGAGCAGTTCAACAGTGGCTTACTTCTTGAGTCTGCAATCGAACAAAACTTGCAAATCTCGATACCCAGGATAACCAGTCAATACTGGTCTGATAATCAATGCATGTCCCAGGTTGGAGAAACCGACAAAGGCTTATGGGAGCTTGCATGTCAGCTAATCCGCGGTGACTCCCAAATACAAATTCCGAACGCTATGTCGCTTGGCGTTGTTTCGTGGGAAAAGATCCCGCAACACTTTAACTCGCTTAAACAAGCGTTGGATTCTATTGAACACTGTCACTCAAACTGCTCAGCAGAAATTATTGGCCCAGTCGAGGGTTGTTGTTCCGAAACAACTCTTCCTGACGCGATTAAATCCGCGAGTACTAAAGTGGAGAACAATTCGGTAGATCAAAAAGATAAAGCGAGCATGCCTCCGGCCTTCACCGTACCGGTCTCAAAGGATCGTAGACTAGTAGAAATTCGCTCCTGTTCCGATCCTCAGTTAAGGAAAGTGCTTGATCAGTTATTGCAGATGAGCCGAGAGGAACAAACGATGCTTACCATTGTTGTTGTATCGCGTCTCTGTGTTGAAACAGAAAAAACAGGAAATTGGTTTTCACCGATGGTTGATCAAATTAGTGAAGAGAGCGAAGCTGAGGACCTTAAGGGATTCGTTACTGATGCAGGCGAACTGGCTCTGATGTTCTTCGATGTTGATAGATCAGACGTTGCCTATTGGCTAAGAGAGTCTTTCTCGAAGCTTCAATCCAGGGGGGCTAGTAGCAGTATTCACTCAGAAGCCTCCGAACAGTTTATCGCAGGAGTCGCGATGGTGAATGCTCCCTCCCGCTCTTTTGAGCTCGATCAATTGATCGAAGCAGCTTGGCGTTGCCGAGATGGTGCTGCCATACAAGGCGCAAATGCCGTTAAAACAATTGAGGTCTACTAGGCATCAAGCAACATTTTACTTACGTGCGCCCGATTACCAATGTCGCCAAGTCATAGTACAAAACGCCAGTGCTTAGTAGTAAATTTGTTTAGAACTTTCTCTTCACCGACCGCCATTATGGAAGATGTCAATCTTTCCGCATTCTTGGCTTCTTAGTTGATAGTACTGCATATTGTGCAGCGAGTTCAATTGCGACAACTACAAATCGTCTTGCAAAATGAGCGTAACGGTTCTAGTTCAGGCTCGCCTGAACTAGAACTCCTACAAAAACGATTCATGATCTAAAAAATCGATCGGCCACCTCAGTCATACTTGGGATGCGAACAAGAACAAAACTTCCGAGCGCCTTGGCGGAACGATGAGCGGTTACGAGTTCACTTCAGAAGGCACCAGCTACGACGACGAAGATCGTCTCACGGGCTATGCGCGCAATTGGAACCTTGACTCAGTCCTGGAATCAGACCAAGGTCGAAGACTGGTCCAGCGTTACCGCTCATAACAGACCCACGGTCAACCCCACGAGGGTAGGGTTCTTGTAGTGGCCGACGCCAGGAGGGTAGGGTTCTTGTAGTGGACGACGCTAGGAGGCCATTTGCACACAAGACCGCCTGCCGCATCGCTAATAACATTCGTGCCATATTCGTGCCAGGCAGTCGGGCCTCGTAGCCTCGTCCACTACAAAACCGGGCATCACCCCCCCCAAGACAAACTAGCAATCCGCCTCTTCTCCCGTTTACAATTTACTGCATGAACAATCACCCCAATGCTACACCCGCAAGCCCATCTCTCGCATCGCCGCTCTTCGATGCCTCGTTCGATTCCATCGAATCGCTA
>JBKDKR010000005.1:0-160572 GCA_046344995.1 Pirellula sp.
CAGCATCACGGCACCGATCAACTACCGTTCTTTTGTCATGGAGTACGGCCTCACTTACGACGATCTACGAAGCGTCGAGGAAACTATACCTACAGCGGTCAAAGTCATGCCGATGCGGGAGTTTATACACGAGGCTCGATACGGAGAATACAAACTTGATGCGCGCGTGGTCGGTGCGACACCCAGCTATTTTACGGTCAATCGACTAACCTTAGCGCGTGGGCGATTTCTCGAAGCAACCGATCTCGAAGCGCGAAATAATGTCTGCGTGATCGGAGAAGCGGTGGCCATGGAGCTATTCCCCGGTCAATCTGCACTTGGTAAATCTCTGCACCTTGACGCAAAACACTTCTTTCGAGTGGTCGGTGTTCTGCAGTATCGAACTCCATCCGCAGGGGTCGGTTCAAGCTTAGCAGCTCAAGATCTCAACTACGACATCGTGATCCCATTAACGTCCGATCGAAGCCGCATCGGCGATGTGTTGTCCAAACGAGAGCAAGGAAGTTTTTCTCGACAAAGACTCGAACTTAGCCAAATAACTATTGAGGTGCAGAATCGTGGACAAGTTAAGTCGACGGCCAAAGCGATTGAAAGTTCATTGGCAGCAAGTCACCCGGATAAAGACTATTCGATAACGATCCCACTTGATTTGATTGAACAAGCCCAGGCGACGCAAAGGATTTTTAACTTTGTATTAGGCTCGACTGCTGCCATCTCGTTGTTGGTAGGAGGAATTGGGATTATGAACATCATGTTGGCCAGTGTCAGCGAGCGAACTCGGGAAATCGGGATTCGTCGAGCATTAGGCGCAAAACAATGGGACATTATCATGCAGTTCCTGGTTGAGACCGCTGTTTTATCCTTGATTGGAACGATCATCGGGTTGGGAATTGGCGTCACGTTTCCGCAGTTGGTTACGTATATCTCGGGCATGAAGACATCTGTTACCACCAGTTCCTTGTTCATAGCGAGCGCCGTATCGTTGTCGGTCGGAATCGCATCGGGCATCTATCCCGCTCGAAGAGCGGCCAAGCTAGATCCGATCGAAGCCCTACGTTACGGATAAACGCTGATTTCTATTAGCCGTGTATCCGAGCCAGGAATTGGTCGATGTGAGTCTGCTGCGTATGGGGATTCATGAAGACCGCTTTCTCTCCAGGAATCGGAACCCATTGACCTTGCTCATCGTAATCCGAATGGGTCACGTACTGGATCCAATTTGTGTATAGTCCAACCTTGCCTCGCTCTAAAAAGACTCTGCGATGATAGGCTGTATTTTCAGCCAAATGCTTGCGTCCCTCTGCTGTTCCGGTCGACTGCTTTTCAATCGCCAATTCTGCCGCCGGATCAGTAATCCCGACTGGGTCGTAAAGTCGAAATCCAACACTTGGCCCGCAATTCTCTGGTGCTACGGCGATGGCGCCGCGAGTCTTTTGTAATCGGCGACGGAGATAGTCCGCATTCTGCAGGCCGTGGGCAATCAGAATTTGATACCCCTGCTTGCCCATCGAATTCAAAGCAGCGTAAGCTCCGAATAGTCCAGCCGCTCCGCGTGAACATTCAATGGTGGATTGCAAATGCGTCTGCCCTTGTACGTTCTTTTCGAAGTAAGAAAAATTCTCTGGATCATGCTCGAGCGCTTGCATGGACGCTCGATCTTTAACCATGACCAAGCTGGATGTGTACGGGACGTAGCCCCATTTCTGAAAGTCGACTGTAAACGAATCGGCGTACTTCAATTCGCGAAAAAGATCCACATTCTTTCGCAACCCTTCTAATGTTTGTGGCATGATGTGAAGCGGGTTGTTGTCGAAATCATAGTCGAGGAAAAAGATCAACGGCCAACCGACCGCAGCATCGACATGGATATGGGGCTGAGCTATGGAGAACTTCTTAGCGAGTCGGTCCGCAAGCTCTCGAACTGGTTTCACTTGGTCGACGGCAAACGTGTCGGTTGTTCCCATCGTCAGCATGATCGTAGGTACGATGCAGCCTAATCGGAAACAGGCCGTGAGTTGATCCTCAAGGTCCTTTAAATCAATGTTGCTCGCTTGAGTCAGTTTGATACGAATCGTTTTCTTGGAAATGTTCACGCCGAGCAAGGATAGATTCGTGGTATTCGAATAATGACCTCCTTGAGAATTGATCATGCGATAGTCCTGACCATACTCCAGTCCCAAATGCAATGACTGCGGCATCGCTTTTCGAATGCCAAAAAGGTATCCATACAAATTGCAAAAGGTACCGCCCTGAGTAAAGACTCCTGTGGCTAGGTTCGGGTCGTAACCAACCAAGTTCGCGATCTGTCTTACCACGACTCGCTCCAGCTCTTCGGCCATGCCTGCATACTCGCTATACACAAGATTGGGGTTTGCAAGAATCCCCATGGCAGCACCCTGTATCGCTGCATCGCACGGTGTCGTAATCACATTCTCAACACTGGCGGGATCTTCCCAGCACTTGGACAACGCACCTACAAAGACAAGCCTGCGACTGACTTCTAACAAGGGGCGGCCCATCTCGGGCACAGTACTCTCCTGACGAAGCTCGTCATATTCGGCCATGCCATTGGGATAGGCTGCGAGTCGGTCGTCAGGAGGCAGATGGCTGCCACGGAAATGAATGATGTCCGCGAGGGCAGGATCGGCGAAGATTGGCCAACGACGGGCATCTCGCGAAAAGAATTCCTTACGGATCTTGGCGATGTGTGAGGCGAACTGAGGAGTTTGGCTAGATTTGGATGTGGGAGAGGCAGTTGACATAGTGGATGCTTAGCAAAAGACACGGGTAACGCGATCTTGCTAGTACTTTAACAGAAGTTTCCTGGGGCGAAACGGCAGGCTTGCAATACACGCAGCGTTCGAGGTTGATCAGGCTTACGTTAGCGAGGGGCGGCGACAGTACCGGCGAGCACATCCAATGGAGTTCTGCGATACCAAATGAGCGTTGTTGCCAAATAGGCAATAAGAAGGATGAAAAAGACTCGTTTGAAAAGGGTGCCCCACCAGAGGTACTCATAGCCCTGCGTGTTGCAGTAGGAGATTAGGTACGCCACGAGCAGCAGTGGCGCATAAAGCAGTATCGCTCGCCAAAAGCTTCTGAGAATCCCCATGCGTTTTCCATTGCGTCGCATGTAGCTGATGCCGGTGATGTGCTTCGTAATGCCCCCAAACGTCAACGCCGTCCATAGCATGCATACCCCCATGCCAATACTAACAACGAGGAAATCTGGAAACTGCTCATCGCTTTGGGGGGACTGTTTACTATTTTTCACACTCTCCATGATAGATTGCAACAACTCCGTATCCATCTGCTCCTGCCCAAAGTTTACTTCAACAACACTCATGGGCCCTGCATTGAATTTTAGTCGTTCTTTGGATTCCCCGCTCGCTTCTTGCTTGTCCTCGGTATCAACCTGGTCGTTGTTGGGAGATGCGTTCTTGGGCCCATAAATCGGAGGAGACTCTAGGTTTATCTTCGGAATATTCGTGATGATCATTCTTTCGAACGAACCGACATGGTTCAATGCGTTTTGCATGCGATCTGTTTGGAGTGCTAGCGCCTGTTGAGTCTCTGTGAGACCGTTCGAGCTGGTCCAGTGGTCTTTCTGTTCCTCTGATGCAAACTGCCATGTGTCTGCAAAGAGTTCTGGTTGCTCAGCATACATAGCCAGCGACTTGAGTTTGCGAATCTCTTTATAAAGTCCATCAACAATTAGTATCACCGATGGAACAATGAGCATGATAACTGCAATAAAAATCAAGGGGGACATCAGTCCTATTGACGCTGCAGCCGATACGAATCGGGACCTAGGAGTCAGCTCGTGCGATTGCTTATCCAGTTTCTCCAGCGTCTGTTTCAACGCGGACGGCGATGGCGGACGAACGCCCGTTCCTACCCTCTCCAGCCATTGCACGGCTCGTAACGGCGGAAGACACTCAATGGGTAGCAATGAGCTAGCGGAGTTGGCGGTTTGAAGTGACTTTCGGAGGCGATGCTGACGCGGCAACCCCAGTTTGCAAACCAATGGAATGATATTGGAGGGCTGATCCGAGGTACATCGAAAATCAACCTGAGTCAGTCTTCCCGAAGAATCGATCCACAATTGGTTGGCATCAAGGGCGGCGTAGGCATCGTCTTCTATTCGCGATTGGGAAGGAGAATTATTGCTTGCAGGAGCCGTTGCAAGAGCCAGTTCTGTAAGTTGATCAAGTATCGAACGAGTGATCGGCCAAGGGAATTGAATTCCTCGCTTTGCGCATTCGATGAGTGGAACGCCGTCCGGGGCAACGAACGCAAACCACCGACCTTCGGGCGTAGAGCCTTCTTCGATGAAACGTAAGCGAGTCGACTTAGGCTTTTTGCTTTGGAGTTCGTCAAGCGATACCGTCGGGGCTTTAGAATAGGCGATCCATATCGCTCTATCTAGTTGCTTATCAACGCCTGTAAACCATCGGACATTTGATGCAACTGGTTGGCAATCAATCTCCTGTTTAATCTCGAACCTACCGAGACTAGAGGGGACCAAAGCGTCCGGCGAAAGAACCGGTTTCACGGGGAGCTCCCAGGTTGGCAGAGCAATGGCCGTGCGAACGGTCGCTCGCAATCCGATGGGCGTTCGGCATTCGGTGCCACTAATCCAATCGTTGGCTAGTTGGCGTTTTCGAGTATGCCACCATGTCGAGCCTAAGATCGCAATGTTCAGTACAAACGTTGCTGCAATCAATAGCCCTTCCATGAGAGGAGTTAGGTTAGGGGAGGCAATCTTCACTGCAATGAAGACAAAGCTAGATACGAAGACAGTGAATGCAGCTCGCCACAGAATTCGCAGAAAACTCGCGCGTCCTCCTGTTCTTGCATCGACGACTTTCACTCGAAGGGCAGCCTTGCCCAATGTAGCGGCAAAGATAGATTCCGTGAGGACATAATAAAGGAATACCGTTGCCATACTGAAAAGGTTGTCCAAAATGGATAACTCTTGAAACTTTTTTAAACTCGCAACGGAAAACATAAGGAGTGCGACGATCGATACGATGAAGAAGTAATCAATCAACCAGGCAATGGATCTTCTTGTTAGTGATGTCGGTTCGTCTTTCGGCTTTATGATGGCTTGAAGATCGTTTCGCATATCCACGAAGCTGGCATAGCGTTTCGAGGCATCGCGAGACAACCCCTTCATGACGATTTGTTCCAAAGATGGTGGAACCTCAACACCCACCGATTTAAAGCTCGGTGGATCAGAGGAAGCGATTCTTGCGATCACTTGGGCTGCGTTAGGAGATTCGAACGGAGCCTTGCCCGCTAACAGGTAATACAACGTTGCACTCAGAGAATAGATGTCGCTCCGTGCATCGACGGTTTGTCCCAGAAGTTGTTCTGGGGAGGCAAAGAGCGGCGTACCTAGGAAAGCACCTGTTTGCGTAAGATCCGAGTTGGATACAAGTGATCTCGCTAGTCCAAAGTCACCGATCTTGACGTTGCCATCGTCGTCGAGATAGCAATTGGCGGGTTTAATGTCGCGATGAATCATCCCCAGCGAGTGTGCTGCTATGAGGCCATCCACACATTGCAGGATGAGTTGGACCGCTTCGAGATAGGGACGTGGACCATTCTTGAGGACTAGATCTTTCAGAGTCTGCCCAGTCATCAACTCCATGGCGATAAACGGAGTTCCACCATCATTGTCGACTCGATGCACAAACACACAATGTGGATGATTGATTTGGCTTGCGATCAAGCCCTCTTGTTTAAATCGAGCCAAAGCATCGTGAGAGCGGGCTAGATCTGGGGACAGCAATTTCAAAGCAATTGATCGTCCAGACGAATCATCGGCACGGAATACTCGCCCCATTCCTCCCTGTCCGAGCATGTCACCAATCTCGTAGCCACCGACATTGCGAGGTTGTTTTTTGGGGGATCTGGAAGTGTTCGACGGAGGTTTTGTTTCCGAATGAAATGCGCTCGTTTCGTCGGTTTTCGAAAGAGCATCGACGTAGTCGGTTTCATCGATTTCCCGTTGGAGCTCCCTGCCGTTCTCCGGTTGGGCGTGATTCGGATCGGATGAATGACTCGACATTTCAAACACTTAACGGGAAACAAAAAAGGAAATCTACATCAGGTTAATGTAACCCTGACGGAGAATCTACAGTGGTTTGTATCCAAATCGTATTCAATACGTCGAGTAGGCTCCCTATCTTGGCAAAATCCACCCCCCCTGTATATCCAAAGAACAGGCGAAATCCAACGGACGAGGTGATTGGCTGCACCGCCGCATGGTTGTGTTTTCTGGTTACCAAGGCTCTTTGTGTGGTATACTTTATGATTCTGGAGCGATGAAATGATTGAAATCAAGTATACCGGTGACGCACTTTGGGACAGGATTGAAAAAGCTGTGGAAAAGGTAAAAGATCGTTTGCGACGCGTTACGCAAGCACTCAATGCTGCGAATATTCCCTATGCAATCATCGGGGGCAATGCCGTCCAGCATTGGGTTGCGCAAGTGGATGAGTCTGTTGTCCGAAACACTCAAGATGTCGACATCATTCTCAATGAACCCGACTTGGACCGTGCCATTGAAGTCCTCGGAAAAGTAGGTTTCATCTTTCGACGTGCAGCTGGGATTTCGATGTTTCTGGACGGGCCTGACGCTAAGGCACGTGATGCAGTCCATGTATTGTTTTCAGGCAAGAAGGTTCGCGAAGAGTACCCAGCTCCCGTCCCAGAGATTGATCAGTATGAAATGATGGCTGACGCTCGAACGCTGCCCCTCGATCGCTTGGTCGGTATGAAGCTCACGTCTTTCCGCGACAAGGATCGCGTTCACATTCGTGATATGATTTCGATCGGATTGATTGATTCCAGTTGGCTTGACCGGTTTGCACCGGAGTTACAGCGACGATTGAAAGAGTTACTTGACGATCCCAATGGATAGCGATGCTCCTAATCTTTAAGGGCAGAAAAATCGAACGCAGAAAGATAAGAGACTCATTTTTCTGCGTTCGATATTTCTGCCAATTCTAGATTTTTGAACTGATTCGAGAGTCAGTATCTACTTAGGGGATTATGACTTCTTGGCAAGATCGGGGCCGAGAAGTTTTTCGAGCAGTCGTTTGGTTGCCAGGCAACCGTCGGTCTCTGATAGTGGCTTCGCAGGTTGGCGTTCGGCGACAGGACCGCCAGCGTGTCGTGGCCCTTCGTATTCCACCTCGATCCAACCTCGAAAACCTGAATCATCGACTTGCTTCAGAAGTCTTCCATAATCCGAGTAGCATTCGTCACCGTTAGCATCGAAGTCCAGTGACTTGGCGCATAGGCATTTGGCGTATGGCAACATGGCTTGTACGCCGGCATAGCGATCATGATATTCGCCCGTGGCACGGTTTTTCTGAAAGTTACCGAAGTCAGGTAATGTGCCGCAATGCGGATCGGCAACTTGCTTTACGACCGAAGCCAACCAAGCGCCATCGGTCTGAAGTCCTTCGCCGTGGTTTTCAATCATCACATCGATTTTCATTGGAACGCTGAACTTCAAAAGTTGCGTTAAGCCATCGGCCAATAATCGTGCTTGCTCGTCGGCTGGTAGTGATGCATCGCTGATTGGATTGACTCGTACGCCGATGCAACCCAGCGTGGCGGCAGCTTGAAGCCAAGGTTTGTATTTTTCGACATTCGCACGCCGATCCGCTGCGGACTTTGCACCGAGAGCATCATAAAGATCGATGAGGATTAAAACATTCTTGACCCCTGCATCGGCCGCACGATTATTAAGCTCGGCCAAAGACTGTACATTGGAGTGATGTTCGCCAAGAAGAATCCCGCTGTAATCGACTCCTTCAAAACCGAGTTCCCCGGCCATGGTTGGAAACTCGAGTGGTGAACGTCGAGTAATGCCATCGACACCTCGAAATGCACGGTTGAATGTCCATTGACCGAGGGATAATTGATAACGGGGATCACGGGTCTTGGCCGCCCTGCTAAAAGAATGAGGCCATGCCAGTGCGGCACATGCTGCACTAGTGTATTGAATAAAGTGACGACGGTTCAAATTTGTTGGTTGCATTCGTATTCGGCTTCTGTTTCTTGTACACAATCATCGGTGAATTCTACGCCATCGTAAATGTCTCGCATGGTCATAGTGTAGCCTAGCCATGTTAGCTCAATCTTCGCATCGATTCCTTGGACCTCTTCGCGCAAGAAGCCATGAGCAGTTCTTCGCATGATAATAGCTATCGGTTGATGTTGTTCGAGAACCAAGTAGTACTGCAAGGAAACGATACCCAAATAAGCGGTCATCTTTTCATCCAGATCATAACGTCGCGTGGATGGAGAGAGGACTTCTATGATCATCACGGGGGTATCTTGAAATACCGAGGTCTGTTGATTCGATTCGCAGACCACTTGGACGTCCGGGTAATAGAATCGCTTCATGCCTTTGCGATCGATACGGACTTTTGTGTCGGAATCAAACGGACGGCACGATTTGCCTTTTAAGAAATTACCCAGCGCCAGGAAGCAGTTCCCTTTGACTAAATTGTGCCGCAATGTGGGGCCGATCATGGCCCGGACCCAACCGTCTATATACTCGCTCTTGTAGTGTGTCTCTTCCTCCAGAGCCAAATACTGTTCTACCGTCAAGTACTCGGGTTGCTCTGCACTGCTCATGGCTAAGTCCTTTGAGTTAATGCTAGAAATATGTCTGGTGGATGATGAACGGTCTAGATTATACGGTATAAATCGGGGGCGAAATCGACGCGGATTGATCGGGGGTAGATTGTTGGTTCGCGCGGTTGTGGGCTGGGGTAGAAACTTCAATGCGGGGCGGTCCTAGTGCTGCGAAACGAAATCAGCCCTATTTTACACGTTAACCTTGTTTTTTTGCCAGATTTCCAGCGATCTCGGGGGCCAAACCGGGGCAAACGCATTCGATATTACGTATTTGAGGAAAGTGACTATACTCTTTTGTCCATTTTCGTGGCTGCGACCCCTGTCGCTTGGCCAAGTTCGTTTTTTTCCTACCTGTTATTTGATTCCCTATGAAAGCGATTGCCGTACGGCCTGGAGTTCCCAACAGCGTCCATGAACGCGATATCCCAATGCCTAGCTTGGATAAAATTCCCGACGGCAAAGGGATCTTGGTCAAAGTGCTCAAGGTCGGCGTCGACGCGACAGACCGAGAGATCAATGACGCCCTCTACGGCAATGCACCTCCCGGAGATGACTATTTGGTCCTGGGGCATGAGTCGTTCGGTGTGGTCCAAGCGGTCGGTCCCAATGTTCGTTTGGTAAAGCCCGGCGATTATGTGACTGCTACCGTTCGCCGTCCAGGGGGATCGATCTACGATAAGATCGGTACCTACGACATGACGAGCGAAGAGACGTACTACGAACGTGGTATCAATCTCTTGCACGGTTACCTCACCGAGTATTTCGTCGACCACGAAGATTACATGGTCCGCGTTCCCAAAGGGCTCAAGAATTTGCACGTGCTCATGGAGCCCATGAGCTGTGCCGCCAAGGCGATTCAGCAAGCGTACGAAGCT
This sequence comes from Pirellula sp., assembly GCA_046344995.1. Classification (GTDB taxonomy): domain Bacteria; phylum Planctomycetota; class Planctomycetia; order Pirellulales; family Pirellulaceae; genus JBKCUI01. Next base: position 9,540 of record JBKDKR010000005.1, read on the forward strand.
CAGCGACGAATGAAGGTCTGGAGCCCAAAACGAGCGTTCGTTCTCGGGGCTGGTCAGATCGGTTTGCTTTCCACATTGGTGCTTCGCCTCAAAGGTCTCGAAGTGTTTACTTTAGCGAGGGCCAAAGGTCCCCACCTCAAGAGTTCCATTGTTGAAGGTATGGAAGCGACCTATATCTCAACCGAAGAAACTTCGCTCTTAGACCTAGCTAAAAAAGTCGGTAAAGCGGATTTGATCATCGACGCAACGGGCTCTTCCAAAATCGCCTTCAACGCCATGGAAGCATTGGGGCATAACGGTGCTCTGGTATGGACCAGCATCACGGGTGGCAAGCACCATACCGAAGTTCCCTCGGACAAGATCAACATCGAATGGGTGCTTGGCAACAAGCTACTCGTAGGTAGCGTCAATGCGAACCGCGAACACTTTGAATCGGGCATCAAAGATTTGGCTTTGGGCGAAGTCATGTACCCAGGTGTTATCGAGAAAATTCTCACCAACCCAGTCGAGGGGCTTGGCAACTACAAGGAAATGATGCGTTTGCTCGTGGAAGATAATTCCGCACTCAAAGTTTACGTCAACGTCGCAACCGAGTAGCGATACGGAAATTTGTTCTGGGCTCGCTTTTTTGCCCAGGAACATTGTGATCGTGGCACACGTCGAGCACTGTGCCACGTATACTGTGGGCCAGTAGCAACGCCACGAATCGAAAAAAATCCGATTCTCGCTGATCCGCTTCCCACCTTTAACAAATCGTTGTGCCGATGTCCTCTCCCCAGCACGATAGTTCCATTGCTGACCCACCCCGTACGTTTTGGGGAATCGTCTCTCATCTAGGGCCGGGGCTTATTATCGCGGCCTCGATTGTTGGATCGGGTGAACTCATCGCCACCACCATTACCGGAGCCAAGTCGGGGCTTTCGTTGCTTTGGCTCATCATTATTGGGTGTGTGATCAAAGTCTTTGCCCAGATGGAGATAGGCCGGTTTACGATCGCTCATGCGATGCCAACTCTCACGGCTTTGAGCACGGTCCCTGGCCCACGAATTAAAGGGAAAGGGAATTGGATCGTTTGGTATTGGTTCGTGATGTGGTTTTTGAGCATTGGGCAATTGGGGGGCATTGCTGGCGGTGTTGGGCAAGCGTTAGCTCTCGTCGCTCCGATAACTGCGCAAGGTAAAGAGAGCCAGGCGATTATTGCGCTGGAGGCCAAGCTTCAAATTGAAAATGTGTTGCAAAAGAATGGCCAAGGAGGGACGCCTCTGCCCGCAGGATGGGAAGCTGATCGAGAAAAGATTCAGGCTGAAATTTTACAGCGTCGCAAGGCTTTTCTTCGCGATTATAGCGGAGTTACGAATCCGTCGGATGAGGAAGCTTTAAAGGCGCCACTAACGTATCGCGACGATTTGATATGGGCTGCTCCTATCGCTATCGGAACATCGTTCATGTTGGTATGGGGAGGTTATGGGTTCATCCAGGGGTTCGCGACGTTGATGGTGGCTGTCTTTACTCTGGTGACTTTAGGTAATGCCGTGGGTCTTCAGTTTATTCCTGAGTGGAGCTTTTCATCGCAAGATTGGATACATGGTTTGAGTTTTCAATTGCCCGAGGGGGATCGCTATGGAGCATTGATGACCGCTTTTGCGACCGTGGGCATTATCGGAGTTGGGGCTGCGGAATTGATTCAGTATCCATATTGGTGTTTAGAGAAAGGGTACGCAAAGAAGACCGGTGTTTATGATGGATCGCCGGAGTGGACGGAGCGCGCACGCGGCTGGTTGCGAGTGATGAAAGCTGACATTTGGTTCTCTATGGTCATCTATACTGTTGCGACCATTGCCTTTTTTGTCCTTGGGGCGGGGATATTGCATCGGGCTGGCATTGTGCCCGATGGCAGTCGCCTGTTGATCACCCTTTCTATGATGTATGAGCCAGTTTTGGGCGGGATGGCTAAGGGGACGTTTTTGGTAGGAGCACTGTTCGTTTTGTATTCAACGTTTTATGTGGCCAACGCTAGCCATGCCCGCACCTTTGCGGATGCATTGGGCATTGTGGGTTTGATAAAGACCGATGATGTAGCCCAGCAACGAATGGTGCGATTATTGAGTTTCGTTTTTCCGCTGCTCTGTTTATTGATGTATTGGATCGTCCAATCGGCTACCAGGCTCGTATTGTTGAGCGGGGCAGCGCAAGCCATCATGTTGCCGATGCTAGGTTATGCCGCGTTGCATTTCCGATGGAAGGGAAGTCGGCCAGGGTTAACCCCATCAAAGATGTTCGATCTGTTTTTGGTTTTGAGTGTTCTAGTTTTATTTGCGATCGGCATTGGATCCCTAGCACTGGAAATCAATCAGTTCGTCAGTAAGCAATAAGGATCGAATTGTTCCTTGCTAAGGCTGTGGGATTTGTATCAATACACGCCAGCGAGGAGTAGGTTCTTTAGGTTGTCAAATGCGTTTCGGGCAGGTGATTGTGATCATTCCATAGACGCAATCGCCACTTTCCATTGTTTCGAACCAGCCACGTGATGGACGTGTTATACGGATCGGCAAAGTAGGGATCGAGATCGTTAATTCCCAAGAATGCTTCGAGCAATCTTAACTTAAAGTCCGCATGGATCATCATCACAACTTTGCTTCGGGAATGAACGTCGCTTTCCCTTTCGTACCAGTTACGCACTTGGCTGGCTCGCTCACGAGCTCCATTTATGGTCTCGTATTGCTCTAATCGATTCCAACCGACATCAGATATGTCTGGATGAATGATCCATCCCGGACACAGAGACGCAATTTCTGTTCTGGACATTCCTGGCCTTGGCTCGCGCTCGCCAACTAGATGTCCCGCATAACAACCACCTTGTTCGTAGATATCCGGATGGATGACCGGTGTCACACCTATCGACTCTACGGCAGGCCTAAGCGTTTGTATCGTTCTAAGAAATGGGCTGCAATAAACGAGGTCTGGTTCAATTCGATGAAAGCACTGAACCAAGTGCTCGGCTTGTTCACGGCCCAGCTGCGTGATCCCCGGGTCAGGAACTCGCTCGGCTTCAACCTTCGCATTGTTTTCCGATTGCGCATGTCGAATCAAAATCAGTTGACAATCGGACATAGACGAAGAACCCAAAATACTAAGCAGCGTTTTTCAAAGACGGGAGCGGAGCCAGTTGAGATTCATCAATAGGGAGCGTGCCATCAGACGAACCCGACATCCGCTGCAATAACAGCTTGGACGTATTGTAGCTAGCTCCAGGTTGAGCAAATTCCGAGGCTAACGCCAGCAATCGCTTTCTTCTGGTCAGCCGAAGGCTCGCATCTCCGATGAGCGATTCCATTTCTGCAACGACGTTCGTCACGGAACGCTTTGATGAGGCCGAGTCCAAAGAACCGTAAGACAACGACTCCGGTAGTACTTTCTCGGAAGCGATCAAATTCGGTAGCGACATGCTGTCAATTTTTACTAACGCTTTTCCGAGCCAATACGTCGACCTGCTCACATGATACATAACGACTGCGGGCTTTCCTCTCGCCATAACTTCGAGAGAAACCGACCCGCTCTTCATCAAAGAGCAATCACAAGTCTCAATGATCTCGCTGGTCTTGCCGGCAAATATCGAAATTGGCAATCGCGAATCTTGTTCCGTGAAGTGACTTTTGCACCAAAGAGCATGCGAGTCTTTAAGTGCTGCCACCATAAATTCAGCATCGGGGTATCGCCTAGCAAGCTGCCTGATCACCTGCAACTGCAGAGGCCAAATGTGCTTTACTTCGTGATCTCTGGAACCAGGCAAAACCGAAATTTGAACCCTGTCATTTCGGCGATGTCGCTCAATAAAGCGCGAGTCAAGTCGCTGTTGCGCAATGCTGTCAAAGAAAGGATGCCCTACAAAGGTTGCTGGAACGCCATGCTTTTCGAACCAAGGAGTCTCGAATGGCAGATTGCAAAAAACGTGATCAACGTATTTGCGCATCTTGCTAACTCGCCAACCACCCCATGCCCATAGTTGTGGAGGCAAATAATAAAAGACAGGTATGCCGTATTTCTTAGCACGCTTTGCTATGTGCCAATTGAAGCCCGGAAAGTCGACCAGCACGACCCCATCCACTTCATTATTTGCAAAGCACTGCTCGGCCCGAGCTGCCAAACGAAAGAACTCGCGAAGTTTTGGAAGCACTTCGGCAAAGCCCATTACAGCCATGCTGGTGAGATCGAAATCCAAATCGAGTCCGGATTGAATCATCTTCGGACCGCCGAATCCTCGAAACGTCGAGCTAGGTGACATGCTTCGCATGCAACGAATCAAATTCGCGGCGTGCAAGTCTCCGCTCGGCTCTCCCACAGAGAAAAAAAATCGTTGTCCCATGAACTGCTCTTCAACGCTCACCGGTTGGATGAGCTCGCATGTATCGAATTGATGACAATCAACGCTTTGAGTGCAATTGATGTGCTCGATTTGATTCATCGGATAGCCCTGGTCTTTGGGATTCATACAAATTTTAGGTATACGAGAAACTGGGCTGTCGGGGCAATATGAATGAGATGTCTTAACGATTATTCCGATCGTACTAGTTAGGTAAACTCCCCGCCTGAAGCCTTTGGATTAGCCTGGCTTATCGTGCCGGTGTTTTCTGATTGCTTTCTAAAGTTCCAGTCCCAGTAAACTGCCATAATTGAAGACTCAGACTTTTCTGCGGGTTTTGCAATTTTGGTTAACTTTGCGGGTCGTAATGCCGAAAACCTTTGTACGGAATGTTCGGACGTTGCGGAAGGGAGTGGTGTCAATTGTCTTGACGAAGCTCTCCGGCAATCCTAGACTCTGGTTTTAAATCGTGTCCCGATAAGGACTTAGGTTTCAACCCGACCCCCTAGGAGAGTTGCCGTGACGAAGAAAGAGATCGTGAAAACGATTTCCGATGAGACAGGCCTCAATCAACAACAAATCAAAGACATCGTTCAAAAGACGTTTGACGCGATTATTAAGACGTTGGAAGAGGATGGACGAATCGAGCTCCGGAACTTCGGTGTGTTCCAAGTTAGAACACGGGCTGCAAGGAAAGCACGAAACCCGCGAACCGGCCGACAGGTTGAGGTTCCCGAAAAGTTTGTGGTGACCTTTAAGCCAGGCAAGATCATGGAACAACGGGTCATGGCCATCGAAGGGACGTCACTAGCAGAAAAGATTCGAGACGATATCGCGTCTGGAAAGCTTGCTGCAGGCGACGATGACTTTGACAGCAACGATAGTACCGCCGAAGACTAGCGGACCAACGGTACGACAGGAATCGAGACTTTACGGAGATAGGGAAATGCGACGACGATTAGGATGGTTGCTTCTGTTGGCTTGCACAATGCCGTCGGTTGGTTGCGCATTGCCAATCTACTCTGCTAGAGCCCCAAAGCGCGCTGAGCAGTTGATTTACACTTCGGAAAACATGCGATCCATCGTTCAAGAATGGGAACGCTTCTGGTTCTTGGACATGCCATCCCATGCGACACCATACCGAGTTCACGGCGGTGTGATCTAATTCTTAACGCTGGACAAGCGTAAGAAAACAACTCAATGTGCGTTCGGCAAATTTTTGCCGACTACCGCCTGCTTGTGGTCTTCGATTGAATACTCGAGGAACGTTCTTGTTTCCTCGATCGTCTCTGCACGTAAATCATCGATACGTGCCACAGCGGACTCCTTCGCTCGAGCGGCATGGAAGACCTCTCTGCGATTGGCTAACTCTTTCTTGGCGACGGCTTGTCAAATGATTTGAGAAGTGCAGGCAACAGAAACAGGTCGCACAACAACGCTGTGAGTAGCGTTATCATGCCAAGGCTTCCGAAGACGCGATAGTCTTTCGTGTCGCTAAAAATCACAGAGCCGAATCCGGCAACAAGTACGACGGTCGTCATAATGAGCCCGGAGCCGACTTCTTGAAAAGCCTTTTCAATAGCCTCTCCAACATCTGTAGTGCTGGCTAACTCGATTTTATAGCGCGACAGAAAGTGTATGGTATCGTCCACTGCGATACCTAAGCAGATCGTGAAGCAGCATACACTGACGATTTCGAGCGGTTGATTATTGATTGCCATCCAAGCTGCAGCAGCAAGCAGCGGCATTACGTTGGGGATTATGGAAATCAACCCAAGGCGGACCGATCGAAATGCGAGACCGAGGATAACGAAGATAACCAAAGCGGCACTTCCTAGGCTTGCAATGAGATCAGTAACGATTCGAAACAGATCTCGCCAACGCCAAACGGGATCACCCTCCATCCGAATCGTTGTTTTCTCATCGCTTAGCTTGGCAAAATTCTTTTCGAGGCGTTCGAAAACGGGCGCATAAGTGGCAGAACCGAGATCTTGAACTCGAAAGAGGACCGCAGCGGAGCGGTTTTCTGGATCGTACAAAGTTAGCTTGAGCGGGGGCGGCAACAGATCAATCATTGACACTTTATCGATCGCAGAGCCTTCGCCTGGCAACGCCTCCAATAACCGAGGAAGACTTAGCGGGTGCCCGATGAGCGACTCTTGTTTCAACAGCTCTTCGATTTTCGCCAGGAGGTTAACGACATCCAATTCAGAGCGGTCATCATCTCGCCAGTTAACATTAACGCGGCAAACGTCCAATCCTCCCATCGACTTGTCCAGATGATCCAATGCGGTCCGAATTTCGTTTCCTTCTGGTAAAGCACTCGATTTGCGATCATCTGGCTTAAGAGTCGAGGCAGCGCCTCCAAAGACAATCATTGCAACAACCGCACCGATGGTAAGAACACGGTTGTGATGTAAACAGAAACGCACCATCGGGCCTAGTCGATCCAAAGACCGATCCATAAAGTCACGCTGTTTTGATTTGGCCAATCGATTTCCGAATCGCGTTTGGCAGGCGAGCGGAATGATCAGCATCACCGACACCCACGTGCACACAACACCAATAACGCAGGACAAGCCAAATTCTCGGACGACCTCGTGATGAGCGAACAGCAACGAGCCCATTCCCACTGCGGTAGTAAGAGAAGTTAAAAAGCATGCCAACCCAACTTGTTCCAGCGTCTGCTTACATGCTTGGCGGGGCGTATATCCCTGTTGTAGCTTGGCTCGAATATGAACCATCATGTGAACGCCGTCCGTAAACCCCACCAAACTCAAGAGCACGGGCAGAATAACAAAGCTGAAGGGGTTATCTTCCAGTCCAAAATACCGTAATAAACCTAGCGTCCACATGACTCCTGCAATAGGAGCAAGGGACACGACAATGACAACAATAATCCCTCGAAAAAGAATGAATGCCATCGTCAGGATCATCGAATAACCGATCAACTGATAAAGACGTTCATTGCTGCGATTATTCCGCTGGACTAAGTCATAGAACGGGACAGCGCCTGTCACGGAAATATCCATCTTCACATCTGGGTATTCCGCAACGGCAGCTTTCGCTGTTTCGATTAACTGCTTTGTTAGATCTTCGCTCTCTTGTACAAAGATGAAGTTATAGACAACTTCTATAAGCACCGTTTGTGCATCAGGCGATAGAGTGAATCCAACGATAAGAGGATTTCTAAGTGCTTTTTCCTTAGCTGCAGCAAATCGCTGATCCGACGCTTGCCCCACCGGCAACACTGGTTCCGCTAAACCAAAAATGTTCAATGGTGGTGATTCGTCTATAGATCTTGCAAAGGAAACAACGTCCAGCTCATTGAGCTTCTCGACAATCCTTCGATAGGCAGCCGCTCCCTGCATGGTAAAGAGTTCATCGGTCTTGATGACAACGACGGCATGGGAATTGCCAAATGACTCGCGACCAATGTTTCTAGTGCGAGAGGATCGTCTTGATTGTTGTGTATTGCGCCAGCCTTCGTCTTGAGTTGGCTCAACCTGTTCCTTTGTAACCCAACGCTTGAAATCTCCAGGCCAGTCCGGATAAAGGTATCCTCCCACAGCGAGGATCGACATTGCTATGATGATGACAAGGCCGGTTTTGGGAAAATCGATGAATCGACGAAATATCCGGGCCGAGACGCCAAAGTTGCTATCGTGCACGTCGTCCCTCAGCTGCCTCAATCAATTCTTGTCGCGTCAGTTGTTGATCGCCGTCTTTGTCGATTTGATTAAACGAGTAACGACGTACAATATCGCTCACCTCAGACCGAATGACGACACCGTCTGTGTTACGATCAAAACGCTTCATAAAATCTTCGGCGAATCGTATTGCTTTAGCAGATGGCTCACTTGTTTTGCCATCGTCGCCAGATAGTCCCCCGCCCACGATAGCGGCCGGGATCGATTGACTTGTGTTCTCGGACTTATCGGTTTTCGACTTAATCTCGGTTGCTACATCCAGAAAAACAACCGCCATCTCTTCCCAGGTTTGATCTCCCCACATGACGTGTTCTGCTGGGTTCGGATTAAATGGATTCTTGTCGGAGTTATCAAATGAAGTTTCAAAGGCCAGAGATTCTATCTCTCTAACATCGATGGGTTTTGAGAATTCATAAGCATGTTGCCAATTGAAATCGTAGCGAGGAACCTCAAGCAGAGTCTCCTCGGAACCGTGTTTGTTAAGCGATGTCAACCTAAAGGATTTGCCTCGCAGGTGCATGTGTGGAGCAGCGACGAGCACTCTTGCATTCCCCCTAGGAAGCCGAATTGTAGAACGAACCGTGTGAGCGTCCGCAAAGGGCGGAATTTCGAAAGATTGATCGATTCCGGCAATTGTGGAGACTTCATGCGTTACGGCCTCTTCGTCCGCGAAGACGAGTCCTACCTTGGTTAGATCCTCTTGAACCTTTCCAATGGGCGTGTAGTGCATCTGAAACACGAACTTGGATCCTGCAGGAACTCTTCTCGCATATCCATCGGGATACTCAACGGCTCGTTGACCTGGCACGAATGAGGTCAGCCAGCTTACACCTTTGATTGGTTCTCCGTCTGGAGGCCGAATAAAGACGATCGCGTGGTGAACAATAGACGCGTTACCGGGTATAACCTGCGCCGCCTTTACCCAGCGATCTTCTTTTAGCTTAGGATCAACGACAAAATATTGGTACTCGACAGTTCCAATGGGCGGGGCAGTAAAAGGTGATTCACTCATGGGAACAACCAAATCAGGCTCTTTTGGTAATTGCCAACCCGTTTTTACGATCGGCGGTTCGGGCACTTTGCTCACGTCTCCTAGCGGAGAGCCTGTTGCCACCCAACCTCGAATCAAGTCCTTTTCCACAGCAGACATCGATCTGGCATTGCGAAACTCACCATGCTCAGGACTGGCATGCCAAGGAGGCATACGGCCATTGTCGATAACCTCGACTATCATGTCCCCCCATCCTTGGATCTCGTCAATCTTGGAGATATCGAATGGCCCGATATCGCCAGGTCGATGGCAGTCATAGCAGTGTTTGTAAAAGATAGGTGCAATATCCGTGGCGTAGGTCGGACCTATTGAGGCCGGAATCGATTTGTCACCGTCCGCTGTTTCCTTATTTGTACTTTGATCAGGGCCTTTCTTTTGAAAGGTGATCAAGCAGCCTGCAGCGACAGTGATAGGCGAAGCAACGGGACGATCTGAGAGCACTGCATCCAAAGCATCGGTCAGTTCATTTGTCGATGGCTGATTCCGTTTCACCCCCGGTGCCATCTGATCATCGATACGGCCTCGATAGACAACCTTTCCATTCTGATCCAAGACGAATACTTCAGGTGTTCTGTTGGCTTGCAAATTTACCAACTGCGTCTGATCTTCATCGCGAATAACCGGGAACGAAATCTCCGAATCTCGAATGAATTCTTGGATTTTTGCGACGTCGTCTTGGATTAACCCCATCACAGCTACGAATCGGACCCCTTTGGCTTCGTATTCTTTCGCTAACAATTGGAGCCTTCCAGCATAGAACCTAGCGACGGGGCACTCGCAGCCTAGTACGCAGATCACATGTGCCTTGGCAGATGTGTCCCACGAGAAAAGCTCGCCATTGACCGTTTTCTGGATCCAGCCTGGCCCTATGTGAGTCGTGTTGCCGTCGCTCCCATACAATTCTGCGGAGTACGAAGCAAATGTGCTTAACAAAAAAAGAGCCGAAAATCCGGTAAACACCAACCAACGACCGTTAACAATCAAACGCTGAGCAACCATAAAACGAACCGCATGTGATTCTGAGTGCAATGGAAACAAGCCCCTGGCAACATGATACCATGAAGCACTGAGGTTCCCAGTGAAGAATTAAGCAGAGCAGCATTGCAGGGTGTAGAATATGGGTGCCCCTCCTCACTCTTAGGTTTAGCTCTCAAAATGACTTTCAAGTCCACAGTATCTAGTCTCTCGAAGTCCCTTTATGTTCTAAGTTTGCTGTTTATTGCCTTCGGCGTCTTCGGGGACGGTACCCGGGTTACGTATGGCCAAGACGCCGATGCCTCAAAGTCTAAGCTAGACGAACAAGAAGAAGTGCGATTGGAGAAAGATGGCTATGATGCGAACAAAATACAATTGCTTTCTCAATCGACCAAGCTTAAGCGGCTTCGCATTGTCAATGCGACTGTTACCGATGAAGAACTATTGTTGATCGCAAAGATTGCTCAACTAGAACTCCTCGATTTATCCGGATGCAACCAAGTTACTGACGCTGGCGTGTCGCACCTTGCAAAACTTGGCAAGCTGAAGAATCTCAGTGTGGGTAGCCCGTCTATTACGGACGCTTCTTTGGAAACAATTTGCCAGCTACCCGCTCTGGCTGCCTTGACCATGCAAGGCTGCACGATTCGTGGTCCAGGTCTTGTGCACTTAGGAAAGCTAACCAAGCTCAAGGAATTCGGACTGCTAAATTCTACGGGAGGAGACATCGCATTGGATTCCATATCCTCGGGAGAAATCGTAAAGCTTAAGTTGCGAGCATCGGGCGTAACCCAAAACGGTTTGAAGGAGAACTTGCAGAGATTTCCCAAGCTAAAGTCTTTGGATCTTGGAGAAAATCAGATAGACGACACATCGATCTCCTTGCTGGCAGCAACCAAGATCGAAGACTTGAATCTACTGAGAACACAGGTGACCTCAAATGGAATATCGCTCTTAAGCGAACTCCCTTTGACCCGACTAAACTTGGATGACATCAGAGGAATTGACGATTCGGTTATTCCCCATGTTCTGAAATTAGGGCGCCTTGAGTTTTTGCACCTTGGTAAAACCAGAGTGACTGACGAAGGAATCTCAAAGCTTAAGGAGTTAAAGTCTCTAAAAGATTTGATCATCAACAACACCGACGTAAGTGAGTCAGCGTTATCAGCACTGCAACTTGCTAATCCATCGCTTCGAATCAAACGCTAAACAAAAAAAGCCGTAGTTGATCAACAACGGCTTTTGGTGTGAGGTTCGCTAAGACCGCGTCCTAGCAATGAATGTTATCTGCCGATTGTTTCCACCTCGAGAATGTCGGCATTATGGTCCGTATTGGATTGTTGGTCATTAACAGTGATATCATTTTCTGTCGTTGATTTCCTAGCGCGAACGCAATCTACGTAGTACCGCATCTTGCCATCTCGTTCTTCCTCAACCAGACCATGGATATCTGTGTCAAAGCCAGGGAACATCGCGTTAAAATCGCGAGCGAACTTTAAGTATTTGACGATGGTTTTGTTAAAGCATTCTCCAGGTATCAGGAGGGGGATTCCTGGCGGATAGGGAGTTAACAAAACAGCCGTGGCGCGTCCCTCAAGCTCATCGATTTCAACACGATCAATCTCGCCGTGTGCCATCATAGAGAAAGCTTCAGAGGGCTTCATCGCGGGCTGCATCGGTGACAGGTACATCTCTGTCGTCACGCGAGCAACATCGTTTTGCTTGTACATATTGTGAATGCGTTGGCAAAGATCACGCAAACCAACTCGTTCATACTGTGGGAATTGTTGACAGAACTCTGGCAAGATCTTCCACATTGGTTGATTCTTGTCGTAATCGTCTTTGAATTGCTGCAGTGCACTTAGAAGAGTGTTCCATCGTCCCTTAGTAATCCCGATCGTGAACATGATAAAGAACGAATACAAGCCGGTTTTTTCAACGATAACACCATGCTCTACCAGATATCGAGTGACGATGGACGCAGGTATTCCCGTCTCGGCAAAGTGCCCTGTTACATCCAAGCCTGGGGTAATAACGGTGGCTTTGATCGGGTCAAGCATATTAAATCCGGGGGCGATATTTCCGAATCCATGCCAATCGTCTCCGGTTTTCAGAACCCAATCTTCGCGTTCACCGATACCGTCTTCGGCCAATTGTTCTGGTCCCCAAACCTTGAACCACCAATCCGCACCCCACTCTTCGTCTACCTTTCGCATCGCGCGTCGGAATTCGATCGCCTCCATGATCGACTCTTCAACTAATGCTGTGCCGCCGGGTGGTTCCATCATGGCCGCGGCAACGTCACATGACGCAATAATCGCGTACTGCGGCGATGTCGAGGAGTGCATCAGATAAGCCTCGTTAAACGTATGCTTATCAAGCTTTTTGTTTTCTGGCTCGCGTACCAAAATTTGGGAGGCTTGCGAGATCCCAGCCAAGAGTTTGTGGGTAGAGTGTGTTGCGAAAATCATAGACTCCTTGGGAGCCGGACGGTTGGGTCCAATCGCATGCATGTCTTTGTAGAATCGATGGAACGCTGCGTGCGGCAACCAAGCTTCGTCGAAGTGCAGGGTTCCGATCTGGCCATCCAACATTCGTCTTAGCTCTTCGACGTTGTAGATAATCCCGTCGTAGGTGCTTTGTGTTATGGTCAAAATCCGAAGCTTGCGTTCCGGATGGCGAGCTTGAGCGGCTTTCGCGAAGGGATTCGCGTCAATCTTTCTTTGAATAGCTTCGGGGCTAAATTCCTGAATCGGGATAGGTCCGATGATGCCAAGGTTGTTGCGAGTTGGGGTCAAGAAGACGGGAACTGCTCCGGTCATGATAATCGCATGCAAAACCGATTTGTGGCAGTTTCGGTCTACGACGACGATATCATCGTTTGCAACGGTCGAGTGCCACACAATTTTATTCGACGTGGACGTACCGTTCGTCACGAAAAAGCAATGATCAGCTCCGAAAATACGAGCTGCATTTCGTTCCGAGGCAGCAACTGGTCCCGTATGATCGAGCAATTGTCCTAGTTCTTCCACGGCGTTGCAAACATCAGCGCGGAGCATGTTTTCGCCAAAGAACTGGTGAAACATTTGTCCAACCGGGCTTTTTAGAAATGCAACACCCCCCGAGTGCCCAGGGCAGTGCCAAGAATACGATCCGTCCTTTGCATAGTGAACCATCGCGCGAAAAAATGGAGGGGCTAGGCCGTCAAGATACGCCTTGGCCTCTCGAAGAATGTGTCTTGCGACAAACTCTGGAGTATCCTCGAACATATGGATAAAACCATGTAATTCTCGCAAGATATCGTTGGGGATGTGACGCGACGTCCTGGTTTCCCCGTAAAGGAAAATTGGAATGTCAGGGTTTTTATTGCGAATCTCATTGATGAAGTTACGAATGTTGGCCAACGCATGGGCCATCGACGACTCGTTTGAGAATTCATCGTCATCTATAGAGAGGATGAACGCCGAGGCACGGCTCTGCTGCTGGGCAAACTGGGATAGATCGCCGTAATTCGTAACGCCCGCAACCTCGATTCCTTCTTGCTCGATCGCGTCTGCCAGAGCTCGGATGCCGAGCCCGGACGCGTTTCCGGAACGAAAGTCTTCATCAATGACAACGATGGGGAATTTGAACTTCATGGGGACCCTAATCATTCCGGTGACAAAATGTGGGAGCGACCCACGTTTATTACATGTCAACTTAACGGAGTTAAGAAAGTCCGAAAAGCGAAATTCCCCATTTTCCCACCCGTTTGAGCCTCTGATTTTGCTAACTAAATGAACCGAGGAACCCTAGTGTTAAGGTTCCTCGGTATATTTGTTCCAAGCAAAGCATCCCCGACCGGGGGATGCCATAGACAGAATCCGGCGTGTCTAGAAGTTGTAGTTCATACCAAACACGGCCCCGTGAAGAATGAGACTTCTGTCGTTTCGAATTCCTCTAACGGAGCTCACATGGGTGTAGTCCGTTGGGATTTGTCCAACCGAGGTCGCCACACCTGCTACTCCCAACACTCGGTAACCAAGGTTGAGTGTCCAGCCTGGTTTCACACAGATCCCAGTTCCCAAAGTTCCTTCGCCGATGAATGCGATATCGTTAAGTGAGTTATTAAAGTTAAAGGGAACATCGGTCGTCGTTGGAGAGCCCAAAGGTCGGATCATTGCTTCCGTCATCGTTGTGCCAGCACGGGTGTAAGTGCGAATATGGTTGTTGTAGACGCCAAACGATGTACCTCCGAAGAAGTTAAATCGCCGACCAGTGCACCATGTCGCCAGCGTTCCTAGTTGCAATCCAACGAGGTCATTGGTGACGTCGCTGACATAGTAAAAGTCATCATCCGTCATGCCATACATGTTGTCTGTTTGGCTGGACGCATACTCGAGTTCATCGCTGAATCGGAACCATCGAAAACCGCCAAACGTATTCAGGCGAAGCTTGCTGCATTGTGCCCCATACCATGGTGCACAAGGACCAGTTAATCCGGTTGCACAGCTTGCGGCAGTGCCACAAGTACCGCCGCCGCATGATTCGCAGCCATCTCCGCATTGGCCGCCGTGGCTATATCCACCATGACCTCCATTCCGGTGGCCAAACCCACCTCCGCCACACCCAGGTGCGCACGGATAGCCTTGCCGAGCACCACCCCCAAGGGCAAATGTAAACAAGTTTACTTCGACGTTATGGAACTCATTGTCCCTCATTAAACGCTGTGAGTGAGTTGCTGGGTTATTCGTACCACCGTTGCTTCCACTATCGTACCAGTCATAAACGTGCCGGTTCGAACCAGGCATGTAGGCTCCATACCATGCGGGCACAGGGGCAACACCAGGAGCAATGGGAGTATATGGCAAGTCAGTTCGAATATTCGTGCCGCCGCCAGGTGTAATCGAGGCCATTTGCTCGTCACTAAAGATGCCCCAGTAGGTTCCTACTAGTGCGTATCTGCCACAACCAAAGTATCGACCAATCGAACCTTGGAAACCTCCCGAAGCACGCATCGCTGCGTCCCCGGTGCTAAGCCACTCTGCATAACCACTCGACGCCAGTTTGCGGTCGTAGTCGTCAATTCTGTTAAAGATCAATCCGCTTGCACCGAATATCCAAGGCGAAGGTGAAACTGCGGTAGTTAATCCGGTCACTGTCGGTTCGCAATCGTAACCGCTTGAACAGGAGTCAATCCCGTACATTGGGTTGTTTTCGTGTGAGTGGTCCTCATAATACGGACCAACACCGTGAGCGGCGCAGGAACCAGCAGCGCACGCTGGGCATGGTGCTTGGGACGGGCTGGCTCCATGAGCTGGTCCGGCGTGTTGATGTGGTTCTAAGTAATGCGGAGCAGGCTGAGCGTTTGGAGCCTGGGAGTGAGGGGCAGCGTAAATCTGCGGTTGTGGCTGTGGATACGGTTGGTCCTGAATAGGCTGCCTGCCGCTTACCGGTGGCGGCGGTGGAGGTGCAGGTCGCGAATGAATGGGTGGCGTAGCAGGTATCGCTTCGTGCTCTTGGGGTTGACCAAGTGTGTAGGGATCTTGATACGCAGCAGGAGCTTGAATCAGTGCACCACTACCAGTACTCGCCTGAGCTTCTTGTCTATATGCAGTCGGAGCCAAGGCGGACCGGCCAGGTGGAAGAGGAGGAAGCTGAAATGAACTAGCTCCTAGGCCACTTCCGGTACCAGCATATTGAGCTTCGGAGAGCCCCGGGAATGCAGCAATTCCCATAGAAATTGCTAAGCCGCTAAACCATTTCTTTTTCACCACACAGCTCCTTGCTTTAGTCGTCCATCCATAGACGTGGCGTACATAACCTTTTCCGGCGAGCGGGGGGCCCCTCTCGCGCCACGGTACGACCTACGGTTTAGATCGCACTTTGTTGCTTGACTTCAAAGATCGGTCTCCTATGTGCATGTCAAATAGTTCTGGGAGCTTTACCCAGGGGAAAATTCCTGACTCCCCACGCACAACCGGAATATCTGGCTCTTGCGATATGCGATTGGGACCCATTAAAACGCCAGATCTGTCAGCAAAGCCTTCAAAACCTGTCCCATCACTCCAATCCTCAGAGTCTGACAAGGAAGCGAGGACCAATTGACAGATGAGTTTGTGCGGTTTCGGGTAAGCAACACCCCGTATTCGGTTGCGACGGGAGGCCTAAATATCCCCGTATTTCTCCAGCTACATCCCCAACATCCTTTCTCGCTAACCCAATTGCAGAAGCAGGTGACGACGCTGGCCGCGAAGTAATTTCAACGATTCGTTCGACGTCAGGCCTAGCCTCATCCAGGTCTGCTGGTATCATCGAACGGTGGTTAATGGGCGGTTTATTTTGGCGATCCTGGGGGTAGATTGCTCCAGGATTAATCGCGTTCTGCAGGGCCAGGGCTTGTTGCTTCAGTGACATTTTGAAGAATAAGTACGGACTGGAGGGCGTTAGTCATTGTTTTGACGGCCAAGGATCGGATGCTAGCGATTTATGGCCATTTAAAGAAATTAGCCCGCCAGCGAGAGATAGCCACCACTCCCTCTCGATTAAGGTGCTGACCTGCCTATCCGCATCCAACAAGTTATCGGCCAAAATCATTGAATCAAGAAGCTGGGAATCGAAGGGCTACGGTGCCTGCAAGCCAGTTTAAACCTATCGAATTTTCATTTCTATGAGTCTGTTACCCATAATCAACCCTGAAGAAAACCCTTCTTCATTGTCATCTTTAGCAACCGAAGGAGGGAGCCGCGGGGACTATGCGTTTATCAGCTTGGGCTGCCCCAAAAACTTAGTCGACAGCGAACAAATGCTGGGGCTCCTGCAACGAGACGGCTATCGACTGGTTCAAGATCCAGAAAAATCGGATTTTGTCGTTATCAACACTTGCGGCTTTATCGATAATGCCCGTAAAGAGTCCTTTGACGCGATCGATCAAATGCTCGAGCTCAAGCGCAAAGGCAAGATCAAGGGTGTAATCGTTACGGGCTGCTTAGCCGAACGCCAACAAGAAAAGCTACTCGAAGCTCGCCCCGAAATCGACGGCATGGTCGGTGTCTTCGGCCGAGATGAAATCACCACCATCGTTGACCGTTTCATGGATGGCCTCGATGAGCAGCGAACAATCTTTAAACCGGCTCCCATTCGAGCTCTTTCCGACGATTGTAGATTGCAAGTGACTCCGAAACACTTTGCCTATCTCAAGATTTCAGAAGGCTGTGATCGACTATGCACGTTCTGCGCCATCCCCAAGATGCGTGGAAAGCATGCCAGCAAACCGATGGACAAAATTCTTGAGGAGGCAAATCGCCTAGCTGACAATGGAGTGCGTGAAATCGTTATCGTCGCACAGGACACGACGTACTACGGAATCGATATGTTCGGCGAACCACGATTGTCAGAATTGCTTTTGGAGTTGGATAAGATTGATGTCGATTGGATCCGCCTGATGTACTTCTATCCTATGTACATCGATGATCGGTTGATCGATACGATAGCTTCAGCGCAGCGGATTGTTCCTTACATCGACATGCCTCTTCAACATATAAATAATCAAGTTCTCAAGAGAATGTCTCGCAGAGTTACTCGTGAACAGACCTATGAGTATGTTACTAAGCTGCGAAGTCGAATTCCGAATCTCGTCATGCGAACCACGATGATTGCGGGTTTTCCAGGTGAGACAGATGAGCAATTCGATGAACTAGAAGAATTTGTTTCCGAAATCCGGTTTGAAAGATTAGGTGTGTTTTCATACTCGATCGAAAACGATACCCCAGCTGCAAAACTAACGGACCACCTACCTGAACGTGTCAAAAAAGAACGCCGAAACCGATTGATGGCAGTTCAGCAGCGAAACGCGTTCGAGTGGTGTGAAGAGCAAGTCGGTACGAAGCTCGAAGTGCTCATCGATAAAGTAGTAGATGAAACAAAAAATGTCTGGCTAGGACGAACCTTTGCTGACGCTCCGGATGTTGATTCAACAGTTTTCGTGACAGGCGAACCCGGAAATCCGCTTCGTGCAGGGGCGATGGTTGAATGCGAAATTGTCACATACAAAGACTATGACTTGGTAGGAGTCGCGACCGGAGTTACTCGATGAACCAATCTCCCAGCGCTTCGAATAAACCATCGAACTGGAACGTCCCAAACGTTCTATCAACCGTGAGATTTGTTCTGGCTTTAGTCGTATGTGCGTTAGTGGAATGGTCCTTCTTTTTCGCCGCCATGATCTGCTTTATTGTGGCTGCAAGCACCGACTGGATCGATGGATGGTGGGCACGACGCTACAACCAAGTTACCAAACTGGGGCGAATCCTCGATCCGTTTGTCGACAAGATTATCATATGTGGAGCCATGGTGGCTTTGGCTGGGTTTCCCGACAGTCCTTTGCGGCCGTGGATGGCAACATTGGTTGTGGGACGAGAACTCC
Organism: Pirellula sp.; assembly: GCA_046344995.1. Taxonomy (GTDB): domain Bacteria; phylum Planctomycetota; class Planctomycetia; order Pirellulales; family Pirellulaceae; genus JBKCUI01. The sequence goes on from JBKDKR010000005.1 coordinate 28,040, forward strand.
TCGTAACTAGTTTGAGAGGAATGGTCGAGGGACAAGGTGGCGACTTCTCTGCTAAACAACTTGGCAAATGGAAGATGCTTCTGCAATGTGTAGCCGTAGTGGCCGTCATGTTGTTACTGCACTGGCGACCTGTTTCATCGGGTTTCTATTGGTTCACTACTGTATCCATCTACTCGGCAATGGCTCTTACTGTCATTTCTGGTCTTGAGTATGTCTGGATCGTCTTGAGAAATCGGAATTCATGAAACCAGAAGATCTTTCTCCCGCACAGGCTATGCAGTTAGTAGCTTTGGGATTAATACTCCTATCACTGTTGGCAGCGTCGGTCGCCGCTTGGGGCATTCTTCTGTTTCGATTAAGCAAAGGACTCGGATTCCGAGTCGCATCTAAGCCAACCGCATCAGTCGGATTTATTGATTTCTTAATAGGTTTTTTGGCAATTGTATTCTGCTTCGCGTTGGCCATAACTACTTGGCGGTTGTTTATTAGTCCTGCCCCTATAGCGGCTGTCGTTTCGGGATCTCAAACAGATATCGAACCCGAACAAAAGAAAACTGATTCCCAAATCGATTCTTCATCCAGCACCGGGGAGACTGAGGAGTCAACGCTGCCCGCGTCGGCTGAAGTTGAATCGAACGGAAATGAAGATTCGCCCATAGAGAAACCAAAAGGATCAAAAGATGAGAAGAAAAGTACGATCACCAAGGAAGAGGTCTTAGGATCGGGATGGGTGTCCGTGTTTCAGCTGATTGCAGCGTTCATCACTATGGTGATTGTCGCAGGTCGAATTGGTTGGGATTGGCGAGCTTTAGGGCTAAGTTCCACAGGTGTTCTTCGTGATATCGGCATTGGATTTTGGGTTCTGCTATTGATGCTACCACCGATCTTTATGATCAACATTGCCTGCAGCCTGGCGAGTGGGGTCGAATACAGCCATCCCATTGTTGACGCCATAAAAAATTATCCATGGTTGGTTGGAGTCGTAGCTTTTCAAGCGGTGATTGTTGCACCAATTACGGAAGAGTTTCTATTTCGCGGACTACTGACTGGCTGGTTTGAATCGGCCCATTTTGGCCGAACTGCTAACGCGATTTTGTTTGGTTGGAAGCCCAATCCGTCTCCTGCTGAAGAGCTCGCTCTCGAGCCGGCGTACCGTGGTGGCAGAGACGATAAGGCCAGTCCCTATAGTTCACCCACTGTCCTCGAAACAGGGGCATCGGAAACGGCAGGTCCGTACTCTCCTCCTTGGTGGCCAGCGATCCTGAGTGGAGTTCTTTTTGGGCTGGCGCACTTTAGCTATGGTGTGAGTTGGGTTCCGCTAATTGTCTTTGGAATCATTATGGGGCGAGTCTATCAATTACGACAAAGCCTAGTTATGTGCATTGCTGTTCATATGTTGTTTAATGGGATCAATATTTTAAACCTTTGGCTGAGCTTAGGTTTGCCGACGCAGAAATAGTTTCGTTGCAATTGGCGATCATCTCTCATCCCGAGCCACCAGATGTGCAGAAGTCGGCGCGGGATCGGCCAAGTATGGCTAAGAGTGAAAAAGAGCATCCAGCCGATCACTTAATCAATCATTGCTTACGATGTGTGAGAGGATTTTCGAATCTAGCAATCGAGGTCATTTTCACGGGCCGCCGTAATGTTGCAAAGGACTTGCCGTTGGCTGTTGGCAAGGCTTGGTTGGACTTTTCGTTCGATAGATGTTTCTCGGATGGTCTGCGGGTTCGGAATTCTCTTCGAATCGCTCCCTTAGCTTAGAAAAATTGGCAGGTTACGAGAAAATGCTTGAAGCTGTACCGAGTCTTGGCTAGTCTGGGGCCAGCATTAATAAGAAAATTAGCCCCTTGGATTTACCTTCTAAATGTTTAGGTCTAAGCGCCCGACCAAATTGTCGTTGCAATTTGAGAAACTTGAGAATCGATGGCTCTTTGCCGCTTCGCCAGTTCAGTGGCAGGGGATAGGCTACTTTCCTGGTACCGACAGCCCTAGTATCCATCGCTATGATATAGCTCACGAGAGGTGGCTAAGCCCGATTACCTTGCAGTCCGCAACCTCGGGACCAGATGCGTTACATGTGGACAGTGACGGGATTTATGCGGCTTTTGATAAAACAGTATATCGATACAATTTGGCCGGCTCGTCTCGAAGGCATCTTTTCAACGCAAGTACGAATGTTATCGCAATTCATTCCGACGCCAATCTGCTATTCGTAAACAATTCCATCCCGGCCTACGCCAGGATTACGAGTATCAACAAGTCCACCAACACAGTTATCGATACGATGGACAGTTATGTCTGGGCTTTGGGTGGTTCCTCTATCGCAGCTAGCAAGAATCGATTACTGGGGCGTTCGATTGGAGTTGGTTGGGACCTAACCTATGTTGATTACTCCAACGCTGGCAAGCTTATAAGGAACGGCGACACTCATTACCATGGGGAATTTGAAGGGGCTTTAAGAGTCTGGGTGTTTGGAGATGAACGCTACGTAGTTGATGATTCAGGTCATATCTACGCGACAGATTCCCTCGTTCATTCAGGAAGGCTTGGCAACAAAATTACGGACGTGGACTTTCTAGCTGGAAGTGTTCCGATCGTCTTAAATGGAAAAACGTTGACAGCTTATTCCAATGCCTTTGTGCCGACGGGCACTCTGGAGCTTTCCTCACCAGGTGATGAGATTTTCGTCAATGCTAGGAATGTGCTCGTGTTTCGAGAGCAAACATCGTTGGCGAGTGGGTATTCCGTGGAAGCGGTCGGGTTGAATTTATTGGGATCCCCCCAAGCTAGCCCCACCGTAAATCCAGTAGGTCTAGCTTACACTCCTGACGAAGAGTTTGTTGCCAAAGATGGGACACTGTTGTTATTCTCCCAGGAGCATCAGAGTATCTTTCGTTGGGATCCTGTTAGTGAGAAGTATAGCCAATCAATTCGCTTGGTCGGTTCACCAGTTTACGTTGCGTACTCACAGAGCTTAAACGTTCTGTATGCGTGCTACGCCGATGGTCTGATTCGAAAGCTGGATTTGAACAATCCGAATCTTGAAGAGCTTCCGTTTTTTAAACTGCCTAAAGAGCCATTGGGGCTTATCGCCGCGGATGATTATCTCATAGCAGAGGATTCATCAGGAGCATGGTCAACTCTATACTCGCTTGACAAGACAGGTCGAGTCGTTCAGAGTCGGGATTGGCACTACCCAACATCGGGTTTGATCTGGGATTCTAAGAACCAGTCGCTCTATTATTTATCAATGTATTCTCCTAGCGATTTGCATTCCATCAAGATTAACGCCAATGGTTCTGATAAAACGATCGTCGCCGGTGGCATCGGCGATTTTCGCGAGAGCCCTTTGCATGGAAGCACATTGATTGAGTTGCCAGTTCGGATTTCCCCTGATGGGAATAGAGCCGTTCTCGGCTCTGGTGGCGTGTTTAATGCTAAATCTCTTGAGCCACTGCCCCAAGCACTAAGTAATACAGCTCTGGATTTTGCTTGGCTTGGATCCGAGTTGTTTTCCCTGCGAAACATCGCAGGTGTATCTCAAGTACAACGATGGATAGGGAACACGTATGTAGAAGCTGGAATACGTCAATTCTCCCAACATTCCGAGAGGCTAATAGCGATTCGTAGCAATGTTTTGCTTTTGATCGGTTCTTCGAGCGACGGGGTACCAACCTTCCATCTTTTGAATTCCAAGCTTGAGGATGTGAACATACAGGGAATTGTACCGGCGACTCCTAATATCACCTGGAACCCACCGCGAGAGATGCTTGCAATCAATCCATTGGGCACAGATATATTGTCCGCGACTGCTGATGTGCCAGGATCATTTGTTTACTCGCCGAGCCTGGGGACGAGACTATCCGCTGGCGAGCAGGAAATTGTAGCCACCTTTACTCCAACAGATACCAAAGCATATGTATCTGTAACGAGATCGATTCGGATACGAGTCCTGGGGATGGACCTTGGTGATGCGCCGAGCCGTTCTCTAACAGGTCCAGGCAATGCTTATGCTGTGACGCTAGCTCAGAACGGTGCGCGTCATATTCTTCGTGACACGTTGCGATTGGGGGCGAGTGTCGATGCAGAGCAGGATGGAAGCCCATCCGACTCAAATCTGGGTGGCGACAACGCGACGGGTAAAGACGAAGATGGCGTAGAGTTCCCGGCAACGATTCTTTCTTTAGCGGAATCAAGCAGCAGTAGCTTGTCGGCTGTAACCAACGGAAACGGATATGTAACAGCGTGGATCGATTTCGACGGCGATGGATTTTGGTCGAGTGGTACGGAACATGTTGTACGCGACCAATGGGTTACTGCAGGCAAATCGGTTTTTTCATTCGACGTTCCATCGAATGTGCCAGTTGGAAAGATCGCGGCTCGCATTCGCTTTAGCTCGCAGCCTGGATTGACTCCAGTTGGCTTGGCCGAAAACGGTGAGGTTGAGGACTACTTGATTGAGGTCCGCGACGTGGGGCAACCCATTGACGTGACTCCCGTGGGAAGTGGCACGGTTTCTATTGTCGATCGTCCCCCTGCGCATATTGCCTATATAGAAGATGGGATAGTTCTGGCTCGCTATCCAAAGTCGATCTGGAATATCATGACGGTCTATTGCGATGGCACGGCGTATGACGAAACAATTGATCTAAGTTCTAGCAATGAAGGGGAGTTGTTTTTGCTCGGAGATGGCAGAGCGGGAAAAGATCGAATCGTATTTAAAGCGAAACAAAATCTCGATTTGACCAAGCAATTCGCCGACAGCATTAGGAACATTGAGGTTTTAGATCTTCGAAATCAGGGTGCCAATCGTCTGAGGTTGGATCAAGCTTCTGTTCTTTTGGCTACAGACAGTTCGCGTACGCTACGGGTGTATGCAGAAGCTGTTGACGAGGTGTTAATGAGAGGAAACTGGAGAGTAGACACCAGGATCGAATTAGATGGTACATTGTACCATCATCTCAAGAGTGATTCGGCATCAGTACTGCTTCAAAATTCAAAAAGGCACCAAAACCCTATCAATCGGTTTGATGTCGATCTCGATAACGGAACTTCACCGCTCGACGTGCTTTCGGTCATTAACTTGATTAACCATGGGGTTGGAAGATCGCCGGAGGACTCGGGGGAGATGGGTTATTCAGATGTAGACGGCGACGGCTCTTTGTCCCCATTGGATGTCCTTGCGATTATCAATCATTTGAACGATCGGGCGTAAATTCGATGGAAAGTCTGCGACGTATTTGCAACCGTTGCAGCTTCACGTTGAAATCAGGATTTCAAGCGAGGTTGTTGGGTAGCAAATAAAGTCGGGGCCAAAGGTTGGTCCAAGAGGAATTATTTCGGAGTGTCGTAATGCTCCGCCAGCATTGCCCTTGCCAAAATGGTCATTTAAAGGGATGTTTCTCGATGTGGGGGCCAGCCCCGTTTTTCGTAATCGAAAGCACTTCAATTCGGTTCTTGAGTTCGTATGGATACGTCCATTCAAAGTGTTAAAAATCCCCGAATCATCGCCGCTGCGAAGCTAAAGCAAACCAGCGAAAGGAAGAAAACAGGGCTTTTTCTAATCGAGGGAACGCACGCTATCCAAGAAATCTGTGCGACTCAGTGGCCTATCGACTCTGTTTTTATTACTGAAACGTGGTGCCAGAACCATCGCGATCTTTCCGATGTGTTGTCCAAGCTGGCGAATTGCTTTCTTGTTCCTGACGATGTGCTTCGCAAGGTTGCCCATTCCGAAACGCCTGACGGTGTTATCGCCATCGGCAAATATGGAGCATTGGGCGATCCAATTTCACCAAAGCAACTAAGCTTGGCGATTGCTTTGGAGCAAGTTCAGGATCCAGGTAACTTGGGTGCAGTAATTCGTTCGTCAGTAGCCAGCGGTTCAGATGGAGTTTTCCTAGGAGAGGGATGCGTCGATCCAACGAGTCCGAAAGTGCTTCGTGCGAGTGTGGGGCAGTGGTTTCGTCAGCCTCCTTCCCGTGTATCTTTACCAACTTGGATTGAACATTGTCGGAGGTCGGGCGCGAAAGTCTATGGAGCCGCGGCAAATGGGACTTGTTATTGGAATCTGGATTTTCGAGGGCCGACGGTCTTTGTTTTGGGCAACGAGGGAGCGGGACTGAGTCGAGACATACTGGGAATGGTCGACGAAATCGTCGCTGTACCTATGGAGACGGGTGTTGAATCACTTAACGTGGCTATGACAGCAACTCTCTTGCTGTATGAAGCTCGCCGTCAAAGATCACGTTAGTCACCAATTCGGCCAGCGAAATAGACGTTTTCTGGCAATCATCCGTTTCAAAAATTCTTGGAACCGAATCAGACCCGTTTCCGTCGTATTAGGAAACACACTTACGTTGGGCAGGCTTGTCCTGCTCGATACCTTTTCGATTCTCTGGTACGCTAGTGTTTTGGGAGCATAACCTGACACACGACCAATCCTACAGCGGAGCTATCTACATGTCAGCCAAGGTCTTTCGCGCCAAAGAGTGGCTTGTTGCGTTTTCGTTTTTCACTCTCCTTTTAGGAACGTTGATGGCTTACCAGCAAGAAAATCGCAGTGATAATTGGAAAAAAGTCGAGCAAGCTCGTCAGAACGGCCTCCCCAAAAGTGCAATCGAAGCATTGACGGTGATCGTTGATTCTGCCTTGGCCGAGAAGAAATTCGGTGAAGCACTCAAGGCGATCGCTCTACGAGCAAGCTTAGAATCGAGCCTCGAGGGGAATGATGCCCAGGCGGCGATTAAGAAAATTAAGGCAGAGCTAGAAAACGCGCCTGCTGAAACGCAACCTCTGCTTCACACCATACAAGCACAGTTTTTCTGGAATTACTTTGAAGCCAATCGATGGCGATTTGGCCAGAGAACGGCGACTGCAGCCTCAACCGGAGACGATTTTACGACATGGGATTTAAAGCGTCTCTTTGAACAGATCGCGTTTCATTACGAAAAGGCACTCGAAGCGGAGGACAACCTGCGTTCGGTACCCGTCGCGAATTTCGAACCTTTGCTTCAGGCAGGAGAGATTCCCGATTCCTACCGTCCGACACTCTTCGACTTCGTCGCCTTTGAAGCAATCGAGTTTTATTCCGCAGGGGAACAAGCGGGCGCGAAATCCGAAGATGCTTTCGAGATCGAGGCCTCTGGTCCGGCGCTGGGAACAACGGCTGATTTTTTGGCTTGGGAACCAACCACAACTGACACGAATTCCGTCAAACTCAAAGCCATAAAGCTCTATCAGAAATTGCTTCGTATTCATAGCGACGATAGCGATCGCAGTGCTTACTTGGATGCAGAGCTAGGGCGCTTGCAATTTTGCCATGCGAATGCAACCGGTGAAGAAAAGAGCGACCGCTACATCGCTGCATTGAAAGCATTTGCGGATGCCAATTCTAAACACGAACTTTCTGCCACAGCCCGTCATCGCTGGGCCATGTTAGTTAGAGACCGGGGTGATCGTGTTGAAGCTCGCGAGATAGCTCAACAAGGAATTAACACTTTCCCCCAAAGCGCTGGGGGAGCTAGTTGCAAAAATCTTATCTTAGAGATCGAAAGCAAGAATCTATCAGCCATTACCGAACGAGTTTGGGATACTGACAAATCCACTGTACGCGTGTCGTATCGAAACATCAATAAGGTCTACTTTCGCCTGCATAAAGCAGATTGGTTAGCAAGGTTCAAACAGTTTCGCTCATCACCTAACTATCTTATCGGTGATGAATGGAATTCGTTAAAGAATGGAAAGCCCGCCTTCGAATGGAGCTCGGATCTGGTTTCGACCGAAGACTTCCAAGATGCTACGCAAGATGTGGTCGTACCGCATTCGCTGAAGCCTGGTTTCTATTTTTTGCTTTCGAGCACTAACGCCAGCTTTAGTGCCGACGAAAATGTCATGTCGATGGCTCCAGTATGGGTCTCGCGATTGTCTCTTGTAGTCGATCAGAACACCAACTATGGAGTCGTCGATGGCTTTTTGCTAGATAGCAAATCAGGTACTCCGATCGCCGATGCCACCATCCGGGCCTTCACAGTCGATCATCAGAATAACAGCATAAGGGAAACATCGACGAAGTCTAAGGCCGATGGACGTTTCTCTTTTACGATGGTCAATCAAGCTGTATTGATCCTGGCAGAATCGAAAGGGCAATTGATCGCCGCACGCGATTTTGCCTACACCGGTCAAGCTCAACCTGCGCAGATGGCCCACGTTCAGTACACGATGTTCACCGATCGGTCGTTGTATCGTCCAGGGCAAACAGTCCACTTTAAAGGTATCGTATTGTCGGTCGATCAAGCAAATAACAAATACAACACGCTGTCCAACCAAAATGTCAGCGTAGAATTTCGCGATATCAATGGACAAGTGATTGAAACAAAAGCCCTCAAATCAAACGATTTTGGCAGCTTTAGTGGAACGCTCGACACCCCTAGAGACCGCGGTACAGGGCAAATGTCGATCTCGGTTAATGGAATCCAGACGACCGGCGTCCAGGTCGAAGAGTACAAGCGACCAAAGTTTGAAGTTACCTTGGATTCGCCAAAAGAGTCCCCCAAGCTGAACGAAGATGTTGCTGTTATTGGCAAGGCCTTAAGCTATACAGGCATGCCTATCCAAGGGGCCAAGGTAAGCTATCGCGTTTCCCGTTCGGTACGTTGGCCTGTTTGGTTCAGCTACTGTTTCCCTTGGCGAATTCCTCCAAACGCTGGTGCGGCTCAGGAAATTGCTCACGGTGTTTTGCAAAGTGAACCAGATGGCACATTCAAAGTTGTATTTAACGCAAAACCAGATCGCTCGGTAAACGAGAGTGACAATCCCCAATTCCATTACAGTATTACGGTTGATGTAACCGACACGACGGGAGAGACTCGTTCGAGCACTTCATCGGTCACGGTTGGCTACGTTGCCTTGCAGGCCAACGTAACAACTTCGGATTGGAACATAGCCGGAACACCGGTCAAACTAGCGCTAAGTACCACATCGCTTAGTGGAAATGGTGTCGCCGCGTCTGGGAAGATAAAAATCTTCTCACTTAAACAACCCGCGTCTGTCATTCGCCCAGATTTGCTCGGTGTCGCCCGACCAGTCGTAAGACGTGGTCGCATGGCAAAGGGGGGCGGAAACGCCTCCGCGGTTCCCGCTCCGGTTGATCCTGGTAACGTCGCTTCCTGGGAAACCGACTCCTTGATCGAAGAGCGAGGGTTCGAGACCGATGATTCGGGAGCCAGCGTACAAGAATGGAAACTGGGGCAAGGGATTTACCGAGCTCTGGTTGAGACTCAAGACCGTTTCGGTAAGCCGGTTACCTCGGTCCTTAACTTTAAGGTTGTCGATCCAACCAAAAAAAGTCTAGGAATCAAAATTACTAATCTGCTTGTTGCACCGAAGTGGAGTGTCGAGCCTGGCGATACCTTTACTGCACTCTGGGGGACGGGATACGACAAGGGGCAAGCTTTTGTAGAGCTATCGGTCGGGAACAAGGTGCTGCAAAGCTTTTGGACCAAACCTGATGTAACGCAAACTAGCATTGAGCAGAAGATTACGGAGGATATGCGTGGTGGTTTATCATTGAGGGTTTTATTTGTTCGAGAGAATAACAGCTACATCGAACAACGTATGATCGATGTTCCTTGGACGAACAAAGAACTCAAGATAAAGACCGAGTACTTTACGTCCAAACTTGAGCCTGGTGCAAAAGACAAAGTACGGTTGATCGTCGAGGGGCCCAAGGCAACAAAGGCGGTTAGTGAGTTGGTTGCAGGTATGTATGACGCATCACTCGACGCTTACTTGCCACACTATTGGCGAAGCAGCTTTGGAGTGTTTCGAACAAACTACAGATGGGGAAATCTCACCTTTTCGAACTTTGGTGAGTCCCTCAACTATGTAGATGGTCAGTTTATACAGCAGTATCTTCCTGTTCCAGCAAGCTATCGTTCTTTTGACCCAGAGATATCTCTTTACTTCGGTGGTATGGGAATGGCTCGAAGAGGCAGAATGTTTGGCGGGGTTGGTGGATTTGGTGGCGGTTTTGGTGACCCAACCCCTGCTATGGCTGCTGAAGCGATGATGACGGACGCAGCGCCCGCTGGCATGGGAGGAATGGAGGGGATGCCAGGTGCACCTATGATGAAATCGGCGGCGCGTGGGAGAAACGCAATAGGGTTATTCGCCGCCGCGCCTGAAGGTGGGGGCGGCTCAGCTGAGGCAACAGGTCAGCAATCCAAAGTTGATCTTGGAAAAGTCGCTCCGAGAAAGAACCTCAATGAACTCGCGTTCTTCTTTCCGCATGTCGTTGCAAAAACGGACGGCGTTTATGAAATCGAATTCACTATGCCGGAAGCCCTGACGACTTGGCGTTTTATGGCATTCGCTCACGACACCGAGCTGCGAGCAGGGTTTCTTGAGAATAAAGTCATTACATCAAAGGATATCATGGTTCAACCTAACCCTCCTCGTTTCTTGCGAGAGGGAGACATCATTGAGTTCACTGTCAAGGTGAGCAACTCATCCGCTGAAAAGCAATCAGGCATGGTTGCGCTGCAGCTGTTTGATGTCAGTGGGACTCGATCGGTTGATGACGCTTTTGCCAACCTCAACAGAGAGAAAGCTTTCGAATTGGGGGCAGGCGAGTCGAAATCGTTTGCTTGGCGATTGCAGGTTCCGGATGGCTCCGCACCGGTACTTTACAAGGCTGTTGGCGGAACAGACAAGACCAGTGACGGCGAAGAAGGGATATTGCCAGTCCTGTCCAAGAGGATCTTGGTTACGGAGTCGATACCGTTACCGATTCGGGGCAAACAAACCAAGGACTTCGAGTTTACAAAGTTGTTGGCATCTGCTGGATCAGACTCCATTAAACATGAGTCATTAACCTTACAAATGGTTTCGCAACCAGCTTGGTATGCGGTGTTAGCCCTTCCCTACTTGATGGAGTATCAACATGAATGCAGTGAACAAACCTTCAACCGCATGTACTCCAACGTTTTGGCTCGCCATATTGCCAATAGTGATCCCAAAATTCGTCGAATCTTCGACACATGGAAAAACATTCAGCCAGAGGCGCTCGATTCACCTTTAGAAAAGAATCAGGATCTCAAAGGGGTCATGATCGAAGAGACTCCATGGCTTCGGGCTGCAAAGAGTGAATCACAAGCGAGACGAGACGTGGGGGTTCTGTTTGATGACGGTCGACTCAATAGTGAGATTATCCGTGCACAAAATAGACTGCTGGAGATGCAACGTGAGAACGGCATGTTCCCTTGGTTTCCAGGGGGCCCGGACAATGAATACTTAACACTATACGTTATGACCGGTTATGGACGACTCAGGCATCTCGGGGTTGATATCGACACGTCACCAGCGCTTCGAACCATTGCTAGGTTGGATGCATGGATCGATGAAAAGTATCGTTGGATCTTGGCAAACAGCAAAGATCCCGAGGCCGATCATCTTTCGTCTACGATTTGCCTCTACTTCTACGGGAGAAGCTTCTTCTTAGAGGAGGCTCCAATGCCTGAAGAGCATCGAGTTGCGATCGAATACTGGAAGAGACAAGCGAGCAAGTACTGGTTAAATCAACCGAGACAAAACCAAGCACAGCTTGCGATTGGCTTAAATCGGCTTGGTGATGAGACCATACCTGGCCAGATCGTGAAAAGCGTGGTTGAGTTTTCTAAGACTGATGAAGAGCTAGGGATGTTCTGGGAAGGCAGCCAGACCGCATGGTGGTGGTATCATGCTCCGATCGAGACACAAGCAATCTTGATCGAAATGTTTGATGAAGTTGCCAAAGACGAGAAGGCCGTTAACGAATGCAAAGTTTGGTTGCTCAAACAAAAGCAAACTCAGGCTTGGAAGACTACCAAATCGACGGCTGATGCCATCTATGCGTTGCTGCTTCGGGGCAACAATTGGTTGGCGTCGGACGCGTTGGTTGAGGTCCAGTTAGCAGGTGTAGTCATCAAGCCGGAAAACGTCGAGGCAGGAACCGGTTTCTACGAACAGCGATTCTTGCGAACTGAGATTAAACCAGAGTTTGGTAAGATCAAGGTCACTAAGAGCGATGAAGGAGTTAGCTGGGGTAGCATTCATTGGCAATACCTCGAGGACATTAGCAAGATCACTCCGCATGACGGAACACCACTCAAGCTAGAGAAAGCCCTTTATCGTAAAGTGCGGACCAAGTCAGGGGAGGTTCTCGAGGCTCTCAATGGGCCGGTTCAAGTGGGAGATGAGCTGGTGTGTCGGCTTGTTTTGAGGACGGACCGCGATATGGAGTTTGTCCACTTAAAGGATCATCGAGGTAGTGGTACCGAGCCTGTCAATGTGTTGAGCGGATATCGATTCCGAGATGGATTTGGCTATTACGAGAGCACTCGTGATACCGCGAGCCACTTCTTTATCGATTATTTGCCGAAAGGGAATTATGTATTCGAGTACTCGGTTCGCGTTCAGCATGCGGGAGAGTATCCCTCAGGCATGGCAACGATACAATCGATGTATGCGCCAGAGTTTAACAGTCACTCCGGCAGTGTGAAAATCGAGGTTTCCGGACGATAGATTTTCATGCGTCTGCCGCAGGCATTGAAAAAACTCTAGTATGCCGTAACAGGGCTCGGCGCAGTTACGGCATGCCTCGCACCGTATCAAGAATAACATCGCAAACTGAGATGTCAGCTTGGCTCGCTATTTGCCGGAAGCAGTCTGCTAGACCCTTGGCTTGGCACAGATTGTGCTCTACAGTATTGCGTCTTCCAGCCTGGAGGATTTGACACTCTTCGGGCATTAGCTACGTCAGGAAACACGAAAGGTTCTACGATATGGGACACGCAGCGGAATTCACAGAAGATGCCTTTGAGACCGATGTTCTCAAGTCATCTGTACCAGTACTTGTTGACTTTTGGGCTACTTGGTGCGGACCCTGTCGGCAGATTGCCCCGTTGATTGACGAATTGGCAGTCAAGTACGATGGCAAGGTCAAGATTGGCAAGGTCAACGTAGACGAGCAATCTGGTTTAGCGCAGCAGTACGGCATCAGTGCGATCCCAACGTTGCTCCTCTTCAAGGATGGCGAGATTGTTGATCGCATGCAAGGCGTACCACCACGATCGAAACTCGAATCACGACTCGATTCTCTGTAAAATCGAACTCGTTGTGTCTCGCTATTGGCCGGTTTTGATTCGGTCAGTAGCGTTCCGCTTGCGCTGGACATTGTTGGTTAATTGTAGGTTTGTCACTCTCGGCCGAGTTTCGCGTCGTTCAAGGGCGAGTGTGCCGGTGTTAGTTTTAGACAACCATAGAAATTGGCTGATTTACTGGGCCGGCGAGCAACGGTGCCGATTGCCAGTTGACTTCAGGTAAGCATTAGCAATACAAACTTCGGTTTCGTGGGTACTGCTTACTTTTGCCAACGTTGGTAGACCGATGGCCAATCGTTCTCAGCGTTGGCCGGCAGGTACATCTGTTCCGTACATCGATAATTTCTCAAATCGATCGGACTTAGTTTTGCATCGCCGATTGGCTCCGCAAGAACTCTTGTTAAATGAACGACTTGGCAGACTGGCAAGAGTTGTCGGTAAATTTCTGCTCCACCGACTACGAAGAGAACTTTGGATCCAATCTGTCCATAGGCCTCATCGATGGTTTGAATCGTTTTGACTCCGGTAATTTCTAGATTAGGCTGCTTGGTCAATACGAACGTTTCGCGGCCGGGCAAGGGTTTACCGATGGATTCGTAGGTTTTCCGTCCCATTAGGAGAGCATGTCCCATCGTTAAACGGCGGAAGAGTTGCAAATCCGCACGTAAATGCCATGGCAAGGCACCCTCTCGACCTATCGTGCCATTATTCGCCATGGCAACGACCGCTTGAATTGATTTGGCTGTGGTCATCCTGAATACCGTTTTAATCGATCAATCGAGAATATGGTTGAAACGAGGTTTCTTGTTCCGAGTATAAGGCAGGGGAGTCCCGATGCTTGCCAATCGGCTATAACATACCTCTGGAAGGATACATTTAAACTAGAATTGCAGCCATACACGAAGTGCAACCGTAAATTATGCGAAACAAACGAGTGGTCATCATCGGGGCTGGCCCTGGCGGCTTGGCGGCAGCATTGCAATGTGCGCACGCCGGAGCAAATGTGACAGTCCTTGAGGCTCGGCCGCAGGTTGGGGGACGCTGTGCTACCCTTCGCGCCGAGGGGTTCTCGTTTGATACAGGCCCAACGTTTTACTTGTACCCTCGAATTCTAAAGGAAATCTTCCAGTCGGTCGGTCGGGACATCGACCAAGAAATTCCGATGAAGCGGCTGGATCCTCAGTACAGGATCGCATTTGGTGCGGGTGGCAAACTGGATTGCTGCCCCAATCTGGATGAGATGGACCGACAGGTTACCGCCCTTTCGCCTGCGGATAAGGGGGCGGTCAAGCGGTATATGGATCAGAACCGGACTAAGCTTGAAAAGTTTCGGCCGATTCTGGAGTCACCGTTCAATAGCATGCTCGACTTGCTGCGGCCGTCTCTTGCTGCTGCGGCTCCCTACGTGAAACCCTGGAAGTCACTCGGACATGACCTGGAGAGTTTCTTCAAGGACCCTCGGTTGGTCATAGCATTTTCATTCCAAGCGAAGTACTTAGGGATGTCTCCATTCCGTTGCCCGAGCTTGTTCTCGATACTGTCGTTTCTCGAGTATGAATATGGTGTTTATCATCCGTACGGAGGATGCGGACGAGTCAGCGAACGCATGGCCGAAATCGCGGAAGAAATGGGCTGTCAGGTCAAGATCAACGAACCGGTCACGCGGCTTGAGTTCGACGGACGCCGAGTGAAACAAGTGGTAACGGACCATGGAACTTATGACTGCGATGCCATCGTCATCAATGCTGATTTTGCACATGCCATGAAGACGCTTGTTCCATCTCATCTAAGAAAGCGGTGGTCTGACAACAATCTAGAAAAGAAACAGTACTCCTGTTCAACTTTTATGATGTATCTTGGCGTGGACGGAGCCTACCCCGAAGAACAACACCACACCATTTACATAGCCAAAGATTACCAAAAGAATCTGCACGAGATCGAGCAAACCAAAGTACTTCCCTCGGATCCGTCCATTTACATTCAGAACCCATGCGTCACGGATGATTCGCTGGCTCCAAAGGGAAAGAGTGCGCTCTACGTCCTGGTGCCCGTACCTCATCTAAGTGAGAAGACTCATTGGGATGCTGCTCAGACAGCCATGTACCGCGAAGTAACGTTGAAAAAAATGGAGTCCCTCGGATATCACGATATTCGTAATCGAATCGTTTATGAAAAGGTTTGCACTCCCGCGAATTGGAAGAGCGATTTCCATGTGTTCCGCGGCGCGACCTTTAACCTCGCACACAACCTCGGACAGATGTTGCACCTAAGACCTCATAACAAGTTCGAGGAACTCGACGGCGTGTATCTTGTCGGCGGAGGCACTCACCCGGGTAGCGGGCTGCCTGTGATTTACGAATCGTCTCGCATTACGTGCAAGCAGTTGTTGCCGGACTTGGGTCTTCCGAGCAAGTTCATTCATGACATGGCCCCGATGACCCAATCTCCTGAATTGGTAGGTGTTTAGGTCAGATGGCAGAAACAATCTATTCACTCAATGCTCGATCGAATGACGGGCAAGAAGTATCGCTGGAACAATACCGAGGCCGAGTTCTGCTGATCGTTAATCTCGCGAGCAAATGTGGTTTCACGCCTCAGTACAACGATCTGCAGGCTCTACAAGAAGAGTTTGGTGACCGAGGTTTCTCGGTTTTGGGGTTTCCTTGCAACCAATTCGGCATGCAGGAGCCAGGCACCGATGCGGAGATTCGCGAGTTCTGCTCTCTAAATTATAACGTGACGTTTGATCTGTTTGCCAAGGTGGAGGTCAATGGCCCGAAGACCCATCCCGTCTTCCAACTTTTGAAGAATGCTAGCAGAGGTTTGTTTGGGAGCGAATCCATCAAGTGGAACTTTACCAAGTTTTTGGTTGATCGAAGCGGTCGCGTGGTGGACCGCTACAGCCCGATGACCAACCCGAAAAAGCTTCGGTCGGCGATCGAAAAGGCACTTGCCGAGTCGGCGTGAATTTCTGGTCAATTTGATAAGATTTCTTTTCCGCAGTTGGTAACGTGATTCGCGGTGCGGTATCATTAAGGAACGGTGTGTTCCTCAGCCCATAGCGCAACTGCGATTGCGATCTTGGTTGCGCTTTGTGCTTAGGAAGTTCGCGGCACAATTTTGATGATGGGGCGTAGGTTGTCCGACGCCAGTTATCAGGACCTTGGAAACGAAGAGTCAACAAGGTTCGTTTGTAGCGTTTTGCACAACCGGGAGGATCAGGGTGATTGATGTCTCTGCGTTAGATTGTAGTGTTTTGGTTTTGAACAGATTCTACATGGCGGTTCGCGTCGTTGACGTTCGGCGAGCAATGACCCTTCTCTATCGGGGGTGTGCTGAGGTCATCACCATCGAGGATGATCAGTATTGCAACTACGATTTCGAGAGCTGGTGTGAGCTTTCCGAACTCAAGTCGCTTGAGAAACAGGACGGCGAGGATTACTTGCGAACCCCAACGAGAGAGTTACAAGTTCCTCGTATTGTTCGATTGGTCTTGTTCGATCGCCTCCCAAAGTCGACGGTCCGATTCAATCGCAAAACGTTGTTCGCACGCGATGGTTACCGTTGCCAATACTGCGGACAAACCAAACCTATGAGTCAACTAAGTTTGGATCACGTGACGCCGCGATCGCAAGGTGGTAAGACGACCTGGGAGAACGTGGTTTGCTCCTGTTTAGGTTGCAATAGTCGTAAGGGGGGACGCACACCTGCTGAAGCGAACATGCGACTCTTAACAACCCCGATTCGTCCCAACACCAATCCGGGGATTGCTGTAACGTTAAAGGATCCGAGATATGAATCTTGGAAGACGTTCTTGACGGCGAATACGGCGGGGTGATTCGCGAGGCGAATCAGATAGAAGCGTAAGGGCGCAAGCCATACGGTGCGTTCCCTGAGGAGTAGTTAGGCGATCGCCCAGTTGGCGCCTTACCGGAGGGCTTGCGCCCGTACCGCTTTCATTTTAATTTACTCGGCCTGATGAGGCCGGGTTGGACATCCAAAGTTAAATCATCGAAATCGCCACGGTCGATTCGCTCCCAGGCCAGCGCTCCCATCGCGGCGTTGTCGGTGCACAACTCCCGTGGTGCAAAAATTACCTCGCACCCCATGGCTTCACAGGCTGACTGTAACTGCGAACGGAATACCGAGTTCGCAGCCACTCCTCCACCTACGCATACTCGCTGAAGACCGGTCCGCCGAACCGCCTGCATACATTTTCCAACCAAACAGTCGACCACCGCTTGTTCAAACGATGCCGCAACATTGGCTTTGTCTTGTGGAGCTAGGTCGATCTCGTTCCAATCCTGCTTGCCCGTTCCCGCTAAGTGGTACCTCACTGCAGTCTTCAGCCCTGAAAAGCTGAACTCCAAGCGAGACTTGTCATCTAGCAAGGGTCGAGGAAATGCGATTGACTTGGGGTCACCAGTCTTTGCCAGCTTGGACAGCTCTGGACCACCTGGAAAGGGAAGCCCCAGCATGACGGCTACCTTGTCAAAACACTCACCGGCCGCATCGTCGATGGTGCCACCCAAGTACTCCCAATCCATGGCTGTTTCGCACTTATACAAACTGGTGTGGCCACCGCTCACGACGAAACCAATACAGGGGTAGATCGATGTTGATCGCCCCAGACCACACGCGTAGATATGTGCTTGGACGTGATTGATTCCGACGATCGGCTTCTGCCATGCTAATGCCAGCCCTTTGGCCGTGGCTAATCCAACAATCAACGAACCTGGCAATCCAGGATGGGTGGCCACAGCGATTGCTTCTAGGTCTTTGGGTTGGACTCCCGATTGCTTGATAGCGGAATCGACAACCGGAATCATTCGCTCGAGATGTGCGCGAGCAGCAATTTCGGGTACGACCCCTGAAAAGCGTTGATGCAAATCCTCTTGCGTAGCAATGGATTGGCCCAAAATCTGGCCATCGCGTGTGATAACGGCTGCTGCGGTCTCATCACACGTAGATTCGATAGCCAGTAACAGTCGAGTCATTCTAGTCGCATCGATTCTAGACGTCAGCCCATTGGCGGTTTGCAGCGCTAGCTAGCACGGCATCGCAAACCTTTTGGGTTTCGAGTGCGTCACGGAAGGTCGGATGAGCAGGTTCACCCGTTTCGAGACTCTTGAGAAAGTCTGCGACTTGGTGAATAAACGAATGCTCGTAACCGATTTGAAGGCCCGGAACCCACCAGTTACCCATGTAAGGCTGATCACCGTCGGAAACGTGAACGCTTCTCCAGCCTCGCACGATGGACTCATCAGAGTGATCGAAATACTTGAGCCTATGTAGATCATGTAGATCCCAAGCGATACTTGCATGTTCACCGTTGATCTCCAACGTGTACAGCGCTTTATGCCCACGAGCATATCGGGTCGATTCGAATAAGCCGAGCGATCCATTGTTGAAGTGGCAGAAGAACGAACACGCATCATCGATCCCGACGGGTTGCTTTTGACCGGTCAGAGCGTGAACGCGTTCCTTTACGAAAGTCTCGGTTACAGCGGAAACATCTTTGATGGAACCGTTCAACCAGATAGCGGTGTCGATACAGTGTGCCAACAGGTCACCGGTCACGCCGCTACCAGCCGCTTCGACGTCGAGCCGCCATGTAGCAGTTCCCCCTTGAGGAACATCTGCGTTGATTGTCCAGTCCTGCAAAAAGTTGGCGCGATAATGGAAAATGCGTCCCAGTTTGCCGGAATCAATAATTTGCTTTGCCAACGTTACCGCAGGGATTCGACGGTAGTTGTACCAAACCATGTTGGGAACACCGGCCTTCTCGACCGCTTGGCACATCTCTTCGCCCTCCTCTGCATTCATCGCGAGAGGTTTTTCGCAAAGAATCATCTTGCCAGCTTTGGCTGCTTCGATGGCGATCTCTTTGTGAATATTGTTAGGTGTGCAAATGTCGACCGCATCGATGTCGTCGCGAGCTAATAGCTTTCGCCAATCGGTCTCAATAGACTCATAGCCCCATGTTGCTGCAAACTTGGCGGCTTTCTCAGCGTTTCGTGCGCACAGAGCTTTCAGAACAGGCTTGTATTCTGATGGGAAAAAGTGACACGCTTGGGCATACGCATTCGAGTGGGCTTTACCCATGAATCCGTAGCCAATCATACCAATTCGTAGTTCTTTCATTGTTGTGTTCCAACTCTAAGAGGTGTGAGGCCGAAAATTTAAAGCCAGTTAAATTAGGGGCAAGTTAAATTATGAGCCAGTGGTGGGGATAAGCCGCCGGTGCAGCGGCTTGTTATGAGCGACTAAGTACATGTCGAGGTGACTACAACGTTTTCGCTAGGCCAGAATCAGCCGTTGCTCATCGAGTCACGGACCTTGGTCATTACGCTTAGAATGTTATTCCAGGTATCAGGCTTTTCGAGTGTAGCGTTCGGGAACATGCAGCCATCCCAGCAAATGTGCTGAATTCCACGTGCGGCGGCATCCTTGAGCCAGAACTTGGAGCAACGAACAATGTCCAGTTTTCCATTTGGATCATCGGCTGGACAGTGCTTTCCGGTCTTGTCGTGCGAGCCTGCGCCATGGACGTGACCGTCGTTTTGCGCCACGTGGAAATCGATGGTCCATGGTCGAAGCTTGTCGGTCATGGCTTCGTAGGCAGCATAGAACTCGTCTTGCGAATAACCATCTTTTAGTAGCGCGTACTCAGGTGCGTTGTATCCGAGGAGGTACAAATAGGTGTGGGCCAAGTCCGCTTGGAAGCCAAGCGTCTCGGGCATGCCAACCCCTTCGAGCACATCGAGCATGTCTCGCCAGCTATGCATACCAGCCCAGCAAATCTCCCCTTCGGCTGCCAGGCGTTGTCCGGAGTCACGTGCGATCTTGGCTGCTTCTTTAAAGGTCTCAACGATCTTCTTAGTGTTGCCAACCTTGTCGGCTTTCCATTTCTCAATACCGAACTCAGCGCTGTCGATTCGAATCACACCATATTTGCGAATACCGTGGTTTTCGAAAACCCGTGCGATTCGGCAAGCCATACGAACAGCGTCAAGGAACTTTGCTCGCGATGTTTCGTCACCCATCGCGGAGTCGCCGACTGTTCCACCCCAGACCGGTGCAACCAAAGAGCCAACCGAAAATCCGTAGCTGGCGATTTTGTCCGCGATCTTTGTTAGCTCCGCGTCAGAAGCCGTCGGATCGGTATGCGGCAAAAAGAGGAAGTAGTCGATGCCATCAAACTTTTGACCATTAACGTTGGCTGCGGCCGTTAGTTCGAGCATGTGCTCTAGGCTAATCGGTGGCTCTTGATCGGGACCATCCCCTTTGCCGACCAAACCTGGCCACATGGCGTTATGAAGCTTTAACTTTGACATGAGTTACTCAACTGAATGGGAGGAGGTAAAGGAAATGGGTAGGGATGTTAACCGTGGGCTAGCGCCCTGGCGGCTGATCAGCCGGCACGCGCTCGCGTCCGGTTAACTATTGATTCTTCCAAGCACCGTTCTTGGGCATGTTGGTGTGGGCATCAGGACCGAAGTAACGTAGCCCGACCAGCGGTTCGCTGCCCGTGTTTTCGATCTCGACACCACGCACAGCTGCTTCGTGCGAAATGAAGACTTCATCCTCGGTGTTCTCACCAAATCGGATCATGGCAGGAGTTTGGAGAGCGAGCTTGCCCATTCGCCCCTTGCCTTGAACCGTGATCCAACCACTGGTGGCACCATCCTTGAGAATACACTTTGCGCCTGGTTCAACGGTCAATTCTTTTGCACTAAAAAGTTGTTGCCCATCGATGGAGCCGTAGACAATCCATTTGTCTGTATACCCAGCGCCAGACTTGGCGGTGTCAACGATCGGCTCGATGTAATTGGCATCTTTGAAGTGAGTATCGACATTCTTTTCCCAGTCGAGTTGACCGATGATAAAGTCGAGATCTTGATGCTTTTCCTGAGGCATATCTTTGACGAGGAGAGACCACGGTACGTAACGCCCCTCAACGATCGATTGGAACATTCCGAACACATCGCTACCCCACTGTGGCTCGTAGGTGCACAATGATCCAGGTGCGTGCAAAACTCCTGGTGGAATCAACCAACCAGTGCCCCGTTTGAGCCGATAAGCTCTCGACAAATCGAGAATCCCGTTATCCCCTTTGTTCCAGTTTTCGAGGCATCGTCGTAGATCCTCTTTGCTGGTGCCAGGTTCCAGTCCCATGAACGTATAACAGAAGTTGTTATCAACGTTGTTATACTGAGGTGGGAAATAATAACTCTCTGGCTTGCCTTCCTGACCTACCAGTTTGGCATCTTCCTGAGATTGATGCATGTGGTGAGGAATAGGCCCCATGTTATCAAAGAACTTGGAATAGACAGGCCAGCGATTGTATTTGCTGAAAATCGAGCTGCCGACTAATCGATTACCGAGTTCTGCTACTGCGTCCTTGAGAAGAAACTTCTTGCCCTCGAAGAGACAGAAACTCAAACCTTCGTGCCAAACACGACCTTCGTTGGCAGCTTCGGTGGTAGACGAAAACCAACGTTCGTCGATACCGCCGCGGTTGGCACCGAACGCATACAAATCTCCAGGATGCAGTTTAATTCGTCGTCCAGGATGCAAAAAGCTTCGAGGCACCCATGTCGGGGTGAGCCGCAACAAGCCTTCGCCGGCATCTAAAGCCAGATCCAAAAGTTTTGCCACATTGTCTTTAGTTACTAGGCCGCTATCTAATCCAGTGGTACCCGTCATGAAGCTGTTTTGTGGGTTGATGGGAGGTGGGATGTTAACGCGTTCCGGGATAATTTTTGACGCTGAGGACGTGGCGGTTTAGCCGATCGTTTCGCCCCAGGCCAGTTAACCTCGAAATCGAAAGCATTGTTGTAAATCGACCTGCATCCCCTTTCAAGCAGTCTATTGCTGATTTAGGGACCATTCACACCCGAAAGAACACCTTTTGCCGCTCGAAATGCCGCATAACAACCCAACTTACGATGAAGAAAGTAACCATCGCACAAAGCACGTACCAAATGGGTGCGTCTTTCGGAACAAATGGCCTGACCGCGTCAATCACTATCCCATGCAAAACATACACAATCAGCGCGTTGGTCCCAAAGGTTCGAAAAAGCTGTAGCTGCCTGCCCCAAAAGTCGTTGATCAGAAAGAACAAGTTAAACAGTGCTAATGAAAGCCCAGCGGCAAAAATCTGGTACGAGATCGAACCTGCCTTTTGACACATCATCCAGTAGTTCCACTTGCGCTGGTCGGCATTCGGCGGAGGAAAAAGAGGCAACTCCGCAAATCGGGAACCAATCGGCCTCATTATCCACTCCTCCAACTGATCGGCGGTCGGTATGACGGGGTTTGTCGCAAGCTTTTGAGGTGGGCCCCCCCCTGCGTCGACCGCAGAGTCCTTTCCCTGGACGTCGTAAAATCGGGTCCCGCAGGAAAGCACGTACCCAGAGAGCATGAAGGCCAGCGCGCACCAAATAGCCTTTTTGGTCGCAGCTTTCACTGAAGTTTGTTCGAGGTACCAATCGCATGCAATTGTGCCTAGGAGTGTTGGAATCGCCCAACTCAAAAAACCAAGCGGGCCTCCATCAATTGCACCTGGCGATGTGTGAACCCACTCAAAATTAAACCAATACGACAGAATCGCATGCAGCGAAGCCGATACCGCTAACCATCCCCAACGGATCGAACTTCGTAACGGCACAACCGGCAGAATCCAAAGCGATGTTACCGCGATATGAGTCAAGGTTTGAAACCACTCTCGCTTGAGCGGAGTGGCGACAACACCCCACCAACCGAGCTCCACAAACTCGTCCCACGTCTTGGCCGGCACGGAGGCGTGATAGACCAAAAAGGAGACTAACAGTAGCCCCAGAATGCGACGGACCATGCGATTGGCCGCATGCCAACCATCCGCGGGAAAATACTTGCGACCATAAGTCAGCCGCATCGCAAACCCCACAGCAAAAAAGAAGTGGGGCATGATGGTATCGGCGTAACTGCAGTAATCGTTAGTGTGCTTGAGAATTCTAGGGCACGCACTGTAGGCACCCAAGAAATTAACCAGCATCATGCCGAGAACAGTGTAGCCACGAAACTGATCTAGTGATGCGAGCCGCTTCGTGCTATTCGGTTCGGTCGATTCGGATGACATGACGTATTATTGCCTACGGCTTATTAGTTAAGGCAACTTGCTCGACCGATTGCAAGTATCGCATTAGGTCGAGTGCTTCCTGATCGGATAACGTCGCCAGCAATCCATCCGGCATCATCGACATGCTAGACGTTTGTCGCGATTCGATTTCGGAAACGGGGATCGCAACTGGCTCGGGTTGATCTGCGACCCTGAGCTTGAGCTGTCGATCATTTTCTTCTGCTGGTATTCCCGAGTAGATTCGCCCATCTTGCGTTAGGATCAACTGCATTTGGTATGCGTCTTGGATCACAGCGCTCGGGGTGATAATGTTGCTGAGCAGATACTCTAAATTCGATCGATTGGCTCCTGTGATATCGGGGCCGACGAGCCCTCCCTCGCCGTAAATCTTGTGGCACGATGCACAGACTTTATTGAAGATTGCTCGCCCTTTGCTCGCATCCGCTTGGGCTAAGCTGCGTTCGTGAAACAGTTTTCGATACTTTTCGAAGAGGACATCTTTGTCAGCGCTGAGTTCATCGATGGGGCCCCATACATCCACGAAAGAGTTGCCAACCATACGACGCAAAACTCTCGCTAAATGGGCAGGTATATCTTTTTTCTCAATTTTGCCATCTCGAAGCGCAGAGGTTAACTCACGACCATACGAAGATCGCGATGCTAGCGAGTTAATGACATCCGCACGTTCGTCTGGTTCGAGCTTGGGGTATTGCTCAATCAATCTGCGAGCGATATCAAGATCGTCAAACGAACTCAAGGCTCGAATGGCATCTCGTCGTAGATCTTTTTGTTCCATTAAACTCCGTAACTCTCGCCTTAGCTCATCTCGCTTTTGACCGGCGAGAATTTGAATCGCTTTACGTCGTTCTTCGATCGACCCTTTGGAGTCCTTCAAAAGGGCGATCATCTGCTTGGCGGTTTCGGAATCACCAAACTGCTGTGTGATGGATTGGAAAATTTCCCGCTCGCTTTTGGACATGCCATCTAGCTTACTCGCTAGAGCTGTCCAGCCCTTGGGGGGAGCGACATCGAAACGGCCTTCCATTGCGTCTCGCATACCCAGTAGAAGCTGTTCGCGTTGCGGGGTAGCTGACTTGGTTAATGCTGCGGCGATGAGGTCAAATTGTCCCGAATCACCCACTCGACGAGCGGAGTGCCTAGTCACCAATGGCAGCCGACTCCGACTCGCGATCTCCAGTCCTAGGGCTGGATCCGAAGCGACTAAACCCTCCATCGCGAACCAAATCATCTTGGGTAAATTGTGATCGTCCGCGTCAGCCTCATGTTGTGTTAAACCCTCAGCAATTGTCCAGCGATGCTCGGTTGGAATTCTCTGCATGGCGCTAGCAAGATAAAGACGCACAACAGGCGAAGGGTCCTGCTTGGCCAGCTGTACGAATTTGACTAAAGCTGCTTGCGGTGGATTGAGATCTTCACAAAGAAGCTGCACAGCCCAAGCCCTAATATGCGGAGCCTTATCATCGAGCAATTCAAGCAGCTGCTCAGATGAGATCTGTTGAATGGCATGAAGAGTCCAAAGGGCTCTCAAGCGGTAGTCCACGTTGGCATGGTTGTTCAACTGGTCTCGGATAACTCTAACCGCAACGGGATCAATCTCACGGCTCAATGCGCGATGCTGCAGAATGATGCGAGCACGCGTGGCATGCCAAACACTTTCGACATATTGCATGCCGGCTAGTGCTTTATCATCGAGCTTTTCGAGATCGTCATTTCGATGGGGAAAGCTCTTGGCATTCGATTTTTCAGGAGCAATTCGAAAAATGCGACCTGTATCTTTGTTAAGAACTTCTTTTCCACAGATGTCTGCATCATGCCAATCTAGAACATAAACATCGCCCCTGGGTCCCACCTCGACGCTGAACCCGATCCATTGCGCATTGTTGGCCAATAGGAAATCGTCCCCTTCGCGACCGATGTAGCCACTCCCGGCTGGTTCGAGAATGTCGGTTAGAACGGCATGCTCATGAATATTGGCCATAAAGATCCGACCATGATACTGTTTTGGAAAAGCATCGCTTTGATAAACGCGTGCACCACCATGAGCTGATTGGTGTGCGTGATCTGTGATGGTCTTTATATCCGAGTAGACGTACGGGTTAAAATGCGTACCCCCTTGCCTATGATAAATGCCTCCAGGAATGACGTGCCACAAGTGTGGAATCACGCATGCCGTGATAAACAACTGGCCTTTGGCATCGTAATCAATCCCCCATGGGTTACTGAATCCGTGCGAAACCACTTCAAAGCGTTCTTTGGTGGGATGATATCTCCAAACGCCCCCGTTTATATCAACGGGCTCGCCATCAAATTCGATTTGCTCGGGGTACTCTGATTTACCGAAGAGGACGAGCCCCTTTCCTTTGGGTTTGCCGACCCGCGATGGAGTTGCGAACCCTTGAAGTCCGTAAAGCCAGCCATCTGGCCCCCAAATAAAGCTGTTCAACGTTTCATGGCGATCGCGTATACCCCAACCGGTGAGTCGGACTTGAATATCATCGATATCCGCTTTGTCGTCGCCGTCCTTATCGGGAATAAACAATAGATTAGGTGGAGCCCCAAGCCACAGCCCCCCCATGCCGACCGCCATGCCAGCTGGAAACGGAATTCCTTTGACAAAGGTTTTCCGTGAGTCTGCTTTGCCGTCGCCATCGGTATCCTCCAGAATGGAAATACGGCTCTGGCCGTCGTTAGCAAAGCCTGATCCACGAGTTTCATAATCTAGATTCTCAGCGACCCACATCCGTCCGCGAGCATCCCAACAAAACGCCATCGGCTGCGCGATCATGGGTTCCGCTGCAAAAACATTAACGTTGAATCCTGGCTGAACGGTCATGATTTCGACCGACTTTTCGGGAGTCAAAAACTCAGCTTCGCGGCCTTCTTGCTGCGCGATTTGCCAGTGTGCGTAGGCGACCTCTTGGCCTGAGAATTCAGTCCATTTTTTGCCGACCGCTACATCGCTAAACTCACCCGTGTAGATCACGAATCGATGCTTGATTATTTCTCGTTTGCCTTGCTGGATCGACCAATCACCCAAACGCGAACGTGCGGTCCCGAGTCCGAATTGTCCATCAACTCGCCACGGTAATGGGTAACCGTTGTTTTGCGGATGGTCGAAGACCGCAATGTGAGCAAGATCGTCGCGGCCAGAAACTGACATTGAGAGGTTGGTCCACGCGGCCCGTCGACCTTCGGCGCGTCCGTTGATTTCGCGAGCGCTGTTAACTAATCGTGCATCGGTCCCCTCTTGCCATGGCATTCGGATAAAGAGTCCTCCGTAATCATATTTCCCGATCTTTACATCAACTTTGGCATCACCATACCAATCTAAATCCATCACGTATTGATCGCCCAGATCGCGCAGCGTCCAGAGCTGTGACTCTTGGAGAATCGTTTCTCCCTTTTCGTCGAGAAGGTTGTATACGGTTTGCCATTGAACTGCTTCGTTTGGCTGAAGTGCAGTTGGTTTAATAACGTTGACGGACACTCGCTGCCAGTGTGTGCCCTCGGGATGATGAAAGAAGTCGCGACCGTTGAGTTTAGTGAAGCCGTAAAAGATACCGGTTTGATGTTTATGATGGTCCGGTGCGTACTGAGTCACCAAGCCTTTGCCATCGGGTGCTGCGATGGGGTGCAAGAAAGGACGATGGTCTGGCAACGCGACTTGTGTGACGATCGGCGTCGTACCAGAAGCTCGTTTTACCAATATATGGTTGCCATCATCCGCGAGTTGTGCCGTGAGACGTGCTGTCGTTTCTTGTTGGCCGTAAACCGAAATCGAAAGGATTGATATTAGCAAACCCGTAAGCAGATAAAATCGGGGGTCAAAATCATTTTTGAACATAGAGAGTAAATCGCAATTGAGGGAGGGTGCTAAAGACGAGGTGGGTATGTGATGCGATGGCGAGATTTTTCAACGAGCCCCATTATTCTAATCGAATGGTGCACCGAGAGGTACAAGCGAGGCGAGCAAATAATAGCGTAAGGGCGCGAGCCGTGCGGTGCGTTCCCGGAGAAGTAAATAGCCGATTGTCCGGTTTACGCCCTACCGGAGGGCTTGCGGATCATACCGCCAATAATCGCTTTGCGATGTATTTACGCTCGCTCTTAACTCCGCTTTTCTTCGGTCTGGACAATAGCCAAGGTCGTCTCGAACAAATCGTTCGAGATTTTGAACTCGGGATGCTCGGACCGATATCGTTTGCAATGCTCCGAAATCAATCGATATAGAAATCGGAACAGATTGCGTGGCGTTTTCAGCGACTGAAATGCTGCAATCAACCGTGCATCGGTGACTTGTGGATCAAACAGAGATTTGGGGCTGGGGCCAGCCCCGGCAACCCCACATGCTTTCATGCGTGCGCCTAGCAAGTCATAGAGGGCCTCTCCCGTCCAATCGAAACCAGGTACAACATTTTGTTTATCCAGCCTCGCTCGTTCGTGAAACTCTCGTGTCTCGCGATCGATGTAGTACTGCAAATCGCTCGGAAGTAGTAGCTTAATTCCCAAGTTCTCATGCTTAAGAAGCTTGTTATCCAAGAGAGGCCACACCAATAGCTTCATTCGCTCTGCCAAACCGTTAATGAGATCTGGTTCGTCAACACGATCGACGATAACAATCATTCCAGGATATCCGACCGACCGAAGCAACAATTGAAGCTTTGCTAAGATTGCATAACGGTCATCACTGCGATCGGAAACAGGTAACGGTTGCTCGTCAAGTTCTTTGCGAGAGAAATGCAGCAATAGATTTCGCAACTGACTCTTGTCTCGTGGAATGACTCGTAAATGGCGACATATGCGAGAAGCGAGCAGATGGTATCGAAGCCAACGATAAACATACGCCCCCCACGAGATCACTAGACCGATGGCGGCGATGATAAAGGACCACTTGAGCGATAGCGATTCTTGCCAATACAAAGAGCCTACCGCACCTAGAGTGACCAAAGTCAATACGATTCCGATTAGCAAAGGCAACCAAGTGGAAATACTGCGGAAGCCAAGCTTCTTTTTGACTGCGTAAAATCGATCCGCATGAGTCCCGGTAGGTGATAAGTCGTAGATCGCCGCGAGCAGCAGCAGATCTCGTCTTTGTCCACGATCTAATCGACTCAGATTGGTCGGATCGATCGAGGCCGCTTCTGAGTTTAGTTGAGAACTGGTTCCCAATAAACCATCCACCAATGGGGTTACCGCTTCGCAAAGAATCGCATCCATGTGGTCCCACAAATGAACCGATTGCAAAACCTTATCGGGGTTGGATTGAATGCGTCGCGAAAGTCCTCGTTGCAGGGGCCCTAGGTAAGAATTGAAGTCATCGAGTTCGACTAGATAAACGCGATGCTGCGGTTCATTGCGATTGTGATCTTTTATGTACTGCTTTAGCTGAAGCCGAATCGCCGTCTTGCCCGAGCCTTTGGGGCCGAAGACGATCGATGTGGCAGGTTGCTTTGCATCTCCCGCCACCTTGCTCCAGGATGGGTGGAATGTACCGGATATGCAATGCTCTCGGAATACGGCATCTGTTTGAGCATCTTCGTCTGAGAATGGATTACGAAGAAGATTATGATGCTGCAGGAATTCTTGTTCGGTCATCTATGTGCCAATATTGTTTTGGTTTGCGATTTTTGGAAGCCGTGTTATTAGCCGTCGGGCGATAGCCCACGGTTAACGGTCGCCAATCGGACGCGGGCGTTCCAGCGAATTAAGGCAACGATTCTTTTAGGTTTAAATACATCCTAAGGAACGTAGTTCGTATTCGGGCGAGGAAGCTTGGCTCCGTCGGATTTTAGTTTCTCGACCAGACGTTGGTCCATTTGCAGAACCCGGTCAGGGAAGACCGCTGCTAAATCCTTAGATTCTGTCGGATCGTCGTTTAATTGGAATAGCTCCTGTTTTCCGTGCCAGTACTTAATTAGTTTCCAATCACCACTCCTTAGGATGCTGTAGGGGCCCGGATCGTGACGATAATGCGGAAAATGCCACACAAGATCGCTTCTATTGAGGCTCTCGGATCCGCCAGAATTTAAGTGAGAAACCAGAGAAATTCCGTCAATCGTTCGATCTTCGGAGGCCTGAACGGCGCATGCTTCCAGAATGGTTGGAAAAAAGTCTATGGAAGAAACCGCGGCAGAGCTAACTGTACCAGCCGGAATCTTGTTCGGCCAACGCACAATCAAAGGAACTCGTATGCCACCTTCGTACGCGTACCCTTTGCCGCTTCGAAGGGGTGCATTATCTGTCGGCTCACCTCGGTTGTCCAAGCCCCCGTTATCACTCGTGAAAACCACCAAAGTGTTGTTTGCCAAATTCAGTCTTTCTAAACACTCACAGATGTTGCGCATCGATTCATCCACTGACTCAACCATCGCGGCATACTTGGCATTCTGTTTGGTTTTACCGGGTGCGTTGGAATATTTTGCTTCGACAGTCGCGATAGCTTGGATAGGAGTATGAACTGCATAGTGCGACAGTTGGATGAAGAAGGCGCGATCTTTCCACTCTTCGATAAGCGATACAACTTCGTCGGACTCTCGCTTGGTCAAGAACTCGCCAGGATTCCTGCTCGGCAAATTATGGATGCCCGCTTTTATCATCGGGTTGAGGTGCATAGGGTTGTTAAAAGGATCAAAGTACGACGGTGGTTGTCCGTAATCACAGCCCCCTTTGTTGACGTGGTAACCTCTCTTTTCGGGGTAGAATTCGTCGTCTCCCAAGTGCCACTTTCCGACGTAACCACATCGATAGCCGGAACTGCTGAGCATGTCTGCGATCGTGCGTTCACTAGGCTCAAGAAAATATGGATTTGGAGGGCAAGAGAGGGGCTGCTTAGGATCGCTTGTGAATTCTGTCGGATTAGACGTTATCGTTTCATTGGTGGAACGTTGAAATCGAGATCTTATCCAATCGGTAACCCCTAACCGATGCGGATATCGGCCAGTCTGAATCGCGGCACGCGTTGGTGAGCAAACTGCACTCGCTGCATAGCCGTTAAGAAATCGAAGACCTTGGATCGCAACGCGATCAATATGGGGCGTCTTGTAGAATTCGGAACCTTGACATGAAAGATCCATCCAGCCCAAATCGTCGACCACTACGAGGATCACGTTTGGCTTTTCGTTAGATCGGTCTGCAGCCTTTGTTTGATAAGCGATCGCCAATACCGCAAGAGCCAAAATGGAACTGATGAGCCGTTTTGAAAGTGAGGTATACATCGGCAAATAGGAGACACTCTAGAGGAAACAACACGACAATCGATGACATTCCATTGTAACACGGGGCAACATGGCCTCCGATGCATTATGGGATCGACAAAGCTGAAACTGTTGTGATACTAGCGACTCAATCTGAACCTGATTTAAGAGGTTTTTTCAAAGTTAAATGCGAGTCACCGTCGCGGATCGTGGATTGAACAACGCGCCAGTTGTCGACGTCTCGCATCCATCTCTTCCCGATTCCGCCGACGGGAGCAATTCCGTTTCCGATGACTTTGGGGGCGATAAAGCACTCGATTTGATCCACAAGCCCAGCGTCAAACGCTTGACCGAGCAGTTTGGTTCCTCCCTCGATCATGATGTTCGTAAAGTTGTGCCGCCCACACTCCCGGAGCATCTCTCTGAGTGATTGTTCATAAAAAAGAGACGGTTCGTTTGCATCTTGATGGGCATCCTCAGGAGAAAAGTCGACCTTTAAAATTTTGGCCCCCGCATTCTCCAGTTCCTTGATCGAATTACGGTTTGCTGTCTGGCCAACGACGACCCACAGGGGAAACTCTCTTGCGGATTGCACTAATCGACTATCGATGGGCAGTCTAGCATTTTGATCCATCACGATTCGAGTCGCGATTCGAGCAGGCTTTAAGTTGGGGGCGGTCTCATTTAGTCGACAAGTCAACATCGGGTCGTCCGCTAACGCGGTTCCAATGCCTATTACGATGGCGTCAAGGATTGATCGAAATTCATGCACTGCTCGACGCGACTGAGCATTAGTAATCCATTTGGAATCACCTGACGAGGTCGCAATAGCCCCGTCGAGAGACATGGCCCATTTAGCAATCGTCCACGGTAGTTTGGTATGTATTGTCTTTAGATAAGGAGCATTGAGTTCGCGAGCTTGTTCCTCACATACACCCACCGTCACATCAATACCACTATCCATTAAAAGCTGCAGACCACGGCCACTTACTTCGGCGTAGGGATCTTGCATCGCCACGACAACACGCCTAGGACGTTTCGCTACTAGGTACGGAGCACATGGGGGCGTTTTGCCGAAGTGACTGCATGGTTCGAGTGTAACGTAGACTGTTGCATCAGAGATATCGAGCGACTCCGGAATGGCGACTCGCTCTGCATGCGGTCCGCCGAATACTTGGTGGTACCCCTGCGAGATAACTTCGCCATTGCGAACCACCACGCATCCCACCATCGGATTGGGTTCAACATGTCCCTGACCTAGCTCAGCTTGTTCTAGTGCAACGGTCATCCAGTGGATATCTGCTGAGTCATCGGGGCTATTCGACATTAGCGGCCTATTTGATGGCTGCATCTATTGGGAATCTCTTTACAAGGAGTGGATGATTGGCTTGCTTTAACAGGAATCCTCACCAAGGGGTTCAGCCTGAGTACACAAATGAGGATCTCGTTAGCGTAGTTGGTCGGGAGGTACGCCCAGCAAACCAACTGTATAGCCACGTGATTTCAGCAAAGAGCTCCCTTTGCTGGCAACGACCACCAGCATGATCAATGGCAAGAACGGGACAACGCCGCCAATGAAGTACCCTAAAATCATGACAATAGCCATTCCTGAATCATAGAGCTTCGTGCACAAAACAATATAGCTAATCAGTAGCAAGATTCCGAAGGCCAACATAACCAAGGCTGAAACCCCCATGCATCCGAAAAGAATCATGTGGATCGGGCCAATTTGTGGTTGTTGGCGATCTATTGTGGCTAGGACTGTTACTAAAGAACCAACGTAAATAGGGATAATCAGCAGTATTCCAAGCACAGAGATACAGAGTTTTCGGTGCCAGCTTGCGATACTGGTAACATCGTTAGTACCGGATGAAATTCTTTTTCGAGAGTTCGTGCTGTTCGATGTGTAGCTCCCCGCAGAATAGGGATTCATCGAATAGGCGGAGTTCTGTTGTGTTGGGGACTGAAATGGTGCAGCTGCTTGATTGAGGTCGATAGCATCCCAAGCAGACGTGTTGCTCGGTTGGTTGAAATTTTGGCTAGCAGTGTTGTGCGGGATCGCGACAGGAATCGCGGTTGGGATGGCAGTTGGAATTGCAGCTGGTCTCGCCTTAGCTGGCTTAGCAGGAATGGCGGTCGGGATGGCAACCGGGATCGCGGCAGGATGAGTTGACTTGGCGCTTGGTTTTGCGACTGGTGGTAATGGTTTCTTTACCGGTGCAGCCGCAGGTTTTTCCGTCTTGAGCTTTTCGATCACAAAAACATTTTGGCACTCAGTGCACTTACCTTTACGACCTTCCATTTCCGGTTTCCCTTCGAAGAGAAACTCGCAGTTAGGACATTGAAAAGGGAACGTCTCCGATTCTTCTTCTAAAGCTTGATCGTCATGCGAGAGAGTAAAGATGTGACCGCAGCCTTTGCAGAGCCCGCGAGTTCCCTCAAGCTCGGGAGAATACAAAAGTGTGTTGCTGCACTTCGGGCAAGCGATTTCGATTTTCACTTCGAGCGAATCGTCGTCTAAGTCATTGTCGCTGCTGGAGTGCGCCGTTTGTCCTACCTGGGCGTTGTGAGAAGACTTGCTTGCGACAATCGACGGCGACGAGTGTGGAATCGTAAGTAGAGCATTGCAAGAAGGGCATTTGCATTTCTTGCCTGCATTGCTGGTCGCGACACGGAGGGTTTTTGAGCACTGGCTGCAATCAAATTCGATGCTCATGGGTATCGACCGAGGCAAACGAGGAATAAGTTCTGGGGGGAGCGGTTTTTGCGGATGGGATGGGGATATTCTAGTTTGTTGCAGCGAGAACTCCACACTCCCTGCCCAGATTGGCACGCCAATTGCATTTTCTGGAAAATCGTTGTCGAGGCTGCCACTCCTGGTGAGTTCCGAAAAGGAGTGATAAGCCGGATTCGAGTTTACTTCAGCCAATTTTTTAGGAGATTCGGACATGTCAAGATTTTTGAATTGTGCTTTATCACCAGAGTCGCTGGCTGTTGTGGGCCGCGAATTGGACGGGATGTTTGAACAATTGTTTGGTGCTCCCCAAACCAATGCCAAGGGCTCAGAGAATGGATCAGAGTCGGACAGATATCTGCATGCGGCAGCTCACATTTGGGAAAAGGACGAGCAGCTACACGTACAAGTTGAGTTACCAGGTGTGAAGAAAGAAGATGTGTCGGTGACCTTCCAAAACGGATCGCTTGAGATCTCTGCTGCCAAACATCGTGCAGACCTGGGAGAGCATAAGACGTGGCACAACACGATTACCAGCGGTGTTTACAAACATCGAATTGCGATCGGGGACAAGTTCAACGCCGATTCGATCGAGGCATCATTGAACGACGGAGTTTTGAGAATTACCGTCCAAAAGAAGCCCGAGATTCAACCTCGCCGCGTAGAGATACAGTAAGCGGTTGGGGGTAAGCGATAAGCATTCGATTCGACAGCTTGGTGTCGTTCGCAACTAGAATGTGGGACTGTATTGACTGCGTTGACCGCAGTGACTGCATTGACGTGATTCAAGGCGATCAACGAGGTCATCTCGGTCTGCAATGTCAATCCGGTCCCATCATCGTCTCAACTCCCGAAAAGAGATCGACATGCCTGAACAGTTCGACAAACGTCCAGCCAGTTCTAAATTGGATTGCTCGTGGATGGACTCGTCATGCCGCTCCAGAGGGATTGGCTAATGCGTTGTCCGAAGGATTGGCAACGTATCGCACCGGGGACTTGTTGATCTTCGACAACCTCGCACACCTCGACACTTTTGACCCCTGGCTGTTTACGAAGTCGCTCGACTAAGTTGCGACAGATCTGTGGCGTCGCCCCCTCGAAGACCGCCACAATGTAGTCGTCTACGATGCTCACAATTCCTAGCTGCGGCCAATAGCGAATCGACTCATAAAGTTCTTTTGCTGAGCCATTGGTTTCTGTCGCGTTTATTCGTAGTTCGTAAATCCACATGGCGATGTCCTCTCCAATGAATAGGACAGACTTCTTACCTCAATTTCAAAGAGCCAGCCTCCACGCTAGAGGCTTAGGACCTCGTCCCCAACGGCAGGGGAACGATTCTTTGGGTTTATCTTCCCGACGAAAGACGCACTTTCTGGACCATCTGCTAAAAAAATCAAAACATTAGATTTATAGCTGCATAAAAGCCGATTTTTTCATGGTTGTGGCAAGTTCGCTGGGGAGGTGAGACGGTCCGCCGCGCATCCCATGCGGTCACTTTCTTAGCTTGCCTGTGCTCGCAAACGACACTCTTGTTCCGATCTTTTCACAGATCGCCCGGCCAAGTGTTACAATAGAGGACCCACACCAACACGCCTCCCCTGCCAAACACCCTCCCTTTCTATCCCACCTAATTGCCTGATTTCATGAAACCGATGCGTCATAGCAATCCGTCAGAACGGCTGAATGCGTGTTTCGATTTCCGCCATAACATATCGGTGTCGCGACGCAGTTTTCTACAAGCGGGGGCTTTAGGGGCCCTCGGTTTCAACATGGCGAACATGAATCAAATCGTGTCCGCCCATGGCTCCAGCGCAGACGGTTCTTCTATTCGACCGAAACCTGCCAAGGCGTGTATCTTTTTGTTCATGTGGGGTGGGCCGAGTCAGCTGGATACTTTTGACCTGAAACCAAATGCACCCTCGGAAGTGCGTGGCCCGTTCAAACCCATCCCGACGCGCGTTCCTGGGATGGAGATTTGCGAACACTTTGTAGAGTTGGCGAAGAGTACAGACAAAATTGCGATCATTCGCTCACTTACGCACGATGATCCCGCTCACCTTTCTAGTGGACACTTAACGGTGACCGGCAAGCTGGCCCCGGTTCTTAAAAGCGATGCGACTCCTCCTAGCGACAAAGACTCGCCACATATCGGTTCCCTTTTGGCTAAGCTTCAGCCAGCTAACAATGGATTGCCACCGTTTGTTACGTTGCCGTGGAAAGCTTATCACCCCGCTGCGCCGGGGGGCGAAGCTCCAGGGCAACACGGTGGCTATCTCGGTGCTGCCTACGATAGTTTTCTAGTCGGTGGAGATCCAAATGCTCCCGATTGGAAGCCTGCCACGTTTTCGCTTCCTGCTGAAATGTCATTGGGGCGGCTCGAATCGCGTTATCATCTGCTTCGTTCGTTCGACCGATTCCGCGCCGAATCGGACGCTGCAACTCAAATCTCCGATCTGCGAAGTCATCAAGTCAAAGCCTACGAAATGTTGACTTCACCGAATGTCAGAAACGCCTTTGACCTGGGACTCGAACCGACCGCCATGCGGGAAAGATATGGTCGAAACATACATGGACAAGGCGTATTGCTCGCGCGTCGCCTAATCGAACATGGGGTCCCGATGGTTTCAGTCAATTGGCACAACGATGGCAAAAATTTTTGGGACACTCACGGCGATAACTTTAATCGACTCAAGAACGATCTGATCCCGCCTGCCGATCGAGCCTTGGCCGCGTTGTTGGAGGATCTAGACGAACGTGGCATGCTCGACGAAACATTGGTCGTATGGGTCGGCGAATTTGGTCGACGCCCAACCATTACTCCAGAAAACTCTGGTCGGGAACACTGGCCCTTTTGCTATAGCGGATTGATGGCGGGAGGTGGGATTCGAGGCGGTATGATTTACGGATCGAGCGATAGCAAAGGGGCCTACCCCGATCGTGATCCGGTTAGCCCCCAAGATCTCGGTACTACCATCGTTCATGCACTCGGTATACCAACCGATGCCACCGTTCAAGACCGCGAAGGAAGACCTCACCATGTTGCTACGGGCAAGGTGATCGCTGATTTGTTTGCTTAAGTCACGACATGATCGAGCCATAACTTAATGAGACCGCTTATGGTAAGCCTTTTTAAACGACAAAAAGCATCTCTTAAGAGACGGCTCATTGCGTTCTATCTTATTGCATTGGTGATGTTAGGAAACGTTTCTGGCTTTTTTGGATCAGTAGGGTTCCAGCCATCGCTCTTTGCATTCCAAGAGCTTGTTCCAGCCAACGAAGATACCGCAATCTCCGCGGCGGACCTAGAGTTCTTTGAATCCAAGATTCGCCCGCTATTAGTCGAGCACTGCTACGAGTGCCATTCGGGTACGGAGCTTAATGGTGGGCTCTCCTTGGAATCGCGAGCTGGTCTTTTGCGAGGTGGAGATACGGGCCCCGCGATTGCTTTAGGAGCAAGTGCCTCAGAAAGTCTTCTGCTCAAGGCTGTTGAATACAAGAGCGAACACTTACAGATGCCTCCAGCTGGTCGGCTCACGGATCAGCAGATCGGTCTCATCCGAGATTGGATTTCTCGTGGTGCACCCGACCCTAGAGTTGCCCCAGATGTTGGCGGTTCGCAATCCACGCCAGTTAAGGGCTTAAGCCTCGAAGAAGGAAAAAAATTCTGGTCTTTTAAGCCACTTAGCAATCCAGTTCCGCCTCAAGTCACCAATGTTGCTTGGGTGCAAACATCTGTTGATAACTTTATTCGATACAAGCTTGAGGAGAGTCAGCTTTCTCCTGCGGACTCGGCGGACAAAAGGACTTTGATTCGGCGGGTAACTCTAGGGCTAACAGGTCTACCACCGTCACCCGAAGAAGTTGCCGAATTTGAACAAAACGATTCCCCGACCGCCTATGCCGATTTGGTAGAGCGACTCTTGGCATCCCCGCAATACGGAGTTCGATGGGGGCGACATTGGCTGGATGTTGCTCGATACGCGGATTCCAACGGATTAGATGAAAACATTGCCTTTGGAAACGCATGGCGATATCGAGATTATGTCATCAAGTCCTTTAACGAAGACAAATCATTTCGTCAGTTTCTGATCGAGCAAATTGCGGGGGATATTGCACCGTATGCCAACGAAGAGACCAAGACAGCCACTGGATTTTTGGCATTGGGAGCTCGCGTCTTAGCGGAACCGGATGTCGAGAAGTTGTTCATGGATACGATCGACGAACAGCTCGATACGGTTGGCAAGGTGTTTATGGGAATGTCGCTCGGATGTGCTCGTTGTCATGATCACAAATTTGACCCTGTCACGCAGCAAGATTACTACGCGTTAGCTGCCATTTTTAAAGGGACTCGATCATTTGCCGACGAACGGTTTGGAGCCATCAAGTATTGGTATGAGCATGAGTTCTCAGTTGCTTCGGATACTGAACGACTCAAAAGTGTGGAAGCAGCCATCGCAGCGGCAAAACAATCCGCAGCTAGCTACAAAGCAGAGGCTTATGAGAACATTCGAAAGTCAGCCCGAGCCAAAGCGGCAGATTATCTCGCAGCAGCAGCCCAGTTGCCTTTCGGTGCCACATTGGGCCAGGTGGAGAGCGTGTCGTTACCGCTAGAGCTTCATCCTCGCATTTTGCACTATTGCCGCATTCACCTAGAGAATCAAAAGGACTCTGACTTCTTCAACAAATGGCATGAAATGAAAGGCGATAGCGATGCGATTCGGTTGCACTATCACCAATTGTTTACAGAGGTGGATGCAGCGTGGGAGCAAGCTCAATCGGCAAATCCCCCGTCCCAAACGTTGAGTGACGCTCGCCTTGAGCAAGCTCGTTTGGCTAGGCTCGATGCTGCCGGGTTTTTGGCCATTCCTCCGCAACCAGAATACGCGCTCGATGCGGCTTCTCTTGCCAAGTATTACGAACTGATGGAGGTGGCTCGCAAACTAGAAAGCGGCGCTGAGGACCGTCTCTCGGCCATGGGAGTCAACGAGTCTGTTGCTGTTCGTACTTTACCAATTCATATTCGAGGAAGCCATTTGAATTTGGGACAACCGGTCGAGCGAGGGTTTCCCAAAGTGATGCAATGGTCGGATGTGTCTCCTATTTTTCCCGACAATGCGAGCGGCAGATGGGAGTTGGCTAATTGGCTCACCGATACATCGCATCCACTCACCGCACGTGTGATGGTTAATCGCGTTTGGGCTTGGCATTTCGGACGAGGATTAGTGGCCAGCACGGAGAACTTTGGTGTTCAAGGCGATTTGCCCACCCATCCAGAATTACTGGATTGGCTAACGAGGCGGTTTATTGCCAGCGGTTGGTCGATCAAGGAATTACATCGATTGATTCTATTGTCCAGCACCTACCAAATGGCTTCGGTGCATGCACATGCTACGGAATACAGCAATCTCGATCCGGAGAATCGGCTTTTGTGGAAATTCCCGGTGCGGCGGCTTGATGCGGAACAATCGAGAGACGCCGTCTTGGCGGCATGTGGTCGGATCGACCTGAAGCTGAACGGTAAGTCTGTACCACTGAGAAATCGGCAATTCGTGTTTGATCATACCTCCATCGATCATACAAAATACGATAGCCTTCGGCGTGCAACCTATTTGCCGATCATTCGAAATAACTTGTACACCTGGTTGGAGCAATTCGATTATCCAGACCCCACGATGCCGACTGGTAGCCGAAATGAAACGACGGTAGCGCCGCAATCGTTGCTGCTTATGAACAATCCTTTGGTGTTGGAGTCAGCTGACGTGCTCGCAGACCGAATCACTTCGCAATTTAGCGACAACACCATTCGCTTAGAGCAGTTGTTTAGAGTGTTGCTTGGCAGGCCGCCTAGTGAATCTGAGTCTGCGTCCTGTTTGCGATACTTGCAAAGTGCGGGCCAAGGAGCAGATCCGGAGCTCACTCGAAAGACCTGGGCGAGTTTGGTGCAAGCGCTCATGGCATCGAACGACTTTCTTTACGTGAGGTAGATATGTTTCGGTCAAAAGTTCAGAATGATTGCGAAGCGTACCGAACAGCGGAGTTGCTCCATCGCAGACAATTGCTAAAGACAAGTGCAATTGGATTTGGACAGCTGGCGTTTGCATCGCTGCTGTCGCGAGATGTTGTTCGAGCGAATCAACCGTTTGTTGATGATCACTCTCGTGTAGACGGGTCCCTGACGACATCGCCGCTTGCACCCAAGCCCCCCCATTTTGTTCCCAAGGCGAAGCGAATTCTGTTTTTGTTTATGAAAGGTGGGCCATCTCACGTTGATACGTTTGATCCAAAACCATTGCTGGATCGTGATCATGGCAAGCCATTGCCCTTCGCTTTGCCTCGCGTGCTGTTTGCAGCTCAAGGAAACTTGCTCAAGTCCCCTTGGAAATTTCGTCAGCACGGTCAAAGCGGTTTGCCGGTGAGCGAGCTCTTTCCCAACGTGGCCAAGCATGTCGATGATTTATGTATTCTTCGATCGGTGCATGGAACCAATCCGGCCCATGGAGGAGCGGCGCTCAAGCTACATACGGGTAGTGATCAGTTCGTCCGTCCGAGTATGGGTGCGTGGGCGATTTATGGATTGGGTACGGAAAATGAGAATTTGCCCGCATTTGTCACGATATGTCCGACGCTCGCGCATGGTGGGGTTAACAACTGGGGATCTGCCTTTTTACCCGCTTACTGTCAAGGAACACCGATAGGCAATGCCAGCCAGCCATCGAGCACCGCACAAGTGCGAGATATTGCCAATCGAAGCTACAGCATCGATCAGCAACGCCAACAAGTAGATCTAATCTCGGACCTCAATCGAGCCCAGTTAGGTGCGGGCGTTAGTTCGGGAGAACAAGCGATGTTAGCAGGTCGATTGGAATCGTATGAACTAGCGTTTCGGATGCAATCGTCGATGCCCGAGGCACAGGATTTAGCGTCTGAAACCGAAGAGACACATCGCATGTATGGGGTTGACGATCCCGTGACCTCGAATTTCGGACGGCAGTGTTTGATGGCACGAAGATTATTGGAGCGAGGGGTTCGGTTTGTTCAGGTGACACATTCGGACAGTGAGGTGCAATGGGATCAGCATTCCGATTTGTATCAGGGGCACACCAAGAATGCAGCGGAGGTGGATAAACCAATAGCAGGGTTGTTACAGGATTTGAAAGATCGAGGTTTATTACAAGACACATTGGTATTGTGGGGTGGTGAGTTTGGTAGAACTCCGACAGCGCAGGGAACGAATGGGCGAGACCATAATCCGCATGGATTCACGATGTGGATGGCTGGGGGGGGAGTCAAGGGAGGGACGGCATACGGGGCAACCGACGACTACGGTTATTATGCGATGGAGAACAAAATGCACGTCAATGACTTGCATGCGACCATGTTGCATTTATTGGGGCTCGATCATGAGCGATTGACTTATCGTTATGCGGGACGCGATTTTCGCTTGACCGACGTCGCCGGCCAAGTCGCGACCCAAATCATTGCATAACCAAAGTAGAACAATTGTCCTCAATTGTTTTGAACGCCCAGCTGCTTCTCCAATCCATACCCAAACGTCGGCCGGAGCTATTTCCCATACTGTTTCTGACATTAGAGACCCAACTGGCGTGCTCGAACAGCGTAGAACAATTGCCCCCAATTGTTTTGAACGCCGGGCGGCTTTTCCAATCCATACCCCAAACGTTGGCCG
This sequence comes from Pirellula sp., assembly GCA_046344995.1. Taxonomy (GTDB): domain Bacteria; phylum Planctomycetota; class Planctomycetia; order Pirellulales; family Pirellulaceae; genus JBKCUI01. Next base: position 68,940 of record JBKDKR010000005.1, read on the forward strand.
GAGCTATTTCCCTTGCTGTTTCTGACTTGAGAAACCCAACTGGCATGCTCGAACAATTGAGGACAATTGTTCTACTTTGTTTCCCGGCTCCAGTAGAGGTATTGGCCTGTTGGGAGATTTGCTTTCTTTGGGTTTTCGAAAATGTATCTTCGTAAGTACTGAAATTGCTTGTCGCTTCGGATGATATGGTCGAAGCATTCGGGTTGCCACAACGCGCCAGTACGTCCAAGTTGTTTGTTGATTTCGCGCGCAGTGAATCGCATCCAACTCTGGCTAACAACAGACAGTTCGTAGCCACCTCGAAATTGAACTATGGCATGAACATGATTAGGCATGATAACGAAGCTATCTACGTCGTATCGCTCACCATCAAACTTGCGAATTGCATCTGCAACAATGTTCGCCAGACACGGATTCTTTAGCAAACATTCACCATGACTTTCATCAAGTGCATAATGTAATAGTTGCGAAGTACGTTTCTTGAATTCACGCTGACGTTCTAATTCCAACTTACCAAAGATCGCTTCGAAATTCTTGGTTTTCGCTTGGAAGACTGCGTTGGCCAGTTGCAAAGGTAAGCCATGACCAGCGAGCCAAGGCCGAAGCTCTTCAACGAGTCGTAAACGGACTTGTACTGGTAGCGAATCTGCGGTTCGGAAGGTAACGAAGATTGCCGCATCGGCTTGAAACCAATGAGGTAGATTGCGAGCTTTGATATCAATCTCGGCGTCCCAATCCAGCGAATGAAAAACAATTTTCTGTGGAGGCGTTTTAGACATGGCAATAGTCTATCGCAAGCAAAAATCAACGAAAAGATAACACAGTAGAACAATTGTCCTCAATTGTTTTGAACGCCCAGCTGCTTCTCCAATCCATACCCAAACGTTGGCCGGAGCTATTTCCCTTGCTGTTTCTGACTTGAGAGACCCAACCGGCGTGCTCGAACAATTGAGGACAATTGTTCTACTTTGGTTGAAAATTGTTGGCTTGGACGTTTGGTAGGCGGCGGGGTATAATGGGTTTCCCTCCTAACGCCTCCCACCCTACTAGACAGAACCGTAAAGAGTGTGTTTGTTTCACTGATTCACCAACCAGTGCGTGTTTTCGCGATTCTGGTGACCTTCATCGCGTGTCCGCTTCTCGGTGTTTTAAACGCTGCGCAGGAAACATTGGATGAGCGGCTGCAACGCGAATTCAATGAGGTAGTTCGTCCTCTTCTAAAAACACATTGTGGCGATTGTCACATGGGAGGGGCCAACGAAGCAGGGGTCAATCTCGAAGATTACGGCAGCATCGATCGGATCCGAGAGCATGAGAGTTCTTGGGAGCAAGTTCGGGGTGTTATCCGAGCCGACGCAATGCCTCCTCCTGAGGAATCGCAACTGGGAACAGAAGATCGTTCTCGATTAGTTGATTGGATCGATTCCGCTTTGCACGAGATCGACTGCAATTGCGAGATTCCAACGCCGCCTGTAACACTGCGTCGGCTTAATCGCGTGGAATATGACAACACGATTCGGGATCTACTCGGAGTCGACTTCAGCCCCTCGGAAGATATCGGCTTTCTTTCGGACGATGTTGGAAACGGCTTCGACAATCAAGGCGAAGTTCTAACCTTGCCTCCGATCATGCTCGAAAAGTATATGCAAGCAGCCTCGCTGATTGCCAATCGCGTGATCGAGACAGATCGCAAAAAAATGCGCAATCAAGTCTTCGACGGAATCGCGACTCCCTACGGAGAAACGCAAGCGGTCGAACCATTTCTCGCAGCAGGTTCTTACGACGTAACTGTACGTATGCGATTCGGCGACCGGCAGCCTGATAAAGCGTATGTCATCATTCGTTGTAACGGAGAAACCGTACGGGAATTAGACGTTAACACAGATACAAAATCTTTCGACTTTCAGATCGATGCCATCTACGGACACAACAAGTTAACCATTGAGTATTTGAACGATGAAAACCCAGACAAAAAAGAAGATTCTAATCGCCGTTTATTCGTAGATTCCGTTCGTTTCAAAGGACCGCGAGACGGCCAGCCTGCTTTCACTTATATTCACGAAAGGCTTGTTGTTGCCTATCCTGAACAAAATGATGCGCCTAGCACTGATCCGATCGGCCCCGGTGAAGCTGCTCGCCGCGTTTTCGCATCGTTTCTTCCCAAGGCATATCGCCGGCCCGTTTCGAATGAGGAAATAGACGCGGTGGTCAACATTTGTGATCGGGCACAGAAGGCGGGTTACTCCTACCTGGAATCGATTCGGTTTGGTCTACAAGCAACATTGGTCTCACCTCAGTTTCTCTATCGTTCAGAAAATACGAGTACCGATGGTGCGATCGATGATCATGCTCTGGCAGTTAGATTGTCCTATTTTCTCTGGTCTACGATGCCGGATGAGGAACTACGCAGCTTGGCAGACCAGGGAAGGTTGCGCAACGAGGACGTTCTCAAGCAACAGATTTCCAGGATGCTCGATAGTCCACGATCGATGGCGTTAGTCGAAGGCTTTTTCGGGCAGTGGCTGGGGCTGCGAAATTTGAACAAGATCGATATCGATCAAAACAAATTCGTGGGCTGGAACGACCGCCTTCGTGCCTCGTTGATTAAAGAGACTCAGATGTTCTGCGCTGAGTTGCTCGCAAAGGGGACCACTGACGACCTTCTGACTGCCGGTTTCACTTTTGTGAATCCCCGTTTGGCCGAATTCTATGGTTTGCAATACGAGGGACGTGATCCTTCAGAAATGTATTCCCAAAATCGAAAGGCCAACGATGGTAAGCGTAGAGCTCGTCGTTACGAAAAAGAGGATGATTGGGTTCGCGTTTCGTTGCCGGAGAATCGGAAAGGAATTCTTACCCATGCTGCAGTTCTTGCGCTAACCTCAAATCCTACCCGTTCCTCGCCGGTAAAACGTGGCAAATGGGTGCTTGAGAATTTACTAGGCGATCCACCGCCATCAGCTCCACCGAATGTCCCGTCTCTCGAAGATGCTAAAGCTGACGAAAAAGCAACTCTTCGTGAAAGCCTAGAAATCCATCGAAGCAACCCAAGTTGTGCGGGTTGTCATAAAATCATGGATCCGATCGGTTTAGGTTTGGAGAATTTCGATGCGATTGGACGATGGAGAGACAGTGAGGATGGGGTCGCAATCGATGCCAAAGGCGAATTAGTTGATGGCAGCATTTTTCAAACCCCAACCGAATTGGTTGCCATTCTTAGTACAAAGACGGATCAGGTGCTTGAGAATCTCGCCAGTCGCATGTTTACTTATGCGATGGGGCGAGGGATTCAACGACCGGATCGTTGCGTTCTGCAGCGTGTTATCGCTTATACTAACGAAAACAACCGAGCGATTCGATCGTTGGTCGAAGCGATTTGTCTAAGTGACGCTTTCCTCCAAAAGCCTAGCATATCTCCCCCGGTTTCCATCCCTCCTTCCCAGCCAAACGAGATCCCAAGCCATGAATAGCTTTCGACTGGATTCTTCTTCGACAACACGTCGTATCGATCGGCGAACCATGCTGCGAGCCATGGGAGTGTCCCTCGCATTGCCTTCGTTGCACATGATGACGAACACGCCGCTGGTAGCGTCGGAGACCGTATCGGCTCCGGTTAGGTTGGCGTGGGTCTTTTTTCCCAACGGAACCAACTATGATCGTTGGCTTCCCAAGGGTAGCGGAACGGAATGGGAATTTTCGCCGAGTTTGGCACCATTGGCAGCCAACCGAAATGATTTCAATGTTCTCAAAGGTTTGGCCCAGGTTAACGCACAATCGCTGGGAGATGGTCCAGGTGATCATGCTCGCAGCGCGGCTGCGTTCTTGACTGGAGCCCATCCCTATAAAACGGCGGGATCAAAGATTCGAGTTGGACAAAGTGCGGACCAAATTGCAGCGGAAAAGGTTGGGAGGATAACCAGATTGCCATCGCTGGAGCTTGGTACAGAAGAAGGCCGAGATGCTGGCTCGTGCGATTCTGGATATGCCTGCGCATATTCCAATAACATTTCATGGCGGTCGGCGACTCTACCGATGGGTAAAGAGATCAATCCTCAAAATGCATTTCATCGACTTTTTGGAGGATCGGAAGAAAAGGTCGACGAGAAAGAAAAGTTGATGCAACGAAGCATACTTGATTTTGTGACCGACCAACGACGACATCTTGAACGCGTAGCTGGAAACGAAGATCGTCGCAAGCTTGATGAGTACTTTGTTAGTATTCGAGAGATCGAGTATAGGCTCAATCAGTTTACGACTCCGCCGCGTTTACCTGATGGAACCACCGCTCCCTCCGCCAAGCCAGAGAACATAACCGAGCACATCAGGTTGATGTACGATTTGATGGTGCTCGCATTTCAGACCGATTCAACTCGCATTGCAACCTTTATGCTTGCAAATGAAGGAAGCAATCGTACGTTCCCGATGATCGAGGTTAAAGAAGGTCATCACGATCTATCGCACCACGAAAGCAAACAGGACAAGGTTGATAAGATTGCAAAGATTGACACTTATTACTCAGAGCAGTTGTCGTACTTCTTGACCAAGATGCGAGAGACCAAGGACGCTGACGGATCATCATTGCTCGACAACTCGTTGATCGTGTACGGTGGATGTATTTCCGACGGGAATCGGCATGATCACCATAACTTGCCAGCGTTGTTAGCGGGACGTGGCGGGCGAGGCATTCAGACAGGACGATTGTTGGAGTTTTCGGAATACACTCCGATGAACAATCTTTTTACCACCATGCTAGAACACGTCGGTATTGAAGATACGATCTTCGGCGACGGGACCGGCAAAGTCGCTTTGTAGTTTGATTTTGACGCGATGCTTAGGGATGTTTCCTGGCTTGAACAATGTAGAACAATTGTCCCAATTGTTAGAAACGTAGCGAGCCTTTCGATTCGTTCCTAAGCCTCGGCCGGGAGATAATACGCAAGCCGATATTGGTTTTAGTCGCCCTACCGGCGTGCTTGAACAATTGAGGACAATTGTTCTACTATGGTGCAGTCGTTTGTTGACTGTGAGCATTCTTAGCTAAAATCGATGAAATTTTAATGTTGAGGGAATCTGATTACGAATGGCTGGGGTCTGAACAAGCAATTCCTATTTGGAAGAAGATGCATTCGGCTAACTTCGGTCTGGAAGTTTTGGCCAGCGAGCTTGCCCACTTGGTAGATCGAAAGCGGTATGAGACATTGCTCAATGAACAATGGGCTTTATCGCAAGTTGCGAAGACCAAGTTCCCGAGTCCCCAAAGCTGGTTTTGGACTCGCACTCTGTTAGAACAATCGAGCGACGCGTGGTGTGCAGAGGAAACGGCCAAAGACTTTCCAACTGATGCAACGATTGTTGATGTTTGCTGCGGAGCGGGGGCCGATACGTTGGCAATAGCCGCTCGTTGCGATGCAGTACGAGCGATCGATTTGTCATCCATTTCCGTGGCATTGCTTAGAGCAAATGCGAATCTCCAAGGCAGGCGTATTGACGTTCGTTGCCAGTTGGCCGAAGAGCTTCAATTGCAATCGACAGAATATCTTCACATCGATCCCGATCGACGCACATCCGGAAAAAGAATAACCGCGATTGAAGGACTGCAGCCGAGTTGGTCTGTTATCAGTCGCCTGATTGACAGCTCTCGTGGTGCTTCCATCAAAGTCGCACCCGCTACAGATTGGAGTGAACTGGATGATGCGCCGGACACAGTTCGTTTTCTTTCCAGAGATCGATCGGTTCGGCAGCAACGTTGGTTATGGGGTTTAGATCGTTGGCCGAAGGGATCGATCGTAGTAAGTGTTCACACGCGGGATGAGTGGTCACACGAGGCGTTCGACCAGAATAACGAAAACGAGCCCAACGTTAACACGTTCTGTGCTCAGGAGCCAGGGGCTTACGTCGCAGACTACGACCCCGCCATTCGGGCAGCCCGAGTTTCCCCCAGTTTCGCTGCACGGATTGGGTGCAAGATGCTAGATTCAGCCGGTGGTTACTTCACTGCCGAGCACTGCGTGCCGCATGGAATGGTTCGTTGGTTTCGAGTGCTTGACGTGTTATCGATGGATTCCAAAAAGTTGCGAGCCTACGCCCGAACAGCCCACGTCGGATCCTGGGAGTTAAAAAGCCGGGGAGTCACCGTGGATTTGGATAAAGTTCGAAAGGAGCTGCCTATTGCCCCAGATTCCCGCAAATCGTGCACCTTTCTCTTTTCCAAAATAGCAGGTAGACCGCGGGTGATTGCCGCAGAACCGATCGGTGGCTGGGGAATCCCACTTTCCAATTAGCCAGTTCATGGGGTATTCTGTACCGCCTATGAGTTCTAAATCATCTACCATTACGTGTCCCACTTGCGGAAAAAAATTCAGCGTAGATCCTCTACCACCGGATATGCCGTTTTGTTCCAAACGGTGTCGATTGGCGGACTTGAACCGCTGGATGACGGAGGATATTGGAATCCCGGCTGGAAGCTCGGAGCCTGAAGATGACGAGGAACCTGCCCCCCCACCTCCTCCTCCACGAGAGTGGAAATTTGATTAACAATCATTCGTCGCCCACGCCTCGATAAGAACTTGAGCAACCACAATGAGTAGTCAAAACCAGCTGCCTAATGATTTTCCTGCAAACAGTGTTGGAACTCCGAGCGTAGCGATCGACTGGTACCGAGCAGCTCCCTGGTGGAGAGCAATAAACCCGGTTTTAAACATCTCTTGGCGAGCGTCGCATATCTTGCTTTGCTGCTTAGGGTTGTTTCTTTCATACCTGTGCTCTGCAACTTTGTTATGGGTTTTTCAGCCCGACCTGCCATCGGTCTCCATGCACGCAGCCATGCAGCCGAGAATGCTTTCCGTTTCTCCCGTTGGATTTTCCGAACGTTTTGGTGCACCGACCTTGTTGAGTGTTTGGGCTTATTTCTTGGCGCCCGTGTCTGTTTGGCTCGCGCAGCCTACACTGCGAGTTTCCGCCATGTCGTTAGCATACGTAGGATGCTTGATCGGTATCTGGGGTTTTATTGGAGGTTGTTTGACTAGGAGAACGGTTGTTGAGTGTGGTGCACAAACGACCATGCCATGGATGCACACCTTTCAAATCGTGATTAAGCGACTGCAATCGATCGCATGGTCGATTGCCATGCCTGCTTGTGCTTTGGTCTTCGTGATGATATTGCCTGTGTTAGCAGGAGTGATGTCACGATTACCATGGATCGGTTTTGTTATTGCGTTCTTATTATTGATCCCAATCATGCTGGCCGTTTTAGCGGTAGCTTGGGTTTCTGCCATAACGCTTTTGGGTTTCCCTTTGTCGGTGTGCGCAATTGTAACCGAGCGAAAAGCGGACGCATTTGATGGCGTTTCCCGATCGGCCGCGTATGTATTTCAACGACCGTTAGTCTTTATCCTTCTGATTGCAGCGTTTCAGTTTCTTAGTTTCGCGGCTAGCGAGATATTCGGTTCCATTATGTGGGTAGGCAAAACTCTATTAGCAACAGCCTTCGATCTCAGTGCGTCACATGAGATGGTGGCTATACAATCGATATTGCTCGATGGGATACCGACTTTATTGCTTGGCGGCTTTTCTATTAGTTTCTTTTGGAGTGCTGCTGGCTCTATCTACTTGATTTTGAGACGAGAGGTTGATCGCACCGAATATGATCATATCGATCCGGCCCTAACGGAATCAGCTGTTCCTGAAGCAGCAAACGAATCTGCGACCGAAATTGGTTCCGTCGCATCGGTGCCAAGTTCGGACGCCTCGACCGACGTTGGCTAATCCTGGCCTTGTGCGCTTACCTGGGTGTTAATCGTAGCTTCCAGGAATCTGATAGATTGGCGTAAAGGCTCGTAATCAAGTCAAAAAGCTGTTTTGCTTCGTCTCGCTTGTTTTGCTGCATCAGAACATGAATGCTTCGCGCTCGACAATCCAGCCAAGCATCGCTGCCTTCGCGAAAGCCGGACGCCAGACGTCGATATCTTTCCAACGCTGCGTCTCTTTGGTCTGGTTGTGTGGTGAAGAGTCGAGCGGTCTTGTAAATCCACCACGGATCACGTGGTGATTGAGCCTCTTTGTTCTTCAACTCATCAACTAGCCCCTTTGTCTCTCCACCAAGGAACTTGCTTGCAATTATGTAGTGGTCGATATGCTTTATAAAATACTCCGTTAGCTTTGGACCGAGGAATTGTAAATCTTGCGATTCTCTTAGCGACGCTGACTGTTTTAGAATCTCTCGGAGTCCCGATGTATCCGCCGAAGGCTGGGTCGCAAGCAGCAATGCGTTCTGCAGCGCGATTTCGCATCGAGCCCAACGTTGCACGAGTCTTAACAGGGGGGCTTCGTCACCCCAGTTGGGTAGTTCCATGGGCATAATTGGTTCCCAGCCTACTCGCTGGAAAATCTTTCCAAGCAAATCTTCCGGGGCTACGTTCAAAGCGTGAGATCGAGCCAGATTGTGCAATCGCTCGAACTTGGAGGGTAACGTGGGGATGGAATCGGCCGGTAGCAGATTGCTTTCCAACCACGGGGAAGAGCCAAACGCCGCAATCAAGCTTAGCCAAGTAGCAGCACGATGGTAGTAATCATGGATTTTGCGTGGATCGACGGTTTGTGGCTCGATCTTCTCTAGTCGTGATAACCACAGATCCGCGATTTCGACTAATTTGCTATCGGCTATAAGGGCCAGTTCCAACTCGGCCATGGCTGTGTCTGCTTGCGAGCTGCTCGGCCACACGTTGCTTATATCGCGAAGATACTGCTTTCTAAGCGAAAGGACTTGTGCCACTTCGTCCTTCTTGTCAGGGTCGGTCTTCTCAGGGTCGCTTGTAGATTCCGACAGCGCTTTGAGTTCCTCTCGCAACATGGCGACGGCATTGAGGGCAGATTCGGCCGATTGCGTTTCTTTCGGATAAGACATCGCGGCGCGGTGAAACTCATTGGCCGCGTTGATGTACTCCTTTTGCAAGCCCCAGATGGCGGCGCCTTGCATGGCGAGGACCAATGCATCGCTGGTGGCGTTTCGTTCGGCCAAAGCGTATTCGGCTTGAGCCATTTTGTCGATTGCATCGAGTGGCCGCTTAGCGAGCAATAGTTGTCGGACTTCCGTACGGACCAGTTCGAGTGACAGGTCTACGGTTTTGGTTGCGGTTGAAGCTCCATTAGGTTGACGAGACAACATGATGGCGTCAGCCCGACTCTCCCAGTAACGTCCAAAGAGAGTTGCGATTTCTTTCTTGGTCGTAAGGGCTTGTTCGAGCTGGCTTTTAGTAATCTCGGTACCGTTTGGGCTGGCCAACAGGTTTGTAAAATGTTCAATAGCTAATCCAGCGTTGGATCGCCACCCCCCGGCACGTTCCAACCATTCTTCCGATCGAGGGATATCGTTTGCCATTCGGTACGATTCGGCAGCAATGGCGGCAGCAGGCAGCATGAGTTCACGTCGATTGAGCTTTCCAGCCTTCAGCAGCCGATCGACGATCTCCGCAGATTGTTTTGGCAATCTTAAAAAAATATGGCTTTTCGCACGAGCGATTAGTAGTTTGTCACGATCGCTCCAATCTCTAGAGATTCGCAATTCTGCTTCGTCCAGAGTGGTTTGCATTTGCGTTCCGGCCGCAATCCTATCGTCGGATTCAATAGGGTAGCTCGTTGCACGTAACGAGATGAGATCGCACTTTAGCAAATAAGAATCCGCTAACAGGGCCGTTACTTGAGCCGCATCGAGGCCATCTGGTTTGGTTTCCGGTAAATCCTTGGTCGAAGTTGACTTAACCGTGTCGATAAGCCGATCGGTTTTTTGTAAAGCGTCGCGAAGTTCGCTCAAGCACCATTCTTTAAGTTTGGTGCGAGTCGGTGCAGCCAGGTGTAATGATGTTGCATTTCTCAGAACGAACCAGCGACACCACAATGCCTTCCATTCGAGCCATGGGGATCGCGGGTCCTCAGGGTTGGCAACTAATTGGTTGCGAATTTCAACCAATTGGTCAGACAGTGAGGACGGAGAATCGAATCGTTCACTGATTTCAGAGCTAACGATTGCCGCTCGAATTTCGGCGCGTAACATGAACCACTGGGCATTGGAATTGGAAAGTTTGGCGGTCGATTCATCTCGATTTCCGACACGAGATTCGACATATTGCAGAGCCAGTTCGTAAAATCCGGACTGTGTTAAAGTTTGAACATAAATCTTGTCAGGATGCCCATAGTCAATTACTAGCCCATAAACCGGGGGGGCCTGGGCTTCACATTGCGATGAGTTCTGCCAGAAGATAGCCAGCGACGAAGCAAAACAGCAGCAAATAAGAAAAACAGGGCCAGCAGGCGGGACTAGAGAAGGCTTATTGATCACATCAAATCCTTGGAAGCTGAAGACACCTTCGAGGCGTGGCGTTGTCACCATTTAGACGCTTGATCCTTCGCACCGAGTCGTTTTGCTTAGCTATGATTGTACGTATTCTTGGCGAGCGAGGGAGTCTCAACGTCTGATTGCAATCGGGAGTCAATTTTCTGCCAATGGATTGACGGTTAGTGGATAGGTTAGGCTATAATACTTACGGCAGCGACAATGCCAGCTTCCATCGAAGCAGCGTTGGCGTCGGGCCAGATTCCTCCCACGGATGCCATTTCTCCTCCCATGGACGACAGTATGCAGACTACGACTTTTGCTGGGGATCTCCATTCCCGGACAATCGGGGGTAATCCCTCCAGTGAGCCAAATCCTGACTTGTTAGCCAAGTATGAGGATCTGCTGGAATCCCGTAAACTGCAATGGATGAGTTATCATCGATTGGATCGAGTACTCGGTAAGGGTGGGCAGGGGATCGTTTTTCTTTCCGAACGCAAAGGTGCGGACGGCTTTGCTTTGCCTGTTGCGATGAAAGTATTTTCGCCAGAGCGATTTTCTACACAAGCGGAATACCACGAAGCGATGCAACGAATCAGTACCGTTGCATCCTCGGTTGCTCGCATTCAGCATGAAGGTGTCCTGAGCGTTCATGACTTTATCGATCGTCATCGCATCCGCATTCTCATCATGGAATGGATTGATGGTTACGATCTAAAGGAATTGCTACGTTCCGAAAGGCTAGGACGTATTCGCGGCCGAGTTCCTCAGCGTCGCTGGGACTATATCAACAATGTGATCGCGACCGCTGGTCCAACCCACGCTCGATTGAAAGCGGGAGTCGCCGTGGCCGTCGTTCGTGATTGCTTGGCCGCATTGGCTGCATTGCATCGAGAGAACATCGTTCACGGAGATATCAAACCTTCCAATATCATGATCAAACGGAGCGGTCACGCCAAGCTGATTGATATTGGTTCGGCTTTTGAAGCCAGTAATCAACCTAGCTTGTTTACGTGCACGCCGGTCTATGCTGCCCCTGAAGTTTTGGAAAGCAACTCCATTTCACCACGAAGCGATCTTGCAAGTCTCGGTTACGTTCTGGTCGAATTGTTATCAGGCCAGCCATGTTTCTCGGAGACCGATTCTTACAAAGAGCTACTTGAACAAAAGCGTACTCTCTCATCGAGACTTCCTGAACTGCTGCCACCTGAGGTAAGCTGCAATGGGCATTTGATGAATTTCTGTCGTGGACTCATTTCCCCTGATCCGGCACGACGTTTTCCTAGTGCCGAAGCTGCAGAGCTTCAACAAGAGGGTGCTGCGTCCTTCCATCGTCAGTTGGTTCTTAGCAATTTAGCCAGCGAATACGACAATGACATTCGAGTCTGGATCGAAGAATTGAAGGGGATGGACGAAGAAGGGCTTAGTGCATAACACTGAGCATGCGGGGGGAGCTAGGTGGATTGGCGATCGGGTGGCTAATTCTTCAGGGGTGTGAACTGGAAGCCACATGGAGAGAAATTGATGAAAGATTGAAGGTTCCCTTTTTGGATTACTTTAGGTCCCTATTCCGTGGAGACACTGCTTGATCCGAAAAATGTATCTTGAGAAATAGACGTGAATTAGTTGCTCTAGCTACCGACCTATAATGGGTGCCAGTGGTTAACCATGTCTCTTCGATTTTAGATCATATACGACCAATCGCTTCGTTGCTCGGTTGCGATACCGCGATTGGGGCAATGTTCACATCGCTTGTCGCCGATCTTGGCGTACGCTTTCTTAACTGCATTAAAGGTGCTCGCCCACACTTCTGCTTCCTCGCGGAAAATGTTATCGCGACCCACAACCAAATCTAATCCGACGTTTCGCATTACGTCGGACATGTTGGATTGGACACCAGAGAAGATCAATGTGATGCCGCGGGCTTTCATGCGGTGAACAAAGTCCTCCATGATTTTAATACCCACTGCGTCGGGGTTGTTGGCTCGTCGCAATCGCAAAACCACAATCTCGAGCGTGCTCGGCAAACTCTCTTCAAACTCGCGAATCCGCTTCTCAAGATCCGGGGCGCAGCCGAAGAACATTTCTCCCTCGATGTTCAAAATTCGTACATAAGAGCAGAGCGCATCGTTTTTTGTCGCTTCCCGAATGATGCGAGTGTTGGTCAGCGTTAATTCGCTAACATGGATTTGGGCCGCCCTCGGGACGTAAAGAGCAAAGGACAATACGACCCCGATCAAAATGCAAAACTCGATCGAGATAAAGACCGCCGATACCGCAGTAGCCGCCATAATCAGCGCATCAAATCGAGTGGCTCGCGTGGCATAGAGAATGGCCTTTGGTTCTACCATTCGCGAGGCAGTCAGAATCAAGACGCCACTCAATGCCGCTCGCGGGATGTACTGGGCCAAGGGAGCGAACAACAAAATCGTAGCCGTGACACCGAGGGCACTGATAACTCCAGACCATTGTGTTACTGCTCCCGCCGCATGGTTGATATAAGAACGGGTTAACGAACCAGAGCCTGGAAAGCATCGAAAGAAACTACCAGCCAGATTTGCAACTCCCTCACTGAGGCACTGTTGATTCATGTCGAGCGTTTGCCCCGTCTTGGACGCGATCGCTTTGGCCATCGCCATGGCTTCTAATAATCCTAAGAACGCGATTGCCAGCGCACTGCTCGATAGTGTTCGTAAGAGGTTCCAGTCCACGGTCGGAATTTCAAACGACGGAAGAGTTCTTGGTACGGGATCCAGTAGCCTTACGCCCAGTTCTCGTTTGGGATCGATGAGCCACAGAAGTGTGCCCGATGCTACTAGCGCCATCAGTAAAGCGGGCAGAGACCAATTCCGCTTTTTGTTGATGGCGTTAATGACCAAAACCGTCGCAACGGTAAAGATTGCGATCCCAAGCGTTGGCCAATGAACGTTTCCCCCTTCGGTCATGGTCCGATAGAAGCGAACCAAAAAGTGGTCATGCACATCGCCGACCGATTTTAATCCGCAGACCGATTTCATCTGTTCCAGCAAAAGCAGAATCGATGCCCCGATCGTAAACCCGATAATGACGGAATGGGATATGAACCGTGACAAGTCACCGAACCGAAACAAGGCGATCCCGGTTTGAATCGCGCCGATCATGAGTGCCATCATGACCGCCGCGTTTTGCCATTCCTGTTGACGTTCGACAGGTAGATTCGAGTATTCGCCGAATGCCAAGGTCAGAGCACTGAGCATGGCGATCGAGATCACGTTGGTCGGACCGTTGATCAGTTGCTTCGAGGAGTCCAACAACGCCCCGACCGCAGTCATGATAATGGCGGTGTAGAGCCCCATCTCGACAGGCAAGTTGAAGATAAGAGCGTACGCCATCGCTTGCGGAACCGCGACGGCGGCCACGGTTAGGCCCGCAAAGAAGTCTTTTCGAAAGCTATTGTAGTTGTAGTTTTTGAGAGACTCGATCGCCGGTACATACTGGCAAAGAGCGTCAAAGTACGATGACGGCATTCCGCAATTTTCAAAAGAGTAAACGAGCCAACCTCCTTGGTGAACTCACCAAGGAAAAGTTCGATTTAGTGATCGGCATTGTAATCTAGATCAGAGTTATTTGGACGGCTCCAACCAACGGAATATGCTGTCCCAGGCGACTTGGACGATGCCCAAGTGCTCCGTATTTTCAAAGATTTCAAGCTCTGGTTTGGATTCCATCTGGCCCAAAGACTTGGCAAACGCTTGTGTCCCAGAGAGTCCAAAGTCTTTGTCTCCCGCTGCTGCATATGCCTTGATCCCTTTCCAGGAATCAGGCTTTTGTACGGCTCGTCCACCTCCCAAAATCACGGCGGACTGAGCAATGCCGGGATATTTATCAAGTTGGCTAATTGTTTGCCCGGCTCCCATGGAATGCCCGATTACCACAATCTTGCTTCGATCAATTGGTGCAAGTTCCGCGAGCTGGTCAATAAGCAAATCAATGGGTAGCATGGCTCCCATCAATGGCTGCCGAGGTGTGACAATAAGATAGCCATTATCTCGTGCAAGTCTCGCCAAACGCCCCGCTCCGTACGCATCGAAAAACATGTTCTCGCTTCCACCTGCGCCGTGATACGCGACGATGACTGGTAGCTTTTGATCTTGATTCGTAGAGCCCGAATTCATCGCGTTAGGGAATTGAACTCGGACAACGCCCGATCGCGCTTCTTTGCTGAAATCCAGCCAGTATTGTCCGTTGCCATATGCTGCTTCAACGATTCCAGCGTTGCCCTCTTTTTCGATTGCCTTCTCAAGCCATACCAAGATCTGATGAGCGGGGAAGTCTGTTTCCAGATACGAATTGCGTGATAGGGATCGCAATGTCGAGCTGTTTAGCTTTAACGTCGATCCGAACCAATCCGACTTCCACTCGCGAGCTTGTTTCGTTTGCGCTAAGACCTTTTCAAGCCGCTGATCCCGATCGCGAGTGACCGATACGATATACCAAGGCAACTCGAGTCGATCCATTCCGATCTTTAGCGTTGGCCTTACGATAAAGTCCCCTTCCTCTGAAAGCTTCAAAGATCCCACCCACTTCAGATCGGGAATCGAATACTCTTCTTGCAACAAGACTGGCGAATGGCTGTGACCGTTTGCAGAATTATTGCGCGATGTGTGATGAATGAGAGGCATTACTTCCACCTCCATCGAAAGCATGTTTGGCAGAGAGAATGACTCGCGTTCATAAGCATCGACTAGTGAGAGTTCGAGCTTGGCATCATCCGTTTCAAGCCATCTGTTCGCGATTCGGAGCCTAAGGCCTGCTAGAGGCTCGAGTACTTCCCGAGTCGCGCTAGGCAGCAATGACAATCGAGCCAGGTCGATCGCCTTTTCCGCTTCAGGAAGTGACAACGCAAAGAACGAGCGAACGGCGTTTTGCAGATCTCGCATTGGTTTAGCACGCTCGGCGGGATTTTGGCTTACGGGCTCAAACGCTTCCTCAAAGGCGATGACTTGTTTGCCCAGTTGGTAGCGAGCAATTTGCGAGTAAGCGTCGGAGCAAACTGCTAAGAGAACCAGAAAAGCTATACAAACGGAGCTAATAGCGAATCGTAATGACATTCCGTGATGCTCTCCCATAGTCGTGGAAACCCAGCCTTGGCAGTCGTTAAGCCCGAGGCAAACCGTCTAGATTACCAAATCGGAGCTTTTGCCATAAGGAAAGGGCTCAATAAGTTAGAAAAACGTGCTTTTGGGTGACTTATCCACTGTAGCGTAACGGCCAGTGGCGGATTACACTTCACTCCTTAAATCACCGTCCCTCTCACTTCTTTTAGTTTCGAAGAAAAATGACAGACTCTCAATCCAATGAGAAGCCCTCCATGCTGATGTTTTGGGGGTGCTTCATCGCGCTGATTACGACAGCGTTCGCGTTTATCTCACGTGCGTTTATGTGTAACACGGCTGAGATGTGGCCGCGTGACTTTGGGCTTGATACCGTTCAAGCGGGAACGTTGTTCGGGCACGGGATCTGGTCCTTCTCGATCAGTATCATTTTGTTCAGCTTGGTGATCGATAAGATCGGCTATCGAACGGCAATGTTCTTTAGCGTTGTTTGCTATTCGCTTTACGCTGCGTTTGCTCTTTACGCACACAGCATTGTTAAGGCACCGGGACTCGAAGGCGAGGCCTTGCTAGCCGCACAGGCCAAGGGGCTCAACTTCTTGACCATCGGCTCCATTATCTTGGGTCTTGGTAACGGAACGGTAGAAGCGTTCATCAATCCCGTGGTCGCAACTCTGTTCAGCAAAGAAAAAACCAAGTACCTCAACATGCTGCACGCAGGTTGGCCTGGTGGATTGGTGATCGGTGGTTTGATCACTCTAGGCCTAGGCAAGTCAGCAACAGAAGATTGGAGACTATTGGTCTACATCATCGCGATTCCTGCTGTTGTTTACTTGATCATGTTGGCGAAAGCCAAGTTCCCTGTTAGCGAACGAGTTTCCATGGGAGCCACTTACGCGGAAATGCTCGGTGAGTTTGGTGTGATTGGAGCTGCACTCGCCTTGTTCTTGATCTTCCGAAACCTCGGTGAGACCTTCCTGTGGCCTGCATACGCAGTCTATATTCCGATTGTTGTCGGATCGATTATTTACGGAGTTTATTGCAAGTCGTTGGGTCGGCCCATGATGATCTTCTTGTGCTTGATCATGATGCCTCTCGCAACAACGGAATTGGGAACAGACGGCGCAATCACCGGGATTATGGAAGAGCCAATGAAGGCAGCTGGATTTAGTCCACTTTGGGTTCTGATCTATACCTCTGCCATCATGATGGTGTTGCGATTCTTTGCTGGGCCGATCGTCAAGGCATTGTCCCCGCTCGGCTTGTTGGCTGCGTGCTCGGTGCTCGCGATTGTTGGTCTCTATAGCTTGTCCGTAGTCAAAGGCATGGCATTGATCTTTGCTGCGGCGACTCTTTACGGTGTGGGCAAGACGTTCTTCTGGCCTACCATGTTGGGTGTGGTGGCGGAGCAATTCCCTAAGGGTGGCGCGCTGACGCTCAACGCGATCGCTGGGATCGGGATGCTCACGGTAGGTGTTCTTGGTAACCCTGTTATTGGTTACATGCAAGAAGAGTCGGCCAAGACCGCGATCGTCGCGGAACTGCCTGGGGTTTACGAAAAAGTATCCAAGGATGCGACCTATTTCTTGGGTAGCTACCAAGCCGTTGACACAGAAAAGGTTGCCAAACTGGAAGCTGAAACCAAGAAAAAGGTCGAAGAATTGGCAATGGGAGCCAAGCAATCGTCACTTGCCAAGATCACCATGTTCCCAGCGTTCATGTTGGTTTGCTATTTGATCTTGATCGGCTACTTTAAGTCCAAGGGTGGATACAAGCCTCAAACGATTAATGGGCAAGCCGCTAGTGGACACTAGTAAACGATCGACTGTATAAGCGATCGACTGTATATTAGAGCAGTTCCTGAGCCGAGGAGTTAAAGCCTCGGCTCATTTTATTTGCGCCTCATTCTGTTCAGGCAATGACCGGTCAGGCTTCCATGTTAGATCGCGAAGAATTCATTGAACAATCTCATTTCTTTGGAGTTCTTCTCGAGCGGCTTGGGCAAGATATCACGCTTCAAGAGCTACTCGAGCTATGCCGTTTTGAGGTTTTGGCAACGACCAAGCTGCCCATGGCGATAGCGTTTCTATCAGCAGAGCTGAAGCATTCCGGAGTGATGGCTCCCGGCATGCGAAAAATTAGTCATTACTTTACCCCGTTTCAGACCTTTATTGTCGAGCAATCTGAGTCGGATCGAGGGCGTTTCGATTTTAAGACGGCACTTAAAATATTGAAGCATGAAGCTGACTATCGAGGACGATCTGACAATCGGCAAGGTTTCTTCTTCTATCAGTTTGAAACGTTGTGCAGGAACAGGCTCAATTACGATCAAGGGCTAAAGGCCATGAGCGAAGATCCACTTTACGATGCCAATTGGAAAGAGTGGATTCTTATAGTGCGGCGACAGTTGGGTTTTGTGGACTTGGCAGATTTGATTTATGGAAGAAGCCAAGAGTTTGTCTCTTATCGTAAGAGGCACCTTGGGCCAGATGCTGAGGCGGAGTATCCCATACTGTTTGGGGAGCGAGAGGGAAAGATCGCCTACGCAAATCGAAAAAAGGATCCTCTGTTTTTGTTTTCGGCCATGCAGCGGCAATTGGGGTATCCACCCGTCCCCAAACATGAGGTTGTAAGCAATACGTTAGAAATGATCCCACAGATTCAGCGTCGAATGGAGAGGCTTGAGTTGCGTCTAAAGCTTATGGAGGACGAGCAGAAACATGGGATCGATATTACAAAATTCTATAGTGGTCAAAAGGTAATTCCTTTAGACGATTAGTTTGGTCCGTTAGATTTGTCGTCTTGCAATTATCAGGATCGAGATAGTTCGATAGCATCAAAATCGTTACAACCAGCATACTCGCGTGAAAAATTGACGCTGTTACGTGTATAAACCGAAGTTTTGAGGGGGGCGGTTTGCAACCGAACGGAGTTGACCTAGGAAAGTGGTGTCACCATCACTTTAACCCAAGGCGGTAATCCCATGCGCGACCACTCGACTTCTCTAGCTACCATGCACTCCCCTTATGTTTACGCTTTGGGTTGGTCGCAGTTTACGGAATTGTTCAAGTCGTCGCGTAGTTCGTCGGAGTCGCGCGTTTACGGAATCGAGTCGGTTAGTGATGAATCGGATTACTCCATACAGGGAAACATCGAAGACTTGCTTTTGCGCAAAGCAATGTCGAATCGATTGGGAATACATTTGGGTAATGATGATTTGGTCAACGTTGCATCGGACGTTAACGCACGCTTGACTGACACATGCATGGCTTCGCAATCCTGGGAAGTTTCTGATGTCGAGGGTGACGTAACTGCCGATGCTGATTACACTCTGGAGTTGTCGTTGTTAGAAAGCGTTGGCGACATTGCTCGTGATCTTGCTCGTGCCAAGGAATCCCAGCAATTACCGTCGCAAAAGAGTGAAACAGCTAATCCGTAGAGGTTACCCTTGCACCCGAGTTCTCGAGATGAGTTTCCCCCTCATCATCCCTATGGACCATGGACTATTGAAGAACGTCGGGTTGTTTACGAGGATCCATGGCTGAAAGTTCGATGCGATTCTGTGGTTCGTCCTGATGGCAATCCAGGGACTTACTCTACTGTTCGCATCAAACCCGGAGTCTGCGTCATCGCAATTGATCACGATGACAACTTATACCTAACCAAGGAATTTCACTATGCGGTCGGACGTGATACGATCGAGGGTGTTAGTGGCGGTATCGAAGACAATGAGACCGCACAACTGGCCGCCAAGCGTGAGCTAGCCGAGGAGATCGGTGTCGTTTCTGGATGTCTTCAAGAGATTGGCACGGTGGATCCTCTGACTGCAGCGTTGTGGTCGCCAACCAAACTGTTCCTAGCGACAGATTTGTCGTTTATGGATCCCAATCCAGAAGCAACGGAAAAGATTGAGTGCTTTCGCGTTTCTTTTGCGGAAGCGGTCCGCATGGTCATGGACAGCGAAATCACGCATGGACCCACGTGCGTCGCCATTCTCAAGATCCAGTTTCTCCGAAGCATGCCTGGATAGGTTTTGTATTGATCCCAACCCGAAGTGTAAGCGAAGGACGGTCTTCAATACCAGTCCGCGACCGCAAGGTAAGGGATTGCCCTTTTCTAACCCCGGCCTAGATCGCGCGAACCGGCGAACAGATCCGTCGCATGCAATTGGTACCTAAGGGGGAATGGTGTTCGGGTTGCTAATGCTTCGGGAACGTTTACCGGCGTACTGATCCCTTGCTTACGCTGCGGGTTGGGATTGGATTCTGATTCAAGCTTGGCATTTCGGGCAATAAAACGTACTTCGCTGCGCTTGAACGATTCTTACGATTGTTCCCTTCTTGCATCGTGTGCAATGCTCGCCTTCTCGATCGTATACCAAGTGATGATTCTGGTAGGAGCCTTCACCGTTAATGGCGTTACGGTAAGTCCCGTCGCTTAGCGTGGAACCTTCGTTTTCGATCGCTTTCAATAAAATTCGTTGTGAGTGCTCATGGATCGAGCGCCATTTCGAAGTAGCAAGGTCACAACAACGCGCTTCTGGCGAGACCCTGGCAGCGAATAGAATCTCGGCTGCGTAGAGGTTTCCAATTCCTGCGACAAGTGTTTGATCGAGCAACGCCACTTTGACTGCTTTCTTGCAATCACGGAATCGAGATGCGAACGATTTGGCATCGACCAGGAGCGCATCGGGGCCGAGGCTGTCTGGACCGAGATACTTCAATTCTTCTTCTGGAGTCCACAGGCAAACGGTACCCAGTCCACGTCTGTCCCAGTAAAGAAACTGTGAGGGTAGCGACGGTCCTCCATGTACATTTCGAAGATGGAAAACAACTCGAATATGCTGATCGCTTGGCGGGTCGGAGAGCATAGCGATTCCGGCCATCTTAGGCTGCATGACAACGGAGTCTCTTGATGTCAGCCTCACGAGAACACGCTTGGCAATCCGATCGACAGCGGTAATCGTGTGTCCGGTGACTCTATCTGCGAGAGATTCGCGACTGGGATAAACCACGATCGGTCGATACGGAATCGCGGGATATTCTACCAGTACGATCGTGCTGCCAACGATGGGCAGCAAGCCTCGTCGCATCGTCTCCACTTCGGGAAGTTCTGGCATACTACTTCTTTTCGAGAAAGTCCTCGATCGTGAACAAGGTCTTAAGCGGGATACCGGCCGCATCAAAGTTGGCTTGGCCTCCTTCGAGACGATCGATAATGCCGACGGCTCCGATCACCTCCAAACCGAACTCGCGGGCCGCGGTGGCTGCTTTGAGGGCGCTTCCGCCGCTGGTGATCACATCTTCGACAATGACGACCTTCATACCGGGAGTAACGGGGCCCTCAACTAGTTTGCCTGTACCATGTTGTTTCGGTTCTTTGCGAACCATGAAGCCTAGTAGGGGCATGTCTCGCAAGCCAGCATGAACAACGATGGAGGCCGTGATGGGGTCGGCCCCGATCGCCAACCCACCGACAGCATCGGGCAAAGCACCAAACACGCCCGATGCGATCACGTCGAGCATTCCGGCAGCGATATGGTTAGCGCCCTTTGGATGGAGTGTAATTGTCCTGCAGTCGAGATAGTAAGAAGCCTGTTTTCCGCTAGCTAAGGTGAATTGGCCGAATTTCAATGCATATTGAAGAACGATTTCTCGAAGAGCGGCTTTGTCGTATGCGAAGGTCACTGTGGTTCTTTTTTCCAGGTTAAATGTCGAATTGGGGGCTCGAGTGGGGGCAATTTGTAGCCGGAGTAGCAATGCCCCCGAGGAGCTGAATAGTTTAAAAGATACTCCCCTCCGTGGGCTACCCCTGCTGACAGCAGCGACGCAAAAGCGGCGGGCCTTTTGGTCTTACAAATTACCGCAGTTTTCGCGAAAACGAGAAATCTTCCTGCCCTTAACCTAGTTTGACACTGGACAGTTTCTTTCCAGTGGCCCTGTGCACTATCGACGCAAAACCACAGCGACACTGGTCAATGTCTATCCAAATAGAGGCGAATATCCTATTCGTGTTGAGCCTTATTACTCCGTCTAAGAACCTTCGAACGCCGTTGACTTGAAGATGAATCGGTCGCTATCTCTGATCGCTCAGCCCTTTTTTGAAAAGACAATTTGAGAATAGAAGGCACGGTTTCCAAGTTGCGTCACATCGTACTGATCTTTCTATTCATGGTTGGGGTGGGATTGTTCGGTTGCCAAGCGTTTCAAGAAGCGACTTCTAACGGAGCGACCAAGCGATCTTCAGTCTATCGGAAAGTAAGCCTCGACAATGTGGACGCCAAGTTATCAGGTGCACCGATTCGTTTCATTTCCGAAGAAAAAACTATGGTTCGCAGTCAGGACATTCAAGCCAGCGACCCACTCGTTACTTTCGATGGTTCCTCCGATTATCTCGGGTCTCGAGAGTCCATCGTGATCGATCCTTTCGGACTAAGCGAGGTTGTCCCGATAGAGAAGAATCGTGATTCGCTTCTTCAGCGCCTCTTGGATGACCAAAAGAATTATTACTCGGGCGATTCGTTACTAGGATTGGGAGGTGCGTTTGCAATAGGTGGCATTTTCGCCAACACGCAGCTAGATCATCAAATTCAAAAACACTTTCAATCTTCGGTTGCGGGTGCGACCAGTGATGAATGGTTCGAGTTTCTTCACGCGAATAAAGAGCTGGGGGAGGGACTCTATACACTTCCCATCATGGGAGCTGCTTGGCTAACAGGGGAAGTGTTTGATAGCTCACCTCAGATGGAACGGTTTGGTGATTGGGGGGAGCGATCGATGCGTGGCTTTGTTGTCGGGGCACCGCCGCTAATTGCGATGCAGCTCGTTACAGGTGCATCGAGGCCGGGAGAGACCGTCGAAGGTTCAGAGTGGCAACCATTCCAAGACAATAACGGGGTAAGTGGCCATGCCTTTATGTCCTCTCTGCCATTTATCACCGCAGCCAAGATGACTGAGGATCCGGTCAAAAAATCACTTTGGTATTTAGGGTCTGCGATTGGCCCTCTTTCTCGAGTCAACGACAATGTTCATTATCCTTCGCAAATCGGACTGGGGTGGGCCATGGCCTACGTCGCGGCCACAGCGGTAGATCACACAGAAAGAGGGGATACTCAATGGAGATTAATTCCTTTCTCCACCTCCGGCAGCAGTGGACTGGCGTTGGAATACGAGTGGTAGTGAAAACGCATTAGGTAAATCTTAGGCGGACTACAAAAGGTTTGGAAAGAACTTGTCCACCTGACTGACTAAACCCTTTCCCTTTTTCGTAGCTCGGAAATCAAAACGGGCTTTTCGTAAGCATTTCCCTAGGGAAATGAATTGGCACGATTATTGCGTACCAAAGATCGTCATAGCATGCGTTTGAATCGTCTGCTTGCCATTTTTCACCTTTATCGGCCTTGAACTAAAGGGTGTTGCCTGCCCAAACGAACCATTGCCATGAACCATTTCATCAAAAAAATTATACCGGGACTTATCGTCGCGATCTTGTTGGTTAGCTGCTGGTACTCGGTCCATATGCTTTTAAATCAGTCGACGCAAACAGATTCACACGAGGCTTCCCTCAACGCCCAAAATGATACCGATATTGTTACCTTGCCAGAAGGTAAGCTGACAGCCGCGAATCTGGAAACAGCTGCGGTGCAGTCAAGTGTTCTTGAGATCGCCAACATTATCACGGGTAGAATCCAATACGATGAGCGAAAGCACGTTGACATCAAAGCACCCCTCGACGGGCTATTGCAGGAAATAGTTGTCACTCCAGGTGAACAAGTCGAGCGAGGTGAATTGATCGCAATCTTGCGCAGTCCAGAGATTGGCCAAGCAAGATCAGAGGTCATCAAGCGAAAGAGGGAGCTGGATCTGGCGACCCAAATCCTGAATCGGGAGTCGACCATCTCGGAGAATCTAAACAAACTACTTGTCAAGATTACGCCACCCGCCAATGTGACAACGAGTGAGTTAAACATAGATGAATCCGCGTTGGGGGTTTATCGACAAGAAATACTAACGGCACATGCAAAGCTACAGTTGGCTCAAGAACTCCTCGGTAACATTCAGCCCCTAGCGGAAACGGGGGCTATTCCAGGTCGCACGATCAGAGAGAGACAAGCGGAGCTTCAAATTGCCCGCTCCACTTTTCAAACCGCATGCGATCAAGCTATCTATAACTCGACGCAGTCTAAGTTAGAGTCCGAAGCGAAAGTCGCTGAATCCCAAAGACAGTTCAACCTAGCTCAGCAGCTCTTAGAAGCCTTGTTGGGGTATAAAGACAACGAAGATTCCACGAATTTGACTAGCGAGGAGGCGCTTTCGCGATTGGAGATAAGGGCACCATTCTCTGGGACCATTGAATCGCGAGGATTCGCTAATCAGGAGCGAGTTTCCAAAGGTGATTCCATCTTGGTTCTGGCTAATACGACTTCTCTTTACGTTTCTGCTAATTTGAGAGAAGGTGATTGGTCCGCCATCTCCTTGATAGCAGGAACGAAAATCAAGGTGGAGGTGCCAGCATTGGAACACCGAAGTTTTGATGCCACGGTTAGTTTTGTAGGGCGAGAGATCGATAGTGAATCGAAGGCCATTCCACTCATTGCCACCATTGATAACCAAGAGGGCCTCTTGCGTCCGGGGATGTTTGTTCGCGTCACGATTCCCATCGGAAAACCAAGAGAAGCGATAACGGTTTCTTCGAACGCAATCGTCCAACACGAAAATCACTCATTTGCATTTGTCAATTTGGGCGGGGGGCGGTTCCGAAAAGTTGATGTTCGGACTGGCCAATCTACGGAGGATTGGATTGAAGTATTGGACGGATTGAATTTGGGTGATGCCGTTGTTGCTCGCGGAGCATTTCTCTTGAAGTCAGAATTATTGCTTCAAGGTGAAACTGAGTAGCCTCGAATCATGCTTGCTAAAATTATTGAGTTTTCGGTCGTTAATCGCGGCCTCGTTCTTATTCTGACCATGTTGATGGCGGCTGCAGGTGTCTATTCGGCGTTCAAGCTGCCGATTGACGCTATCCCTGACATGACGAATGTCCAAGTGCAAGTGGTAACCGAAGCGGGGTCGTTACCACCGCTCGAGGTAGAACGCTATGTGACCTATCCTGTTGAAAGTTCAATGGGTGGTCTGCCTGATGTAGAAGAGTTGCGTAGCGTGTCCAAGTTTGGCATATCTGTTGTCACTATCGTCTTTGAAGAGGGAACGGATATATACCGAGCTCGACAACTGGTAGCGGAAAGGATTACCGATGCCACGACGAAAATTCCTCCAGGCTACGGAACGCCGACAGTTGGGCCGTTAACTACGGCGCTCGGGGAGATACTCCAATTCGAGGTGCGGAGTGAGAAGCACTCTGCGATGGAGCTCCGAACGATGCTTGAGTGGGATGTTTCGCCGCGATTGCGCCAAGTGCCCGGTGTTACGGAGATCAACACACATGGAGGCTATTACAAAACGTTCGAAATTCAGCCCGATCCCGATAGGCTATCGAGTAACGGAATCACAATTGATCAATTGTTCAGTCGCCTCCAAAACAACAACAGCACTGCAGGGGGCGGTTACATCGTTCATAACGGAGAGCAGCGATTCATTCGGGGCATGTCTCTCCTAACTTCTATCGCAGATATTGAGGCGATCGTGGTAGAGCGTGATTCAAATGGTAACCCCATATTGATTCGCGATGTTGCGGCGGTAAGTATCGAACCTATGACTCGCCAAGGTGCTGTAACGCGAGATGGCCGAGGAGAAATCGTAACCGGTTTGGTGATGATGCTCATTGGCCAAAACTCGCGACAAGTTGTCGAGGCCGTGAAAGAACGGCTTACTGAGATTGAGTCAACAATGCCGGAAGGAGTCAGGCTCGAAGTCACCTATGATCGAGCGGCTCTGATTGGCAGAACTCTGCGAACCGTCCTCACCAACCTGAACGAGGGCGGGTTGCTCGTAATCGTGGTATTGCTCATCATGCTAGGGAATTTGCGAGCGGGGATCATCGTGGCGACAGCCATTCCGCTGTCGATGCTATTCGCATGCAATGTGATGCTCACCACGGGAGTAACCGCGAGCCTCATGAGCTTGGGGGCCATCGACTTTGGGCTTATCGTGGACGGCAGTGTCATCATGATCGAGAACTGTATTCGCAAGATATCGCACGAGGGGGGCAAGACTACTCATGAGAACTTGGTTCGCGATGCTGCAGTCGAAGTACTACAGCCGGCGATATTCGGGGTTCTGATTATCGCAGTCGTTTTCTTGCCCATCTTGATGCTCGAGGGGACCGAGGGCAAGCTCTTTCGGCCGATGGCATTAACGGTTTTGTTCGCACTCGCAGGCTCAATGTTGCTGGCATTGACGTTTATGCCCGCGATGGCGTCAATCTTCTTGCCCAAGAAACTTAAAGAGGAGGACGTATGGTTGGTGCGGATGGTGAAATGGGTTTACGTACCTGTTGTTACGGCCGCGATCAAACATCCCGTGGTTACGATTGCATCCGCGATTGCATTGCTAGTTATTAGTTTTCCAATGGCGAGAAATCTAGGTGCTGAGTTTATGCCTCGGCTCGAGGAAGGTGATTTGCTAGTCGAGGCATTACGATTGCCGAGCGCGACTTTAGAAGGGTCGATCGATATGTCCACGCAAATCGAAAAGATACTGCTCGAAAACCATCCTGAAGTCAAAACGGTGTTTTCGAAAACGGGGCGTCCTGAAATTGCTAACGATGTGATGGGGGTTCATCAAACAGACGTTTGGGTGCTGCTGAAGCCTGTTCACGAATGGCCTGACAAGAAGTCCCGTGATGAACTCATTCAAGAAATGTCTGATGACTTAAATGCTAACGTGCCTGGGGTTGCGTTTGGATTCACGCAACCTATCGAGATGCGAGTGGACGAATTGGTTGCTGGGGTGAAAGCAGATGTGGCTGTGCTTTTGTATGGAGACGATATTGCGACCCTACAAGTTAAGGGAAAAGAGATTGAGTCTGCTCTTCGATCGATCTCAGGTGCTGTTGATGTCAAGGCGGATTACCAAGCCAATCTCTCAACACTGACCATCAAGACCAAACCTAATGCATTGGCTCAGTATGGTCTGGATGCAAAAGTGGTTCTGGATGTTGTTGAATCTCTCGGTGGATACGAAGTGGGGCAAGTCTTCGAGGGTCGAGCTCGCTATCCGATCATGGTGCGAATTCCAAAGGTGTGGCGAGAGAATCTAAATCTGCTCCAACAAATCCCTGTGGCGGATGCTAAAGGGACTGCTATTCCACTGAAAGAACTCGCTGAGATCACGCTTGAGGAAACACCACCTAGTATCGAACATGAAGAAAGTCGCCGGCGCACATTCATCTCTGCAAACGTGCGAGGTAGAGATGTTGCGTCGTTTGTGACCGATGCTCAGCGAGTCGTCGCAGAAACCGTAGAATTACCCCCAGGATACGAAGTCCGTTGGGGTGGAGATTTTGAAAACCTACAATCTGCAAGTCGCCGACTCATGATCATTTCACCCGTAGTGCTCATTCTGATTTTGCTTCTGTTGCAATCCAGCTTGGGATCTATGCGGTTGGCATTGTTGATATTCCTCGCGGTTCCGATGGCCGCGTCGGGAGGGATCATGGCGTTATACCTTCGCGAGATGCCATTCAGTATCTCTGCAGGAGTTGGGTTCATCGCCTTGTTCGGCGTTGCCGTGCTAAATGGATTGGTTTGGGTGACAGCTGCTGAGCAGTTGCGAGCGACGGGGATGGCGTTGTCCGCCGTGGCCATGGAGACGGCTACGGTTCGGTTGAGACCGGTACTGATGACCGCCCTTGTAGCTAGCCTCGGTTTTTTACCTATGGCATTGTCAACGAGTGATGGGGCGGAGATGCAGCGCCCTCTTGCGACCGTTGTGATCGGCGGCTTGATCACGTCAACATTGTTGACATCGTTATTCATCCCCTGCGTCTATCCATGGTTTGCTCGCGGGATGAGTAAGATTCATCTAGATCCGAGTGATCACGAGCAGCCATTGGTTTGAGACAAATCCAACGTCGCATTGAGCGATGTCGGCAAAAGAAATTGGTGGGCGACAATCTTCGGATTGGCAGTCTTTCTCGTGAATGCCTCATAGAAAGATCGTAGGCTTAACCCCTTCGCTCACCATTTCTTCCCGCATAGGATGGGCCCGTGTGATGGGCCCCTGTGATGGGCCCTGTTGACGTAAGATGGTCACTCCTGCCCGTCTGGAGGAGTGTATCGGCACACTTGTAAATCGTTGCTTTCTTTGTCATCCAAATAGTTGTTAATCCTCGGGCAGGAGTGCCCAAGATACGCTAGGGTGATCGGAAATCTTCTAGGTCGATACCGAGTGACTTGAGCTTGCTGCGCAGGGTGACTCGGGAAATGCCGAGAATGCTGGCCGCTTTGAATTGATTGCCTTGGGTATGTTTGAGGACTTGCCGAATGACACTTCGTTCTGTCGCGTTCACTGTGTTGAGGTACAAATTAGAATCCCCTTTGTTTAAAGCCTCTTCGACTTCTTTAAAGCTGGGATAGTGCTCTTGTTCTGAGAATGGAGCGGGGCTGTCGACACTCATTGACAGCGAGGGTAGAAACTCGGGTAAGAGGACATTTCCTCTCGCCGTTAGAAGTGCTTGTTTAATCACATTTTCTAGTTCGCGAACATTACCTGGCCAGTGATATGCTTCCATCATCGAGAGCGTTTCGGGAGCAACAGATCTAACATCCTTGCCAAATTCCGGACTGTATTTTCGGAGAAAGTACTCACTCAAAATTTGCAAATCACCACCACGCTCCCGTAAAGGTGGTAACTGAATCGTGATTACGCTGAGTCGAAAGTAAAGATCCGCTCGAAACAAACCCTCAGAAACGAGTCGCTTTAGATCGTGATTGGTTGCGGCCAAGATCCGAACATCAACCTTGATTGGATCATTGCTCCCCACGCGTTCAAAGGTTTGATCCTGCAGCACTCGGAGCAATTTGGCTTGAGTCATGGGAGACATGTCTCCCACCTCGTCCAAAAAGAGAGTTCCTTTGTCCGCTTGTTCCATCTTGCCTATTCTTTGCCTTACGGCGTCGGTAAACGCACCTTTTTCATGGCCGAAGATTTCACTCTCGAGAAGGGCATCCGGGATAGCTGCGCAGTTGATCGCTTGAAAGGGGCCCGTGGAGCGAGAACTATTGTGATAGATGGCTTGAGCCACTACTTCTTTTCCCGTACCACTTTCTCCTTGTAGCAACACGGTGAGATTTTGAGATGCAACACGTCCGATCGCCTTGTATACCTCTTTCATTGCGTGACAGCGTCCCACGATTGCATCTGTGGATGGTTCCCCCTCGTCGGTTAACACGGGTTGGATCCTGATCATCCTGCTTAGACGCAGGGCTTTATCAATGAGCTCGCGCATATCACTCAACTCGAGTGGTTTAAACAGATAATCATAAGCCCCAAGTTTCATGGCGTCGATTGCGGACTGAACCGTACCATGGCCAGTGATAAAAATAACGGGGACTCGAGGATCGTGTTCGCGCAAACGCTTGTAACATTCTATCCCTGAGCTGTCAGGTAGATGAATATCCAACACGACAACATCTGGTCGAAGCTCAGCAAATATGGACTCACCCTCCGTCGCAGTGCTGGCCGTGACGACCTCGAGCGATTGGCTCGTGAAAGCCCTCGAAAATGCCTTTAGAATCGGTAACTCGTCGTCAATAATTAGAAGTCGTTGCATAGTTAAGCTTGTCCGTAACCAAAGTGTTACGGTAATTTCGAATCGAGTTGTGGATCGAACATTGTTGTTTCGTTACCAGGAGTGGCCAACCTCCAGCTAAATCAACGGACGTCATGCTGCGCAGGCAGATGGAATGTGAACGTTGCTCCACCGTTGGGATTGTTTATTGCATCAATGTTTCCACCGTGAGCTTTTGCGATTCTTTGACAGATTCCCAGCCCCAATCCAATTCCGTTTGGTTTGGTAGTGAAGAATGGCTGGTAAATTAGATCCTTGGCAGACTCGCTTATGCCTGGGCCCGTATCCTGTACCGATATGGAGATGTTGTTCGCTGCATTGGACATTGTATCCCGATTTTGTTTTTCTGAGTTTTGTTTTCCCACGATTCCTTTTGTTGCTCGGATCTGCAGGTTTCCTCCTTGAGGCATTGCATCCATCGCGTTTAGGCAAAAATTGAGGATCACCTGTTGAATTTGCATGGAGTCTCCCTCAACCATCAAGTCGGATTGAGGAAAATTCACGTCCAGTTTTATGTGCTGGGTTTCGCATCTGCCTTGGATAAGCTTTAGCATTCGGTTTAGCATCTCCTGTACGGAAAACGGTTTGAATTCGGATGCTTCCGGACGCGCATATTCAAGCAGACTATTGACCGATCTCTCCATTCGACGAATTTCTTGCTCTACGATTTGCATATCGTCAGTCGACAGGCCTTGTTCACTCAAAACCCCGAGGTGAACTTGAACTAACATTTTCACCGAAGTAAGGGGATTGCGGATTTCATGAGCCACTCCCGTCGCTAGCTGGGCCAGTGTCGCCATTTGTTGTCCCCGAAGTGCCTCCGCTTCGCGGGCAACAAGAAGACGATTATCCTCAGCCCGTTTCGCTGCGTGAATAAGCCACCACAGTACTGGGGCGATGACAGCCGTTAGGAGAACCGCATCGATGACGGCTTCTCCGAGTTTACTTATGGGGCGGGGTAAAATCACCGGCAACACCACCATAACCAAAAATTCGGTTAGAAACACCAAGACGAGGACGATCAAAAGAATCGACTTCGGCGATCGCAAGATTTTAGAAGTGTTTAGATTCTTTGGAGACATGAGCAATCCGTCTGCTGCGTGGCGCACGTAGGATGGGCACTCTTGACGCGTTTATCGTGTACGGGTCGCAAAGAATGGCCAATCTACAGCTAAATCAACAGTTCGCGTACGGGTCCTTAGGATTTATAAAACCCTATTGTCCACCGAATGATGCGGAACGCAAACCATCTCCTGCCGTAAAATCGGCGGAAGCATCGAGACTTTGGGAAAGCAATAGACCATCAATTTTGGCATCAGAGACCGCTAGCTGCCCTTTGACCTCTATCGACTTTAACAAGGATTCGAAGTACGTTCGTCGCAGCACGAGTACCTGCAAAAAGTCAAGCTCTCCCGCTTGGTAGGCGGACTCCGCTAGCTCGAGCCCCTTTTGCGACTGGGGAAGAATCTCATCTTCGTAGCGTTTGACAGCCACCATGGCACTGTCGTACTCTCGCGCTACTCCTGCCAATCGCGAACGAATCGATTGCTCCAATCGTCGAACATCCTCTTGGGCGCGACGATACTCGGCGCAAGCGGCTGAAATGTTTCCGGAGTTTTTGTTCCATACTGGGATCGGTGCAGCAACTTGTAAGTTGATCATTCCGGAATCGGTGCCACGATCGAAACCTGCTCCGAATTGTCCTGTAACATTCGGGATGACCTGCGCCTGTTCACGTCGAACGAGAGCCCCCTTTTCAGCAACTAAACTATTGGCAATCGATAACTCTGGGCTCGTAGCCAGCAATTCCGCTAGAACGCTATCCCAATTCGGCGTGACCTCAGCGCTTTTCAATTCGCCATCTAAACGAACAGGAACATTTTCGTCGAGTCCAGCAACCGCAGCCAGATGTTGCCATGCACCACGATACGCCAGTTCAAGCCGCTCAGAAGTTAATGTAATCTCACTCAAAAGGGTTTGGGACTGTAAGACATCGATTTGACTGCCTTCTCCTGCTCCCAAACGATCTGTTGCTACTTGAACACCGCGTTTCGCAACATCGAGCAAGGACTCGGCTATCTCAAGCTGTTGCTGTGCAGCTAATGCTTCATAAAAACCGGTTCGGATATCGGTTAGCAATCGATACTGCTGAGCGATAACCGACCATTGTTGAGCGTTCTGAGTCGAAGAAAGCACATCTCGGTTAAGTTGCAGTTTGTTGCCACGAACAAATTCTTGCTCGACAAAAACGCCGTGCTGGTCAGTGCCTTGAGCTGCAATTTGCTGACCGAAATAACCAATGGTCGGGTTGGGTACGAGACCCACTTGATACCGTAACCCGGCAGCTTTCTGGACCAGATACTCCGCTGCCTGCAAGGAGGGATTGCGGGCTAGAGCAATCGATTCCACTTGGTCCAAAGTGTAGCTAGTCTCTGACGATTCGGCTTGGAACTCAGACTCGTATGCCAGTTCCGACGTTGCGGAAACCAGAGAGGAATCGGCGGAATTATAATCCTCCGCTTCCACAACGTACGAAGCTGCTGCAATCGGGGAAATCTGTCCCGGAGAAACACTCTGCTTCGGTGCATCAATCTGCTTTTTTGGCAGAGAGGCCGTCTTGGCGATGAGGGTCGGGCGGTTCGTAGCAGAATGCGAGGGTTTCGTGGTGCTGCAACCAGCGTGAACGGTCAGGCAAGAGACCAAGGCGATCGCAAATTGACTTCGCATGGCATACTTCTTTTTGCAGTTCTTATCGCAAATCATAATCTGATCACGGCTTAGCTGCAGACAGAGGGAACCGAAACTTAAAAGTGAATGCCTATGCTATGTGTTCGGCTTGTACTAACTCCTCAATTAATAACGATTGATTGATGAGGGCGTGATTGTTCCTTGCCCTGCGTTCATTCGTAACAGTCCGTAAGCTTTAACAAAATGTAAAACGCTAGCAAAATCAATCCAGTGCGACCACAAACGAAGTAGGACGGAATTGGAATTCCGTCCTACTGGTGTAAATAGCTTTTGGTAGGTTTCTGAATTCGAGCTTAGTGCACGCGATGACCTGGAACGGCTCCGCTGTCGACACCGAGCAGGAAAACCTCCGTTCCGCCCGCGCCGGCGGCAGTGACCATGCCTTCGCTAAGACCAAACTTCATTTGGCGAGGCTGGAGGTTCGCGACGATTACAACCAATCGACCTACCAATTGTTCTGGCGTATATGCAGCTTTGATGCCGGCAAACACGGTCCGAGTGTTATCGCCGCCCAAGCTAACAGTTAACTTGATCAGCTTGCGTGCCTCAGGCACTTCTTCTGCTTTGATAACCCTCGCAACTCGTAAATCGACCTTGGCAAAATCTTCGATAGTGCAGGTTGGAGCTAGTGGCTCGGCAGCCAATGCGTCCGCTGAATCTACGGGCGCGCTTGTTGGTGCAGCGACTTGTTCTGGTGCGACTTCTGCGGCTGGCACTTCTGGCTTGCTTTCTTCGATCATCATTTGAACTTTCTCTGGTAAGAGTCTTTGCATTAAATGTTGGAATTTTGAAATTGGGCTGCCGACGATTGCGGTCTGGCTGTCGACCCACGATTGGATCGGCGATTGCAACAGCTCGCTACATTGATTGGAGAGTCGTGGCAAAATGGGTGTCAAATAGATGCAGAGTTGTCGGAATAAGTTTAGTACAACGGTGCATACATCTTGTAATTCTTGTTGACGTTCCGGATCCTTTTTCAAGGACCATGGAGCGTTGTTTTCGACATAGGCATTAGCCTTGTCCGCTAGCTCCATAATGGTTCGCGTCGCTCGGGCATAATCTAATTGTTCGTAAGACTGAGCTATCTTCTCACCGGCTTGAGCGAATTCCTGGAATAGGCCGCCATCATCCGGGTAGTTGCTGGATAAGCCAACCGTCTCAATAAATCGCGCGGTACGGCTTGCTAGGTTAATCACCTTGCCGATCAAGTCGGAATTCACTTTGTTGACGAACTCGGTCAAATTTAGGTCGATGTCGTCCAATCGTGGCCCTAGCTTGGAGGCATAGTAGTAACGCAAGAAAGACGGATCCAGATGCTTGAGGTAGGTCGATGCACTAATTTGGGTTCCCTTGCGCTTTGACATCTTTTCACCGTCCACGGTCAAGAAACCATGGATGTGAACAAACTTGGGAAGGGAGTAGCCTGCTGTCTTTAGAACACCGGGCCAGAATAGTGTGTGAAAGTATGTAATGTCCTTTCCGATGAAGTGATGAATCTCGGTGTCATCGCTCTTCCACCAGTCGTCTAGTGACTCACCATTTTTCTTGCACCATTGCCATGTTGAGGCGATGTATCCGATTGGTGCATCAAACCAGACGTACCAATAGTTGCCGGGGCTATCGGGAATTTCAAATCCGAAATAAGGTGCCGGACGGGATACGTCCCAGTCTCGGAGCGGCTTGCCCAAAAAATGTCCTTTGAGATAGTTCGCGACTTCGCTTTGCAGGTGCTCGCCCGATTGGGTCCAGGAGTCCAAGAACTCATGAAGTTGCTCGAGCTGTACGAACAAATGTTTCGCGGTCTTCTTGATTGGGGTTGAGCCGCTGAGGGTACTTACCGGATCGATGAGATCGGTCGGAGCATAAGTGGCGCCGCACGCTGAGCAGTTGTCGCCGTACTGGTCGACTGCTTTACAATTGGGACACGTTCCTTTTACAAATCGATCAGCCAGGAAGGTGCCAGCGACGGTGTCGAACAATTGCTCAACATCATCCTCAACAACCAAACCTGCTTGGCGAAGGGACGCCCAGATGCCATCGCAGAGAGTTTTGTTCTCTGGCGAATTGGTGCTGCCATAGTTGTCAAACGCGATGTCGAAGCCGGCAAAATCTCGCTCGTGAGCGGCTTGCATTTCGGTAATCCAGTCTTCTTCGGGCCGCCCTTCTTGGCGAGCTCGAATCATAATGGCCGTACCGTGGGTGTCGTCGGCACAAATGTAGATGCATCGGCGACCAGTCAGCTTTTGGAAGCGGACCCAAATGTCGGTTTGCAAGTATTCAACGAGGTGCCCGAGGTGGATATGCCCGTTGGCATAGGGGAGGGCAGCGGTGACAAGTATCTTTGGTTTGGACATCAAATCGAGGTGGTTGCAGTGCGAATCGGAAAGGGAAATCGTCTCAAATACGTCCCAGTTCGGTCCTCGATTGTATCCTCATAGCTAGGATTCAGAAATCGCTAACTCCTTAATGAATCGGAACTTCGGTAAAGAGGGACTTGTTTCTGAGCAGCACGTCTCCGGGGTAGCGAGTGACTACCTCATAATCTGGTAAGAGAGCCAGGAGCTGGGGCAGGTTCACCTGGCCCTCGTAGAGTTCACGGTTGCTGTATTCGGTGTAAAGGTAGCGAGTCCTAGCCAAAGCTTCTCGCCCTCCTCGAATGAAGAGGTTTTCGGCTCCTTGAACGTCCACCCACATAAAGTCGATGATATCGAGATCTAGTTCTCGGTAGACTGAGTCGAGTTTCCGAGTTCGAATGCTAATCGTCTTGTCAAATTTGCACCAAGGATGTCGTTCCAAATGTTCTTTCGGTTTCCGAATGGAGCCCGAAAGATCCCAGCCCTCGGGGCGGTAATCCTTGAATTTATTCGATTCTGGGACGCCATCGCTGACGTAGAAATCGGTTGAGCCATCTAGATCGCTCAATGCACACTCGAGCAATGTTGCTCGGGGGTCATCAATACGATTCCTAAAACGCTTGATCGCTCGCGGATCAGGTTCAAAGGCAAACAATCGAATGCCGGAACCAAAGATCTTTAAGAATCGTTCGGTCTCGCTACCGTCATTGCAGCCAACCTCGAAAACTACAGGTGAATTGGTTTGCAACAAATTGGGCAAGTCTTCTATTTGAAGCAAACCGCGACGGATCGGTGGATCGATGCCTAGCCAAACCCTAAGTACATCGCGGCTTTTCTCTAATAGTTTCATTGCACCCTTCTTCCCTGAACGGAACGATCACAGTGGTCGTAATTGCCGCTTGATCGTAACAATTTAGGGAATTCGGATAAACAGTGAAAATTGCGGACGGGATATGCTAGCGAACTTCCTGAGGGTTGGTCGCGAGAGTCTGCCATCTAGCCGTGAGCAAATGGATTTCCTCAAGCAGGGTGATTTGCTCTTTTGAAAAAGCTCCCGAAGTCACTTGTACTGAGTTAGGGGCATCAGGTTCATCCCCGAGTCCTGCGTTATGCTGAGCTTTTTCTAGGATTCTCTTTCGTAACTCTTCTGCGTTCGCGATTCCTACGAGCCATCCGCTGTGTGCCCCCATTGCATTTACCTCGCTCGTGCTCCCTCCTCCAGCAGTGCTTACGCTCAAGTTCGCGAATCCAAACCATCTCTGTAGAGGACCCTGGACAATATTCACATTCTGAACATTTTCGAACGTGATGGTGGTCTCGTGAATTGTCCAGATGCCACGACGGATTCTCATGCTGCGATCTGATAAAACATACCAAGTCGTATCGTAGGCAAGATGCAAGACGATGTAGGCGACGATATCCGGTAGTACGATCAACGCCAGCCAAAGTGGAGCGGTTATAAGCCCCCAAAATGGCAGGATGACCAGCATTACGACCCAAGCAACAATAAAGATGATATCTAAGGTGAACAGACCAATCCAAAACAGGAACTTCTTGTAAGCCAAGAAAGAGGGAGATGGTCGATGATACTCAATGTGTTCCTGGTCAAATGAGGGCAAATTGGGTGGTTGATCTGGTACGAGAAATAGCCTTGTCAATAAACCCCACACGCCGTGATAGCACCATTCGCTAGCCCGTTTTACGAGTTTCGATTCGCTCATGATGGACCTCCCGGTTGAGGCCCTTGCAGATGGTTTGCTGAAAGGTTGCTCGATTGTGGCGAGTCGGTCGGTGCAGCGGCATGTTTCACAACTGCCGCCAAATTATCGCGGATCCCTCTTAGCAGAGCAGTTACCTCGTTGGCGTCCCCCTGGTGGTCTAAAGTCTGTTGGTCGTTTGTGGCCGAGAGATCGTTGCCTCCGGACTTGGCACCCCGCATTCGTTCGTAGAGCCAGTCGCGTAATTGATCAGGGGATTCGATTCCTTCGACAACAATTTCGGGCATAGAGTTGCCCGAGGCTGTTTGAATACTCACGCTAGAAATCCCCAGCCATCGCTGGATGATATTGTGCGAGACATGGATATCTTGGATTCTGCGGTAAGCGACGATAACCTCCTTGCGAAAAAGGAGTCCAACGCTCATGCGGATCCCAGTATCCTGTAACTCATATCTCAGTGTTTTAAATCGGATCCAATTCACAGGGAACAGGAGTAGCACGAGTGGCCCACCAAACATCGAGATCAGAAAGTAATATGTGAGCAAAGACTGCGAAGGGGTGTCTATCTTTGGTTTGTCTGGCTTTAACGGTTTGTTTGTCATCGTTGATCGTTTGGCCCCTTCGAGGTGACGGTGCAATGAAAAATCTCAGTTGAAACGAGAGAGGCGGGAGTGGTGACAATTCGTCCATCTTAACTGAAAGTCAGGAGCATTTGCATTCCCGGCCGTATTGATGATGGTTACACTGTACGGACTATTCGCGGGAACGGGGGCGGTAAGCCGTCTTTTTTCCAGGAGCACATTTTTAAACTAGGTTTTTGCATATGATAATCGGCGTTCCAAGAGAAGTTAAAGATGACGAGTACCGCGTTGCCATGCTACCAGTTGGGGTAGAAGAATTGGTGTCACGAGGTCACAAAGTCATCGTACAAGCGAACGCTGGGATCGGATCCGGTTTGGCTGATCACGCTTATTTGCAAGCTGGGGCTGAGTTGGTCTCGTCGGGAGAGGATGTCTTTCGGCAAGCGGATTTAATCGTCAAAGTAAAAGAGCCCATGCAGTCCGAATGGGGGCTAATTCGTCCCGGCCAGATTCTGTTCACTTATTTTCACTTTGCGGCTGACAAGAAGCTTACCGAAGCCATGCTGCAATCGAATGCCAGTTGCTTTGCCTACGAAACCCTTCGTGATGCTCAGGGCCGTTTGCCATTGCTAACGCCGATGAGCGAGGTGGCAGGCAGAATGAGCATCCAAGAGGGGGCGAAGTACTTGGAGCGACCGCAAATGGGGCGTGGTATTTTGTTGGGTGGTGTGCCGGGTGTGGCACCCGCTCACATTACTATCCTCGGTGGAGGTGTGGTTGGTGCCAATGCAGCGAGGATCGCTGCGGGCTTTCAAGCGGACGTCGCGATATTGGATGTTAACTTGGATCGGCTTCGTTATTTGGACGACGTAATGCCTCCGAACGTCAACGCGCTGTTTAGTGACCGGCATACCATTCGTGAAGAGCTCAAACTTGCTGATTTGGTCATCGGATCGGTTTTGATTCCCGGAGCAAAGGCGCCTTATTTGGTTAAGAAAGAGGACCTCAAGCTCATGAAGCCTGGTAGCGTGATTATCGACGTAGCGATTGATCAAGGTGGGTGTGTTGAAACCAGCCGCCCGACAACGCACCAAAATCCGACCTATATGGTTGATGACATCCTTCACTATTGCGTCACCAACATGCCTGGGGCTGTAGGACGAACCAGTACTTATGCATTGTGCAATGTGACACTACCTTGGGTTTGCCAAATTGCAGACCGAGGAGCCGACTGGGCGATGACTTCGTCTAAGCCATTGCAAGCAGCTTTGAATGTGCATGCTGGCAAAGTGACCAACGAAGCTGTGGCGCAAACCTTCGGATTAGAATTCTGCAACATTGGTTAATCGTTTTAATTGATATTCGGAACAAAAAACGATTCTTAGATCGTATCGATTTTGTGGGCTAGCTTTTTTTTCTAATGTACCGAAAGACGCAGCACCGATACTCCCCGACAATTGGTCGACGGAGTTCGGCCGTGCGTCCTACCTGCCCGAAATTTGGTTGCTAGATCGCATTAGTGTTTCCACGGATGGTCTTTCCACTTGATCACAAGGTCCATCCCCATGCGTTTATTCAGCGTAGCCTTTGCACTATCGGCATTTCTTACAGCGGCGAGCGCTTTTGCTCAAACCAGTGAGCCTCTCACCAGTGGTTCTCCATCGGCACCGCAAATGGAGCCAGGCTCGGCTCGATTTCAAGAATCATTATCTCACCAAATTCGCGTCGTGAAGGCTCAAGAGCACAGAGCTCATCGGCAGTCTCTACTCCGTTATTACGATGCGGCTGGTTACGACTATGCCCATCCCGTCATGAACTCCGGCACGTTTTCCATTCCGATCGCTCCATACTCTCGGTACGTTTGGAGGCGAGGAGTGGTCGTAGCCCCTGCTGGTTTCTACTAATTGTCCGAAGCCCGATCCAGCAAGAATTTGCAAACGACATTGAATTTAGCGAAGTTGTTGGACCTGACGCTTTTGAAATCACATCGATATACTGTAAAAACCTGAGGGGCTTCGGCATTGCATTTTGCCATAGCTGGGCCCTTCCCGTTAGGACTTTGTTGCATAAAGCCGAAACGCTTGGCGTTCAATTGATGACCATTAACCGTGTGCTAGCGCACTGCGGCTGGTGAGCCATAACGCCCTAGCGTACAGTTCTAAGGCAACAAATCCGTTGGGCTCGACGTTAGGGGTAGACTATGCCT
This sequence comes from Pirellula sp., assembly GCA_046344995.1. Classification (GTDB taxonomy): domain Bacteria; phylum Planctomycetota; class Planctomycetia; order Pirellulales; family Pirellulaceae; genus JBKCUI01. The sequence continues at coordinate 107,716 of JBKDKR010000005.1, forward strand.
CAAAGCCGGTCCAAGGAACATTCAGCAGAAGTATCGACGATCTTATGGTAGAAATTGAGTTTAATGGAACCAAGCGGCAGGTGCCCGTGGGGACTACCATATTGGATTTACTCCAGGAATCAAAAATCGAAACTCGATTTTGCGCCGTGGAATCCAATCTCGATATCGTGCCAAAATCCAGTTATGGTACGCACCAAGTTCAAGCGGGTGACAAGATTGAAGTTGTTACCTTGGTTGGAGGTGGATAATGAGTGAGTCGACCACCTCCTCTGTTGACCAAACCGGTGAATGGAAACTCGATCAGACCCTGACTGTTGGTAGCCATACGCTACGTAGCCGTTTGATTGTAGGTACCGGCAAGTACGATACAAATCAACTGATGAAGGATTCTTTGGTAGCGAGCGGAAGCGATTGCGTTACCGTCGCGGTACGCCGCGAGAAGATGTATACACGGGAAGGGGAGAACATCCTCGACTTTATAGATTGGGAGCGATATACGTTGCTGCCCAACACGGCCGGCTGTTTTACTGCGAAAGATGCGGTACGTGTTGCTAGGTTGGGAAGGGAAATCTTGCGAGGCCTCGAGAACCCAGGTGAGAATTGGGTCAAACTCGAAGTGCTTGGTGATACCAAGACATTGCTCCCGGATCCGCTTGCCACTCTTGAAGCTTGCAGGGAGCTCGTGGCTGATGGATTTGAGGTTCTTTGCTATACAAGCGATGATCCGATCATGGCCATGCGATTAAAGGATGCTGGTGCAGCCAGCGTCATGCCTGCTGGTTCTCCGATCGGTTCTGGCCAAGGTATTCTCAATCCCAACAATCTCAGAATCATTCTCGAATACCTAAAAAGTGATGATCCTAATTACCCGGTTATCGTCGACGCGGGGGTTGGGACAGCCAGCGACGTAGCAGTTGCTTTTGAGCTAGGTGCAGATGGGGTGTTGCTAAACACTGCTATCGCCCACGCCAAAGACCCGGTTGCGATGGCACGAGCCATGCACCACGCTGCGTTAGCGGGACGACTGGCCTTTACCGCAGGTCGAATTCCGAAAAAACTTTACGCTACGGCGAGTAGTCCAGAAGAGGGCGTTATCACATCGAGACCGTGGTAATACCGAGTCTAAATCAATCGTCAGCAAAGGAAGACTAGATGTCAGAGCAATCGTACGATGTAGTTGTGATTGGTTCCGGCCCTGGAGGTGAGGGAGCCGCCATGCAATGTGCCAAGGGTGGCAAGCGAGTCGCCGTTATCGAAGCGTACGATAAAATTGGCGGAGGTTGCACGCACTGGGGTACCATTCCTAGCAAAGCTCTGCGGTTCTCTATCTATAGCGTTATGGAGGCCATGAATAATCCCATCGTTCGCGAAATGGGAATTCACCTCAACCCGACCTTTGCACAGCTCCGAGCAAGTAGCCGATCCATCATCTCGAAACAAGTTTCCATGCGGCAAACTTTCTACGAGCGAAACAACGTACCCGTTTTCCATGGCCACGCAAAGTTCATCGACGCTAACACTATCGAAGTCGACGCGGACACGCGACTGAGAGGTGATTATGTAGTGATTGCGACGGGATCCCGACCGTTCCGTCCGGCTGGTGTGGACTTTAATCACCCGCGCGTCTTCGATAGTGATACGATTTTGGACTTAGCATTTAAGCCACAGTCCATAACCATTTACGGTGCAGGTGTAATCGGCTGTGAATATGCCTCCATGTTTCGTAACCTCGGAATTAAGGTTAATCTCGTCAACACCCGAGCCAAATTGCTAGAGTTTCTGGACGATGAAATCATTGATGCATTAAGTTACCAAATGCGTGATTCTGGCGTTATTCTTCGGCACAATGAAATTTGCTCCAGAATTGAACCTAAAGATGACGGGGTCATTCTATCGCTGGAAAGTGGCAAGCAAGTAAAGACCGATGCATTGCTATGGGCCAACGGACGATCAGGTAACATCGAGGGACTCAACTTGGATGCTATCGGCGTGCAAGCAAACAGCCGAGGAGTTATCGCGGTCGACGACAATTTCCGAACCTCTTGCCCCAATATCTATGCGGTCGGTGACGTAATTGGTCACCCCTCACTCGCTAGTGCGGCTTACATGCAAGGGCGAGGTGCAGCTCAGCACATCCAAGGTACGGCGGCCGATGTTAAGTTGACGGACATACCGGCCGGCATTTATACATCGCCGGAAATCAGCTCGATAGGCAAGACGGAGCGTGAGCTTACTGAAGCGAGAGTGCCTTATGAGGTAGGTCATTCGCAATTCAAGAGTTTAGCTAGAGCTCAGATAACTGGTCGAGCGATAGGAATGCTCAAGTTGCTATTCCATCGTGAAACCTTGGAGATCTTGGGGGTGCATTGCTTTGGTGCCAACGCGTCCGAGATTGTTCACATTGGCCAAGCCATCATGAAACAACCTGCTCCTCACAATACGCTTGAGTATTTCATCAATACAACATTCAACTACCCCACGATGGCAGAAGCCTACCGAGTCGCAGCCTTAAACGGCTACAATCGATTGTTCTGATCCATATGCAAAGTAGCACAACTGTCTCGAATCAAATGACATGCCGGAGAATCTCCAGGACATTCGGAACCATTTATGAAACCCCATCGCTTTTTGTATGCCACCGTTGTCTCCATCGTGTTCGTGTGTCTGATTGTCACGTGGACCGTGAAACAAAACTCGATTGCCTCCTCGAGGTCTGAACTCTCCGATGATGAGATTCGAAAGCAATTGGTCGGCTCGTGGCGCATCGTATCTGCCTCCTTCGGAGGGGTCCCGAGCGAACTACACAAGAACTCGATCACCATCAAGCATATCACACCCGTCCACATTATTTGGATTGGTTACCAACCCGATGATCGAAACATTTTCCGCTCGGCAGGTGGGAGCTGGAAAGTCAGCGATGGCAAATATATCGAGACGATGCGATATGGACTGGATCCTAAGTTCAAAGACAACACCTTTGGAAAAGACTTCGTCTTCGAGTGCCGATTTGAAGGTGATCTATGGATTCAAACTGGCAAGCTTTCCAATGGCTCAGAAATGATTGAGACGTGGCAACGAGTCAAGCCAGACGAGGACGTTGCTACGCGCCCTGCGGATCTCAAGCCATAAACGTTCACCGCTCAGCGAGCCTACTAAAGTAGGATTCGATCCTACGACCTACGGATTAGAAATCAGGTGTCTACCAACGAATTACAAGGGTCTGAGGATGCTGTGGCACCATATTGGCACACCGACCCCCGTTTTGTAGCGTTAGCCAAGGCTTGGCCGGGACTCGATGAGGCAGCGAAAAGCCTTCTCGCACAAGTTGCGAATAAACTCCTAGTTGCCGACCTAACCCAATAGCCTAGTTACGAACTTGCCATTAGGCTTCCAAATTGATTGGCGTTGGTTTCTAAAGATACGGATGTCGAAAGATTTGATTAGTTTCACAAGACGAGAGCTTGCCTAAAGGCTGTTGGCCTCCAATTTCCAAAAAGCCGAGCCGTGGTAAACAAACTTTGGTAGAGCTGATCGTTGAACCTTTTCTATTGTTTGCCAGCAAAGCCGCCTTTGGCTTTTTGAAATTATCTCTTTTCGATGAGAAGACTTGCAACCACCGGCCGTTGATGTTCTTGGTACCGCACTTTAGGCCATCCTGAATCACGGGATTTCATTTCGAGGATCCCCAATTTCGAGGACGCCAAGTTAGTAATGAACTGACGGAATTTGGGTCTAAGTAATGATCGTCAGATGCAGAGCCTAGCCAGAGTTCCAGACAGAAAACCAAGTATTAGAGAATCTTCTTCCGCAAGAGTGCGGTTTTTTTCAAAATGCAGTTTTCTTGGTCACCTTTTATAAACTGCGGCATAAGACTAGCTTCAAAAGCCAAACATTGCATAAAGACATCACGTCATCCGAAAAAGAACGTCTAAACCTGACTTCGGAATTGACTTCGGCAAGTTATCACCCGATAATAGAGTTGTTCAAGAAACTAGCGAAGAGGCTTCGGTGTTACTTCCGCCTTGGCGGTTCACACCCTCGCCTCTGACTATATGGGAGCATCTGTTTAAGACAGATGCTCTTTTTTTATGTGGATTCCCGAAAGCCGCGAACTCGAAAACAACCCCGGTGCCGTCTTCCTTATTGCAGGATGGCAGGAGCTTTTCTACGGTTTCACTCCAGACTCTTTCCAGCCTCGCCTTCACAATGTCGCTTCGTTAGCAAACGAATTTATCGATCTCGGGGTTAAGTTCGGATCGCAACCCCGTCTTATCTCGCAAATCGAGCGAGTCCGCGAGGAATTGGCGGAAAGGTGCAAACATGAGGCTTTGCTTCTCGCGCAGATTCCAAGGTACCAGTCTCGGTTGAAGCAGCTCATTAACGCTCAAACGTCTCAAGAGATTGTGGCGATAGGGGAAATCATCATTGAGGATGCTGAGTATTACCGGAGTGCATTTGAAAAGCATGCCCAAACTTCTATTGATTGTCTTCCAAAGGGTAAAGAAGACGCCCTCGAGTGTCTTCGCAACCTTGCGACGTTCGCACTCCAGAAAGGCAAAGAAGATGATGATGTTTGGCTCCCACTTTCGAAAGACGAGAATCGCAATCCGCAAGATATCTTTAGTGACATGGTCAAATTGACTCGAGAAGGTAAAAAAAGCTACAACTGCACATTCACTGTTACCGGTACACATGATGGATTGCACTCGGTAGTAAACAAATTGAAGTACAAAGTTGTAAGGGCATCTGAATTATCCAAAGAGTACTTGGGGCAAATTGATTCGACGGGGAAGAACTGCCTTCACATACAGATTTGCGTACGGAGTCATTCAATCCGAAGTGCAGTTGCGGAAGCCCGCAGAAGGCTATCTCACTGCATAGGTTACGTAAGCCTGTATACTAACCCGCCCGCTTTGAGAATCGAATCCAAAGCCTTCGTAACTGTTGGAGGTTTAGACCAGGTCTTCGTTCAAAACGAACAAGCCTTTAGAAGACTCCACCGTCGAACTCGTGCAAAGAGTGACATAAGTGAACTAGTTAAGCATATTAGCAAACGGCGTCTCGACAAACGGCTCTTAGCTGCGATTGAGCAATTAGCGTTAGCGTCAGGAAGTAGTGACCCCAGAACTAGATTTATTACATTGTGGTCTGCCATGGAAACACTGGCCGGTGCCCATGAGGGAGAAACGACGATGGAACGAGTGTCCAACCTAGTTGTACCACTAGTGGTTTCACGACATATTCATCGGACAACTCGTTACCTATCGATTCAGATTCAGAAATTCTCAGAAGAATTTAACATTTCTAATCTAGGTCCGGGGCTATCCACGAGAAGTGGATTTGTACTTCAAGAAGATGTTCTGCGCACACTAACTTCGCCGAATTGTTCACCAGAGATGATTGGGGTACTAAATGCTATTAATCATCCGCTGTTGCGATGTCGTCTGTTTACAACCTGGAAACTGTTTCACTGTCCAAAAAGACTTCGTAACAAGCTGAAAGGTTCAGAACAGCGGATTGGCTGGCAACTTGCTAGGATCTACAGAGCAAGAAATGCCCTTGTGCATGAAGGTGAAGAAGTCAAATTCATTGTTCCACTTCTAGACAATCTACAAAACTATTTATCAATGGTGGTACAAAGAATTGTTCACGAATCTAAGTCTCATCCGAACTGGACAATACGGGGCATTCTTGAGTTTTGGAAAGGGCGCATGCAACATGCTTACCGCTGTTTGGATGAATGTCCGCAGCAACTTAACACGAGAGACTTTTTAGAAAAAGGCAGCGAATTTGCTCTCTGGAAATAACTTAAGGTTAGGAGTGTTGTTGTAATGACGGGCTTTGAGATGTGTAGCAATCACCAAAGTAGAGGACACCGCCCCAGTCCCGGTTTATAATTGAATCTGGCCGTCAGGTCGCAATCATCGCCTCAACTCCCGCAAATGCTCCACCATGCTTACACCCGTTTTAGCAACTATTGCTGTCCTGCTAGCGATAGCATCCATCACGTTCGGATTTCTTTCGGCGAGTTCAAAAAAAGCTTACGAAGGTTAACGACCTTGAATAACACGCTCCATAATTTGGATCAGAAGTTCGAGCTCGGAATGCAATTGCTCATTAGCTGATTTCTCATTTTTCATCTTGGGAAACTCTCCTCAATCAGCTTTCCACAGCCCATTCTTCGCTTAACGTCTCTGCTTGCTCGAGAACTAGCCTCACGGCTGCGTCTTGCAAATCGGGCGGATAGCCAAACTTTTTCAAGATACGCTTCACTATCACCCGAATGCGTGCTCTCGCGTTTTCCCGAAGCGTCCAGTCGATACTCACATTTCTGCGAACGGTGAGGACCAACTCCGTTGCAATCACTTTGAGCTTATCATCCCCCATAAGCTCCTCGGCGGAATTGTTCTGAATCAACGCGTCATAAAAACAAATCTCATCCTCCGTAAGATTGAGCTCTTCTCCTCGATCCGCCGCCGCCCGGACCTTGTGAGCGACGTTGATCAACTCTTCGATAATCTCTTGATTACTTATCGCTCGATTGTGGTAACTATTCATAGTCGCTTGCAACATATCCGAGAACGCACGGGCCTGGACCACATTTCGCTTGCACCGGACTTTGATTTCATCGCTGAGTAGTTTGCGAAGTAACTCAACCGCCAAATTTTTATGGGGCAGCGCACGCACCTCGTCCAAGAACTCTTCACTCAAAATCGAGACATCAGGTCGCTCCATCCCCGCTGCCGTGAAGACATCGATTACGTCTTCTTGAGCCGTGATCACAGCTTTAGAGACGAGTTGTCTAACAGCCAGATCAAGCTGCGAAGCGGTTTTGCCAGACGAACTATACTTGCGCATCATCGTGGCTACGATCTGAAAGAACGCGACTCCTTCGCGAATCTCCAAGGCGTAATCACTAACCGGACACAATGCAAAGGCTTGCGATAGCTTGCTAACATGGGTTTGCCATCGAGATTTTCCGTCTTCCTGCTCAAGAATATGTTCCTGGGCTAGCTGTGGCAAAGTGGCTTGCTCTGATGGTGTGCCGGTCATCCATTTGGTCCAATCAAGACCATGCAACATATCGCAGCATAGTTCATATTGCTTTTGCAATGCCGCGATTGCTTCAGCCAAATCAATGGTTGTCTTACCCTCACCACCACTTTCGGTGTAGGTCCTCAGCGCTTGCTGCAAAGAATCGCCAATCCCCAAATAGTCAACGATCAGTCCACCGGTCTTTTGCCCAAATACCCGGTTGACCCGTGCGATCGCTTGCATGAGCCCGTGTCCCTGCATCGGCTTGTCGATGTACATGGTATGAGCGCTGGGACAATCAAAGCCCGTCAGCCACATATCCCGGACGATGACAAGTTTGAAAGGGGTCGATGGCTTCTTGAACTGAGTTGCCAAGGTTTTGCGTCGTTCTTTGCTGCGGATATGTTGCTGCCATTCGGGGCCGTCGGCTGCGCTTCCGGTCATGATGATCTTCACGAACCCTTGCTCATCGTCTTCGCTGTGCCACTGGGGCCTCAAGCTGATGATCTCGTTGTACAGATCGACGCATATTCGACGTGACATACAGACGACCATTCCTTTGCCGTCCATCGCTTCCAGCCTCTTTTCAAAGTGATTGACCAGATCGCGAGCTAAGACCTTTAGTCGATCATCGTCTCCGACCATGGCCTCTAACGCTGCCCATTTTGTCTTGAGTCTTTCTCGAGTTGTCTCTTCCTCCGATTCGGTGACCTCTTCAAAGTCCTCGTCGATAGACTCAATGGCAGCATCGGCGAAGCTGAGCTTAACGACTCTTGCCTCATAGAAGATTGGAACCGTCGCTTTGTCCTGAACGGCTCGCTGAATGTCGTAAATGCTGATGTAGTCGCCAAATACCGCCTTGGTATTCTTGTCCGACAATTCAACCGGAGTTCCAGTAAAGCCAATAAAGGAGGCGTTGGGTAGCGCGTCCCGAATGTTCCGTGCGAAACCGTAGCTGAAACGATCCTCGCCGGTTGCTTTATCTGTTGTTCGCTTGGCTCTGAATCCGTACTGACTTCGGTGAGCTTCGTCGGCCATCACGACAACATTGGAGCGGTCGGTTAGCAATGGAAACTTCCCAGACTCCTCGGAGAACTTATGCACCGTGGTAAAGATCACGCCACCTGAACCCACTTTGAGCAGTTCACGCAAATTCTCCACGGAATCAGCTTGAATTGGCTTTTGCCTGAGGATCTCGCTACAACTCTTAAACTGTCCGAATAGTTGATCATCGAGATCGTTGCGGTCCGTTAACACGACAATCGTCGGGTTTTTCATCTCTGGTCGACTGATCACCAAACCGGCGTAGAAGAGCATCGAAAAGCTCTTGCCGCTCCCCTGCGTATGCCATACGACTCCGCAGCGTTGGTCGCCCGGTTTTCCACCAGCCATTTCTCCTGCCCAAAAACGGCCCTGTGGCTCGCCCACTTTAAGAGCGGCCCCGTCTCGGTGCGTTGCTCGCAAAGTTTCCGTAACGGCTGCGTGAACAGCATGAAATTGATGATATCCGGCTAGGACTTTAAAGACTTGATTACTATCGGAATCGTCTTCGAATAGGACAAAATCTCGCACCAAGGATAAAAAACGTTTTGGCTCAAAGACACCTCGAATGAGTGTCTCCAATGCGAGCTTTCCTTTAACCGGTTGATCACTATCAATAGTCGGCCATGGCTTGAACCACTCAATGCCTGCCGTTAGTGAACCAAGCTTGGCGTCACTGCCGTCGCTGATCACCAGCAATTCGTTGTAATCGAAGAGCGTCGGGATCTCGGTTTTATACGTCTGTAACTGCTGATAAGCATGATCGACCGTCGCGTTATCGTCTCCAAGTTTCTTTAACTCAACAATCGCTAGTGGTAGACCGTTGACGAAGACCACAATATCGGGAATCCGTTTGTGATTCCCCATGCGAATCACCATCTGATTGACGGCCAGAAAATCATTCTGGTTGGGATGATCAAAATCGAAAAGCCGAACTCGGTCCCCTTTAATGGAACCGTCTGGTCTCGCGTATTCGACCTCGACGCCATCCCGAAGCCAATTGTGAAATTGACGATTGCGTGCGATCAAGGTCGGTGCATCGAGCACCGTAACTTTGCGAAAGGCTTCTTCGAGCCCATCGGCAGGAACTTCGGGATTAAGCCTCTGAATCGCAGCTCGTAAACGCCCTTCCAAAAACACAACCGAGAACGAGGCCCGTTCTTGTGCATGCCCTTCAGGGCTTAAATCGCCACCACTGGAAATTGTGAAGCCAATATCTTGAAACCAATCTAAGGCAGCTTGTTCAAGCGTGGACTCGTTCATCTGGGGCGTTCTCGTTGTAATGGGAATCGACCAACGGTTCAAAGCTTTCCCCCTGGCACGGCTGGAAGCCAGCAGGCCAGCAGGCGTTCAGCCGACATAGCAATCGTTGCTGCGTTGGCGCGTCAGCGTTGATTTGCTCGACCGCTAAACGAACCGTTTGCTGAGGACACTCCTTGATCAGTCTCGTAACATCAGTGGCGAGGTATCGCGGGATGTAACCAAGTGGCGTTCCACTAGAAACGATCGAAACAGCATTTGAATCAGCTTGGTTAAGAGGTTGCAATCGCATCTCAAGCGAATCACCACGCCGAATGTTCTCCAGCACTGATGTTGCATTTGGAAGATGATACCGAACTCCATGAGCGAAGAAGTAGTTAACATACAATCCATGTGAATCAGGCAAAGGTTGCGGAAAGACCTCAACCGAGTCGGTTACCTTTCGCCCCTCAGTTCGTCCGAGCAATACCAACGGTTCGGGAGGATCGTCGGGATCAAAACCACTCCACTCTAGGTATCGTCTGTATTCGGGTCGCGACTTGGGAAGCAATCGATTTTCGAAAAGAGGAAACAACCTTCTAGACTCGTAGATATGATCGAGATGTTCCATCCCGTGAAAAGGCATAAATCCTTGTAGTGTCGTCGCCCCTTTTGTATAGCAGAATCGATAGACGCCATCAGTGAAGGAAAGACGACCGACCGGCCTCCAAACCGGAGCTGGGGCCTCAGCCCGCCAAGCAACGTATAAACATGGGTTCATGGGCAAAGTCTAACTTTCTAAAATTCGTCTTTGGTTGATAAGCAAAAGTCTCGTCGTGAAATCTTTGGCGATCCGAGACATGCGATCGTCGGGGATTCTTTCTACAATAGTCTCAAAGTCGGCGGCTTGGAGCAAGTGCAAGCGTTCTTGCCACGCGTGTGCCGCAGAGGGACAACGCTCGGCGAATTTTCGGTATGCTTCCAGTGTAATCAATGTTTTCTTGTCGGAATCTCTCGCGTAGAGCGAGGATCGGGCATTCCTTGCGAATTTTTCGATGTCAAAGCCAGGATCGGGTCCATTAAGACGCAGAAAACGCTTTTCGTCAGGTTCATTCCTAGCGAGGGACGCTCCATGATCGAATGAGGGCGCCAGCCTATGTTCCGAATCCCGAATCGCCCCCCCAGTTTTGGTGATGACGATCTTGATTCGCAATCAGTGCATCGAGCATCAAATAGCCTGTGTAAACATCCATCGCGGATTGCACTCCGCCTGGTAGATTGTCTGAGAACGGAGTTGCTGGAATAGCAAGCTTTTCTATCACCTCCGCGACCGCTGCAATCGTATGCTGTCGAACGCCATATTTGCTTTCCTCTTCCATGGGATAAGCCTCATTGAGTTCACCAAGCAATTGGTTCCCGAGAATTAAGGTCTTGGGAGGAGCGGCAACGTTTGGGCAGATGACGCCGAGTGCATTGCTAGAGAGTTCCACGGCTAGCTCATAATGAACATGTGGAATCTCTAGCCGCTCGCACAGCTCACAAGCTATCTTCTCAGCCCAGTCTTCACCCGTTTGTCGAATCTTGAAAAGCCAATCGACACCCGTATTCGGATGCGGGATCCAAGTCTTTTCTTTTCGACCAAGTGTCTCCAAATTGGTCGACAAGCGACTGTCTACCTCGATGACTGGATAGAAGTTCACCATAAACGTTCACGCATCTTCAGATTGACAGACTGAGGACATCTGGTCCTGGGAACTCCTCAGAGAGGAGTTTGGGAAGAAGGGTGCTGCCATGATTTGCGATAGAGTGGTTTACCCGTTAGTTCCAATCAATGATTGGATAATACTTTGGGCTAAGGCATCGTCTAAGCAGTGATCAAAGCGGCCAACGGATGGGTCGACTCCTGCATCCGCCAGGATTTGTCTAGGCACCTCGGTCACTTTTGGAACCATTAGTTTAATCCGAGTTTGGAAGGGAAACTTGCCACCCCAGATTTTTGGAACAATGTTTCGAGCCCCGTTACCGGTCGCTTGCCACAATCCCAGCAGTCCACCGATCTCATAATGATGCAAGAGTAAATAGTCCCCCGCTTTGATTTCGAGTGGCCATGGTTTGTTGGATCCGAAGAGACTCTTCTCCATGCAATCCATATAGGTCGAGCTACTGCACTCGAAGACGTAGGTATTAGGTGTCATTCTCGAGCCATGTCACGTGCGCGTAATTTGTGTTTGTAAGGCGAGTTGCAATCGAAATCATACCTGTAGGTCGGGTCTCCAGGCCCGACCCCGTATGCTTTAATCTTGTAAAGCCGGAACGGGCCTGGAGACCCGTTCTACGGTTTAACCATGATTCGTGGCTTGCCTGGAAATTGTTGTTCTTCACAAGTCACCTTGATTTTGCATCCATCCCGTTCCATAATCGTAACAGCTTATCTGCCATGTGTAGAAGGAGTAACAAAGCCGTCCCTTGGGGCGGCTTTCGCTTTTGGAGGATCTACTTGATTCGTCAACCTACGATTCCAAAATCTGCCGTGGCTTGTCCGTAGTGCAGGCGAGAGCATTGAGTAATGGTTCAACTGCGGGTTGGATTCTGAGAGTTTTGACTCGGAATCAAAAACCGGACTAGGTCAGATTTTGCCGAATTCCGACAAATCCCTATTGAACATCTCCTTACTTTGACGAATACTTGGAGTAGTTCACTACCAGTGGAAGTGAATCTATAAAGGTCTACGCTGAACCCGCCTGGCAAATCAGCGTTTTTTTATGCGCTGTCCTCAGAACCATCCAGCTCCGCTGAGGGTTTTTCTTTCTCCCGCGGCCATTTTTTACTCTTCTTGATCTTTTGAATTGTCCAAGAATCCGCCAAGTAACAGGTCACAAACTCAGCCTGCTTCTCTTTGATGATTCGGATTATGACCACAAAGTTACCGCATACGATTGCAACCCTTCTGTCGGTCGCCTCGCATCGTAGTTTGTTATCGTAACCAACACGAATATCTGCTCCGGGGTCATTCAGAGCGCATTTGACCCAATCCATTCTTTCCGCACGTTTTTGGGAAAACGTATCGTCTTTGGATTTCGGCGAGGAGGACTCAAAAAATGCATGATCGAAGTCTCGCTTGCGAAACCGGACCGAGATGTCGTCAAACGTGAGTAACGGACCTGCGCAAAAGACCGTGTGAAAATGTTCTCTGTATTCGTCTTGCGACGACAGTATCAAAAGCGGCGGATATTCAACGCGTCCCATCACCAACCCCCGGACAGATTGATTCGAAACACGTTAACTTTGTTCTCTGATCGTGGCGTAGGCGCAAGCCGTTTGTCCAAGTGGCTTTCTAGCACTTGGAGAACGCGATCCTTGGCCGCCGATCCGGTCGAAGTGTTGTTTAGTCGTCGCGACGCGCAACCAGTTAAGACGTCAACCAATTGAATCAATACCGACTGACTTGATTCTGTTGCCTGAACGGTACGCACGACTGAAGTCAAGTTGGAGGCATCCAAACAGTCTCGAAGAACATGCAGTCGATCGCACCGACGGTTCTTTTTGAAATCAAGAAAGAAGGAGTAGTCGTTGAAATCCAAAATCCAATGATGAAGCAACTGATAATAAAACTTGTAAAACCCAAGTTCTTGATCACTGGCATGGAACTTTGTTAAGTTCACTTTGTCTCGGTCGACTGCGATGCAGCGGAATCGTAGCTTGTCCCCATGTTGGAAGAAGAGATCAATCAACTCGCAATAGAAATCGACTCGAGATGGCGAAACGCGATTCCATTTAAACTCGCCACCCATTTTGTGCTTGTCGCGTAGGCGATGGATAGAGTCCTTGATGTGAACGCGTTCTTCAGCAGGCAACCAAAGACTACCAAGTATCAGAAATTGATTGGCAGATTGCTCAGACGCCAACGCATCTGGACTGCTTTCATCGCAATAGACTTCGAATTTCATGACAACGACTCCTCGACAGCCAACAGTCCAGACGGCACACTCAGCTCACCGCTCAGCAGCTTCGGGAGCATCGTATCGCGCAGCGTGGCGAGGGTTCGGGATTCTGCACGAATGGCATCGGATTGTTCATAGAGTGGTTTGCAGTAGGAATGAAAAGCTTTGAGAAGCTTAGCGTCGCACGGCGCCGCGACTTTCATCGCTCCAACAACTTCCGGACGTACTGCAGGGTAGGCTCCGCCATCGGCCATCTGGCCGAGGTAGTCTGAGACGTCTTGCTGCGTCATCGCGGCATGGATGAATGTCCAAGGGGCTTTCGTCGGGGTCAGGACCGCGAAGCCCGTTGACGCAACGCGATTTTCAGGTGGATATAGAGCGAGGAAGAAGGAGCCCCTGTCGGGGCGGACGGTGGATATTACGGTATCACCGTGTCTCAGACGGCGACGCGCTCGACTGGGTTCTTCGCCACGTGTATAGGTGACGATATTCGCGATGTTTCCCCGGCTTACTTCCGAAATTTCTACGTATTGGAGTGTTTTAAAGTCATCTTTCTTGCTGAGTGTCCATGAATTAATGTTACAGAGTTCTTCGATGGTAGAGTGACACCAGCCCACTGGTAGCAATCCATATTCGCCATGCTCAAAGTGGCTGGGAAACAATGCAGCAGTTTCTTGATCGAGTCCGGTGGGTATTCGGCCGTCGAGTTTGGCGCGGACGGGGTCGAAATCCACGAACCAGCTCTGGAACAACGCCCTCGCCATCGCCTCCAGCGTCCCGTTCATCCGCCGGTTCAACTCAATCTTGTCGTCCAATGCCCCTAGCACCCCCGCGATGGCTTTTTGCTCAGCTAGGGGTGGAAGCGGCATGCGGAAGTTCGGAATGTCCGCACACTTCAGGCTGTCGAACACAGCGCCCACGTTGATGAAGGTGCCGACTTGCTCCCACCAATCCGTGCCGCGAACCAACCAGCGCAGGAAAGGCGGAAACAGCTTCTTACCGTCCGCACGAAGCAAAACAAGGTTCTGCCCGAGCGCGCACTCAAGACCCGCCGGAACGTAGGCCGTCTCTCCAGGATTGCAGCGGCGAGAGAATCACGTCGTGTTCCTGCGGCTTCGCTTTTCGAGTCCATTCGAGGAAATGCTCTGCCGAGATGCGGCGCACAGCGTTAAGCACGATTCGCCCTTCCTTGAGCTGCGGAATGGCAACGTATGGATAGCCGCTGTCAGCAGCGGGAGGCGTGCGATGGTCGCAGTCAATTAGCGTCACCCCAGCTTCACGAAGCGATGTGCGATTCCATTCACTCGCCATAACCCATCCCCCTCAGGTTTGCTTTGATGACCTGCTCCTGTTTCGCGGTTAAGAAGGGATTAAAACGCGGAGACGCTGAGAGCGCAGAGGTTACTCTCGGTCCAAAACTCTGCGTCCTCCGCGCCTCTGCGTTTCCTTTTCTTCCGTCTCTCGAATCGTGATTACCCAAGAATCTTCGTATTGCGGGACAGCTAATCAATGAGTTGTATTTCGTCCAGGCTTTGATCATTTCAAGCCGCTGCGTTGACAGACTAAAGAGATTAAAACGCGGAGGCGCTGAGAGCGCAGAGGTTACTCTTGGTTCAAAACTCTGCGTCCTCCGCTCCTCTGCGTTTCCATTCTTAATTGCCAAGCTCGTTCTATCCACCATAACCCAGTCCCTTCAAATTGTTTTTAATCGCCTGCTCCAGTTTCGCAGACTCGGCGAACTGGGCGTCAGGTGAGTGCGAAGAATGAAATAGGAAGTGTGAAATCATGGTCCATCTCCTTCCACGTCGTCACTCGAAAATACGTCTCCTGCGAGTTCAGCTTCAATTTCCTCGATGCTGGGAAGGTTCGTTTGCAGGGGCTCGGGAAGGGACTGGAGGAGTTGGTATTCGGCGATCCCCATCGGTTTGGTTGTGTCTCGCAGCGCATACTCGGCGACAATGCGGTTCTGGCTCTTGCAAAGGAGCAAACCGATGGTTGGTTTGTCGTCGTCGGCTTTGACCTGGGAATCGATCGCGCTCAGGTAGAAGTTAAGCTTGCCAACGTGTTCGGGCTTGAAGGCGGTGCCTTTGAGTTCGATCACCACGTAACACTTTAGCCGCGTATGATAAAACAACAGGTCGATAAAGAACTCGTCGCCACCCACTTCCAGCCGGAACTGGCGTCCGACAAAGGCGAATCCTGCTCCGAGTTCCAACAGAAAACGGGTGATGTGACGGATGAGGGCGTTTTCAATTTCTCGCTCGTGGGCGTCGTCCGCAAGGCCAAGAAAGTCGAAGAGGTACGGGTCTTTGAGCGTTTCCTGGGCCAAGGCCGACTGAGGGGCTGGCAGTAGATTGGCGAAGTTGGTCACCGCAGCTCCCTGCCGTTGCTTCAGCTGGCTTTTCAGGTTTTTTTGCAAAGTTTGACGCGACCAACCACCAGCGATCGCGTGGACGGCGTACCACTCACGCTCGGTGGGTTCCGCCTGCGTTAACAACGTGACGATGTGGAACCAAGGCAATTGGGCAGCAGCTTGCTGCCCAAATTGGCCATTGGGGCAATGTTCTGCGAAATACCGCATGTATTTCACATTTCGGGTGGAAAACCCCTTCATATCCGGGAAGGCGGCTTTCAGGTCAGCGGCCACGCGGGCGATGACTTTGCTTCCCCAGCCATGGCGAGTCTGTCGTTCAAGGATATCGCCGCCGATCGAGTGGTAGAGCTCAATCAATTCCGCATTGACCGCCAAGGCTGCTCGACTTCGTGCGGACTGGATTCGGGATTTCACCGATTCCAGCCAAGCTGAATAGTCACCAGGAATCAGTTCAGATGCCATAACCGAGCCCCTTCAGGTTTGCCTTGATGGCCTGCTGCTGTTCAGCGGTTAAGAAGAGATTAAAACGCGAAGACGCTGAGAGAGCAGAGGTTACTCTCAGATCAGAACTCTGCGTCCTCTGCACCTCTGCGTTTCCTTTTCCAATTCTTCCATCCCAAGCCCGCATCACGTTCCCTCTTGATACTTGTTCACGATTCGCTGAACGCCGTCAATCAATTTTACGACATGAAAATTGATCAACAATCCAACTTGCAGTTCAGCCAACCGTAGATGCGAAAGCGTTTGTACTTGATCGATTGGGTGAATCGCAGACTTCGCCTTGAGTTCGGTTAACACCAACCCATTAACCAACAAGTCAGCCCGATATCCGCACTCCATCTTCAACTCGTCATAGATCAAAGGGATCGGTTTCTCCTCCACAACATGGAAACCACGCTTTCTAAGTTCATAGGCCAAGCATACGCGGTAAGCCGATTCCAACAACCCCGGCCCCAATCGACGATACACTTCGATCGCTGCACCGATGATTCCCTCGGTAATTTCGTTGATAGTCATGCTGTTGCTCCAGTATGGTTGAAGAGATTAAAACGCGGAGGCGCTGAGAGCCTAGAGGTTGCTCTCGGTTCAAAACTCTGCGTCCTCCGCGCCTCTGCGTTTCCCGCCCTCAGTCAACGAAATTATAAAATTCCAATCCCTTAAAAAGAAAGACCCGACGAAGTGTGCGTATCTTGCGATAGAGGCCCGCCGGGTTTATTACACGAATAGTATCTGCCCCGCATGAGCAAGGGGAAGACACAATTTGTCCAATAGTCCCCTTTTTGGTGGAACAGGAGATTAAAACGCAGAGACGCTGAGAGCGCAGAGGTTGCTCTCGGTTCAAAACTCTGCGTCCTCCGCGCCTCTGCGTTTCCATTCTTAATTGCCAGGCTCGTTCATCCACCGAACCCCAGCCCCTTCAAATTGTTTTTAATGAGATTCTCCAGTTTCGCTGACTCGGCAAACTGAGCATTCAGCTCCGCGACAAGCCTTGGCATCTTTTCTTCGAAGGGTTCGCCGTCGTCTTCAACCTCCTCCGCGCCCACGTAACGGCCCGGTGTAAGGACATGACCATGGGCTGCGATCTCTTCAGTGGTCGCTGATTTGCAAAAGCCGGCCACATCGGCATAAGCCGCTGTGGGGTTCTTGGTTCCTCGTTCTTTGTTCTTGGTTGAAGAGTCTCCACGCCATGCGTGGTATGTGTTTGTGATCTTATCTAGATCAGTATCGGTCAATTCACGATGCACGCGGTCAATAAGCGTCCCCATCTTTCTCGCATCAATGAACAACGTCTGGCCTTGACGATCCCGAAATCCGCGTTTCGTATCCGCCTTCTTACTCTTCGACAGGAACCACAAACATACGGGTATCTGCGTGCTGTAAAAAAGCTGACCAGGTAACGCCACCATGCAGTCCACCAAATCCGCTTCGACAATCGCTTTTCGAATGTCCCCTTCGCCCGATTGATTCGACGACATGCTCCCATTTGCCAAAACAAAACCAGCGTAACCATTCGGAGATAGGTGATGAATAAAGTGCTGCACCCAAGCAAAGTTCGCATTCCCTTTAGGTGGCAATCCATACTTCCATCGCACATCGTCATCGTTGCGATACCAATCCGAGTCGTTAAACGGTGGATTGGCGATGACAAAGTCCGCTTTCAGATCCTTGTGCAGATCCCGACGAAATGTATCGGCATGCTCAAGTCCCAGATCTCCTTCGATGCCACGAATAGCCAGATTCATCAAAGCCAAACGTCGAGTTGTTGGGTTGGATTCCTGTCCGTAGACGGCGATGTCACCAAGTCGTCCACCATGTTCCTCGACAAACTTTTCACTCTGCACAAACATTCCACCGCTACCACATGCCGGATCGTAGACACGGCCTTTGTAGGGAGCCAACATTTCCACCAAAGTTCTGACCACGCATCGCGGAGTATAGAACTGGCCCCCTTTCTTACCTTCTGCGCTAGCGAACTCCGATAGGAAGTATTCGTAGACTCGCCCAAGTAGATCTTTCGATCGATTTTCGGCGTCCCCTAAAGCGATTGTTCCAATGAGATCGATCAATTCCCCGAGGCGTTGTTTGTCGAGCGAGGGACGCGCGTAGTCTTTGGGCAGCACCCCTTTGAGTTTGGGGTTATCCCGTTCGATTGCCACCATCGCATCGTCGATGAGCTTACCGATGGTTGGTTGTTTGGCGTTATCCTGTAGATGTTTCCAACGAGCTTCGGTCGGAACCCAGAAGCAGTTTGCAGCGCGGTATTCATCTGGATCTTCAGGATCGGCCCCTTCGAATTCGTCATCACCTGCGATGAGTTTTTGGTGCATCTCCTCGAACGCATCAGAGATGTATTTCAAGAAGATCAATCCCAGAACCACATGTTTGTATTCTGCCGCATCCATGTTGTTGCGGAGTTTATCGGCAGCGAGCCAAAGTTTGGATTCAAAACCAATATTGGCACCGGTATCCGATTTCGCTTTTGCTTTAGCTTTCGCCATGGGGTGTTTCGACAAATCGGTGAGAGAGCTGGGACGTCCGTTAATGATCAAGCCGTTACGCTAGTTAGAATTTGACCAGCAATCTAACATCCGCCCCCCATTGCATCAACCAATCCATCACGCTGATGGAGAAAGAGAGACGTTGCACCGTTATGCTACTCTGGAAACTAGACTTCGTTCGAGGTTGAGTAGGGCACGCATTGTGAAGGAACTCCGTAAACCGCAATTGAGTCAATCCAAACAGCGTCAATGAAAACCAGAAACTCCAATTCACAAAGAGCCTCATGAAGCTCCCATAGACCAAATAATCCTTGAACGTCTATGGGTAAATATCCGCAGGCGAGAGGCCCAAGCCGTAGCATTGTTCAGGTATCGATTTAGCAACTTGCTAGAGGCCACAGGGACGGCAACCATTGGCACCATATTGGCACCGTTGGCACGCGAAACAGTGCCAATTTGTGTGATTCAGTGCGAAATAGAGGAAGAGGCCAGGGTCACTAGCGAAGAGTGTTCCGCCAAGGAAATCGCTGGGGAAACCAACAGAAACATTGAAGATAAAACCAGCAGGGCCAGTAGGATTCGAACCTACGACCTACGGATTAGAAATCCGTTGCTCTATCCAACTGAGCTATGACCCCGGTTTAGAAAACCCTGTAAATTCATTGGTTTTCATTAAGCTTTTCTAGGTGTCGGTTGTCGATTAAACTGGAACGACACCCGAAGCGACACCCGCAGGAGGTGTCGACACCCAAAACGCGAGAGAGCAATTAGTGGTTGCTCTACTCGCAAATCCAATCGCTAAACCTTTGGAGAACAGCGAATGAACCGAGCGGATTCTACACGAAAACCCACCAAGTCAGCAACAGCCAAGCCCTACAAAGACTTTCCGTTATTTAAGCATCGGAACGGACAGTGGGCAAAAAAGGTACGCGGAAAGCTGATTTACTTCGGAGTTGATCACAAGGAAGCCTTGGACCTATGGCTAAAGCAAAAAGACGATTTGCTAGCAGGACGGACACCCCGAGACGCCAAGAATGGAGAGCTAACGGTTAAGGCGTTGTGCGATCTGTTCTGCGAGTACATCGACAATCGAGTTAAAACAGGCGAACGATCAAAGCGACTTTTCGACGATTACCAAGCAGCGTGTATCGATTTGGCGAATCGACTCGGAAGAAACACACCAGTTGAAGCATTGCACCCGGCCGACTTCAGACGGTTGAGATCCGAGCTAGCCAAGAACGTCAGCCTAAAGACTCTAGAGGGGCGAATCGTACGCGTTCGAGCCGTATTCAACTATGGCGTTAAGAATAATCTAATCAGCGTGAACCTTACTCGGTTGTGGGGAATTGAATTTGAGAAGCCTGAGAAAAGCGTAATCAAGGGGCAGTCGAGCAAATACAAAAAGATGTTCACGGCTGCGCAGATTAAATCGCTCTTGGATGCTTGCGAGAGTCCCCAGGTTAAAGCGATGCTTCTATTGGCTGCGAATTGTGGCATCGGAAATACAGACGTTACGTCAATCGAGTTCGACGATATCGAGGGGGAATGGTTGACCAAGATACGCCAAAAAACAAAAAAGGTACGAAGGATTCCACTATGGCCAGAAACGCAAGCAGCGATTCAAGCTGCGATTGACAAGCGACCGCAGCACAAAGACCCGCAGGATTCAGAGCGGATATTCATAACCAAGTACGGTTCAAGCTGGATACCTACGCGAGGAGATGACCCGTTATCCAAAGAGTTCGCCAAGCTGCGAAAAGAGGCGAAGCTAAAGCGTGGCACGTATTACTGGATGAGACATACATTTCAAACGATAGGCGATGAGACGAAAGACTTCGTTGGCGTTTCTTGTTTGATGGGGCACGTTGATTACACGACGTCAGGAGAGTATCGAGAAACGATTTCCGATGAGCGGTTGAAGGCGGTTGTCAATCACGTTCGCAACTGGTTATTCGGTTCGGAGGTGACAAAATGAGCGAGATTGCAAAAGCGGTTGAAGCGTTGATCAATCTATGCCAAACCATTTCACTTAAGCATGATTTGGTGAAACACGAACTGGCTAGTCTCTGCCTATCGGAGCAAGAAGCAATGACGGCGAGCAATGAGGATAAGCTGCGAATCAAACAGCAAGCCGAATTGACATTTAGCAAATGGTCAGAATACGCCGACTCTATCGCCAATGAGCTGAAAGAAGCTGCGATTCTTGCCGATGAGCGAGGTGTTCCATCTGATGCGATTTGGGAAGCCGTTTTGACCGTTCGCAGCGGCCAAGTCAGCGATAGAGCACTAGGACAGCTAAAGCGGTTGCAACTTAACAGCGAGCCAAGCCCCGATTGGGTATCAGTTCGTATCGAAGATTGTGATTGCAATCCTACGACTCTGTTTAGGAAATCGAAGGATCCAGACAAAACCGGGGTGAGGACGTTGGGGCATGGAGAATACCAAATCCAAAGAGAACGTCTTACAAAAATACTGAAACAGGAACGTCTACACAAATACCAGTAGGACGTATCAATAAAGCCAACTAACCCGCGATCACAAGCGGGTTTTTTGTTGCACCGATATTGCATTATCTTGCATTGTCTTGCAGTTTATTGCACGCGTTGAAATGCATATTTTCTAGGTGAAACGAAGTCTTATGCTTGCTCGTAAAGGTTAATTCAACCATTCAGGAGCAAGCGAAATGAAACAGTTCTTATCTCCGCCAAGAGTTGCGGAAATCTTAGGTTGCGGAGTCGAAAAGGTTCACGCGTATATCAATCGCGGAGAGTTGCGAGCAATCAACACTTCTCTAGGTGACCGTCCGCGATACAAGATCGATCCAGATGACTTTGACGCGTTCTGCGAGAGTCGAGCTAGCCAGAAGCCACAAGCTGCACAGAAGCGGCGTTCTGTTCCCAAGGCTTCAAAGGATTACGTCTAGCATCTACGAAAACAGCCCGCAAAGTACGCGAGCTGCTTTCAATTCGATCATTTACGACCGACCAAAGGAGGGTCTTATTTTGACACAGAACAATGAATTAATCAAGCAGGACGATTGTAGTTGTGGACTTTGCGTTCCACTAATCGAGCTATGCGATTGTGTGCTTTGCCGTCAATGTCGCGATGAGCAAGCCGTATTGATTGGATTGTATGGCATCGATGACGATGATCTAAGATTTGTGAACAGCGAGGTGCAGCATGAGTGCTAATCCTGTTTACCCAATACACCCCGCCGCAGAACTACTCCCAATGATGGGGGAGCAGGAATTTGCTGAGCTAAAAAAGGACATCAAAAAAAATGGTTTGAAGGTTTGGGGGGCAACTTATCGCGGTCAAGTGCTAGACGGACGCAATCGGTACAAGGCTTGCCAAGAGCTAGGTATCGAAATGCAGTTTAGATACATCGTCGATCATGAAGATTTCGACCCATTTGCATACGTGCTAAGCCACAACGTTTATCGTCGGCATTTAGACGAAAGCCAGAGAGCAATGGTTGCGGCAAAACTGGCAACCATGAAACACGGTGGCGACAGAAAGAGCGATCAAGAGCCAAATTTGTCTCTTGAAAAAGCATCGTCAATGCTAAGTGTTTCGAAGGGTTCAACCAAGAACGCTAAGAAGGTTATCGCGGAAGGTTCTGAGAAACTCCAGCAAGCAGTTGAGCAAGGTTCGTTGCCAGTCTCTGTCGCTTCCGAACTTGTTAAGGCAGTACCAGACAAGGATCAACAGACAGAGATCGTCAGCAAGGGGGCTGATGCAGTTCGTCAGGCTGTCAAGGAAACACCCCTCGCACAAAAGCGACTCACTAAACAGCAAGCTGCGGAAAAACGCAAGCAAGCTAATGCACCTGTTGAAGCAACCGCGACTGCTTCGCCTGGATTAGCTCAGTTACGCAAAGCATGGGCGAAAGCATCGCAGGAGGAACGTGAGGCGTTTATCAATGAGGTGCGCCCGTGAGCAAGGATGACAACTTTTTCCAGTTTCCTATAGGTGCAATCAAGTTCCCTAAGTTGAAGATAACCGAGGTATCGCGAGAAGCCGTTGTTGCACGTTTGTTTGCTTTGATTGGGTATTGCATTGTAACCGAAGGGCGTAAGCTTTTCGAAAGCGATCGTGATGACGCAGAGGGAGCCGCCGAGCGTTGCAGTGTTGAGCCTGTCGCTGGTTCGGATAACGAACTAATCGTTCGGGCTGGAAGCGGGCTATTAAATGTAAGACCAGGAACATTGGATTGGGAGCACTGGTATCGTCATTGGAGCCTAATTGACGATCTTTGCGAACGAGGTAGCACGCAGCACGTTCGAGTCCGAAACGATTTGATTTGGAACATAATCAAGGACGACCCAAAGCAATTGACCTGGAGGCAGTTTGCTAACTTGTGTGCTGTCTACTCGGTTATTGGCGGGCATCCAATGACATGCGTTTCCTACGACCGATTAGGAGCGATGGCACTAGGCTACAACGGAACCAAGGCAAGGGATGCTGACAAGGCAAATAAATACCAACTTACCACCCGCCAAACGCAATGCACGATCAAGCAATTGGAGGAGTTGAAGTTCTTCGTTTCCGCATCTCCAAACGGACGCCACAACTTCTACTCGCACCGTCTTTCCAAAGACGAATTGATCAGAGCATTGATTGAACGCGAGACGCATAAAACAAAGGCAGGTCCCAAGGCTATCACCGCTTTGATTCGTGAAGAAATCAAGAAGGTGGGCAAATGACCTTTTATAGCAAACATCCCTTTTATAGCGCACATCAAGCCGACAGCGTACGAACAATGTCGGGTTCGTGTCGGCATCCTGTCGGGTTCGTGTCTGCTTGTATGTCTGCTAGCGTGTCGGCATCCGTGTCAGCATGCGTGTCAGCTATAAAAAAAAGGTTCTTAAAGAAAGTCTTTCAAATAACGTTTCTTAAAAAAAGGTTCTTAAAGAAAGTGTGAGTGCTCTCACTTCCGCTTCGCTCGTTTGAGCCAACAAAAAAAATTGATCATGGAGGAATACCAATGACCAGGAACATACCGCAGAGAGTCCAGTTGATACTTCGCATACCAGAGTTCAAAGAACCACAAGCAGATGGAATCCAGAGGCTAAGGCGATTACTCAAATGCCTGTTGAGATCGTACGGACTCAAAGCGGAATCAGTCGAGCCATTACCGCCACATGAGGAGCCAAAGGAATGAGCGTTGCGGAATTAGTATTCATCTCGATTGCCACGGAATCACACGGAGTCGCCAAAATCGCGTTAGACGCGTTGCGTTGGCTTCACAGGCGATTGTCCGAAACAACAAAGAAAGCGCGGGAGAATCGAAGCTAGGGGTACCCGTCAAGCCTTAGGTTCTTCCCTCATCTGACCCCAAGGGGAGATGGCAAAAAGCTGCGATTCCTTTCCCACGTACGAAAACCTACCTCCAAATTCCGATTTTCACACATAGGAGATTTTTATGAAACGACTTAACACCCGCCTGGATGCGTTGGAATCGCGTTCTAGCGATGATCTAAGCCACGCGGACAAGTTGCTGTTGGTTGGTTTATTGGCGAAGCGTGACGCGATGTTTTGGCCGTGGCGATGCACGATTGATTCAAAGGTTGCCTACGTGGAGATTTTCGAGAGGCAGCGGGAATACCTTGCTGGAGTCGCTGGCATCGCGATCAAGGCAGACGGCCGTAATGAATGGAAAACCGCTCATGCCACGCGGCAAAGACTAATTGCATCCGGCATGATCACCGCCACGCATAGTTCCGGTCAGGTCACAAGTGTATTTCTGACACCGAGAGGCGAAGCCGTTGCCAGAGCGTTAGTTGGCGCACGGTTGCACGATTGCAGGTCAGCACGATTGACCTATATCAAGTTGCTGTTGGTGCGCAAAACGACAGGATGCGATATGGTTCGCGAGAGTGTGCTATTTCAAAGACCATGCGTTGGAAGTCCAGTCGACTGGAACGATTGCACCGAATTGATTCTGCCATTCATAACGGCTGGCATGGTTCGCCCAGTCAGTGACACCGTTGGCAGAGTCTTATATCGACCCGTTGAAGGCATCGAGTTCCCGCCTGAGTTCGAGTTAAGCATCGAATCGTCAGATGAGTTCGACGAGCACTACCTAAAAGTGTTTGATGATGAAACTCGGATGTTAGAAGGCATCGAGTCGAGATTCCCAAACTCGCTTCACATTCCATGCCCAGCATCAGGTGGGCCGCCACATTACGAGGAGATTAAACCGTGAGAAAGAGCAAGTTTTTTGAAGGCCTAGCAATTGCGGTTGCAGGTGGACAAACGATTAAAGCGGCATCTGAAACGGTTGGTTGTGCATTAGCAACAGCGTACCACGTTTCAGCGGATTCAGATTTTCGCGCAGAAGTTGCGAAGCTGAAAACGCAAGCCGTAGAAAGTGCGGTAGCTGTTCTGACAAGCAATGCAACAGCGGCTAGCAATGCGTTGGTTCGCTTGCTGAGTTCAAAGGATGAGAAGATCGTCTTAGCAGCGGCATCGAGAATCCTATCGACGTTAGGACCGTTGCAAGAGCTGGCAGAGCTGCGAGCTAGAATCGATGCAATTGAAGGTTCGCGATTGCGAGCGGCATCGTGACGCGTCCTAGAATCTCGACTCTGGAATGTTGCAATCAACAGATGTTGGTCACGCATACCCGACGCACATTGATGTTCTATCGTCGCTATTTGCGATGTTCGCATTGTGGCAGACGTTCGTGTAGCTCGCAGTTTCTAGCACAAGTTGACGCGAAGTTAGCGGATGACACAGATAGCCCGTTGGATGATTCTGGCAAGGTGCAACAATACGTTCATGAGTTCGATTTGTTGTTTTCCGAAGGAGTTGAAAAATGAGCGTGTTGGATGTTGTTTTGTCTAAGGTCAGGACCAAGCGTGTTGAGTTAGTTGCCGACATTTGGAAAGACTATAAACGCGAGGTAATGATTCCACTCGCACAGTCCAAAGAGATCGACAGTGATTTGATCGACCGATATTTTGAATCGTTGCAAAAGACCGAAGCTGATTTGCGTCAGGACGTTGAGATCGTTCAAGGCAGGCTGTCGAACTCCGCAGGGATGAAAACCGCAGAACGTAACGCACAAAAATTGCAGATTGTCGAGCAAAAGATTCAGAAGCTAAACGAGGATTTTGCAGAGAAACGCCGAGCCTATGAAGCTGCGCTTGCTCCCCTCGCATCAGAGCGTTCGTCGCTGGTTGGATCATCCGACCCGAATATCTATCGAGAAAGACTCCTCAGAAGTGTACAGGATCCGAAGTTGCTGAAATCGCTGGCAGATGTTAAGCAAGCACGCATGGAGATTACTCCTAGGCTGGACTGGTTACGAATTGAGCTGTCGCGCAACGTCAATGATGGACTTGCAACAATTCGCTGGCACATATCAAAGCTGGAAGATGAGATTGGCTCACTTGCATCTGATGACGGCAAGCTCAAGCAGATTGCCGACAATCTTCTGCAGTATACCGTCGGTGACAAATCATCCACAGAGAAGAAACGCCGACTTGTACAGGCACGTGAGAAGCTGGAACCGCTCTTGGCTACTAGAGCAAAATACGAAGCTGAGCTGTCGGACCTGGAACGTCAACTATCAGACTTGCAAGCCGAGGAACGACAGTTACACATCGCTTGCTTGGAGCCGTAACGATGGACCGTTTGACATTCGAAACGATCGTTCGATCACGGACAACGAGCACGAACGAAAGCGTTGTCACATTGGCAAGCGAATGGTATCCAGTCCAGAGCTATTCAGGACCGTGTTTCGTTTATCTCAGCGGGTTCGAGACAAGGCCAGGCAATCATTCAGTCCCGATCATTGATTTGGATTCCGAGGATAACCCACTTGGCACAGTTCGAAGCGTTGTAGGTTCATGCCGCAAACTTACCGTGAGAGGATCTGAGCTAATTTGCATTGCCGCATACGCGAGCGATCCCGAAGCACAGAAGATAAAAGCCGAGTTCGATTCAGGGGTTCGGCGAAGTCTGATTGCGTTTGTGGATATCATCGAGGGAGTTCGATTGCGACCAGGGGAGCGTTTTTCCGATAGCATCGTTGGAGGATCTAGCGGAAGTATCGTTGCGGTAACTTGGCGGCCGATCAAGGCGTTGACATCGAGGAGTTGGTAGCGATGACAGACGCGAAGCAAAACGAGACAAGTATCTTCGCGTTCGACCGCGAGCCTGTCGAGCTGGATTCCAAGCCGACAAAACACCCGCCAGGATCACCGGAAAAAATCGAAGTGTTGCGTGAGAGGTTCGAAAAGAATCTCTTTCTTTATCACCCATGCGACAACAAAGAGTTGCGACCCCGGGCAGGACGATAGCACCGCGAGATTTAGCGTTAGACGCGTTCCGACAGTATCGGCCGACAATCGAGCCACCAAGCGTTCCAGATGCGTTAGGCGGCAATCTTAATCCTAGCCAGCTATCAATGGTCGCTGGACGTGCCAGAGATTTTTACGAGAAGCAGGCGAAAGAACGGATGAGTGAGGGAGGCAAAAACAAAGGTGTGGAAAATTTACCACCCCTTGGGCCAACCAAAGCACGCGACGCCGCAGGCAAGGCATTCAATGTATCTAGGATAGATTTGGTGCAATCGATTTGTTTTCTAGCAGGTGTCGCGACACCCGCAAACAACGATTTTTGAGTTAGAGTAACGTGTTTCCCGAGCGACTATTTCGACTTTTCCTAGGAAAATTCTAGGAATTACAAGGTGTCGTTAATCGTTGAAAACCCATTAGAAATCCGTTGCTCTATCCAACTGAGCTATGACCCCGTGATTCCTACAGTCTACACAATTCGGGGACTACCGGAAATCCCTTTGTGCGGGCCTGCAGGTCGAGTGGTCCGAGGCCCGAAATGCGACAATTTCAAGCAATTTTCTAAAACTTCTCCCTCCGAACTGCCTGTTTTGTTTTAGCAAACCTTACCCAACACTCGATTTAGTTTTGATATAATTAGACCGTCCCTCCCTCCAATCGGCACTGCCTTCCCCCCTCAAAGGTCTCGCCATGATTTCCTTTCAAGTTCCCGGTCCGAAACTGTGCGACGGTTTCTCGCGTCGCGAATGGCTACGTGTCGGTGGACTGAGCGCACTCGGACTCTCCCTCCCGTCTCTCGATGTAGCTCGTGCAATCGCGTCCGCTCCCGCAAGCCAATCAAACGGATTCGGTAAAGCGAAAGCCTGTATCTTTTTGTTCCTACTAGGCGGACCTCCCCAACATGAAACGTGGGATCCAAAACCTAATGCCACCCCGGACGTTCGCGGCGACTTTAAACCCATCCCCAGTGCAACCACCGGTTTACATGTCTGCGAACTGATGCCCCAAACGGCGAAACTTACCAATCAGATCGCTGTGCTACGCGCTATGGCCACCGATGACAACGCGCACTCGTCCAGCGGCTACTGGATGTTGACAGGTCGGCCTCACACTCCTAAGAATTTTGAAAACGCTACCCCCGGAGCTCCGAATGATTGGCCATCCATCGGATCCGTGGTTCGCAAAATACGTGGCGACCAAAACGGAATACCGGGCTCCATTCGATTGCCAGAAGAAATTTGGAATACCGGTCGCATCGTGTGGCCTGGACAAAATGCAGGTTGGCTCGGAGCAACCGCCGATCCATGGCTACTTAGCTGCGATCCAAGCGACCCCGCATTCCGCGTTCCCGACGTGAGTTTGCCCATCAACGTTTCACCAGAACGTTTCGAGCAACGACATGCGCTTCGTCAATTAATGAATCAACATTTTGCTTCTACGGATCGCTCTCCATTGAAGGGCTGGTCGCAATGGCAAACGAAAGCCCACGATTTGATCGGCAGCCCTAAAACCCAAGCGGCCTTTGCCATTGACCAAGAACCCGATTCCGTTCGCGATCGATACGGACGAAACCGTTTCGGTCAAAGTGTGCTCATGGCTCGGCGGATGGTGGAGGCTGGCGTATCGCTCGTCCAAGTCAATTGGACTCGAGGTAAGGAAGACGAAGATGTTGCCCCCGCATGGGATACACATGCCAAAAATAGTGAGCGTCTCAAGAATGCACTTATGCCGCCGATGGACCAAGCCTATTCAGCCTTGATCGAGGACCTCGCCGCACGAGGCATGCTCGATGAAACGCTGGTTGTATGGGGAGGTGAGTTTGGGCGGTCACCGAAAATCAATCCGAGCGGAGGTCGCGATCACTGGGGGCACGTCTACTCAGCAGCTTTGGCAGGTGGCGGCGTTCAAGGTGGAGCAGTGTTTGGGCAATCGGATAAACAAGGGGCCTATCCTATCGAAGGACGCGTAGAGCCCCAGGACTTAGCCGCAACCATTTTTCATTGCTTGGGAATACCACCCGAAACCATGGTATACGATCGGGCCAATAGACCCATGCCCGTATCTAACGGTCATGTAATCGAAGCGATTCTATAGTTGGATTCATCCGTCGGAGAGGTTGCCGGTCGAGAGATTTTTTTACAACTCAAGGATTTTTGGTAGATTGTCCCGACTTGTAGTTTGAGATTCATGACTCAATGGGTAAGGGCGCTCCATGTCGAAAAAGCCAGATGCGATCGATCTAGTGCCTGAGCTTTATGCCGAGCTAAAACGACTTGCATCCCAAAAAATGCGCAAAGAATCGGACAGCGTTTCTCTTCAAACTACTGCATTGGTCCATGAAGCATTTTTAAAACTGAATCGAGCCGGTAATCAAGGTTGGCAATGGGAGAGTGACGAGCATTTTTTGAGGGCGTCTGCACAAGCCATGCAACGTATACTTGTCGATCACGCTCGAAATCGAAAAAGTCAAAAGCGAGGAGGGTTGGTCACCAAAGCATCGCTCCAGAGCGAAGATGATGCGTTGGCTGTTTTCGACGTACCCGATTTTCTGCCGGCGCTCGATGAGGCGTTGGAAGATCTCAAAAAGGTTGAGCCCACGGCCGCAGAACTCATTCAGCTCCGATTTTTCGCAGGACTAACTCATTCGCAAGCCGCAATGGCCTTGGGTATTTCCCTAAGAGCTTCTGAGCGGTATTGGACGTACGCCAGAGCGTGGTTGTATCAAAAAATTCAGGCGATAGATGCATAGCGGAGATGTATTGGTCTCTTGGTATACACGATGATTCGCAATCAAAGGATAATTTTCTAAATTTATTGGCGGACTCATCAATGCTTTTCGCATAGCTTATTGCCAGCTTTTCCGCCAATCTCGACCGATTGGCGAAATGCACATGAGTTTTTGGTCAACCGTACAGATAGACTCTCAAGATGTCACAACAGCGAAGATTATTTCAACAAGCCAGAGACATTACTGATCTCAATGAACGCCGAGCTTTTTTGCTCCAAGAGTGCGGCAGCGATCTGAACTTAGTCAATCAGATGGAGCAACTGATCTTAGCCGCTGACCAAATGGGCGATTTTCTCGAGTCACCAGTGCTCGATTCCGCCTTAGAGGCATCAACCGATTCGCCAGAAACCTGGGCCTCCAAAAAAACGGCTGACATGAAGGCGTCTGACGGTAGCCCCCATGACGAAGACAGTTCGAAAGAAACTGGAATTCATGAGACCAACAATTCTTCTACTAACGCGATCAAGCAACTAACGCCATTTCTTTCTCCGTCTGCGAATCCGAAATCGCTAGGACTTTTGGGACATTATGAGATTGAACGCGTTCTGGGAGAAGGCGCCTTTGGAATCGTTCTCGTCGCGCGAGATATGAAGTTAGAACGCCCCGTTGCTATCAAAGTGTTGCACCCGACTCTTGCAATAACATCGCCCCCTAGGAAAAGATTTCTCAGAGAAGCTCGCTCTGCAGCGGCTATCAGGCACGAGAATATTGTGCGAGTCTACTCGGTCGAGGAAGAGCCAATACCATATTTGGTAATGGAGTTTGTACCGCACGGAACGTTGCAAGAGTTGATCGATCAGGACGGACCTCTCGAGATGGCGGACGTGATCTTGCTTGGGGGACAGTTATTGGAGGGACTGGCCGCAGCTCATGAAGCGGGCATTATCCACCGAGACATTAAACCAAGCAATTTGCTCGTCGAAAATGGAGCGAAGCCCATTTTAAAGATCACCGACTTTGGGTTAGCTCGGACCGTGGATGATGCCAAGCTAACGCAGACGGGATTCGTTGCAGGTACACCGCTTTACATGTCCCCCGAGCAGGCTTTGGGTAAAGCGATTGATGGCAAATCGGATTTATTCAGCGTTGGCAGTGTGCTTTACACAGCACTTACAGGGCGCCCTCCCTTTCGAGCTCCTAACTCGCTGGCGGTATTAAAGCGAGTCATTGAAGACACTCCACGTCCGGTACGCGAGATCATTCCGGAAGCGCCACCATGGTTGTGTGATTTTTTACTGAGGCTCCACCAGAAATCCCCAATGGATCGTTTTGAGTCTACACGACATGCGGCAGATACATGGGCAAAGGGGCCAGCGGGGCCTGTTCAAAGTATGGCATCTCCCTCAACCACCGTCATTGACAAGCCTCTTTTACCAGCGCGGGCATCGACACCCGCAATCGCCTCCCAATCCGAGAGCCACACACGAGGTTCCAATCCCTATCTGGGACTATACTTGATGGGAGTCCTCACGCTAGTCATCGCCAGCACAGCATTGGCTTTGGTTTGGCGAGCGCAGAACAACAATCAGGCAAAATTGGACCAGGATTCTGAGAATTCTAACATCTCGAAAGACGACAACTCGAAATCAGACAAAGATCGTGAAACTGCTTCCCCCCCATCCGTAGAAGCCGACTCCTCTCAACAACCCACTGCACCGCAACCTACTACTGCCCCCGCTCCGACAACTGGCGCAACGAACGCGCAGGCAGGCATAGCGCCCGCGGTACCACCCAATAGCCCCAACCCCAACAAACCGGTGATTCGTGGTCCGTGGGGGAATGATGCACCTCCGTTTGTCGTTTCTCCATGCGCCCCTGAGATGGCAGCAGCGATTGCGCAGCAGTGGGCCGATTACTTGCGCGTGCCCCTTCAGTGGAAGCATTCGAGTGGAGTCACTTTTAGGCTCATACCGCCAGGTGAATTCACTCGGGGAACGTTGCCCGAGCGCATCGAGGAGTTGGTGCCCAATGCTGAGCTTATCGGAGGGAATGCAGTATTGTACCTTCGCAGCGAAACTCCGGTTCACCGCGTGGTTATTACGCAACCCTTTTACTTATCCATCCATGAAGTGACACAGAGGCAATACATGGATTTAATGGGATCGAATCCATCTGTTTTTCAAAGGAGCGATGAATCGGCTCACTTAACGAATATACCAGCAGATACGGGGGATTTTCCAGCCGAGCGAATGTCATGGCTAGATGCTTGTCGATTTTGCGACGCTCTCAATCGCCGAGCTGATATTCTCCCTACTTACAATTTGGAGAACAGTCCACCTATTGTCCGCCAGGAAGCCATGGGCTTTCGGTTACCAACCGAGGCGGAATGGGAGTACGCTTGCCTAGCTGGTTCAGAAGGGCCTTTTTCAACGGGACATGATCAAGCGGCGTTGATCGGCGTGGCGAATGTAGCGGGGCGAATAGGCCATCCCTTGGCGGTAGGAATGCTCGGTTCCAATGCTTGGGGGCTCTACGACATGCATGGCAATGTAAACGAGTGGGTTCAGGATTTATGGGCTGAGAAGTATCCCGCATCGGAAGGGGAGATTGCCATTGATCCCAAGGGTGCTCTTTTCGGAGATTATCGCGTTACGCGAAGCGGGGATTTCTTTTTCTCGGCGCTTGATGCGCGAGCGGGTTCCCGTTTCGCCGCGAATCCTATTAACCCAGCACCCTACGCAAGCGGATTTCGCGTTGCAGCGAGTGTCATGGTTAGACGCGGAGTACTCAATCATTTGTTCAGTGAGCCCGCGATGATCAAGGGGGCATCGGTGGATCAGTTTGAATCGTGGGTCAAGGAATTGGGCAACAAATACATCGTGCATGGAATGAATCCTCGATTCGGCGTTTCTCCAAGTCAAATCGATGCCATTGCTATTCCCAATTTAGAGTCCAAGCCATGGGAAGTTCACATAGTCGAAGAATCAAGTGCTGATTTTGAACTGATGAGAGGAAACCATAGAAACATAGGCCGTCTGACGCTTGATATGGGAACCGATCAGCCCAGCAAGTCTATTATGGCATGGACGAAAGACACCGGCCTTTGGCAATGTTGGATACAAACAACTCATGAAGAAATTGTCGATAAAGTGAGCTATCGTGGCATTGAAGGGCTAATTCCCAGTTCAATTAATGGGATCAAATTGCGGGGTGAAGAAGTGTGGACCACAACCAAGGTTCCGTTGCCCGGGGCTGAAACGGAATACTTCACGAACATAGATTCCACAGAATTGAACAAATTGATAGATGGGTATCGCCAGAAAAATTGGAAGCCAATTCGCTTGAGCCAACACTTGGTCGAAGATTCTCCTAGATTCTTCGTCTTGTTCCGGGATAACCCGCATCAGATTCCGTGGGAGTTTAGCGACCGAATCGCTGAAGCGGAATTTGACAAGCTTGTTGAATTGAAGAAATCAGAAGGGCTCGTTCCCGCTCAGTTCTGTTCCGAGGTAGACGAGAATGGAGTTTGGTATCGTGTGATTTGGATGGGAACCAAGTAACCGGTGGCAACATCGTAACCACGGCCAACATTTCCTGATCAAGATCTAATACAATTTGTATTCCGAGTTGTGAATCAGGCTGCAAATCGCGTTATGATTCCCATCCAAACATCCTCCCAACTTTACTCACTGGTGCACTATGAACTTCACCGTTTTGCCGCGTTCCTTTACTAAGATTTTTCTAACGTCTCTCTTCACCGCCAGTATCCTCTCGAATTTGGCATTCGCTCAGCGAGAGGTTAAACAGTCGGAACTCTCGCCCGTCAAACTCTTTGAAGTCGATCGCTACAGCGAGGGGGTCGTGTTTGATCGAGATGGTCACGGGTACATATCTTGGGATAAAACGATTACGAAATTCACACTCAAGGGTGAAACGTCTACTTTTGCCGTCACCGGTGCACCGAATGGTCATAAAATATTAGCAGATGGGACTCATCTCGTGTGCGATGCCAGTCAACATGCTGTTCTCAAACTCGACGCCAGTGGTAAGATGCTGGAGTCAGCATCCAAATCGTGTAACGGTAAACCGCTTCGAGGCCCCAACGATTTGACTTTAGATCCCGCTGGTGGTTTTTACTTTACCGATCCTGGTGAGTCGAGTGCCGAGAATCCTATTGGAACCGTGCATTATGTCGATCCCGCTGGTGTAACGCACTTGGTAGCAGACAAACTGGCGTTCCCGAACGGAATCGTTCTAACCGAGGATGGCAAAACGTTGTTAGTGGCAGAAAGCCAACGCAATCGTGTTCTAGCCTACCCCGTCGTGAGTCCAGGCAAAGTCGGAGCGATGTCGGTGTTCGCCGATCTTCCCAAAAGTGCATCGGGAAAATGGGAAGACAATCAGCCTGACGGAATGTGTTTAGATGCACAAGGGAACCTCTATGTGGCTCATTATGGAATGAAGCAGGTTCAAGTGCTCGATCCCAAGGGCAAGCTTATTCGGCAATATGACGGAGGTAACCAATTAACTAGCAATGTCGCGTTTGGTGGTCCGAATCGCGATCAACTCTTTGTTACAGGTAGTATCAAATTTGACGGAACACCTGGCGCTGTATTTCGGCTCGATATCAAGACGGTGGGCCGGCTAGTGTTGCCAAAAAAGTAATCGACTGAGATCTGGTGCTACAAGTTGGAGTTCACCTTGATTGGAGAACCGCGGAAATCCCAACCCGCAGCGTGAAGGCTTGAAGTTGCGCTATTTTGGTTTTAGGGGCAACGCCCAGTTCGTTTACCTAGCCAAGCCTGTAGGGCCTGGACCGCTTGAGTTTTCAAGGGCCAACGGCCAGACCGTTTGCTCTTTGCTGGCAGCCGAGACATCACAAACTGTCGGACCTTCGGCCCTTACGTTGTCTTTTCCTTAATACCCAGCCCTTCAGAGGCTGGGCTAGGCAAAAATAAGGCCTTTGGCCCGAAAAAACCAGTTACTGCGCAACTTCAAAGCCCGTGAGCGAGGGACGATTCTCCCGGCAAAATCCCTTGCTTACGCGTCGGGTTGTGATCAACATCAACTCCGAGTTGCGGCACGGGACCTTTGCTTACGGCCCGCTAGTTCGAATAGAAGTTGTGGACATCGAGAAAGCTATTTTGGAATTCGCGGAGTACGCTGACGATCCATTCGAATTTTGACTGT
Organism: Pirellula sp.; assembly: GCA_046344995.1. Classification (GTDB taxonomy): domain Bacteria; phylum Planctomycetota; class Planctomycetia; order Pirellulales; family Pirellulaceae; genus JBKCUI01. Next base: position 142,569 of record JBKDKR010000005.1, read on the forward strand.
GTTGCCACTTTGATTCCAGCAAAGGAAGTGGTCGCGGCAGGTTCCGTAGGTCTCCGGCTCGCAACAAACGGGTCGATGCAGCATGCATCTATTCCTGCTCGAAGAAAAGGCAACCAATCTCGAGCTTGTACGATTGGAGCTGAAAGCCACAGTTTCACAGAACCACGAGAATCTCGTCTCGCCTTTACCGCGAGATTCACGCAGGCAGATATATCCGCGTCGAATTCGATCCAGTTTCCAGGCCTCAATTGAGTGACGCTGCCCGTGATCAGCTCCACATAGTCGAATCCACAGTCGATCAAGAATCTTACATCGTCATAAACCGTTTGACTTAAAGCGATAATGGCCGCTCCGACAGGAGCCCCGTTGGGAGCCATTTCATGTATCGCTCGTATCTTTTTAATCATTTGTTCTGGTGTCGCTATTTCGCAGGAAGTTCCTGTTTTCCAATAGGAATAGCTAGTAGGCAGATGATTCGATTGCGATTTGCCGAAGAACTGAAATTGGATTGCGGTCGCCTTTGTAAGTTGGGACACATCGACAGGGACATCAACGCAAAGAGGGGCAATCCTCATTGGCTGATCGCCCCAAACATTTTGCGATGAGCCAATCCAAGGGATTCCGTAATTCGCGAAGCTTGATATCAAGTGGTCCGATAACCCATCCTCCAGATCGAGATGCCGAAGCATTCTCGAATAGGCCGGCAGTCCAAGCTCAACTTCATGTCCATCTGGTCCGGTTAAGGTCCAGCGGTTCAGTTGCCCTGTTCGATTCGGTTCGTTTTCATGCGAATCGAATCGCGATGCTAAGGGGATGGGTTCATAAACCATTGTAGGAATACTTTATTCCGGCTTCTTTCGCAGGTCGAGCCATTCGCTATGGAACGTCCCTTCCATGTCGATTCTTTGGTACGTATGTGCACCGAAGTAGTCACGCTGTGCTTGTAACAAGTTCGCAGGTAATGTTGCGAGCCGATAGCTATCATAGTACGCCAAGGCTGTTGTGAAAGCTGGTGCAGGCAACCCTAAATGCGTAGCGGCCATTACGACTGCTCGCCATGATTCTTGAGCCTTGTCGATCGCCTGTTGGAAGTAAGGGTAGATCAGCAAATTCTCAAGGTTCGGTTGAGCATCAAAAGCCTCTTTGATGCGATCCAAAAATTGAGCGCGAATGATACAGCCACCGCGCCATAGCAGTGCACAATCACCGTAATTCAAATCCCAATTGTGTTCCTTGCTAGCTTCTTGGAGTTGTACGAAGCCTTGCGCGTAAGAGCAAATCTTGGATGCATACAAAGCTTGTTTGACAGCTTCTACGAACGCTTTCTTGTCGCCGGTTAAAGTCTTAACTGCGCCAGCAAAGCTTGCGTTGTGACTCGCCTTTGGAGCTGGCAGAATTTTGCTAGCTCGGACGCGAGCATCTTTCATAGCAGACAGGCAACGTGCATAGACGGCGGTGGTTACCAATGTGCTTGGAACACCGAGGTCCAATGCGAGTTGGCTCATCCACTTGCCGGTACCCTTGGCTCCGGCCTTGTCCATAATCTTATCGACCAAGTACCCGCCTTTGCCTTGGTCATCTTTGACGCTGAAGATGTCTCGAGAGATCTCGATCAAATAGCTCTGTAGTTCACCTTTATTCCAATCGGTGAAGACATCGTAGAGTTCATCGTTGTTCAGGCCGGCCGCTTCTTTCAGCAGATAGTAAGCCTCGCAGATCAACTGCATGTCGCCGTACTCGATGCCGTTATGCACCATCTTAACATAGTGACCAGCGCCACGAGGGCCGACCCATTCGCAGCATGGGATATCATTGTTAGGGCCAACCTTAGCGGCGATCGACTGGAAAATCGGCTTGATCGTTTCCCAAGCCGCCTTGCTGCCGCCCGGCATCAAGCTAGGTCCCTTGAGGGCACCCTCTTCACCACCGGAGACTCCCGAGCCCACGAAAAGCAGCCCTTTGCTCTCTACGTATTGAGTACGACGTTCGGTATCGGCAAAGTGTGTATTTCCGCCATCAATAAGAATGTCACCTGGTTCCAAGTGAGGCAACAGTTGCTCGATAAGATCATCAACTGCAGGGCCCGCTTTGACGAGCATCATCACAAAGCGAGGGCGTTTCAGATTTTTAACCAATTCGACGATCGAATGGCAACCAACGAAATTCTTACCCGCAGCACGTCCCTTGATCAGTTCATCAACCTTGTCCGTTGTTCGATTGAAAACGGCGACTTTGTAGCCACGGCTTTCTACGTTGAGGGCAAGATTTTCACCCATTACAGCCAAGCCGATCAAACCAAAATCGCAAAGGTCACTCATTTGATATCAAAACTCTATTAGTGAGAGAATGCACGGGAAGAAACGCTGGCTAAAACCAGAGCATCTGCTACTTCTTGCAATGGAACATGAAACGCTGCAGGGAGCAAGCTACACGGAGTATCCAAAAAATCTGTGCGGATTTTAGTCAGAATAGGAGATCTGAGCAACTATCGCCAAGACTGATCTTTCCGTTAGTCGGATCGATTTGATAAGACCCCATGTGAGACGAGGTGAACTTATTGGCCCCAAAAAGGTCGGGCCTCAAGTTCTAAGGGTGATTATAACGGGATGGATCCAATCAAATGCACAATCCGAGAATGAGATCGATTGTACTAATATCCAGCGGTGTGATTGGACTCGGATCCATGATTTTGTTGGCGTTCGCCCTCGCTCAGCGTGACGCACGGCACGAAAACAAGCTGGCCGGTCAATCTGTTGGATCGTTTCAACCCAAGAAAGCCCAAGGTATTCCGCTTGATCCGGATTGGGAAAACCATGCGTGGCCACCAGCCCCCGTGATCCGCGGAAATGACACACCGATTGGATCAACAGTCCGAACGCCAGCTAGCACTAACAAGGATCGGAGTAACCCATTTCGGTCACCAGCTGCTGCCCTGACCGCGTTTTCTAATCAAAATCGAAACGGAGCTCTCGCAGAACCTCCACCGCTCCAATATCGCCCATTGCCAGGCTCCAATTCGTCCTCTCTTTCAGGAGGGGGTAATTCTGCTCCGAAGGACGAATCGTCGAATTCCTTGATGCCCATGCCTGCCGCGATGCCTCCATCCTTAACATCGGCTGCATCTGCCAACCCGCTGCCAGGACCCAGTTCGTCTCTCAATAATGAGTCCGCAGTTGTGCGTTCGCCGAGCTCTAGTTCAGGTCTGTCCAATTCTGGGCTAAATGCAGGTTCCAGTTTGAGTGATAATTCGTTGCCGGATTTGCCATCTTCGACTGGTTTACAATCAAACCTACCCACGCTTTCCGATTCGCTACCGCAGACACCGCCGGCACTGCCGAGTTCGGGGGCTGCGTTGAACTCTGGGGCCGCTGTTCCTGGCGATGCCGCTCGTACCCCATTTCCTGGTCCCATTCCCGCTCCGTCGCCATTTTCCAATTCATCGGGGGCTGCGGCTTCTCTAGGCACGAACCAGCCCACGAGCCCGCCATCTGCTAGCTTGAACGATACAGATTCGCCTGAATTAACAAATTCGACAGCTAACACAGATTCGTCCCGCTCATCCGCTACTTTGTCGGACGTTCCCAGGTTACCTTCCACGGGGCCTGCCTCTTTGACGCCCGCTCCTGCGACCGTTCGAATACAACCACCTCAATTAGAGAGCTCGGCTTATGAAGCTGGCAGCCAAGGGGATCGCTTTTCCAACGCGACGTCAAGCACGCCGTCGGCTTCGTCCGCCCAAAGCAAGTTAAACGCTCCTCAGCTGAATGCTGGTGTGCCCGCTGCCATGACATCAAGCTCTCCAAACGGATTCGGCGAAGTGCACACTGCGGGTCCTTTCCGTGCATTTACTAGTCCCTCGCCTGGCGTTCGACAACTTGAGGGTGCCCAAAATCCAAACATCGAGATTCAGAAACGTGCACCGGCGGAAGTGCAAGTTGGGATGCCTGCTACGGTGACTCTACTTGTTCGAAACGTTGGGAATGCAACTGCCTTTGATGTCCGGGTATCGGATTCCGTTCCCAAGGGAGCCAAGTTGACTCGCACCAGCCCTGATGCCAAATCGGATGCTCAGGGTAACCTGGTCTGGGAGCTTGGTCAGTTCAAAGCGGGCGCGGAGCAAGTTTTGACGATGGAGATTGTTCCTGAGACGGAAGGGGAAATCGGCTCAGTCGCTAGCGTTCAATTCGCAGCCCAAGCTTCTGTGCGAACCATGAGTACGTTACCCAAGTTGCTCGTTAAGCAAGCCAGTGCTTCGTCGGTCCTCGGCGGAGATTCGGAAGTGATCAAAATCGAAGTTGTGAACAACGGGACTGGAACAGCACGCAACGTTCGCTTGGAAGCGGAGATTCCACCCAACATGCGACATGCGTCAGGATCGACGGCACTGGATACTGATGGCATCGATTTAGCGCCTGGCGATTCGTTCCAAATGGAACTTGAACTCACAGCTGTGGCGGCAGGCCCAGCGACAAGTCGAGTGAAGGCCGTTTCCGACAACGCAACTCCTTTCGAATCCACAGCCACTATCGACGTGATCCAACCGAAACTGGAACTGGGTGTCGAGGGTCCGAGGCTACGATATCTAGAGCGTCAAGCTACATACAAAGTTCAAGTCCAGAACACCGGTAATGCTATGGCCAAAGGTATTCGGCTTGTCGTCTATCTCCCACGTGGCTTGCAGTTCAATAGCGCAGCAAACGACGGCACATACTTCCCAGAGCAACATTCCGTAGAATGGTATCTCGAAGAACTCAACGCGGGGCGTTCTGCGGTAACGGAACTTTCCGTGCTTCCAATCCAAGAAGGGGACTTTGTTCTCCGAATGCAAGGCACGGCGGAACGTGTTCGAGCGGATGCTATTGATAAAAAGGTACAAGTCGAAGGGCAGAGTGAACTGGCGTTTTCGGTCGCTGACGACAACGATCCAATAGAACGAGACGGCTCGACAACCTACATCATTCAGGTTTCCAATTCTGGCACCAAGCCCGATGCTGACGTGTCCTTGGTGGTTGAGCTACCGGAAGGAGCTTCGGCGGAACAGATTAATGCGCCGGTTAACTACCAAGTGCAAGGGAAGTTGATTGTTTTCGAACCGATAACAACATTGCAGCCTCGAGAGCAGCAGAATTACCGGGTGGCGGTGAAGCATTCGCGCGAGGGAGTTCTGGTATTCAAAACGCAACTCAAGAGCCGAAATCGACCTGTATCGGTAAGCAAAGAGGAGAGCACCGAAGTCTATATCGATCAATAGTAAGCTGGTCAATCAGCTTACCATTGCTTCGGGTAGATTTATCGCTTGAGCTGGATCTTTTGCTTGGCCATCTCGATGCCACGTTCTTTGACCAAGTCGACTTTGCTTTCTGCACTGATCAAAACTTTTTTGTCTTGTTCGGCTCGCTTTGCGACCAGATCCAGGGTACGAGGCTCATAAGTTGACTCAATCTCAACCGGTACATTGGGGCGAACGCCATTGTTGCTGATCGGTGTGCCGTTGGGAGAGTAGAACTTTGAGACGGTTAGGCGAAGACCCCCATTACCGTTCTCATTGTGGAACACTCCTTGGACGCTTCCCTTGCCATACGACGTTTGGCCAACGATAGTCGCTCGGTGATGATCGTGCATGGCACCAGCGAAAATCTCGCTCGCACTAGCACTGTCCTCATCGATCAGAACAACTAGCGGTATATCCCATGTTCCATATCGCTTGGCAGTAAAGTTATGGTTTTCTTGTCCGTTTCTACCATGCGTCGACACGATCGTACCCGCATCAAGGAACAAATCCGCCAGCTCAACGGCTGCATCCAATAGACCGCCAGGATTGCGGCGAAGGTCGATGATCAGCGACCGCATGCCTTGGCCACTAAGGGATAACATCGCCTTGCTGACTTCGTTAGTTGTCGTTTTTTGAAAGTTAGTGATTCGAATATAGCCCACTGCCGGATCAGCCATTTCCGCGATCGAAACGCTAGGGACATCGACTTTACGTCGTTCGACTTTAACATCCAACATGCGATCATCGATCGTCCGCAATTGCAACTCAACTGATGAGCCTTCGGGACCTCTTAGCATATCAGCTGCACGTTTCGCTCCTATTTCATGAACGTAGACCCCATCCACCTTTAGGATATGTTGCTTTGGGCTTAGTCCAGCGAAGTAAGCAGGACCTCCTCGGAAAACGTCCACGATCCGAAGCTCTGTTCCTTCGGCCCAGAGTTCAATACCGAGACCGATTAGATTTCCCTCTATCCCTGACATCACCTCTTGATACTCGCCTGGAGTAAGCAATGCGCTGTAGGGATCGAGGAGACCAATGGACCCTGCGATGTACTCGTAGATCACAGCGGTCGACGAGAGGCCTAAAGAATCGTATGCCTGCTTGGCAACAAACGTGGCAGTCTGTTTCAATTCTTCGGCAGTCGTAATACGACGTCCAAATACAGATTTGTGGATGTTCTTTCGAAACTCTTCAACGCTTTCTCGCGACGAATTACGAACGTGCTTGCCGAGAAAATCTGGCTCGGTCAAGGCGACTTCGAGGAATGCTGTGCCGTGCAAGGCCAGCTTGTAGTAGTCGATTCGATCAACATAGTAAACTTCGAGTTTTGCAATGACTTCAGAGTAGACCTTGAGTGCGTCTGCGACAGAAGATGCATCAACTGCTTGAAGAAATGACCGATCGCTGTAGCGACGAGTCACATCGTGATGTACCCGGCACACTTGCAGCCGTTCTGCTGCGGTACGAAACTCGGGATTCTTTCGAACGGTCCGTTCGTAGTGCAAGATCGCTTCGTGCCAACGTCGCTCCTGCTCGAGCAATCGACCTGACTCGAGAACATCCGTTTCGACAGATGCTGGTGCATTCCCCCCATTCGGAAAATCTGCCACAACCTGCGGAACTGGCCCCAATAACAGGAAGCCAATTGCCCACGCCGAGAGAGTCCTAAGGTTCGAATTCTTCATACGTGCAAAGTCAGTTCGGGGCATACGGGGACACCTTGTCTAAAAATCCAAGGGAGTATGCATCTCCAACAATGCCAGTCAAAAAAACCACAGAACTTTCTGTCCGGAGGTCTTGCTCGATCGTCATAGTTTCACAACGACGATCTCAATGTGACGCAAAGATGGAAAATGCGGTTCTAAGAAAGTTTCCCTAAACGAGCCCGGCAAGGGCAGCGCGTCATTGCACGAAGAAACTATAGGCAGGCAACGGATTCGAGGCAATCGTTTTTTTCAGATCAAAACGATTGATAGGCCAGTGAGTTAATCTGTGAGTTAATCTAGGAGGCCTAGGCGATCCGAACGAATAAATCGTAATGTGATGAGCTGCAATCAGGTTGATTGGGTTGCTGAATTCGCATCTTCAACGTCTCTAGAAAGCTCATCCCAAAACGAAACGTATTTCGAATGATGCTTAATGTAGCTTTGATCGAAAACGGCATGTCTCAGCTCCTCTCGTTGTTCGATGAGTTTGCTAAAGTCCTTGGGATCTTCGGGCTTGAAGACCGGGCATGGACGATCGTAAACCACCATTGCTCCTTGATCGCCTGTTTCATGGAATCGGGATAAACCGACGACTCGATCAGCTACATATAGCGCTTCATTAAGCTCGTGTGTCACAATAATGATCGTATAGGGTGGAACCTGCCCAGCCTGTTTCGCCTTGAGATTCTCTTGATAAAACCGCAGCAACATCAATTGGAGCTCTTCGCGCGTTGTTTCATCGAGAGCGCCAAACGGCTCATCCAATAGCACGACCTTGGGCTTAAGGATAAAGGCCTGGGCTATCGCAACTCGCTGTCGCATGCCACCTGAAAGCTCTGCGGGATAGTGTCCTGTCGCTGCCCCCAGCCCTACCTTTTCAAGGAACGCACGCGATTTTTCTAAGTGCTCTTTCCTTTTGCGAAGGTACGCAGGCAATGCAAAAAATCGCGAGGGAAAATTTGTCTCGGCAAGTTTCAGTCCAAAGGCAACATTCTCTTCCGCAGACAAGAATTCATACAGCGCATAGTTTTGGTACACGATCCCCACATCACGAGATGGTTTACGAATCTCTAGCCCTTCTGCCAGGATCTGTCCTTCAGAGGGTGGATGTGTTCCCAATATCGCTTTGAGCAATGTACTCTTTCCACATCCGCTCGGCCCAACCATGGCTACGATCTGACCTGCAGCGATCTGTAGATTGATTTTGTTTAGAATCCGACGTTCGCCGAACCATTTGCTCACGTTTTGAATATCTAATGCGTACATTGTTTCGTTCACTACTTGCTATACCAAGGGCAAAGTTTTTTGCGGACCCACACCAAAAACCAGTCACCAAGCAAACCGGTGAACCCGAGTATGGCCAAATAGATGTACACAATGCTCATGTTCAAAACGCGAGATTCCATCCGAATGCGATAACCGATTCCTGCACTGCCTACCAACATCTCGGCAGCCAACAAGAAAATCATAGCCGGCCCTATCTGCAAGCGAATCGCATCGAGCGTTGCAGGAAGAATTTGTTTCCAAATCACTTCATAAATGATTTCAGGATCAGAGCCACCTAACGTGTAGGCTTTGCTAATCGCATCGTCTGAAACATCATTAACGATGGATTGGTAGATTGATTGTGCCATCGTAAAGAAAACGCCGAGCGCGACCATGGTCGTAAACATGGTTTGACTGGTTCCGACCAACACGAAGTAGATTGGCAACATCGCGGTGGGGGGGATTTTTGCCAAGAAAGATATAAGTGGTGCCAAAGGGGCTGCTATCCATCGATAGGCCCCCATCGCAATGCCAACGACTATGGAGAGAATCACTCCTAAACCGAGCCCCAAGAACAATCGCCAATAGGTTGCACGCAAATCGGTTATCAGCATCGAGGGCTTGGGGTTATCGTCCGAGCCCTGAGGAGCGAACATGCGCTCAGCCCCCTCTTTGAATGCTTGAATCCCCGGAATTACTTTTTGAGTTTCGTTCTTCTGGGTTTGCCTGTTGGACAAAACGCCGTATACAACGAACATGCTAAGTACGCCGAGTACCGATAACAAGATCGCCAACCATGTTGGCAATGGAGCTCGAATCATTTCTTCCTACTTACCGTCAGCGTGAGCTTTAAGAAAACTCGAATCGAAATTGAGCTGGGAATCGGCAGCATCAAAACCAACCGTCGGCTTCCCGGTCACGATTCCGTGTTCAACACAAAAGGTCGCCACGGCCGGCATGGTCTTGTTGCGGAACTCTTCCCCTTGAATTAGAGCAAGTGCATCCTTCGGAGTCTTGTAGAACCGCGTTTGCTGAACGACTTCTTTCATGTCTTCTAGCTTGAGGTTACTGAACTTGGCACCGATCGCAACTAGAGTGCTATCGGCAGTTTCTGGCTTCTCCATTCGTGCGTTTACAGCATAGAAGGTCTCTACAACACAACGTGCAAAGGCATCCCCCCCCTTTTTGCCAAGGGAATCCTTTGCCACTACGACCATGTCGATGATCTCTTCGGGAATCTCCGACGAATCAAGTAGTTTCTTGGAACCAGCGACATCTCTCAATGTTTGCAAAACGAATGGGTTCCACACCATGATCGACGTGACCTCTTTGTCACCCGATTGCATGGCAGTGGCTGCTGCTCCTGGATCCATGTTGGCAAATGGATAATCCTTGGGATCCAAGCCACGTTTAGTCAAGATTCGTTCAAAGGCGTACTGAGATACGCTGCGTTCTAATCCCTTAGTCGTTTTTCCTTTTAGCGCTTCAATGCTATCGATGCCTACCGTTATACAAGCATCTGCACCTAAGCTAGTCGAGGTTGGCAAAATGGCAACGCTCGAGCGATCCTTTGCAGGCCCCAGAATATCCATGTTGGTTATGCATACTGCATCTGCCTCATTCGATCCATAAAGCTGAATGCAAGTGTCATAATCGACTCCCTTTAATACTACGTCGACTTTCCACTTTTTCTCGAGCTCCCCTTGTTTGCCCTCATCGCCGTCGATCAAACCAACGTCACTGGCAACACCGAATACGCTCCACGATGGATACTCACTCCATGCCAACGTAAACACAGGTGTCGCTTCTCCTTTAGTGTCACCGGGCTTAGGTGTAGGCTTTTGAGCCGAGTCACATCCCACAAAAAACATAGCTACCAATGGTAGCGCAAGCCATTTTCGTTTCATTTTAGTCATACCTTTTTCTATTGGGCCTTTAGAACCTTGGTTCATTCAAAACGCGTATCCCGAGTGGCGGATGAAACCATCCTAACCTTGTTATTCTCGCAAATACGCCGGGTGATCCGGACTGGAATCGAGTTCCCTGAGACGTTCTTCTGTTCGCTTCGCAATCTTTATACTCTCATCCAGCTCTTCGCGAAGGCTGCTCAAGTCTGTACCGACGGTCTTTTTCGTAAAACTGCGATATTGCTCGAGTGCTGAAAAAGAAAAATCGACGGAAACTTGAATTTCTTTGAGCAATCGCTCTCTCTCATCGAGAAGGATGCGACGTTCATTGACACCAAGCGGTTTGCTTTGCATCAGCAATCGATACGATTCATAAAGATTGTTAACCGATGCTCGATAGAGTTCTTCGAACTGAGAAAGTATCTCTTGGCTTCGAATCACTACTCCAGGCTGGCTGGCTATTTGATGGAATTGGGCGCGCTGGACTCTGAGTGTTCGGAGCAAGTCTTGATCGCGATCATCATTGTCCTGGGACATTAGCCGATCGAGCTGGTCCAGTCTCGCCTCTTCTGCGGCTATTTCTTGCCCTCGCAGTTTCTCAATCGTCTCAGCTGTGATCGATTCGGTCTTGAATATAGCACGCGTTGCCATCCAGCCGATCCCACCCAGAACGCCAGCTAAGCCCGCCATGGTAAGCCAGCCTACCCCATCAGCCGCCCATGACAGCAGCAGCGAAGACAGGCCGCCAACAATCGGTAGTACCACCGATGGTGCTAGAAAAATCTCTCGAAGTACACGATTTCGAACTTGATTCAACGCGAGGCCAACTCCTGATAAGGTTGCTCAAATACTTTCATACGGAGAGCCTTGAGCATATCAATTGGTTAATAAGGTAGTTCCCCCAGTATAAACGCGACTCGCGATTGGCCAACCTTGCCTGCCACGCTCTTCATTCTAGCTGCCGAAATTCCTCGCATTTTTAGGTAATCCACCGCCGCATCAGCTCGTTCTTTGGCCAACGCGAGGTTCGCAGCTTCATTTCCCCCCGACGCTGCATTTCCCTCGACTTTGATGTAATACGCTGGCCAGGTTAGTAGTTTTTTCGCAAGTTCATCCAGAGTCTGCTTGCTCGCTTCGGAAAGTCTCGCTGTGCCTCGCGCGAAAACGAGCTCAGGTACGATCAACGTCCCTACGGGAGTTAAGCTTGTCCATTGTTCCTCCGATAGTTCTTTGAGCTCACCATCACTTCTTACCAATTCTTCCGGCAAGAAATTATCGCTCTTGAGCTTGGCCAATGCTTTATCAAAAAACAGTTTGGGAAATTGCCCCCCTGTCGGGTCCCGTTCAATTCCCTTGGTCGATACCAATACCGACATGATGCGACCGATCATGTCTTCAATATGGACTACGCGGTCCTCTTTCAATCCAAAGTGGGCGTAGTTCTCAAGCGTATTCTTCCAGCGAATACCTGCTAGTAGGCGATCGGCTTGCGCCTCGGTCAGCTTGGAACCGGTCTGCTTGGCATCATCCAACACCAATCTTTTCAACTTTTGTGGATCGCGAAACGCGTTCATCGATCGAAAGTAACTATCGAGCACCTGTTCAACCACTTGCGGCTGCTTGACCAAATAGTCTCGGCTCACAACGAATGAATCGACGATGTAGCCCGTAAACTTGGAACTGTCTACCAAAACATGCATCGCATCATTTTCAAGTAACTGGGACACGTAGGGTTCCCACGTCACATAGACTTCATCGGTCGTCGGTGCAGCTGCTTGGTATGAGGCCATGATTTTTTCTGGCGAATCCACTTTGCGAAATGGATTGGCAGACAGCTTGGCCAAGTCGAAGTCCTTCATGACTACGCGAGTCAACGTCTCACTCGGTGAGTCACCAACCATAACAAACTTGGTGTTGGCCGAGTTTAACGCATCTACATCCGGGAATCGACTCTTGTATGCAACCATCGCATCGGCACCGCGAGTCTCATCAATCAACGCAATAATCGTAACCGGTAGCTTGTTTCGCTCGCTGCAAACTTTTATCAAGGCATCGATGGGAAATGCTGCAAACTGAATCGATCCGGACTCCAGCTGATCCATTCGTTTCGAGTAATCAGCCGCATCATCGTTGGTGGACAATCGGATGCCGTGGCCAGAAAGTTGATCGCGAAACTCTTGTGAACGCAGTACGGCGTACCCGGAAAATGCATCGAGCCCGAGGGTCAGCTCATGTTGATAACGGCTCGTTCCTTGGGTGGAATCGATCTTTTCTTTCTCTTTGATCTCTTCTTCTTTCGCTTGTTCCGCCTTTTGTGCCGGTTGCAAAACGAGCTTCCAGATACCGACCCCCACGGCCAATACGAATAACCACACGAAAGCAGCTAAAGCAATTTTTGTCTTAGACACGGCAAATCAATTGGGTCAGCGTTTTTTCTGGGACTTGAGCAATCCATTCAAGAAAATGGATATAAACACAACTATAGCCACAACAAACCAAAAATTGCCACCCGATTTCGGTTTGTTGGCAGCACCTGATCCGCCGCTGGATGATGACGATGGGAAAAAGGTCGAGCCACTAGATTCGTTTTCCAGACCAATTGGTTGATTGGCCATGCTGCTCAAGGCAGCTAGTGCTTCGCTGGCAAACTCATCCGGTAAGGCTGCGATTAGGTCAAAATCGGAGGACCCTCCATCGTCGACTTGGGACTGGCTAGATTCTGCAAATATCTCCACGAGCGCAGATTCAAAGCTCGCAGCGTCATTCGCTCGTCGATAGGTATGGGATTTACTTGCCAGCGTATGATCGCTTTTCATGTCGACCCCAATGGCATCAACCACGATTCCTCTCGCAACGATTTCCGGCAAGAATTGATTCAGCACATTGGCGTCCGTTGCTTCACCGTCGGTTACTACGATGAGCCGATAGTCTCCAATCGGTTTGCTCGTTCGGGCCGCTAACAATTGATCCATTGCTATTTTCATGGAGCGACCTAGAGGAGTTCCCCCATCCGCTCGCACTTGATCGATCAAGGCAATGGTTTTCCCCTTTTCGAGTGGACCGAGAGGAACCAACCAGCCCCCTTCGTTTCGTGCTCCATTCATCAACAGTAAACCGAGTTGTGTGTTGTCGGGCAATTGTTCAACCAGTTTCTTAAGTGCCCGCTGAGCGACCTGCATCCTCGGCTCTTTGCCTTGGTCGGTTCGCATTTTATCTCGCATGGAGCCGGAATCATCGAGCACGATCACAACGACAGGCGAGACAGCGCTCTGCTCTTGATTTGCGAGACCAACTGGTGCACAAAGAAAGACGGCGAGCGTTGCAACGGTCCAGCCACTTAACCAACTAAACCAATTTGTATTCATCGAAATTCCTCGTGACTTTTTTCGTTCTTCCAACTCAATCGAACTAGGATTTGTTTCTAAACTAATGTCGAACAATTGTCCCAATTGTTTTTGCATGGAACTGAACGGTTGAGGACAACCGTTCTACATTTTAGAGACAAAGCCTAGAAATCGAATTCGCTCGGTGTGATGGCCTCTGCCTCAACGCGAACGATGCGAAATTCGACTCGCATGTTCTCTTTGGCTTCATCCAAATTCTTGGGCTTGGCAATCACAGGCTCGGAAACCCCTGCCCCTACTGGCACGATTTGCGACAAGTCTAGATTGGCCTTTTCCGCCTTCGCGAATTTGACCACTGCATCACGCACCGACTCAGCACGCTTTTGACTGAGGTTCAACGCGGCTTGCATGGTGACCAACGGATCAGCTTTGCCACCGCTAAACTTGCCTGCTTTGATAAGCTCAACCACGGAAGCGGTATTGCTCAAATCGAGTTCTTTTCCTTCATAGAAGTACTTGAAATTGCCTGACGAACCGGTCTGGCGGAGGAGCTTCTTTTCCATGCCGGATTGAACCAGATCGATCAGCGTTTTGGTCGGATCGGAGTGGCCGCGGATCACGACCTTGGCGTTGCCGAAGGTGCTAGCCGCTTTGATGGCTCGTTGAAACTCTGCTCCGTATCGATCCGCCGAAAACTCTTGAACGTTGGGCTCAAAGTTAATCGTGAAGCTAACGATGGTGTTGGCATCGAGGTTCTCACCAAGAAACATCTCGGTCGATTCGGCTGAGTTGGAGAAACGTTCCGATTTGGTGGGCTCGACATATTGAACCCCAGCGCGCTCTGCAATCTTCTTGTAATCGAAATCGTTCGGATCAAACCCGAATCGATTCTTGGCATAGCCCCAACCGGTTGCTAGATCTAACGCCTCCGACATCTTGTTCTCGAAGCCGCTCAAGTTCCCGCTATCGCGGAAGAACGCGATTTGTCCAGGTAGCCCGACAAACGTACAGTCCATCAACAATCCGTGCGCGTCGACATCCAATGTCGGTAAAACGTCTGCACCAAAGGTTCTTTGACTCAAGGTCAGAATCTCTTTGTAGGCGTCGGACATTTTGTTGGAGTCTTGAAAGCTCTTTCGCATGGCCACGAGCTCTTCGGTGCCTTTGAGGTAGCCGGCAACAAACTTTTCAACCCATTCCTTGTTCGCGTCAAACCAATCGCGACGCACGGCATAAACGTCGGCAATGGAGCGACTCATTTGCTGGGTGCTGTTGACCATATGAGCACCCTCAACTGTTCCCTCCGCACCGCTGCCTACCGAATCAAAGCCACTGGTCAGGCCGATCAAATCTGGAGTGATCACGCAACATGCGTCGATGGATGTGTCTTTTCGAAACGCTTCGGCCGCTCCTTTTTCGCCAGTCAAATCATCCACCCAAACAATTGTTACATCCTCTTTGGTCAGCTTGGCCGCTGCCAGCGAATCGTAAAGCAGACCAACGTGTGGGCCACCCTTTTGGCATGCGATCTTTTTTCCCTTTAAGTCATTCAAAGTACGAACGTTTTTGCGAGCCACGATGTGGTCGCCTGCACTCCAAGACAACTGCAGAATGACCACGGGCTTCGTACGAGGATCAGACCCGATCACTTCACTCGCCAGCCCCATCATATGGAACGTGCCGCGGAGAAAGGGCGTTTTACCCGAGACATAATCGCGAACTTGCCCGATAAAGTCGTCCCCCTTTACCAGCTGCATGTCGAGACCGAGCTTGCTGTAAGTCGAGCCGGGCTTGGTCTTTAAATCGCCGTTCGCTAGAAAGGTGGCTACGTCCCCACCCCAGGTTAGAAACGGAACCTTGGTTGGACCTGCAGCGACTGGTCCAACGGAAACTGGACCAACCAACTCCTTAAAACTTTCCTGAGCACCGGAGCGAGAACCCGCCGCCAGAAAGAAAATTACCGCAAATAAACTGAAGTTTCGAAACCACATCATCTCTAATTCCTCGAGGAGTTCGGAGCTTTTCAACGCCGCGTATTCTAGCAGGCTTTAAGGAGTTACGCATAAGGCGCAACTAAATCTCCTTAATAGTGGTTTCTCGTCGCTTAGGGTGGTGAAAGGGGACTTAGAACCGTTTAAGATGGTGGCGTTGACCGATCGGTTGACTCTCCGTTTGAACTCTCGCCTCATTCCTACCTCTCCCACACTGATAATTGTTCCCACAGGAGTCCTGCCATGACCAAGTCCACCACGGGTGTTTCTAAATTCGGGGTAACCAACCGCCGTTCTGATCGACGCGAATTCCTAGAGCGGTCTATGCTGGCCACTGCCGCTGCACTGGCCGCCCAAAGCCAATGGAGCTCCTCGGCACTTGCACAAGATTCCACGGGACCGATCAGCCCCAACGAGCAAATTCACGTCGCAGTCATCGGGGCCAACGGACGGGGGCAATCACACGTCGACGGCTTCGCAGGCAAAAAGGGAACAATTGTGACCCACATCTGCGACTGTGACGAAAAAGTGGGCCAACAAGTTTGCGAGAAAACGGCCGAAAAACAAAACGGCAAGAAACCAACCTTTGTGAAGGATCTGCGTGCCTTGCTCGAAGACAAGACCATTAACGCAGTCAGCATTGCCACGCCTAACCACTGGCACTCGCTGGCCGCCATCTGGGCCGTTCAAGCGGGCAAAGATGTGTACGTCGAAAAGCCGGTCTCCCACAATGTTCTCGAGGGACGGCGATTGGTTCAAGTCGCTCGTAAACACAATCGGATGGTTCAGACGGGAACCCAAAGCCGTTCGAACCCAGGCATGCGGGAATCGATGGAGTTCATTCATTCCGGTGGGATCGGCGAGGTCACCGTTGCACGCGGTCTGTGCTACAAACGCCGTGGCTCGATCGGTCCTAAAGGTACCTACGAAGTTCCCAAGTCTGTGGATTATGATCTTTGGTCCGGGCCTGCCCCCATTCTGCCACTAACTCGAAAGAACTTTCATTACGATTGGCATTGGCAATGGGCGTATGGCAACGGGGATCTTGGCAATCAAGGCATCCATCAAATGGATCTTTGCCGCTGGGCATTAAATGAAAGCCGACTCAGCGACCGAACGTTCTCCCTCGGCGGACGGCTCGGATACGAAGATGCGGGTGAGACCGCCAATACACAGCTGGTTATCCATGACTACGGCAAAAAGCAATTGGCATTCGAGGTCCGTGGCTTACCCACCGGTGACTACAAAGGGGCGATGGTCGGCATCATCGTTGAGGGTTCCAAGGGGTATCTCGTGATGACCTCTTATTCGTCTGGTACCGTATTCAATCTAGATGGGGAAGTCGTTAAGACCTTCAACGGTGGTGGCGATGGACATCATTACAAGAACTTTGAAGACGCGGTTCGAGCTCGTGATTACAAGCTGCTCAATGCGGACTGCGAAGAAGGACATTACTCCAGTGCTCTTTGTCACCTGGGCAATATCTCTTTGCAACTCGGAACCTCGGTTCGCAAAGAAGACGTAGCGGCCAAGCTTGCTGACATCGAGGGACCGTCCAAAGTGGGATTCGCTTGGGATCGAACCGTGGCTCACCTCAAAGAGAACACCATCGAGGACTTTAGTGTGAGCGTTGGGCCAGCCTTACCATTGGATTCCAAGTCTGAGACCTTTGTTAACAACGACAAAGCGAATCAGATGCTCAGTCGCGAATATCGCAAGAACTACGAATTGCCATCCGAGGCAAATCTTTAATTGTCCTTTTATACCCCGTTTGTTTTGTTGAGTCATGAAGCTTCGCGTTCAAAAGAACTCCCCGTGTGGCACCATCATCTTGTCTTCACCTGAGAACAAGAATGCCTTGTCGCGCGAGTTGGTTCAGGATTTGATTCAGGCGTTTGGGGATTTCCATCGCGAAAAATCGGTGCGAGCTGTGGTGCTAGCAGCTACCGGTGCAACATTTTGTTCTGGAGTCGACTTGAAAGAATGGGGTAAAGTTCGAGAGTCGGAGGATCCGCTCGAAGCGTGGCAAGATGTTGCGACGGAATTGCAAGACTTGGTCGAGACCATGCTCCGGTTTCCCAAGCCGATCATCGCTGCGATCGATGGGCCGGTGATCGGTGCTGGGTTAGCGCTAGTTTTAGCATCGGATTTGGTCGTTGGTACGGACAAGACGACCTTTTATTCCAACGCACCTAAGTTAGGGCTCGTCTCGGGTTTGGTCGCACCATTGGCTCACTATCGTATTGGAGCGTCGATCGCCTCGCGTTTGCTCTTGGCCAACGAGCCAATTTCGGCCGAGTTGGCTCACCGATGGGGTATGGTTCATTATCTCGTCCCCTCGGAGCATGTCTGGATCAAGGGTAGTCAATTGGCGACTCAAATCGCGGAGACAGCACCTGAATCGATGCAGATGACCAAACGATTGCTCAACGAGATGGTCGGAGAATCTCTCTGGACTCATCTCGTAAGTGGTTCTGCGGTAATGGCTACCGTTTGCAGTTCGGAAGCCGCCATT
>JBKDKR010000006.1:0-86087 GCA_046344995.1 Pirellula sp.
TCAATGCGAGCGATGTCGTTTTTCACATATTTTTGCTGCCGCAACAACTCTTAGGATAAGGGTTTATTGAAAGGCTAATGCAGTTATCGGTGCAATCACCACTGGGATTTTCGAGGATCCCTCGATATTGCTAATTGATCGAATCTGCCAAGATACTCAGGTCACAGTGTTTTGAACTCCAATGGCCTCAAACGAAGACCTAAATCGGAGCCAAAAGTTGTGACCGTGCTTGGCTTATTGAGCTTGCTCATTGGAAGCTGGGCCAGGCTAGGAGTATCACAGACTTTCAAGGACCAGGTGCTGCCATGAATTCGAACGAACAACTGCAGGCAGATGTCATTGCAGAATTGAAGTGGGATCCGACCGTACATGCGGACAACATCGAAATTTCCGTAAAGGAGGGAGTGGTGACCATAAGCGGCTCCGTTCCCGTATTTGCAGAAAAGCAGGCCGCAGAATTGGCCGTCCAGCGAGTTGAGGGTGTAAAAGCCATAGCGGAAGAACTAGAGGTCAACGTAACGGGGGCCCATAAACGTTCCGATGCGGAGATTGCTCACTCCATTGTTGAATCTCTAAAGTGGCATGTTTGGATTCCCGGTTATGTGCAGGCCATCGTTGAAAACGGCTGGGTTACCTTAAACGGAGAGGTCACCTGGGGCTTTCAGAGACATTCCGCCGAGGAAGTCGTTCGCTACCAAGCGGGCGTAAAAGGAGTTTCCAACCACATCACACTAAAGTCGTTGGTTAAATCTTCTGACGTCAAAGATCTTATTGAAAAAGCATTGAAACGAAATGCGGTGATCGATGCAGACCAAGTTACCGTTACAACAACTGGTGGCATGGTCACGCTCGCAGGATCAGTCAGATCATGGGATCAGCGTCGCGAAGCTTATTCGGCAGCATGGAAAGCCCCTGGGGTTACAGGGGTCGAAAACAATCTTGTAGTCTCCTACTAACGTAAAGCGAAAGACCGACCATCTTTTTCGTGCGAACTAGGCTTCATCGCAATAGGCAGAAGAAAACCAATCTGCTACTCGAAGCCAATCAGTGCAATTCGCGGTCAGTCAGCTATTTTTGCTGGTCCGCTTGGATTGCCTCGAAGAAATAGAGACGATCATGTCAAACAAGTTCACGAAATTCGCAGTATGCCTCATCACTAGCCTAGGATTGGCAGCATCTGCGAACGCTCAGTATCGAGGCGTCAGTGTTCGCGTGGGTGGAATCAGTTATGGTGACCAGTACCCATATGGGTATCAAAACGGTAACACCTATGGTAATGCCTATCGATTCGGTTATGGAACACTTGGGCAACCTTCCTACTACTACAATCCGGGATTCACGAATCGATCCTCGATCTATAGTAACTATCCGAATACGAACTACTACTATTCGACGCCCAGCTACTACTCCACCCCACGTTACTATGCAAATCCGAGCAGACGCTATGGAACTCGCTACTCGCCACGATATTTCCGCTAGAACCGTGATGCTTTCGTAAGACTGCACCTTTAAGAAAACGCCAAGCCGCACCGAAGTATACTCGGTCGGCTAGGGTTTTCATCTCATTTTGTGAGGCGTCTATCGCCTCCTCTCCCCCCCACTCTTAAAGCCAGCCCCGCTTTTTCGGAAGCATTCTTCTGGCGGAAATCACTAGAACAAAACCCCGAAACCCCCGGTCTCATTTAAAGAACATAGGTTGTAGAACTATACAACTGTAGCGGATTCGAAGCATCACACCTTGCGACTGGACGGAGAACGCAACATGTCACAATCTCTAAAAATTGTGATTATTAAGCCAAGCAAATACTTGCCTGACGGGAACGTAGAACGATTCCGACGCGGATTTATGCCTAACAGTACAATGCCTCATATTCGAAGCATGATTCCCTGTGTAATCGATAATCATGAGATATCCACGAGAAGCATAGATGAATACGTACACACAGACCTAGAGTATCTAACTGAACTCAATACAACGAATACCGAGAAGACATTGCTGCTGCTCGTTGGGGTTCAAAGCCATCAATTTCACCGCGCGCTGGACCTCGCGGCACTGGCGTTTGCGAACGGTTGCATGGTGGTAATCGGGGGCCCTCACGTTATGACCTGTGACACCTCTATGGTTTGGGGCAAGGGAATCAGCTTCGCGCAGTGCGAAGCTGAGCTTGTGATGGACGAGATATTGGATGATGCATTGACTGGCGAACTTAAACCCGTCTATGGCATGGGTTTGAGATGGCAAGAGGAGTTGGACTCGCCGGTTCTCACCCCTCCAACGCACTCCGAATTGAGCAGATACATCATGCCTATGATGGGTGTGTATCCAGCACGTGGGTGTCCATTTCTCTGCAACTTCTGCTCTGTAACCAAGATTGCGGGACGACGAATTCGAAGCCAAAGTCTTTCAACAACCATGGAAAGCCTGAGAAGAGCAAAAGCAGCTGGAGTCAAAACCATCATGTTTACTTCGGACAACTTCAACAAGTACTCTCAAGCCGAAGATTTGCTCGCAGCGATGATTGACGAGAAGCTTGGGCTCAAGTTCTTCGTGCAATGCGATACACAGATCTTCAGGCAAGAGAAGCTAGTCGAACTTCTCGCCAAAGCAGGGTGTTACCAAATGTTTGTGGGAGTGGAGTCGTTTCGTCGAGAGACACTAATTGCCGCCAACAAGAAACAGAACCGTCCTGATGCCTACCACAACATCGTGAGATTATGCCAAGAGCATGGCATAAGTTCTCACTTTTCCAACATAGTTGGATTTCCAGAAGATACAGAGGAATCGATCCGAGAGCATCTTGAGACCCTTCAAGAGATCGGCCCGAACTGGGCGTCATTCTACATTCTGTGTCCTATTCCAGGTACAGAACAGTACGACACCTTTTTAGAAGCCGGCTTGATTACAGAAGCCAATTTGGATCGCTTTGATACGACCAGCCTAACGTGGCAGCATCCGAATTTGTCCAAACATCGGATGGAAGAATTGCTGTACGAATGCTATCGGCGGTTTTCAACGGTCGGGCATGCAGTCAAAAACATTTGGAATATTACAACTCGCAATGGCCGCGGATCTGCGCGGGAGCGACTAGGTAGTTTGGCGATGTCAGCCTTCATACGATATAGCGCATGGCGTCGAACCCATCCTATGTCTGGAGGCATCATGAGGGTAAAGCTAGATCGCGCTAGCGATTTATCCGCTCTCAGGAAAAAAGCATACGGTTTTGACTTGGCTCCGTTACCTAAGAGCTTACATGCTGATCCCATTGAAAGAATTCCGAGTGAATTGGCTTCAGTGAATGTCCCATTAAATGTTGCCAACTCACTCTCGACTATTTAACAACGATTTAGGATGTGAAATGTTACAAACAATTTTAATTGTGATTTTGATTCTGGTCTTACTGGGAGGGATCGGTTCTCTGCCTACTTGGTCGCACAGTCGCAACTGGGGATACGGGCCGACCGGAGGCCTAAGCCTTATTGGCGTTATCTTGCTGGTATTACTTATTATGTTACTCACTGGACGTCTTTAAAAGCGTCGTAAAAGGATCCAAACCATGAAACGAAAACTCGCGTTTATTTGTATCGTCAGCGCCTCCTTGTTAACGGGCTGTTACAAAGAGAGGGAGCCGGTTTCAAGGGGAACTCCAGCACCTTCCGTTACGATTGATGATGTCAAAAGTGATGCGTCAAAGGCACTGAATACAGCTTCGGAATACTCGTCTGAACAAAAGAAGAAGATGATTCAAAAGTGGCAGGAACAACGGTCTGCGATGGACTTGCAGATGGAAGAGCTGAAAAAGAAGGGGGAGCAATTAACAGCTGATGCCAAGGACGATTGGAACAAGAAAATGACGGTCCTAGAATCCAAACGGCAGGCTGCCAAAGAAAAGATTATCGAGATGGAAAATTCGACAGCAGAAGCTTGGGGCGATATCGAAAAGGGTGCCGTTGCAGCGTGGGATGACTTTAAGAACGCCTTTCAAGATGCATCGAAAGATTTCGAACGAAAGAACTAGAAGTGTCTGCAATTCCCGTTGAGAATCGCGTAGTTGGAATGGGTGCGATACCCCACCCATCAGGGGTCGCGTTCCGTGTTTGGGCCCCCCATGCAAATGCCGTCTTCGTCATGGGCTCGTTCAATAACTGGTCTATCGATACCCATGCAATGCTAAGCGAAGGAAGCGGTTACTGGTTTGCCGATATCTCAGATGCCAAACTTGGCAGTGAGTATCGCTTTCGAATCGTCAATGGTGACAAAGTACTTATTCGGATCGATCCGTACGCTCGCCAAGTCACTAGCTCGGTTGGCAACGCGATTGTTGTTGACCCTGCATTTGATTGGAGTGGAGACAATTTCCAGCTTAAGCCTGTGAATGAGCTTGTAATCTACGAATTACACTTGGGTACCTTTTTCGATAAGGCTCAGGGTGATGGAAAAAAATTCTCTGAGGCGGCTACAAAGCTAGGTTACTTAAAAAAGCTAGGGGTCAACGTTATTGAGATTATGCCACTTTCTCAATTTGCGGGATACTCTTCCTGGGGATACAACCCCTCATGTGTATTTGCAGTAGAAACCAACTATGGAGGCGCGATTGGACTCAAGCAATTTGTCAAAGAAGCCCATGCTTCCGGCATCGGAGTCGTGTTAGATGTAGTCTATAATCATTTTGGACCATCTGATCTAGATCTATGGCAATTTGATGGATGGAGCGAAAACGATAAAGGTGGAATCTATTTCTACAATGATTGGCGAGCCGAGACACCTTGGGGAGAAACAAGGCCTGATTATGGTCGTCCTGAAGTAAGGCAATTTATTCGTGATAATGCCATAATGTGGCTAGAAGACTATCACGTCGATGGATTGCGACTCGATATGACTTTGTTTATACACAATGTGCATGCAACCAATACCCCCGGAGATCATCTCCCAGACGGTTGGAATCTAATCCAATGGATCAATCGAGAGGTGCGATCCATTTACCCTGGACGAATCACCATAGCCGAAGACCTAAGAAATGATGATCGAATCACTCGATCGACAGATGAGTTTGGCGCAGGCTTTACAGCTCAGTGGGACGCTCAGTTCGTGCACCCAATACGACAATCTGTAATCCAATCCGATGATCAATACCGTTACTTAGATAGTATCAGAATCGCGATGGAGAGAAGACCGAATGGGGACCCGTTTCAGCGAGTGATATACAGCGAGTCACATGACGAAAACGCTAACGGGAACTCAAGAGTCGCATCGGAAATCGATCCCCTGAACCCAGCCAGTTGGTATGCGCAAAAGCGTTCTACCTTAGCAGCAGCCTTGGTTATGACAGCCCCAGGAATTCCCATGATATTTCAAGGCCAAGAGTTCTTGGAGGATGGGTGGTTTCAAGATACGGATCCCTTGGATTGGAATAAGTCGATCGAGTTTTGCGGATTAGTTCAGATGTATCAAGACCTCATAACTTTGCGCCTAAACAAGTCTGGTACAACTAAAGGATTGACCGGTTCTGGGCTCAATACGTTCCATCAGAATCAATCCGAAAACTTGATTGCATTTCACCGGTGGAATTTGTCTGGCCCGGGAGATGATGTAATCGTCGTAGTAAATCTGTCACATCAAGCTAGAGGGGACTATCGCTTAGGCTTTCCTTCGTCCGGCATTTGGAATGTACGATTTAATAGCGATTCCGAGAGCTATGGAAAATCGTTTGCGAATACGAATTGCCATGAAGTTGTTGCAGCATCTGTTGAAACAGGGGTAAAGGATACCGGGTCGAGTTCAAGGCGAGATGGCTTTCCTTTTGAAGCAACTATTCAAATCGGACCGTACAGTGTTCTCATTTTATCTCAGGATGCAGTTTAAATCAGCGCGGTTATCGGGTGAGGCGATTAGTCAAGGTTAGCGATGCAACAGCACTCACTGTTGCGTCGCTTGTTTTAACGGATTGTAAAAAGTTTAAGGAGTTGGTGGATTAGTCTCCGCATTTTCATGCACTCGTGTCGCCCTTCGTTCGGATTGCTCCCGAGAATTGCGATTCGCCTTGGTTTGTTTTTGAGCTTTGCAAGCCAAATACATCGATTGTCCGCAGCAATTAGGAGTGTTGACCGAATCATCTTCGTAGGCCACGTGACCACAGACTGTGCAATGAAATACGCTTTTTGAACTGGATTTAAGCATTATGATTACTCCGAAGGATTGTACTGAGTGTCGTAAGATACTGCCGAACGCACTTCAAGTTGGTTTTCAATGAACATTGACTGCGATATGGGGCGAATGATTTCCTGTGCCAACTGCTTCCAATAAAAGGAACCAACCTGTCCACAAATGATCAGGATGCCGCGTTCCGTTTTGCAAAACAGTTTTCGAAGTTCGCTGTGCGAGCAAGACTTCAATCGATTGGTCGAGGCAATCGCAACCTGATCCGATCGATGCGAGAATGGGCTTCGCAAGGCAAATACAATCGATTGCTTGTTCGACTCGCGATCAACAGCTTTAACTCGCTGCTCAATTGTGATTTGTCCCATGACATTTAGTGCTTCTGGTAGAGTTGAAAGAATTGGATCTGATTGTTTCCCTCTCTTGAGTCGTAAAAACTCTTTGGCTCCTGTGAGTGAAAGAACCAAACGGGGTAGGATCTCGTGTTCGGTATAACGCGACTATCGAGAAAGCTCGCGATTCGAAGCATATCGCCAAAGAATAGCGGTCTATTAGATCTGATTCGTGACTTCGAAACCGAACGTACTGGATTATGATCGTTAGGAGTTGTTAGCATGACTGCAGGTATTTCCTGCAGATCTGGATCTTCTCGCATCAGAGACAAAACGCCGTCCGCCCCCCCCCAAAGCAAATCTTGCTCTACCACTAGCAAATCGATCGAGTGGTTTTTCAGCGTAAACATGCATCCGATCCCATTGTTTACGACCTTCAGATCGTGTCTATGTTGCGTAAGGTAGAACTTTAGTGACTGAACAAAGCTTAAATTCAATCCGGCGAAGAGAACTCGCATTTTATTCTTCCGTTCGTGCTGAGTATGGGTTATTGAGTCCAAAGAGTATTGTTGCGCGGCGAAAAAACCGATCCAATCGAACGCTCTACCATTTGGGTCCTGGCGGTTTTCATTAGATGAATGTTCTATTGCGAGAAAACCTAATAATTGAATGCATAAACCAAGTTCGCAAGGAGAGTCTTCTGGTAAGATACAGGTTGATCTATCCTCTTAAAGAAGCGCGAGACGACGGGCTCTATGGCGAAACGTCACAGCAAAAAGGTCTCGGTCCGACCCAGTGAAAAAGCGAATCAACCGGCAGACCCGAGTGTCAATGGTGAGCCAATTGACGATTCACAACCCACCAGTGGTGCCGTTGACCCAGTAAACGAATCCACCTTTCCAATCGTTGGAATCGTTGCATCGGCCGGAGGATTGGATTCCTTTAAGTCGTTTTTTCGAGCGATAAAAGAGAATTGCGGGATGGCCTTTGTGCTTGTTCCGCACCTTGATTCAAAACGCAAAAGCTCCCTTGTAGAGTTGCTCTCCAGAGAATCATGTTTGCCCGTTGTTGAGGCGATAGATGGAATGCGAGTAAAGATCGATTCCGTTTATGTGATACCCCACAATCATACTCTGATGTTATCGCAGGGAGTAATACGGTTGGGCTCTTTACCAGATCCAATAGGAGCACAAACCGCAATCGACTCTTTTCTAAGATCTCTGGCTGAGGACCAGCAAAGCAAGGCGATTGGAATCATTTTCTCCGGTACAGGTAGCCATGGGACCTTAGGCATTAGAGAGATCAAGCGATGCGGTGGTATGGCGATGGTTCAAACTCCGGAATCAGCGGAGTTCGATCAGATGCCTCAAAATGCAATAGAGACCGGCCTCATCGACTTTGTGCTACCGCCGGCATCGATGCCTGAAGTATTGCTCACTTATGCCAAACAACCCTATGTTCGCAGCATACACGCGACCATTCCTCTCCAAGAGGAATCCACCACCGACTTGAAGTCAATATTTGATCTCATTCGACTAAAGACCAAGTACGATTTTCGATGTTATCGACCCAATATGGTTATGCGTCGAATTGAGAGACGCATGGGCTTGGTTCAAGCAGACGATTTGGATTCCTATACACAGATTCTTCGAACCAATCAGCATGAATTGGAATCATTGTGTAACGACTTTTTGATTGGCGTCACTTCATTCTTTAGGGAACCTGAAGCATTTAATTTCTTGGAGAAGGAATTAATCCCAGCTTTGTTATTGAATCACAAAGACGACTCACCGCTAAGAGTTTGGGTGCCTTGCTGTGCCACGGGTGAAGAAGCATATTCCATAGCCATCCTGTTGATTGAAGCATTTCAGACTGCGGGCAAGGTTCTGAATATCCAGATCTTCGCAAGCGACATTAGCCAACGATCCATAAGCTTCGCCAGGAAAGGCATTTATCCAGTTAGCATCGCGACCGATATCGAACCCTCGAGACTCAAACGATTCTTCACGCAGCATGACGATTCACACTTTCAAGTTTCTAAAACCCTCAGAGAGTCAGTCGTATTTTCAACGCAAAATGTCGTTAACGATGCTCCGTTCTCTAGACTGGATTTGATTTCTTGCCGCAATCTACTGATTTACCTTGAGCAAGATCTGCAACAGAAATTAATGTCTCTCTTTCATTACGCTTTAGTGGAGGGAGGCCATATTCTATTGGGCGCAGCAGAAACGGTCGGACGTTCCGAGTCACTTTTCGAACCGGTATCAAAGCAGTGGAGAGTTTTTCGCCGCATTGGCAAGGCCAATCCGGTCGCAATTAGCTTGCCCATGGAAAAGGAAACAAGAAAGTCCTCGATGCGATCCCCTCCATTGCACCTCACTCAGCAAGGAAAGTTATATAAGGAGTTAACCGACAAGCTATTGACTGAATATACTCCTGCAGCCGCGTTAATTAACCGACATTTTGAAATACTCTACGTATCTGGCTCGCTGGTTGATTATCTAGAATTTCCAGCCGGCGAGCTATCTCGCGAACTTCTGGCTATGGCTCGACCAGGATTACGTAGCAGGCTTCGGGCATTATGCCACAACGCATCGCAGCAGCGATTGGCCATTACGGACTCCGACGCTCGAGTCCAGCGAAATGGTGTCTATGTTGCTTGTTCGATAACGGCTCATCCCATTTTTGATTCCAAAGAAACGGATGATCTGCTTCTGATTGTTTTCAGGGATTTACCCAGAAAACAAAAGCGATTGATGGCTTCATCGGCAGGCAATCGCGAAGCAGAGACGAATCAATCAAATAACGACTCATCCTCAATCGTCCAGCATTTAGAACATGAGCTAAAGTCGATCAGAGAAGATCTGCAAAATACGATAGAGGAGATGGAAAGCTCCAACGAGGAGCTACAGTCGTCCAATGAAGAACTCGAATCGTCCAAAGAGGAATTGCAATCGCTTAACGAGGAGTTGAGCACCGTCAATATTCAACTTCTAGAGAAAGTTGCAGAACTCGACAAGTCACATGCCGAGATTACGGACTTGATGGCCAGCACCGAAATTGCAACGTTGTATCTGGATAAACAGTTTCGTATCAAGCGATTCACGCACCCCACGATGCAACTGTTTAATCTTTTGCCAACTGACGAAGGTCGAGATATCCGAGACTTCGCTTCTGTTTTAATAGGCAATGATCTTCTTCAAGAATGTGAGCAAGTTCTAAGGGAACAAAAACCTGTTGATAGCGAAATGAGCACGAAAGACCAACGATGCTTTCTTCGCAGAATACTTCCGTATAAGAGCGCTAACTGTGGTATTGACGGGGTCGTGATCACCTATGTTGATATGACGGATCTTAAGCAGGCTGAAGCGGAACAACGCGAACTAGATGCCTGCTTTCGCGAAATCTTTGACCATGCCGCTACTGGAATCGCCATGGGGACACTTGACGGTGAATTCGGCAGATGCAACCCAGCCTATTGTAGCTTAGTGGGCTATTCCGAACCGGAGCTTAGAAACACTCAGTTCTGGTCTCACATGCACCCGGACGACGTCCAAGCCAACCAAGACTTGATTAAACAACTCAACGATGGAGTCGTTTCACATTTTGAAATCGAAAATCGCTACGTGCATAAGAACGGTTCAGAGATTTGGGTCAAGAAACTTTGCTCCACCCTTCCCGACGGATCCGGTAAGGCATCTCGGCTACTAGAGCTAGTCACAGATGTAACCACCCAGCGTCAGGCGGTTGAAGCCTTGCGTAAAAGCGAAGAGCGAATGCGTGCAATTCTAAAAACAGCATCCGACGCCATCATAACCGTAGACAGCCAAGGTGTAATCGATAGCGCAAACCAAGCAACCGAGAGAATATTTGGATATTCAAGCAAAGAAATCATCGGTAAGTCTGTGGCGGTTTTATGGCCATATCAATTTAGCGATAACAATCACGACCACGCTGCGATCTTTCTCGAGACAGCCGCATCCCATAATCATGGGGAAGGCCGAGAAGTCATGTGCCAGCGGAAAGACGGTACAAAATTTCCAGCAGACTTAGCGGTAAGTCAAGTTGATCATCTCGGGCTGTTCACGAGCGTCCTAAGGGATGTCTCAAAACGCAAGGAAATGCAGCGACACATCGTTGAAATCGCCACAAACGAGCAACGCCGCATCGGCCTCGAACTGCACGATGGTACGCAACAAGAATTATCGGGTTTGTCTCTGTTTGCAAGCTCTCTAAAAGAAACGATTGGCAACTCGACAAAGAATGCAATTGAAGGTAGCAATTGCTTTACCTTCGATGAAGCAGACTACGCGCGTCTCGTAAGCATTTCAGAGTTAATCTCCAAGCGACTGGTAGAAACCAATCAACATGTCCGAGATCTAGCTCACGGAATTATGCCTATCCAAGTTGACGCGGAAGGGCTTCGCTCTGCTTTGGCAGACCTAGCTAACTCCATCAATTCGAATGAAAAACTCATTTGCGATTTTGTTTGCAAAGATGATGTCGCCATACCTGACAACACGACCGCAACGCATTTGTATCGAATTGCGCAGGAAGCCATCAACAATGCCGTTCGTCATGGTGAGGCAGACCGCATTAGGATTGAGTTAATGATGAAGGACCAACTCATCTCGTTAGTGGTATCCGACAATGGCATCGGCTTCAAGAAACAACTCGAGGCCAGTGAGGACTTAACATCCAAGGGAATGGGTATGCGAACCATGGAATACAGGGCGAGTTTAATCGGCGGGCAAATTCGCACTTCGCAAAGTCCCGACGGAGGAGTAACTGTTCGATGCGAACTATCAATTAAGGATCTTCGATAATGTCGATCAATTCATTTAGCCCATCCAAAATCTTGATCGTTGATGATCACGCGATGGTTAGAGAAGGGCTTCGATTGCGAATCTCCGCCTTTCCAGATCTTGAAGTCTGTGGCGAAGCATCGTCCGAAGACGAAGCAATGGAACTCATAAAGCAAGAATGTCCGCAATTAGCAATCGTAGATATCTCTTTGAAGCAGGGGCATGGAATTGAGCTACTAAAACGTGCCAAAGCGAGCAGTCCCAACACAAAGCTATTAGTGGTTTCTGGATTCCAAGAATCTCTTTACGCAGAGAGAGCCTTACGAGCGGGAGCTCTCGGGTATCTAAACAAACAGGATTCTGGGGAAAAGGTTATCGACGCAATTAGAACCGTACTAAGAGGCGAACGTTATCTAAATCCGGACACCACACAAAGGCTAGTGTCACAGGCACTGGGAGCACGCACCCAATCTTCGAATCCAGTTGATCAATTGACCGATCGAGAGCTTGAAATCTTCAGAATGATCGGCCAAGGGCAAACCAGCGGAGCAATCGCAAACTCCCTACTTTTGAGCAACCACACCATTGACAGTCATCGCGAAAATATCAAAAGAAAACTCGGGCTCAAAAACGCGGCGGAGTTAAACAGGCAGGCCGTGCAGTTCCTCTTGGAAAACGGGTAATTGAGAGAAACGGAATCTTCAAGGTAGGAATCACCGGCTGCCGGACAATATCTAGCGGAGTTGGCCAAGAATTTGCTACGCTCCCCCGAAAACTACTTTGAGTCGCCGAATTGGCAGCTGGAAATGAGAACTATGGCAGAGGATTACTACAAAGTACTGGGGGTTGAACGCAACTCGAACAGCGATGAAATCACTAAGGCTTATAGAAAGCTTGCTAGAAAACACCATCCTGATTTAAACCCTGATGACAAAAACGCAAAACAGCGATTTCAAGAGATTCAGTCGGCTTATGATTGCTTGAATGATCCCGAAAAGCGTGCTAAGTACGATCAGTTCGGTTCGAATTACGAGCAATATGCGGGTGCGGCTGGCGCTGGTCCGTTTGGTGGAGGGGGCCAAGGATTTGACTTTGGAGACATGTTTGGAGGGGGGCAAGTCGACTTAGGCAGCATTTTCGGAAACATGGGTGGTGGTACGCGTTCCCGACGAACCCCGCGTGGCTCGGACGTGTCAGCCGAGATATCGGTCCCGATCCGCACAATGATTTCCGGGGGCGAAACGCAGATTTCCCTGAATTTGAACGGCAAGACGGATTCGATTTCGGTTAAAATTCCAGCGGGAATAATGCCTGGGAAGAAAATTAGGCTTCGCGGTCGTGGGCAGTCGGTCGTGGGTGGCAAACCCGGTGATTTACTTCTCACCGTGCAACCTGAACCCAATGCGCATTACAAATTAGCCAGTTTGAATTTGGAATTAAGGCTACCCATCACGCTTGAAGAAGCCATTAAGGGAGCCAAAGTAGACGTCCAAACCCCAAGTGGAACGATAGCATTAACGGTTCCACCCATGAGCAGTAGTGGAAAGCGGCTTCGGCTCAAAGGTCAAGGATTCCGAACGTCGGATGGAGCGACAGGGGACATGATTGTTGAATTGTTGATCAAACTCCCTGACAATGTGAGCCCCGAGGCGATTAATCACGTAGCTGAATTGTCCGCCTCGTACAAGCGTCCAGTTCGGGACGGAATACAATTGTAAAGAAAGTGGTTTCTGGCCTACAAACCTCCATGGATGAGGCGAGAGGCTCAATCATTGGAAATACCATGTCAGTAGCAAGTCCTCATGACCAAACGTTGGATGCAGATAGTCCGTTAGCTATTCCACAGAGGCCGGAATTAGCGGGGGTCTCTCCTGCCGAAATGGAGTTGTTGGAGGGGGACACCAGCTCTAGTCGTCAAGCCAATAATCTGCTTCAAACTCGGCTCCGAACAGCAGCGTTTGCATTGGGGTTTGGTTTCCTGATTTTTTCCATCTGGTCATTGATTCAATTGTGGTGGGAGTTTCCTTCGAATCCGGGAACTACAACACTCGGTGTAGAGCTAGCGACCACATTTGTACTCATGGGGGTAGCGTGGTGGTTGTCCAGACTAAACCAAGCATCTGCTAATTGTTTGCGATGGAGTGAATTCTTAATCTTCTCCTCGCCTGCCGCATCCCTTTTAGTCATGCACTATCGCGATGTTGTTTTTTTGGCATCGAACTATTCGTTTATCCCACACATCTCCATGTCGGGTTGGTTGATTCTCATCTTCACTTATAACATCTTCGTGCCCCGAAGCTGGCGAGTGGTCATGACAGTCTGCCTGATTATGGCGTCTGCTCCAATCATTGCCACGGCAGTAGCAGCGATTATGCACGAAGATATTCAGCGCAGCCTAATGTTTGACCCTTCCTGCATAATCGAGATGGTTCTCATTTTAATTGCAACGTTGTCGGCATGTTTGCTTGGGCTACGGATGATTGCGTACCTTCGTGGCAAAGTCGATGAGGCTAAAGAGCTCGGTCGATACCACCTGAGAGAAAAGCTAGGCTCAGGTGGAATGGGAGACGTCTATTTGGCGGAACATCGATTGATGAAGAGGCCATGTGCGATAAAAGTTATTCGGCCCGAAAAAGCTGGAGATCCGAAATCTATTGCGAGATTTGAGCGTGAAGTCCGATCGACCTCTCGGCTGAACCATTGGAACAACGTTTCCATTTTCGACTACGGCAGAACACCAGACGGAAAGTTCTACTACGTCATGGAATATCTGACTGGCCTTAGCTTGCAGCAAATGGTTAAAAAACGAGGACCTGTCTCGCCAGGACGAGCGGTTTATCTACTGAACCAAGTTTGCAATGCGCTTCACGAAGCACATTCGATTGGATTGTTGCACCGCGATATCAAACCTGCAAATTTGATGGTCACAGAGCTTGGTGGCTCGTTTGACATGATCAAGTTGCTCGATTTTGGATTGGTCAAATCGATCGACCCCTCAATTCAGAATGGTGAGGATACCGATTTGACGATGGCGGGATCGCTGACGGGATCGCCTCTGTACATGTCACCTGAGCAAGCCATGGGAAATGTTTCTCCTGACCAACGGTCCGACATTTATTCGTTGGGAGGGGTCGCTTATTTTATGTTGACGGGCAAACCACCCTTTGATGCTGGTCCGACATTAAAGATATTGCTTGCTCATCTTCACGAACCCGCTAAAGCTCCTTCAATCGAGCGAGATCCAGCATTGATTCCTCCCTCACCTGCTTTTGATGATTTGATACTCAAGTGTTTAGACAAGAGCCCCGAAAACCGATTCCAATCGGCGAGAGAACTGCAAACCTCGCTTCAGCAACTTCCGGAATACCACGATTGGGACGCCAATAAAGCAGAGTCTTGGTGGACCAGCAATTGCAGCCACTACCAGCTTCAGAACGGATAGCAAATTGGATTCGGAACAAATTCGATTAGAAGCCGATTTGCGAGGTATTCTGGACGGTGAAGTGTATTGCAGTCCATTGTTTACACAAATGTATGCAACGGACGCATCCCTCTACGAGATACCGCCTCATGCCGTCGTTAGGCCTCGCAATGAAGAAGACGTTTCTCAATGCGTCAAGTACGCGGCCGAAAACTCAATACCATTGTTCCCGCGCGGGGGCGGAACGGGACAGGCAGGACAATCACTAGGCCCTGGAATTGTTCTTGATTTCTCTCGATTTATGCGTCGCGTGATCCACATCGATAGAGATGCGATGGAAATTCGCGTGCAGCCTGGTTTAACGTTGGCAGAGCTTAATCGAAGCTTGGCCAAGTATCGACTCGTTTTCGGTGCCGATCCTGTTACCAGATCGGTAACGACCATTGGTAGCGTGGTCGCGATTGATTCTATCGGAAGCCATTATCTCGCCTACGGAACCGCTTGCGACTCCGTTTTAGAAGCCAACGCGATCTTGTCCAACGGCGATAAAGTATTCCTCAACAAACAACGATGGCGAGCACCAGACACCGGCAACGCCACGCTCGACAAGATTACGGCCGGCGTCGGCGAAGTCTTAGCTGCACATCGCACCACCACCAAAGGACCACCATGGCGTGGCGTGGCGCGAGGCTGTGGATACCGCATTGAAACCAGCAACGCAGAGTATGTAGACTTAGCCAAACTGCAATCGGGCGCAGAAGGCACGCTCTCTATCCTCACCGATCTTAAGCTTAAAGTTCGCCCCATGCCTGAGGCGAGAGGTGTCGTTCTTCTTTTCTTTGAGCGTTTAGAATTAGCCGTAAGAGCTGCAGCAGATGCTCGACGAGACAAGGTCGCGGCATGCGACCTCATGGATCGAAGGTTAATCGAATTAGCCCGCGACATAGACTCTCGTTACGAAGCACTCTTGCCACGAGGAGCGGAAGCGTGTCTCCTCATTGAGCATCATGGTGACGAAGCTCCTGATGTTCGAAGCCGACTCACTAGCTTGGTGCAACGAATTGTTCGACGATCTCCGTCCACCAAGCAGTCTCGCATTATATTAGATGACAACGAGCGAGATTTTATTTGGAAACTAAGTCGACGTGTGATTCCTCGACTTTATCGCATCAAAGGAAATGCCCGTCCGATTCCTTTCGTAGAAGACATATCTATTCCGCCAGATCGGTTGCCAGAGTTCCTCGTTGAAGTTCAAAACACGCTCAAAGCGGAACGTGTAACCAGCGCATTGTTCTCGCATGCAGCACACGGCCATATCCACTTAAGACCCTTTTTGGATCCGCATTCAGATGAAGATGTCTTGAAGATGCAACGGATCGCAGACAGGCTCTTTGAGAAGGTTATTGAATATCGTGGGGTAATCTCGGGTGAGCATGCAGTAGGTCTAAGTCGCAGTTCCTATGTCCGCCAACAGTTGGGCGATCTTTTTCCTGTCTGCCGTTCTATAAAAGAGCTCTTTGATCCTCGTGGAATTCTTAATCCGGGTAAATTGATAACGGATTCCCCTCAGAAAATCACCGACAATCTGCGTCCTCTAACATCGCTTGCCACTACGACAGACCCGAGTAGCGTCTCTCGAACCGGAGCTTCCTTAGAGTCCGGGACTATCGTCCCACGTGATTCGTCAGATTCTGAGATTGAAACAGCCTCGTCGCAACCTCGAAAGAACTCTTTCTTACCAATCTTAACTTGGAGCCAAAGCGAGAACTTGGCTGCGGTATCAGACTCTTGCAATGGGTGCGGTCGTTGCAGATCAACAGCCCCCAATGAACGCATGTGTCCCATGTTTCGAGCCGGTAGAAATGAAGAAGCTTCGCCTCGCGCGAAAGCCAATTTGATGCGAGGGTTATTGGACGGTCGAATCCCGGCTGTCTTGTTAGAAAGCGACGAACTCAAACAGATCTCTGACTCCTGCTTTCATTGTCATCAATGTCGAATCGAATGCCCTGCCTCCGTCGACATTCCCAAGCTGGTCATGGAATTTAAGGCTCAATACGCTGCTGCAAATGGTCTATCACTAAGCGACAAGCTTCTCGGTCGACTCGACCTGCTTAGTTCTGTTGCATCGAGAAGTCCGTGGCTCGCTAATTGGGCTATCGAAAATCGCTATGCAAGATGGCTGCTAGAAAAGTCCACAGGTATCTCTCAAGGGCGACGACTACCCCTGATTGCTAAACAACCTTTCATGAGATGGGCTTCACGCAATCGACTCACCAGACCCAATCGCGCAGGGGGCAGAAAGGTTCTATTCCTGGTCGATCATTATGCGAATTGGAACAATCCACAATTAGGCATGGCTTTCGTCGCTGTCATGCAAAAACAAAATGTAGATGTCCTTGTCCCAACATGGCAATCAGTCACCTGGATGACTCGCATTGCACTGGGTGATGTCGAAAGAGTGCGCAAGGCAATAGCTCCGCAAATTCGGCAACTGGCCGAAGCTGTTAGACAGGGTTACGAGATTGTAAGCACCGAACCAACCGCGATTCTCTGTTTGAAAAACGAGTATGTTCATATTATTGACAATGACGACGCACGTCTCGTTGCCGACCACTCTTGGGAGGCGGGAAGTTATCTTTGGAAGATGCACCAACAGAATGAATTAGAGCTAGATCTCAAACCACTCTCTTTGTCAGTCGTTTACCACACCCCGTGTCACCTTAAGGCAATCGATAACGAGCACACCGGCCTCAATCTTCTAGGACTAATTCCAGGTGTTACCGTCCAGAATGCCGACGCGGGATGCAGCGGAATGGCGGGCACGTTTGGTCTATTAAGACGAAACTACCGAACCTCGCTGCGAGTTGGTTGGGATCTCGTTAGCACGATGCAGCAGACGACAGCACAAATCGGCAGCACGGAATGTTCCGCTTGCAAATTGCAAATGGAACAAGGTACCGATAAGCCGACAATTCATCCTATCGCACTTCTGGCCTATGCTTATGGCAAACTTCCCTCTGTTGGTGAGTGGATTTCGAGGCGAAACGAGGGACTTTCCGTTCAGTAAGACATCTTCGGCCCCTAATAGGCATTGGCTCATCCGCATCAATGTTTTTCAAATTGGACTTCTTGGTTATACTCTTGGCTGACGATCGGTAGTCGAAGATTAGAAAGTTGTAGCCTGGAATGTTAACCCCACCAATTGTGACCAATCCTTCTGGCAGAGAAATACCTCGCTCCGCTAGTGGTAGAAGCCGCATGGGTAGCTTGGCAGGTATACGTATTGCCGCGACTGGATCCTATGTTCCAGACCAAATCGTCACCAATGAAGACCTTGCTGAACTCGGTTGCGATAGCGAATGGATCGTGGCCAGGACTGGTATCTTGGAGCGGCGAAAAGCGGCCGACACGCAAGCGACGAGCGATTTAGCATGGCATGCAGCCACCGACTGCCTCAAGAACGCAAACGTCTCTCCCGGCGAAATCGATTTGCTAATCTGTGCGACCATCACGCCGGACTTCCTAACTCCGAGCACAGCTTGTTTGCTCCAAAGTCGACTGGGATGTATCGCGCCTGCATTCGACATCAACGCCGCTTGCGCAGGCTTTATGGTTGGCTTAGTCACTGCCGCTCAATTCATTGCTGCCGGAACCGCTCGCAATGCATTAGTAGTCGGTAGCGATTTGATGAGTCGAACAATTGATAAAACCGACGTGCGAACCTATCCACTTTTCGGGGACGGGGCTGGCGCAGCCTTATTACAACCCTGTGCACCTGAGCCCACGAACGGTTTAATCCGATTCTGCATTGGTTCCGAGGGAACTAACGAACCACTTTGCATCCCCGGTGGCGGCTCCCGAGAACCGTTGACCCCAGACTCCATCGCATCTGGTAAACAATTTCTCAAAATGGATGGACGAACCGTCTTTAAATGGGCTGTCAGGGTTGTTGAGGACAGCCTCACGGACGTGCTAGAATCGGCGGACATTTCACCTGACGACATCAACCTAGTCATTTTGCATCAAGCTAATATTCGGATCCTCGATGCCGCCCTCGCCAAATTGAACATCCCTCGAGAACGAATGTTTGTCAACTTGGATCGGTACGGCAATACATCAGCAGCTAGCGTGCCTTTGGCTTTGGATCAAGCAAACAAAGAAGGACGTCTCCAGCGCGGGGACTTGGTTCTTTTATGTGGTTTCGGTTCGGGGCTCTCTTGGGGTACAAGCTTGATTCGCTGGTAAAATGAGCGTCACTACCGGGAATTCAAGAAAATCGAGATTCCTGCGGTTGAAATCCGTGAGGCCGTGGTCTTGAAATAACACTAAACGTAACAACCTCCGAGGGAGCGACTCTATATGGGAAACCTGCAGTCGAAGGGGGCGATCCTGGTCAAAGGGTGGCTGTTTTTTTTGATGGGATTGCTCGCAGTTGGAATCTTGATTTGGCAGCACCGAGACTTACGGACGCTCTTACTTGTGGCGATTGCTATTTGGTCTTTTTGCAGATTCTATTACTTCGCGTTCTACGTTATCGAACATTACGTTGACTCCCAATATCGCTTCGCGGGGCTACTCGATTTCGTTCGTTATTGCTTGACTGGGCGTTGCGTAGATCAAACCGAAAAAGATCGCCCCAAGTAATCACATTGGATGTTCCGGTCGGCGTTTCCTGTGCAGTTGAATGGACATGTTGATCTGATGTTTTATGCCCGAAACACGAGCGACACACCCCACAGTACAACGGCCAAAACAATACTACTGATTACGCCCCACACCGTAGCAGTCGAAAAAAAACGGCCCAGCGGATCGCGTTTGGCCATGACCATCACAATCAAGTACGGGACGCTCGCAATAGCCTGCAAGCACAGAAATGTACCTGCGATGTTTGCATGCAATGCTTCTTGAAATCGAAGTCTAGTTGCAAACGCCCACGCGGTTGTCATTCCACAGGACGGACATTTGACGCCAAACAGAGCGTAGGTTGTACACGGAGGCAGACCAAATTGCCTGTGGGTACCGAATCCGCTCGGGGATGGTTCCAACCAGCGTGCGCAAGCCAGCAACACCACGAGCACAATCGCGATGAGGGACAGGCCGAGCCGCGTGGAATTCGAAAAGACCGTTCGCATAAAGTAAGCGGGGGACCCATTCCCTTTCAAGTATTGTGCAAAGCGAAAAGTGAGACGAAGAGTTGAAGCGAAACGACTCTATTGATTCCTTTTTCTAAGTTTTTTCATTGTAACGCGCTCTAAAACTAGGACGTAGGCAGAATAGGTAAAACGGGAAAGATTTGGATGCAGACGGTGTAACGGAATGCCATTTCCTCGGCGCAATCCAATCGCTAGAGTCTGATTGGTCAGGAGGACATTATGCCATTTGGAATCTATCTATCAGCCGCAGGAGCGCATGTTCAAAATCACCGGCTCGAGGTGTTGAGCCATAATATTGCCAACATCAACACTCCCGGATTCAAGCAGTCCTTTGCGGTTCTTCAATCGCGCCATAACAAAGCAATCGAAAACGGGAATGCGTACCCTGGTAGTGGCACACTCGCTGACATCGGCGGTGGAGTTGAAATCAAACCCACCGTTACAAGCTTCGCTCATGGTCCCATGGATCGAACTGAGAAAAAAACCGACTTTGCGATCAACGATACCGAGAGTTTTTTCGTCGTAAAACGTGGTGACGAGCAACTGCTGACCCGATCCGGTGGTTTCATGTTTAATAATGCTGGCATCCTCACTAATACCAACGGTGACCAAGTGATTGGCGCTGACGGAGGTCCAATTCAAATCGATCCTTCAACTCGGTATGAGGTAAGTGACGATGGCATTATTCAGCAGGATGGGGCTAATTTATCGCTCATGGTTGTTCGCCCGAACAACGCAGGTAACCTAACCCGCGTGGGTGACAATCTGTTCAAAAGCCTATCCGAGGTTCAGCCTGTTCCTCCAAATCAACGAGCGGTCGCAAGCGGCTTTTTAGAGAAGTCAGCGGTCAACCCTACATTGGCCATGATGGAGCTTATTGAAGCTTCGAGAGCTTATGAATCCAACCTAAGACTTATACAACACCAAGATCAAGCGTACGGAAATTTGATAGGTCGGGTCTTAGGCAACTGATGAAAGTTATGTTTAGAATCCATCTGCGAGGTGAATCGTGAGCATTCAAACCCTTTATACAGCAGCTTCTGGCATGGACGCCATGCAGACTAAGCTGGATGTTATTGCTAACAACATCGCCAACATGAATACAACGGCATTCAAGCGAGATAGGGCTAACTTCGAGGACTTGCTTTATCGAACTGAAGTTAATCCGGGGATTTTGGATGCTCAACAAAACCCAACTCCTGTCGGCGTCGAAGTTGGCCTCGGAACTCGTGTCCAAAGCACTCAAAAAGACTTTCGACAAGGAACGATTGAACAGACCGGACGGGAATTAGATCTTGCTATAGAAGGCCCTGGGTTCTTTCAAGTGTTCGATCCAGTGTCGCAATCCCAGCAATTCACTAGATCCGGCAATCTGGATATCAATGCGAACGGTCAGCTGGTTATCGGCTCGGCTCAGACAGGTCGATTGTTGGACCCACCAGTTCAGATTCCACAAGGAGCGACTACAGTTGTCATCAATTCCAATGGACAAGTCTCCGTCCGAATTCCAGGCAATACGCAGCTGCAGCCCGTCGGCGAAGTTCAAATGGCCTCGTTTATCAATCCAGACGGGTTGCTCAAGGTTGGGGAAAACCTCTATCAACTAACGGACGCCAGCGGACCTGCCCAACAAGGCCAACCAGGCTTGGAAGGCTTTGGCATTTTGAGACAAGGTTCCTTGGAAAAGTCAAACGTTGAACCAGTCCGAGAGCTCATCGACCTTATCACCACACAACGTGGCTTTGAATTGAACTCCCAAGCAATCCAAGCTGGAGATCAGATCCTTCAACAGATTTCCAATCTTCGTCGATAGAGCTGACGCCGACTCATGACAAGTGAAATATCCAACAAAAGCAACTTGGTTAGCTGGGCAGCGTACTGCGTTTCGTTAATCGGTGCTGTTTTACTTGTCTCGAACTACGCCCATGCGCAGTCGAATGTAAACGGCAATCAATCTGTCTCGACCATTGCGACGCTTCATATCGTCACTAACGTTGACACCAATGCCAACCTAATAAAGCTTGGTGACATCGCCAAGATTAATGCATCAGCAGACTGGCAAGCTAAACTGGCGGAAATTCCGCTTGGCGCCTCTCCAATCGTTGGCAAGCCTCAAATACTTAATCGAACAGACATTGGCGAACTGCTTATACGCCGTGGCTACAACCCAGCACAGTTTCGTTGGGAAGGGAGTTCGGATTGCCGAGTAACCAGAGTTCTTCAAGCCTCGACTAACCGCCCATCTTCCAGCCAATCGTCGTCTAATCAAACCACGCAAGATCCTTACAACTTCAATCGACTGGCTAGCAATCAACAAACCCAATACCCAAGCCTCGCAGCCTTGGGCACCGGAAAGCCGGGAGGTAATACGGTCCCGAATCGTGAGCGATTTGTCCCAACCAATACGAGCCCTGCTCTCGTCACTCAAGCGGAACGAGTTCTGGCTCAAGCGATTGCCAATTACCTACAGACCAAAGCCGATGCAAACGTTAATTGGCAAGTGTTTCCGGTAGTGTCTCCTGAGATTGCTCCTCACATTATCCAACGTCGACAAATATTGGGCGTCACCGGCGGAGAAGCCCCTTGGGATGGTGAACAAGTCTTCGAATTGCTGTTAAAAGGTCCTCAGGGGGAATACACCATCACGGTACCGGCAACCATTCAGTTACCCGAACTGGTGCTTGCTTCGAGCAAACAACTCGCCAAAGGGCACATACTACGAGCAGAAGACCTCATTCACGTTCCGATGCCTCGCAATCTCAAGCTAGAAACGGATGAGTTTTTTACCAAAATCGATGATTTGATCGGCAAAGAGTTAAAGCGATCCATGAGTACCAATCAAGTCATCCGTACATCGGAAGCGGGAACACAAACGCTCGTTCAAGCTGGCGATGCCGTAAAGATCGTGGTTCAAACAGCAGGGATCGTCGTCGAAACTCACGGCAGAGCACTGGGTAGCGGCGGACAAGATGAATTGATTCCTGTCGAAGAAGCTGATTTCAAAGGCCGACTGACCGCACGCGTCATTGGTCCCCGCGAAGTCCAAGTGATCTCGCACGGAACCACCATTCAACGAACCGCGAAGAACAAAAAAAACGTCCCCAATAGAATTCAACGTTAAGTACAAGGAAGCTTCGATGAAAAAGGTCTCTATTTGGATAAGTGTTCTAGGTGCCTTGCTATGTTCCACCGAAACCGCTTTCGCTCAAAACGGAAGCTTGTTTCATCGCTCGTCGATGGCAGGCTCCGCGCAGACTGTAAGCTACCGACCGCAAGAAGTTACACAAAACCAACCAAATACGGATCGATCGATAACGCAGCAGAATCCACTATCTACAGGCATGATTCCGCAAAACAACGGAGCCATTTTACCGGGTTACGCGCCAGACCCCGCTTATGGACTTCAAGCTGGACTTACCTACATTCCACCAAGTCAAGCAAGGACGATAGGATTGCACGATATCGTGACGGTTCGAGTCGATGAAGCGGGAACAGCTTTAATGCTGGGTAATGCGACATCTAGAAAAACAACTTCGTTAGATGCGGTGCTATCCAATTGGGTCAAGCTGGAAGCTATCGACACCCTAAAACCTGCCGCGCAGAATGACGGAGATCCAAGAGTCACCGGTCAAAGCAACGAAGTTTATCGAGGCGACTCCTTGATTCGAACCAACGAAAGCTTGACCTTTAACATCGCAACTCAAGTTGTTGATATTAAACCCAATGGACTGATCACTCTGCAGGGTACCAAAAAGATTACGTTTAACGATAACGTCATGCAAGTGTTTTTGATCGGCAGTTGCCGTTCGCAGGACATTGATCCCAACAACACGCTGTTAAGCAGAAACTTGCTCGACATCGAAATCAAACGGGCCGATGATGGCCATGTCCGTGACGGTTACTCAAGAGGCTGGTTGACCAAGCTTTACGCAAAGTTTAAACCGTTCTAAGCAACTAGCTGGAGCATTTAACTCTTGCGAGATTTGCGACGCTGTCGACCTTTGGCAGATCGTTCGGGTTCTGAATCTTCTTCGATCGGTTGTCCTATGCGTTCTCGCATGCGTAGGATCTTATCTCGCAATGCAGCGGCTCGTTCAAACTCGAGTCCTTCAGCTGCTGCCAACATCTCCTCCTCCAATGTCTTGAGATAGTCCTCCGTAACGACCTCGGCATTCGGGGCTCGTTTCACAATATCGCGTGCTCGTTTGCGATGCTCGGCAGCTTGATGAATCGATGCTGTAACGACTTTGCGAATGGTCTCGGGAGTGATTCCATGTTCGGCGTTATAGGCCTCTTGTTTGGCACGGCGTCGTCGTGTTTCTTCAATCGCGTTTTGCATTGCGACCGTTACCGTGTCGGCATAAAGAATCACTTTGGAATTCGCATTTCGAGCGGCCCGGCCAATGGTTTGAATGAGAGAGGTTTCACTGCGTAGGAACCCTTCTTTGTCGGCGTCCAAAATGGCGACCAAGCTAACTTCCGGCAAATCGAGGCCTTCTCGAAGCAAGTTAACACCTACGAGCACGTCACAACGCCCGTCGCGTAAATCACGAAGCAAGTCAACTCGTTCGAATGCATCAAGTTCACTATGCAGCCACCGGCATTTGATGTCGTTCTCGACAAAGAAGTTGGACAGATCCTCGGCCAATCGCTTGGTAAGAGCAGTAACCAAGGTACGATCTCCCATGGCGATTCGTTCGCGAATTTGCTCAAGCAAATGCATGACTTGGCCACGTGCTGAAACAACCTCAACTTTGGGATCCAATAGTCCGGTCGGACGGATCACTTGTTCCACGACCTCTCCTCCCGTCAAATCCAATTCGTAGTCGGACGGGGTAGCAGAGACGAAGATCACTTGATTAATCTTCTCTTCCCATTCCTCAAACTTGAGAGGACGGTTGTCCAGAGCGCAAGGCAAGCGGAATCCGTGATCGACGAGCGTCGTCTTGCGGCTTCGGTCCCCCGCATACATAGCTCGAACTTGTGGAATTGTAACGTGAGATTCATCGATCAAAAGGAGAAAGTCTTTGTCAAAAAAATCATAGAGCGTATCGGGAGTTGCACCGGGGGGCTTGCCCGATAGAGGTCGGGAGTAGTTTTCAATTCCTGGGCAATGTCCGACCGCACCCAGCATCTCGATATCGAATCGTGTGCGAGCGTTTAAGCGTTGGGCTTCGAGGATCTTTCCTTCATTTTGAAATTTAGCCAGCTGCTGTTCGAGTTCCGTGCGCAGTACCTTGATAGCCGATTGAATGCGGTCTTCTGAAGTCACGAAGTGTTTGGCTGGGTAGATGTAGACTTCGGTATGGCGAGAGATCACCTCTCCGCTGGTTGGGTTGATCACCGATATCTGCTCAACCTCATCCCCCCAAAACTCGATTCGATAAGCGAACTCTTCGTAAGATGGCCAGAGTTCCATCGTATCGCCTCGGACACGAAACTTGCTTCGTTCAAAAGCGATCTCGTTGCGTTCGTATTGAATGTCGATCAAGCGCAGCAAAAGATTCTCGCGATTGATCTCTTCACCGCAACGAATGGGTACCACCATTCTTCGATAGTCGGCAGGTGATCCCAATCCGTAGATGCAGGAGACGCTAGCGATGATGATGCAGTCGCGTCGGCTTACGAGTGCGCTGGTTGAGGCCAAACGCAGGCGGTCGATCTCTTCATTGATCGACGCGTCCTTTTCGATGTAGATGTCACGTTG
Source organism: Pirellula sp. (assembly GCA_046344995.1). Classification (GTDB taxonomy): domain Bacteria; phylum Planctomycetota; class Planctomycetia; order Pirellulales; family Pirellulaceae; genus JBKCUI01. The sequence continues at coordinate 25,573 of JBKDKR010000006.1, forward strand.
CGGAATGTAAGCTTCGGGTTGGTAGTAGTCGTAGTAGCTTACAAAGTAGTGAACCGCATTGCGAGGAAAGAACTCTTTGAACTCGGCATAGAGTTGTGCGGCGAGGGTCTTGTTGTGGCTAAGCACGAGGGTGGGACGTTGTACCCGTTGGATCACGTTAGCCATGGTAAAGGTTTTACCAGAGCCGGTGACCCCCATCAGGACCTGATGCTTCTTGCCATCCTTAAGTCCCCGAACAAGCGTGTCGATCGCTTTCGGTTGATCACCAGCTGGTTTGTACTGATGATCCAATTCAAAGAGATTCGAATTCGATTCGTTCAGCATCAGTCTACCTGTGCACTAACGCCCAAAGGCTTTTCCTTTAATCCCCCTAAGAAACGTTCGCGCCAACCGAGTAACGCCAGGGGAGAACCCCCTAAAGCTATGCGAAGGTAAGGAACGCAGCAAGTCCCAGTTGAAACGCAGATACACCGATCCCAACACCATGCCCAACTCTTCCCCAACGAGAAACTAGGAAGGAGATCGAACCGAGTACGATAAGAGTGCCTGTAGATTTCAGAAAGACGAAAGGCATTATGTTGGGTGGCGTAACCGGATAAACCCCAGGGACTTTGAGGTTGTCGAGTCCCATAATCCAGCGACCAATTGGATTAAGCTCCATCTCATACAGAGTTTTCTGGTACTGAAATGTAAGGTAGATATCGTAGATAGCGACCATCGCAATTACGGCGAGGTAGACGGTAACCAAAACATAGCCAGCGGGAAGCTTGCCAATAACTGCTTGGCTAGCATTTTCAGGGAGAGTCTTTTCTGAACGCTTGTTGGAGAGAGATTTAGCGATTTCCCAGTTCAAGTCGAAAGCTGTCATAATTCTCACTGCGAGTTCTTGGGCCGAAACGGACTTTCAGCCGGTAGGAAAACAAAACTAACCTTCCACATCGCGATTACCGTGCCAATACTCCCGCCTCCGATATCCTCGAGAGCACGACGCGAGGCCAGACGTCTGAGACAGCCGCCAAAGTCGCTTTACCCACCCTTAAAGCAGAATAAACTTTTGTTTTTCGCGAACCAAAGGAAATCCGACCTGCCTAAGCCATATGCATTTCTTGATCATTACACGAAGAAAAATCGCCCTTAACAACCGTGCACAACGCCCTAAGGAAAGACTATCAACCCTTCAATGGAGCCAGCGACGACATTCTCCACAGACAAGTCATCCGGCCAAAAACTAGGCACTGCCGCCCGAAAATCATCCACCCACCCGTTATGAATGCTGGCCTGAAGTCGTGAGATTTGGCATGGAAAATTGCAAAAGTACTTTGGCAACAGCCGTGGTGCTGGATCGAACGCTATCAAATCTCGGGGGGGCTCGTGTTTCGTAATACTCTCTGAAAACCTTTCTGCTTATCTCTCGTAGTGCTTTCACAGGAGATCGTTCACTGCCTCAAAGCGTTGCTCGATACCAAAGTCTATCACCTTAGCCCAAACAAACGATGTTCTCTGATTCCTTTGATCATCTGCCACCGCAATGGCGATCGTGGCGAATCATTCTTTCAATCGCAGCGTTATTGGCCATTGTCTTCATTGGTTGGTTTTTCACAAAAACACAGATTCTCGCCCGTGGTCGTATCGAGGATTTACCCGCTGCCGAAAAACAAATTTTGTCGGAGCTCGAACAAGCAGGAATTCAAGTTCGAAACTCCCGGAGCAATTATTCGTTTGGGGAGCCGCCGATCATCGTAACAAAAGTTTTGTGGAATAAAGACATCGGTTCTTATGCTGTTACTCGCATCGAATTGCACCATGACTCTTACATCGAAGTCCTTTCCTCGCTCAGGAAGCTAGGGAGCTTAAGAGAGATCGCTGCGCCACTGCTGGGCGCGAACGAAAGGGCAGTTTTGCAGCAAGAGCTACCCGACGTTAATGTTGTAAACTGGTAATGCTTTTTGTTTCCTTTAAACCAACAAGCCCGGAAGTTGATTTTACTTAAAGATGCCAACTCTATAGCAAGAAATGCCAGGCCACTTTAGCGGATGGCTCGATACTCTTGGTTCCCGTCGCCCCATAGATTGATTGCATCAATCTCCAACATTTCGTTCGGAGCGTGCAGCAAGCCATTTTCTCTATGCTGTCAATTGTCCGCGGCAATTGGACGAGCAAAAGAACAGCTTAAATGCACGAAGGAACCATCGTTACTTCAAAGGAACAATCGAATGAGACATTTTAAATCGTTGCTTACACTTACCACTTGTATCGGCTTTCTAACCCTTGGTACGGGAGTCGCTCCAGCACAATCAAAGAAGTCCACACCAGGATCGACTAAAGACGAAAAGAAGGTCGTCGATATAGTCGAGACCGCCGTGGAATCAGGAAAATTCAAGACGCTTGTGACTGCGATTAAGGCAGCTGATCTCGTCAAAACGCTAAAGGGAAAAGGCCCCTTTACTGTTTTTGCACCTAACGATGAAGCGTTTACCAAACTCCCTGAAGGGGTCCTCGCCGAATTGCTAAAGCCGGAAAATCAGAAGAAGCTAGCTGGGATACTAACCTACCACGTTGTCCCACAAACGCTCATGGCTTCTAGGACGTCAACGTTCATGCGAACGAGAGGTTGCCCGATGTCGACGAACTAACCTTCAGCAACAAGTATTTCCCCGATGCGTCCGGACAGTTTTGTGGCGACGTCAATTTCGGTCGCTTCCAATCACCCGTTACCTTGTACAAATCCCGTTCCAGGCCCCGATGGCCTTGCAAACTTATTCCAAAGTGACCAAGCGATCATAGCAGCAACGATCGAGATCGCTGCTGCGATAGCCATTTTGCCTTTCAATGGGGATGGCATGAATACTCGATTCGTATTAATTTGCCGCTTGCGTATGGGCTTCGACGAACCATAGCAGCTTATCCACACCACGTGTTATCTCGGTAAACATATCCGCTGTCACGGCATCCTCTAGGACGTTCGCTTCAGCAATCATATTCCTGGTCTCACCACCGAACGTAGAAAGCGCGCGTGCTACGGCTTCGACGTGTTCCATTCCGTCTGATATCGCAGCTGGATAGTCCGCCAACTCGGAGCGGTTTGCACTAGCACGAACTGTTCCTTGGGCGATTCCTCCAAACTGAACAATCCTTTCCGCGATCAGATCGACATAGCCCTCTACTTCGGTGTAAGCCTTGTCGAAGAGTTCATGTAACGCGATGAAGCTAGGGCCTTTAACATTCCAATGAGCCTGCTTCATTTGCATTTGTAGATCGACGGCGGTAGCCAATCTTTGGTTCATGAGATTGATAAGGTTCGTTCTTTGGTCGAGCGAAACATCATTTTCCGTGGTGTACAGTTCTGTGGCTTCGTCGACAATCAATTCCGTTTTTCGCATGATCATTTTTCCTTTTGAAGAGAGCACTCTTCGATGTAAGCAATGGAGCGTAATTTGAACAGTTTCTCTCGAAGGATCTTCGTATCCCATCGAGACCCTTTTGTTCCTCGCGTGGTGATTTTCACCAGGTGAATAGAGATTGTGGCGGATTGAACTAACGCGTTTTGATGCTCTACCTGATTATGAAAAATCCAGGCAGCGATAATAATTCTGCATTCAAGACTTAGACTAGTTTTATTTTAACGTTCGAAACGGATACAAAAGAATGGATGCTTCAATGATGATTAATTGCGATTCGGTAAAGACCAGCAATACACAACTCCCAAGAATGCGAGTGCATTTGCCCAACAGTTCTACTGAATGTGACGAGGAGGTGGGCATGCATGATGTTTCAAGAACCGAGATTGAGCAGAGTACGGCCCAAATTCGGAGTGGTTGGAGCCTTCAAGAACGGGAAAATCGCCGTCGACTTTGCCAGCGTGCCGTGGCTCGATTTGTCAAACTGATTATTCGACCAATCAAGTTCTAAGCTCGTTTCATTCGACAAGAATGAGACGGCCACGTGGATGATCTCAAATTCCATTGTTGAGCTTACTATGCACCGGTGTCAAATCGGGTGTGTTAAGCTCCAATAAAACTTGAGTAACCGTGAGCACAATTGGTCCAATCAAAACTCCGCTGGGGCCGAAGAACAGCATCCCGCCAACTACCGAAATAAAGACGAGTGCGGTATGGGTGTGCAGACGCTTACCAACCAAGTATGGTCTGAGTAAATTGTCTACGACAACAATAACGAGCAACCCGGCAATAACTAGCACCACTCCCTTCCCCCATTCCCCTCCTAAAGCCAGGAATATAGCAGCCGGGCCCCACACAATCATGGCGCCTACCAATGGCGCCATAGCGAGGCATGCCATAATGACCCCCCAAAGAAATGGCGCTGGCAAGTCAAGAAACCAGAATGCTAGTCCAAGCAAAGTTCCTTGTACGGCCGACACGACAAAGCTACCGTAGACCGTTGCATTGATCGTATCGTTGACTCGCTGGTACATTGTCTGCCTCTGCGGCCCCGACAAAGGGAGAAACTTGTTCATGGTTTCCAGAACAAAAACTCTGTCTCGAAGCAAGAAAAAGAGAATGTAAAAGGTGAGACCGAAATCAATAAATTGGTAAACGGAGTCCCGAATGAGGAGCATGGCTGCCCCGCTCAACGAGGACGCTACCATCTTAGCTATCGCGGGTAAATCCAATACGTTCTCAAGTCGTTGCATGACTTTGGGGAGCTCGCCGTAGGGGGAGAAGACCTGCCGCCATTCACCCGATTGAATCTTCTCTTCAATTAGTGCAGCGCCGCTCGACGCTTGCATCAAAAGTTGTTGGATAGCGAAAGTAGAAGGAATCACTACGACAATTGCCAGTAATGACGTGCACATCAAAGAGCATAGTCCAGGATAACCAGTTTTCGTTTCAAGCCACCTCTGACATGGCGTTGCAAGAACTGCTAAACCAATAGCCCACGTCAACGAAGGCAAGAACGGCAGAGCGATCCGGTAACATAGATACGTCCCCAAAAGAGTCGATAGCAGAAAAAATGCTGTGCGAATGTTTTTGGGTGATGCCCAATCTAAGTCTCCTCTTGCGGACTCGTTATCGCTCAGATTCATTTCGCGCTCGGCCGATCTTTCAAGACGCAAGAGAGGTCGTTACTCGGGAATATCGTCCGCCTTTTTTATAAAGCGATCCATGACTAGAGGAATGGCTCGCGATAGAATCTCTTCGAATACTCGTACCGTAGCATTAAGTGCAAGCGAACGGGCTTGATTAGCAGTCGACTGTCTGGAGCCGAGTTCGTATGCGGCCGACAAGGCTGAAAGATTAGCAGACGAGTCGAGCAAGTTCTGAGAGCCGCTATTTGGCGCAGAATCTAGGGATGCCAGTCCGAGGACATCGGGATCACGCTGCAAGGTGTTCGTGGTTCTCTGACGCCTAGTGCCACCCGCAACATATCCAACCGCTAGCGCGCCAGCCAAACACCACCACGGGTGCTGCTTAAAGTGATTCTGTACATTTAATGCGTTTTTCACGGAATGAATGGCACTCTCGACTGCTCCCACGGTCGACTTAACTTTCGTTCCCGTCGACTCAATGGTCTCTGAGATTTGATCCTCTAACAGCTCCAGCTTTTCGAATAGTTGTGCTTTGGTTGCATCTAGCTTTTGGCGCAGCTCTTGTTGTTTTTCGTCCATTAAAATTTGTCTTTAGATGGGAGGTACGGTGTCGACTGAATATGTTTTCGGAATCGTCCCAAGCCGACGAGGATCATAGATAGACCTGCTAAGGCGATTCCCGCTGCGGTAATGGCGAAGCACGCCCACAAAGGTATTCGCTCCAGTGCAACCGAGGGGGGCGAACTAAACCAATGAAGCAAGTAGACCAAACTGATGGATGTGAGAATTGCGAACAAGCCGAGCATGCAACCACCGAGAGAAATCAAGGAGATAGCCCAAAGCTGCAGTTTCAGCTCGCTCAATACAGAGGCTCGAACAAGCTGAAACTGCAATTCGCCCACGATTTGAAGGTCGTTGACGATTTCCCCGACTAGGGAAGCCGGGCGAACTTCCCTAGTTTTGGTAAGAGGCTCCGTCATTACGTCTATCTTCTAAACATACGCGATACGAACCAACCCAAGCCGATCGAGATGGCGATGGTTGGAATAGGGTTTCTTTGTATCACTTTGGTAAGATCTTTTCCCATGCCACTCAATTTGGAGCACTCCAAGTATTCGCCCCCCTCTGTAATGGTACGGGCAACAGATTGTGAAACGTTTCCGATCACGCCTGACTGAGGTGTCGCATGGCTTAATTGTTCTCCGAGACGTTGCACACCTCGCCCCGCACTCGCGGCCAAGTTGTCTGCGTCTTCACCCAAATTCTCAGCAACTTGGCCAGCCATATTTCCTACTGCAGATGCCGCGGACTGAGACATACGACCGATCGATCCCGCGGTCTCTTTGACTTTCGCCACTGCCTCGTTTGCATCGCGATCAATTTTGTTTAATAAGTCAGAATTGGTCATCATCTCGTTCCGTTCGATTAAAGAGTTTCTCAGTCGTAAGCGAATCGGGTCGGGCATCGTAATTGGAGCCTCGCCAACGAACATTGTCGAAGTAAATTGTAGGGCGTCTCGGAAACCTATCGATCGAACGATCCGCCATCTTGCTCATGGCGGATTTCACTATGGCGATAGCCGATCTGGCCACCGTTTGGATGAATTTGCCAGGGTTCTTCCCAAAGTCTGGTAACTTCGGCTACGAGAGGGACAATCAAATGTTGGTTTATTCCGCTATCCGATCTTCACTCCACATCTCGATTCCATTGCTAGATCAACCAAGCAATGATTGACGCAATGGTGTAAATCGAGAGGCTGATAGCGATAGGGAAGAAGAATCAAAGCTTAATCGAGTCATATTGAGCGACAGAGTTACCAAGTGACGGCCAACACCGGCTACCCGTCCGCCATGAGCGAGATCGTTATCGACGTATTTATCTCTTATTCTTTGATCGGTTTAGTAACACGCCCTCTGCTCGCGGGCTTATATTGCCGCGCGCAGCTAATCGGCGCATGAATACATCGAGTTCCGGAAAGTCTGGGGCTGTTTTTCTACCAAGATGGGAAAGTAAGGATATAATCGGGACTCCATTCACAACTCCAACCTGCCCTTTGATTCCTCATCATGCAAGCGCAACTGTTAAAAATTGTTACCCTACTAATGATTGCCTGCTTTTTCGGGATCGCACCCAAGGTGGCATGTTCTCAAGTTACTTCTACCTCAGGTGAGGGGACAACCAATAGTCAATCTAAAGAGCTTTCTCCCCTTGAGAAAGAAATTCTCGCAGAGACCGATAAGCTGGTAACTGCCTTTAATCAAGCTGATCCGAAAGCGATCATTAACTCGTTTCTTTCCGACGGCGAGTTAATTGATGAACAAGGTGTCGTACATACAGGACATGAGCAAATTTCAAGTCTAATGGACTCGTTCTTTAAGTCTTATCCCAACGCGTCAACCGAAGCGGAACTCGAGTCGGTTCGTGGTGTTGCTGGCATCGTTTTTGCCGACGGTCGACGAACGATATCGACCGCAGATGGCAAAAGCGTCTCTTTACTGCGGTTTATGTCTATTTGGAAAAAGACCGATGCAGGTTACAAGCTGGTTTCGTTCCGTGATTACTCGGAATCATCCAGCATGACGCCAAACGAAGCGCTACAAGAACTGCAGTGGCTAATCGGCGAATGGGTGAATGAAGGGTCTGATGCTAAGGTTCAGTTAACTTTCCAATGGTCCGGTGATACCAATTTCATATTGGGAAGTTATTCCATCAAGACGAGTGATGGTGAGTTATCTACGAGTACCCAACGAATTGGCTGGGATGCTAGCCAAGGTGCATTTCGCACGTGGACCTTTGATATCGACGGTGGATTCGGAGAGGGTTATTGGACCAAAGTAGAAAAGGGGTGGCAAATTCGGTCGACTGCGACAACGCCAGAAGGAACTACTGCGTCAGCAACATTGCAGTTTATACCAGTCTCTGAAAATAGATTCTCGATCTCTGGTCGCCAACGAATCTTAAATGGGGAAGAATTGCCAGATTACGAAATAACCGTAGTTAAAAAACCGCCAACGGCTTCCAAGAAGTAACAAGTGTCCGAGATTGGTCACAATGCAAATTCAATAGATCGAAGAGATCTCAAAGGTCAATTAGCCATGAAACGAACCTCTCCAATTTTCACGTTGCGATACATCCGCTTCTCAGCAACTGCATATGCCGCCGCGTTGCTGGGAATTATGATGGTTGCCCAAGACGGTTATTGCCAGGGTTCGGGTAAACAAGAAGGCAAGAAGGCAAAACCCTCTATGGGAAACTTTGGTGCGTCGGGGGCTCGCCCAATGGTCGTCCCGAAGTTACCTTCTGACAAGCAACAGCCCACTGCCAAACCTCAATCGCCTACACTTAAGCCCCCAACGACGCAGAATTCCAAGCTACCGCAGACTCGCCCCCAACGACCGGATCAAGGCTATCAGAAACCGAATCTCCCTTTGGGACGGCCGTCACTCGGCAATTCTAAGCCGCTCGACGGATCTAACGTCACGAAGCCAAATATCAATATTCCATCCGTTCGTCCTTCGAAACCAAATGATAATCCGGAAGTAAGTCGGCCATCAACACTTCCTTCACGACCTTCGTTACCTTCGCTTGGCAAGGATCGTCCATCAATTGGTATCGGGCAACCCAGCAATAAGCTGCCAGTATTGCCAAAGCCGGACGGGGGAATCAGCGTTCGCCCTGAAACAAAACCTGCTAAACCGAGTCTACCATCAACTCGTCCGAATATACCGCCCGTCAACATAAAGCCCGTTGTCAAGCCGCCAATAGACATCTTGCCGACGACGCCCTCCAAGCCGAGTACAAAACCGGGGATCAAACCACCCGATATTGGTAGCACTCGCCCAACACCAGGCACCAAGCCACCTACGCTCGGCCAAGCTCGACCCAAGCCGTTACCTTTTCCTGGTTCAGGTGATGGAAATGTTGGCAATAGACCTGGTTCAACAAAGCCCAATCGCCCCATAAATCCTAACATTCCCGGTGTTAATCGACCTGGACAGGGGCGGCCTGGCATCGGCGGTGCAGTGACGTTGCCTGGCATAGTGGGAGGCAACAATGTGAACTTGGGAAACAATATCCAGATCAATAACAACGTTTGGAACAATAACTACGTCAACGTCAACTTCAACAGACCATTCTGGGATCGTCCCCAGTGGAATAATGGACTTGGTAATAATGGTTGGGGTGCTAGCTGGGGCGTTTATCCTGTACAAAGCTGGCATCAAGGTTGGTATTCGCACTGCGTCAATCCTCACTATCACGTTTGGTATAACGGATGCTGGTCCAATTATTGGGGCAGTTCATGGTATTCACCTGTTGTGTGGGGCGGTTACGGTTGGGGGCTTAGCAATGTCTATCAATCTTACAACACTGTTTATGTGAATCCTTATTACGTTCCGATTGCGACAGCCCGCCCCGCTTCGATCGCATTTGACTACTCGCAACCGATCGTCATCAACAACTATCAAGCGTCCGCCACGAACGATAATTCGGCTCGATCCAATGATAGGGAGGCAGAAGCACTGCAGCGTTTTGACGAAGCGTTGGAGGCTTTTCAAGGCGGAAAGTATCCTCTTGCAAACCAGTTACTGAAAGAAGCAATTCGCCTCAATGGAGGTGATCCGGTTATTCACGAGGTTTATGCATTGAGTCTCTTTGCAGTCGGTGATTATGAAGCTGCTGCTGCAACGTTAAACGCACTCCTGGCCTCCGCTCCAGGTATGGACTGGACCTCGGTCAGCAGTCTCTACGGAAACATCGGGGACTACACAGCTCAATTGCGCCGGCTGGAAGACTATTGTGAACAGAAGCCGGGAAATGCATCATCCGAGTTTGTACTCGCCTATCACTACTTGGTTCTAGGCGAGAAGGATGCTGCGATTCAGTCGTTGGAAATCGTTGTTGAGAATCAGCCCAAGGATCTCACGGCCAAACGCATGTTGGAGGCCTTGTCACCTCCGAAGACCGTAAAGTCTCAAGCCGCCCCGCCCAAGGAGCCAGCGGCCGAGCCCATCCAGGAGTTACCACAAATCGATCTTGTCGGTAATTGGCGGGCAACGAAAGGTGACTCGGTAATCGAGTTAACAATTACAGAAGAGTCCAACTTTACGTGGATTGCATCTTCCGCGGGAACACAGAATGCGAAGCTTGAGGGGACCATCACAACGGCTCCGGATGGAATCGTTTTAGAAACTACCACAAATGGGACTCTAGCTGGAACTGTTGCGCCCGGTGAAAACGGAGCTTGGACTTTTTATCCCCCCGGAGCATCGTCGGAAGAAGGGCTCGTCTTTCAGCGACAAGATTGATCCCTCCTGTAGTGGACGAGGCAACGAGGCCATCCCTGTAGTGGACGAGGCAACGAGGCCCTCCTGCCTGGCACGAACCTTATCACCATCAGCAGCAAGCCGTCCCCCTCGCAAATGGCCTCCTAGTGTCGTCCACTACAAAGCCCACTCTTGATTTTTTCGAACACTTACTTTCTGACAGTCAACCGGAATCCCGCCATGAAACCGATTGGTAAGCGTCACTTCTCTGCCATCATTCATCGGTCGTCACTCTAAAAAAGACTGGCTCGAATGAGACCGTACTCTCTAATTCGTACGCACCTGCGCCCCACTATAACTCACTCGACAGACATAGCCAGAAATGCCTCCATCTCGGCAGATCAAAACCTATCGATCACTCGATACATCAAGGGGCGATGACTGGCGAGCTCATACGTGGCTCGTTCGTAGTTGTGCTACCGGGATCAGAAGTGGACTCGCTTTTTTGTATCTGTTGCTGCCGCTTGTTCGCTTGCCATTTGCCGACACCTCGTCCAAAGAGACGACCGGTAAGAGACATGACAGGTCCTACGAAAAAGGGCATCCCTGACGTTCCTGGTGCGATCCCATACACCTCGGAGAGCAAACTACCTCCTACTCGCGCGTATGCGGTTGGATACATGCGTCTTTCTAGCTCCCAATCATCTTGGGAATGTGCATAGAGGATGGCATCCTGTGCGATGCGACCATGCTGAAAGGCAGGTACAATTGGCACGTATCGACTAACAGCATAAAGTCCTGGGAATGGGTGCCCAAGAAAATCCTTAGCAGTTGCTGCGGCATAAATGGCTCGCGTTGGGTCTGTCGAATTCACATATAGTGTTTTCGTATGGGGATTATATCGGTCTAGCCGAAAAACGCGTTCGGGAAGAATAGTGGAGGCAATGACTCGCATAGTGCCATCTGTGTACTTCCACAGCGGGTGAATCTCATCATTATTCCACAAACGCCTCCACTGATCAGAGGGATCGTAGTCTCTCCACGCTATGTGGACATCTGATAAATCATTTTGTGATAAGTAAGACATGGCTTGCGATGCAGCAAGCTCTCGTTGTTGTGCAATAGCTTCTTGCGTGAGATCAGCTTTCGATAGACTAGCTCTTAAAGCATCGATTGGCGCAAAGAGATTTTTTTCGATGGCATCTAGTTTTGGGTGATTTCCGCGACCATCTCTAACGGAAGAAATTAGCGATTGGTATGGAATAGTTGAGTCATTCTCTCTTCCAAATTGATAGGGCTTTGACGTTGAGCAGCCCGTCGAGATCGCAATCGCTATCGAGCACAACAGGTACTTCACTTCGTGAAGTCGGTTGAAGGATTTTGTTCGCAAGCCTAGTCGTAAGACTAATCGAATGTCTTCACTTTTAAATAAGGTACATTCCAACACTTTTCTTCACCTGGGCAAGGGTGTTAGCGATTACTGCAATTGTTGAGCTTCGTATCTTCCTGCGGCGTGACCGACGAGAAGGCCCGCAAGATAGAGTGGCGCGGACCATTGGCTTATTGCCGAACCAGCCGCCGAGCCCACATAAGTTCCGTACGCTGGATAGAGCACGTGACGGGATTCTTGTTGTAAAAGCACGTCTCCTTGCTCTTCCACATAAGCGAGTACATCGTTGGTGGCGACTCTCTCATGGTAAAGAGGTACCACGGGTAATGTGTAGATTGCTGCATAAGTGCCAGGATACTCTCTGTTCGAAAAATCCTTAGCATGTCCTGCTTCGTGCAATGCAATTGATGGAATGTCGCTATAGAGATGAATGGTGGCAGTGTACGGGTTGTAGTGATCCCCTCCGAACAATCGCCCAGGAAAAATCGTTTCTCCGGCTGTTGCAACAACTCCAAAGGTATATCGCCACGGCCAAGCTACCGATTTGTTTCTTACCAGTCGACGCCAATCGTCAAAGGGACGATACTGATTCAGTCTTGCTTTCACATCATACAAATCGTTTTCGACCATATAGTCGACAAGCCACTGTTCGGTTTCGGGCGATATGTTGTGATTCTCCGCACGACGGTTCCAAAGAATGATCTTGGATGGGATTCCCCAGATCCAGCCGAATCCATCGAGGACAGGGCGAGGTTGCCCACGCTCAACAATTGGTTCGTTGTCAGGGGTTAAGTCACTGGGCAAGTTATTTCTAACTCGCTGAATAGACTGAGGCTTGAGAACACCACATCCGGTTGTTAGCAAAAGCGACCAAGCCAAGGTTACGAGTGCATAAGCAACATGGAACCGAGTTGCCCTAGTAATGGGAGTTGCAACAGGGGAAACCAGTGATTTTTGACGACCATGCTTTTTCGTATGACTCATGCCTGGAGCTTAGCAAAACTAGGTCTTGCTCGACCAGTGAGGATTTTGAAGAAGTGTAAGATCCTGTTTCTTGAGAACAGTTTTGAGACATCGAAATGCAAGCACAAAATTGCGGGAATGATTCTTGCACCTCGACTTTTTAACCAGGATACTCAATCGCGTAATTGGCACACATTCAAACGAGGACTCGACGTGTTTCGCATTCGTGAAGCTGCACTCAATGACCTGGATCAGCTCTGGGCGCTTATTGGACAAGCCAGTGTTGGCATGACTTCTTTACAAATCGACAAAGATACGCTTCGGGATAGGCTTGAGAAATCGGTTTTTGCCTTCTCCAAATCGATTGCGAAGGCTGAGGGGGCGCCTTACGTTCTGGTGCTGGAGGATCTGGCATCTCACTCCTTAGTGGGAACATCATGCATCTTTTCAAAGACTGGAGGGTATGAGCCGTTTTATGCCTATAAGATTGAGAGCACTAAAGCTGTCAGTGAGCTTTTGCAGTTAGAGACTCTCGTTCATTCACTTCACTTGGTCACGGAGCACAATGGGCCAACTGAAATAGGTAGTCTCTTTCTATTGCCGGACTATCGAGGTAAGGGGTGTGGTCGTTTGCTTAGCTTGAGTCGCTTTTTGTACATGGCAGCTCATCCCAAGAGGTTCGCAAGCACAACAATCGCTGAAATGCGTGGTCATCAAGACGAGCAAGGGGTCAGTCCGTTTTGGGAAGCGATCGGATCGCATTTTTTCAAGGTTGATTTTCCGAGAGCAGATTCGCTTTCTATGATAGACAAGAAATTCATCCGGGACCTGATGCCAAAGTATCCAATCTATCTTGAATTGCTGCCACATGATGCTGTTGAAGCGATCGGACAGGTTCATACCCAAACTAGGCCTGCATTAGCGATGCTGGAGGGGGAAGGGTTTCGCAGGAACGCATTGATCGACATTTTTGATGGCGGTCCGGTCGTCGAATGTGAAACCATGAAAATTAGAGCGGTCGCTCAGTCAACGATTGCGAAGTGGCAGAATTCTGAGGTGCCGGGAGAGCAAAAGGCGTTGGTCGCTCGCTTAGAACGACCGTTTATGGTTATCGAAACCAACGTTGGTTTCGATATGGAAGATAAAGGGGGATGCGTTACTCTCAGCAAAACTGCAGCGGAATTGCTAGGTTTGAACCCAGAAGAGAAAACGATGGTGCTGATTTTAGATCAGAAGCCGATTAGTCGCTGAATCTAGCTCGCTTCGGCGCGTCGAGGTGTTAATCTGTTTCTGGTGTATGCAGATGGCTCGTCGTAGGGAGTCTGCGTTACCGCATCGGAATCAACAGCGAGAGTTCTTGCTGTCAGGGGTTTTGAAGCAGCGCTGTCTTTTAGGCTGGCGTTGTCCTTGAACTTGACCTCCATTTGAGGTGAGGCAATTCCGATTTCTGATTGGTTTAAGTGATTCTTGACTTGATAGATGAGCTTGTCTCGGACTACGGCAAAGTCGGCGGTAGGAGCCCATCCCCGGACGACCCATTCTACGGAAATGTTAGTAATGCCCACGATTAATACTTGTGGCTGTAGTTTCTCATCGGTATGACGAACCTCGAGAACGGCATCGAGGGCTCTCTGAAGCACGGTTCGTGTCGCGTCCAAGTTCGCTTCATGGGAAATACTGAGAGGGATTTCAATGCGTCGATGGGGGTGAAACGTAACGTTCTCGATGGTGTTTGATGATATGGAATTGTTAGGGATAATCAGTCTTCGATTGTCCGGTGTATCGACGATGGTGTGGAACAAATCGATTTCGTGCACACGTGCCGTCACGCCTCCCGCCACAACGAGGTCACCAACTTTAAAGGGGCGGAACACTAACATCAAAATCCCAGCTGCGAAGTTAGAAAGCGTTCCTTGAAAAGCTAGTCCAATTGCAAATCCCATTGCAGCGATAATTGCCGCAAAGCTGGCCGATTGAACGCCAAAGTAAGCTAGGACGATAAGGAGCCCACACCCCAAGCATCCTCGATAGACTAGTTTCTCGACAAACTTGCCCAGCGTCTGATCAACGCGATTGGATAGAGGGCTGGCGATTGCTCGCGAGAGATATTTGGCGACAAAATAGCAGACCAGCATCAAGAGCAGAGCTTCGATGGCTTTGACCAGAGATTGCTCACCCATTTGCCAAAGGACATCCCAGTTGCCAGTCGTGACGGCATTCTTGATATCGCTAAGATTTTTTAAGATGGCATCCATTATGAGACCTCGTAGGTGTTGGGCGTCGACCTAGGAAGTACCAAAAAAAGCGATTGGTTTGAAGAGCAATCGCGTCAAAGACTGGTGTCTAATGCGTCCAGCCGCTGGGAAAGACTTAATGCCAGCCGCTCAAGATGGGAACCCCGGAAGTTGACAGCCTAGTCGACACGTCCGCAAATCATGGTTGCGTTATGTCCACCGAATCCAAAGCTGTTGTTCATAGCAATACGGACGTCAGCTTTTCTTGCAACGTTCGGGGTATAGTCTAAATCGCACGATGGGTCTGGAGTGTCGAGATTGATAGTGGGCGGGATGACGCCGTTGTAGCAGGCAAGAACGGAGAGGATCATTTCGATGGCTCCGCTGGCCCCTAAAGCGTGTCCGAGGCTTCCCTTGGTGCTCGATATGGCAACGTGACGAGCTGCGTCGCCAAATACATTCTTAATTGCAACGGTTTCGGCTTTGTCACCCAAAGGAGTGCTTGTTCCGTGAGCGTTGATGTAACTAATTTGATCTGCCGAGAGTTTGGCATCACGGAGAGCGTTGGTCATTGCTCGGCTGGCTCCACGACCTTGTTCGTCAGGAGCGGTGATATGCCCTGCGTCACAGGACCCGCCGTATCCGAGGATTTCAGCGTAGATTCTAGCACCGCGGCGGCGTGCGTGTTCATATTCCTCAAAGACCAATACCCCACAGCCCTCGCTGAGAACAAATCCGTCGCGATCAGCATCAAAGGGTCGGCTGGCTTTTTCCGGAGCATCGTTTCGAGTTGAGAGAGCCTTCATGTTAGCGAAACCAGCGACACCCATGGCGGTGATGGCCGCCTCGGTTCCACCGGTGATCATGACATCGGCTTCTTCGTATTGAATTGCTTTGAGAGCGTCACCCATCGCGTTGTTACTGCTTGCGCATGCGGTAGCGACTGCGAAATTGGGGCCTTGCAACCCGTATTGGATAGCAAGATTCCCGCCTGCTGCATTCAGCATCATTTTTGGGATGGTAAAAGGACTTACTCGATCCGGGCCTTTGCTGAAGAGGCGGAACATTTGTTCCTCGATCTCATTGAGACCGCCGATACCCGATCCGAGAATCGCGCCGCATTTGAATGGGTCTTCTTTTGAGAAGTCCAGACCGGAATCTTTGACTGCGTAGTAGCCGGCGTACATTGCGAAAAGCGTGAAGCGATCCAGCCTCTTTGCTTCCTTTGCGTCGACCGTGGGTCCAGGCTCGAAGTTTTGGACGTCTCCGCCAAACTTAACCTTTTGATTGGTGGTATCGAGAATCGAGAGAGGGTGGATCCCGCTCTTTCCATCAATAATACCATTCCAAAGACCGCTGACGTCCGAAGAAAGAGGAGTCACGCAACCTAAACCAGTAACTACGACACGTCGTCTCATCGCTTTTCCGCTCTACATTGTCTGCCAGCGACGCGACGAAGCGTTCATTACTGGCCCGCTATGTTTCAGGCCCGTATTGCTTGCGGGCCGCTACGTTTGTCGTGGGCAACTTAGCTAAGCTTGTTGCTTTTCGATGTAGTCGACAGCCTCGCCTACTCGCTGAATTTTTTCTGCAGCGTCTTCGGGAATGCTAATGTCGAACTCTTCTTCGAGTTCCATTACCAATTCCACGGTGTCTAACGAATCGGCGCCCAGATCGTTAACGAAGTGGGTATCGCGGGTAATCTTGTCTTTTTCAACGCCCAATTGCTCCGCGACGATATCGATGACTCGTTCCTCAATAGATGCCATAACAGGGTGCTCCCCTCAGCTGCTTATTAAAATTCAAAGGATAAGAATGGTTTCAATATCCCCGAGACTCCGTTAAATGTCCCGAGGTTCGTGTGGGATTCTAGCAAAAAGGAACATCTGATGAAGGCCAAAGGCTTTATCCCCAGAAAAAATGACCCGGAGTGGAATACCAATTAAAACCGGCTTCAATCAATCTTCTGTGCCTAGATCCGTTCAGTTCTTTCGAAAGATGGCTCAATCAAAAGAGCCCGCCAAAAGAGGCGGGCTCGATTCTTTTTACAGGTGCTACTCGTCGGCAGACGCGAAGTTCTCACCCAGTTTTTCTTTGAGAAAATGATTTACTGTTAGAAATTTGCTGGTGGAAGTCCGCCCGCAGGTGGTAAGCCACCCGATGGAGGGAGTCCGCCGGATGGTGGCAATCCGTTTCCAGGCAGCTGCGGAAGCTTTGGCAGAGTACCAGATCCCCCGCTGGCGGGCAGACCTCCTGGGGGCAAGCTTCCAGCTCCCGGAGTACCTGGCAATCCACCACCTGCAGGCAATCCACCTGCGGTTGTTCCATTTGGTAGGTTCGCCACTCGTTCTTGAGGAGGGGCTGGTTGTTCCATGGTGGGTTCGTCAAGATTCTCAAAGTTGACGATCTCGACATCGTTTTCGGTTGGGCCGGTCGCAACGGCCATACCGGCAATTCGCCAACCCGGGACATCTTTGTAAAGAATCCAAACAACTTCCATTTTTTGTGGTGGTTGTCCATCAACCTCTGGTTCCAACCAAGTTGAGGAGACCAAAATCTCCTCTCCCTGCGCTGTTACTTCGTCGATTGTGAAGGTGGCTTGTGCCGATCCAGTCGGATCGATGGGGAGCCCCTGACGTTCGATTTCTTTTCTCGCCGCTTCGGTAAAAAGGGCAGATAGTTGCTGGCCATCACCCTTTCTCATGGCTTCCAAAAAGATTCGAACGATTTCCTTGGGTTCGGTTGGCGTAACCACGGCCGAATTCACTGCTGATGGAGCGGCGCCACCGTTCGAGACCATTTGCGGTGTTGCGTCCGATGGCACTTGAGGAGGCGCATCGGCTACTGGCTTATCTCCGCCGCCGCATCCTACGTAAAAAATGGTCGATAGGGCCAATGAGGCCAAAAGTTGTTTCTTCATTTGTTTGAAATCCGTTTCCTAAGTAGTGATTGGGTCTGTCACTTTCCCTCAAACAAGGGAAATAGCCCGTCTCCTCTACTCACGTCAATAGAGCATTTTTCGAAACAAAAAACGCTATCTAAGGTGATGACATAGCGCAACAATCAAAAACGGAAGAACTGGCAAATTCGGCTCAATTTCACAACCGCAATGCACCGATGCGAAACCTTGTGCGTTTTCGCCGTGCCCCATACGCTCCTAAAATCGTTGCGAGAAAAAAATGCTTAAGTCTGGATTCCATTCAATTCTTGTTCTCTACGGAATCCTACTTTGGTTGAGTCCGCAATCGATAGCAGATGATTCTTCGATTCGGTGGTTCGATAGCTTTGAAGCTGGTGTTCAACATGCGACTACCAATCAACTTCCATTGATGCTTCACTTCTACGGTGACAGTTGCCCTCCATGCAAAATGCTGGAGAAACGCGCATACAAAGATCCTCAGTTGGTAGACAAAATCAATAAGCAAATGGTTGCCATCAAAATCAATGGCGATCGACAACGGGAATTGCGTGAACGATATCGAATTACTAGTTGGCCAACGGATGTGTACCTAACTCCTACAGGTAAAGAGCTATATCGAACGACGAGCCCTCAAGATTCCGCCGTTTACGCACAGCTTGTTGATAGAGTTGCGTTGCAATGCGCCGATTGGAATGTAGAGCAAATGGCTGCTCGTAAATCCGAGGAGCGTCGGGTCGCGAAGAGAACATCCACCCAAATCATGCAATCAGGCCAGTCATCAATCGATCCGTCGCTGACAGGTCCGACAGTTCACCCCGTGGTTACACAGAGCCGACTTGCAGGGCCACCTCCAACAACGAAGCAGTCGCCAACCAACACAAAACAACGTCGGATCGACAATCCTTACATTGCAGAAAATCCGCTTGTCGTGCCACCCGCACAGAATTCGCTAGCACCTGTTTATCCGGCACCCCACAACAATCCAGTCACTCAACAATTCGCCGCTGCAGCAGATCCAACTGGTCGTGGGTCTGAGGCCTTACCGGTTTCGGTAGATTCTGTCAATAAAGCCCAGCAGCCGACAATGCCGAACGGATCGGGACCTAATCCAAGACTGCCAGTCGCGAATCGTCCCGTCCCCGTGCAACCGATAGCCGCAACTCTCGATGCAGGCGGTGCCGTCGCAGTAAACCATCCGCCCAATGTTGCGGTTATAAATAACGCCATTTCAGCAGCACCGCCCTCAGCTTATGCATCTGAGCAACAACGTGAGCCAAATGCACCACTAGCTGCGAACGGTCTGGATGGCTTCTGTCCCGTAACGTTGGTAATGGCGGTTCGGTCCAAGTCACCGGACTGCTGGGTGGACGGGAAACCTGAATTCGCAGTTAGGCACCGAGGACGCGTTTACCTGTGTGCTTCCGAAGCTGCCAGAAGAACTTTCCTATCTGCTCCAGATGAGTTTGCTCCTGCGCTTAGCAGCTACGATTTGATTCACTTCGTAAAAACGGGGCAGTTAATCGATGGACGATGCGAATTTGGGTCCTTTCAGCCGACTACTGGCAAGGTGTTTCTCTTTGCGAACCAGCAAAATTGCATTGAGTTTCAACAGATGGAATCTCATTACTCGGAGTTGCTCCATCGTGGTATGTCGTCCGAGCGAGTCGCAGAGCAACCGAACGCATCGCAATTACGATAAGGACGCTACCTAGCAGCACCTTAGTTTACATGAACGTCATCCGATTCTCCTGATCGAACCCGATTCTATGCATTGCTCAAAACCAACACTCCGCGCGAGCCATGAAAATCGAACACGTTCACGACGAATCCTGATCGCTCTTGTCGGGCTTGCCGTGGTTTGGAATGAACCCTCACTGGCTTTTTCTCAGGCGGATGTGATTTTCTGGTCTCGTCCTGAGTTTATCATTCCATTTCAAGTTGATTCGAATGGCACGCCACCACGAGAGGTCATCCTAGAAGCGTCAGACGATCTCGGAGCTACCTGGTATGTTGTCTCAAAAGGTGACGTTCGTACGAGACAATTTCGGTTTCGTTCTCCCAAAAATGGGGACTACATATTTCGTCTAAAAATGGTGGATGATTCCGGTCGTACTTTCAATAATCCGGGAGATCCACTACGAATATGCGTAGATACGGAAAAGCCGATCGCAAAACTGGCGATCGATATGGATACCTATGGTGATCTAAATGCAAGAATACAGATTGTCGAAACCAATTTAGACAAGGACTCGATCAAGCTGGATTACCAGACCGAGGAATTGCAAGAGTGGCAACCTATTTCCATAGAGTTGGACCAAAACAAAAAGACGGAGGACTGGCTGGGCTCAGGTACGTGGACGATACCTCCCACCACTAGACAAATCGTGGTTCGATTGTCAGGGCGAGATAAGGCGGGTAATGCGTTCGAAGTCACGAGAACTCCTGACATTCCCAAAACGGCTGCAGGCCGCAGCGGTATTCAGTTTGCCAGTCAGCCAAATCGCAATCAAGCTCCGAGCCAAGTTAACAACAGTCCCGCTATTGGCTCAGGCGCTGCGGTGTCTCCTGAAGGTCTTCCCAAGGTGCAGATCTTAGGACAACATAATGTTGCACCGAACCTTTCGAGCACCGGTTCGATTGAGGCTCAACGGCAACTGATCGAGAATCAACAAAAGTTAATCGAACAGTTGCTGAATCAGCAACGCCAGGAAGCAGCTGCTCGAGCCATCGCTCCTGCGCTGAAATCCGAAAAGAGCAGTACGATCGATTCCAGAGGAATTCCTGAGTTTGGGCTCCCAGTGAGCAAAAGGGATGGTTCACAATCGATGGAGATTGGACCGCCAGCACCAGAAGTTGGCTCTGGCAACCCAAATTCGACTAAAAACGCCTTTCTCGGCGGTTCGAAAGACAATAAAGAGAACTCACCGATTCGAGCTTTATCCGACGAAGAAATTCTCGCCATGAACTCGCGTTCCAACGGCGAAACATCGTCTACTCGGGTTGCTGAAGTCGGCAGGAGAACAATAGATGGTTCACAGCTATTCGACACGCAACAGAATCCTCCATTGCCTCTCTCAAACGAATTGAAAATTAGTCCCTCATCGGACACTCTCTCGTTGCCGTCATTTGGCGCACCAGTTGAACTTTCGTCGCAACCACTCTTCTCTGGATCGAGGGCGTTCAGTTTAGAGTACGGTATTGAAAATGATCTTGGCGTTCCTGTACGTACGGTAGAACTTTGGGGTACTTCCGATGCCGGCAAGACATGGGATTATTGGGGGGACGATCCAGATCGAACCACACCATTTGATATCGAAGTTGAAGCGGATGGACTCTTTGGATTTAGGATGGTGATTGTAGGAAACAATGGACTGGCCCAGAATAGGCCAAAGAATGGCGACGATGCGGATGCATGGGTTAAAGTAGATACGGTGTCTCCTAAAGTGAGAATTCAAAGTGCACTTTATGGGAGAGGACCGGAAGCTGGTTCATTGATCATCGAATATCTTGCGATAGATCCCGACTTTGGCGAACGTCCGATATCGTTGTATTACGCACCGACGAGCGATGGGCCATGGCAAGAAATCACGAGTGGGCTTACGAACTCTGGTAAATATGCTTGGGCTGCCAATCCCAACTTGCCACCAGAGATATTTCTAAAGGTCAAAGCCATTGATGCTGCAGGAAATGTATCCGAGCATACGATGGATATTCCAATCAAAGTCCAAGGAATCGCACCGCGAGGGAAAATTCGAGGCATAGGCGGCGTTCCTCGAACATCCGTTCCTTAATTGATCGAACGATTGATGTTGGACAGTCCGGCAATTAAGTAACCAGCTTTGAGCTGCGTTCATTCTCGACAGCATTGGATGCTGACTCAACTTTAGGCAAGCTTTTCGATTCTGACATATCGGTGATTGGAAGTCGGCTAAAGAAATCAACCGTTTCGTCAACGACATCCGCTTGTATGAGTATGAGTTCGTCTGGCTTTGCGGAATCGAGAGCATGCTGCACGCTCTCTTGCCATGACGAAAACCAAGAGGTGTCGCGAACTCTCGCACCTAATGCCAGTCCTTCCCTAAAGAGTTGCACAATGTCACCCGGCTTTCTACCGCGACAATAACTCCCCTCGTAGAGGATGACCCGATCGAAATGGTGACCGAGCATCTGTCCTTGACGAATCATATCCCCGTCTTGGCGGTCGCCAGCAGCCGAGTAAACGGCGGATCGTCGCGAGTTAGGAAAGTTGGAAAGAGCTGATAGCAAACTCTTTAGGGCAGAAGAGTTGTGCCCATAGTCAATTATGAGGGTACATTGATTGTATTGGACAATGTTGAATCGTCCCGGTGAAGCAGCGGAATTAGAGTTAAAGGATTCCAGCCCAGCCCGGATAAGTTCGACCGGTATTCCTTGGACGAGAGCAGCCCCCAACGCGGCCATCGCATTTTCAACTTGGAATCGTATCTTACCCCCGTGAGTCATCGGAATTCGTTCAAGCGGCAGAATTACGATTTCATTCTGTCCCTGGGCGGACACGACGGTATTGTCCCGAGTGAAAATCACACGGCCACCTTTTTGACGGTGTTCTGTAATGATAGGGTGATCGGGATCTTGGGCAAAAAAGAGTACATTGCCTTTGCAGTACTTGGCCATGTCGACCACCAGAGGGTCCTCGGCATTGAGAACGGCGTAGCCGTTCGGATCGACGACATCTACGATGCAGCGTTTGACTTTGGCAAGTTGTTCAATTGTGTTGATGCCATTTAGTCCGAGATGGTCCCCTTCTCCGATGTTAGTTACGACTGCGACATCGCATTTGTCAAAAGCGAGCCCCTCGCGAATAATGCCTCCACGTGCCGTTTCTAGAACGGCCGCGTCGATATTCGGGTTCATAAGCACTCGTTTGGCACTCTTTGGTCCACTGCAATCGCCGTCATCAACGCGACGTCCATTAAAATAAACTCCATCGGTACTCGTCATACCGATTCGTTTCCCGGACAAATGGAATATGTGAGCTATCAGCCTCGTTGTGGTTGTTTTCCCATTCACACCAGTTATCGCGACAATAGGAATACGTCCGTTGTTGCCAGAGGGAAACAGCATATCGACGATCGCTTCGCAAACAGGTCTTCCCTTCCCTTCGCTTGGCTGGATGTGCATTCGCAAGCCAGGGCCAGCATTGACCTCTACGATCCCAGCGTTTTGAGACTCTAGAGGAACGGAAATATCCTTTGCGACGACATCAATGCCAGCAATGTCGAGTCCAACCACCTGTGCTGCCTCAATGACGCGAGCAGCTACCTGCGGATGAACTAAATCGGTTACATCGCAGGCCGTTCCGCCACTGCTAAGATTTGCATTGCGTCGGATATATACGACTTGATTCACGTCGGGAACATCGTCGACAGTTAGCCCCTGTTGAGCCAAGACTGCTTTGGAAACATCATCGAGCGGAATGTGGCTCATCACCGTAGAGTGTCCATCACTTCGCAGCGGATCTTGATTGACGATGTGAACCAATTGGCTTATTGAGGAGACACCGTCTCCGATCACCTTAGGTGGTTCACGCCGTGCTACCGCAACGAGTTGATTACCGATGACTAGCATTCGATAGTCATCACCCTCGAAGAATTTTTCGACGATGATTGTTGGCTCTTCCTTTTCAGCATTTTCAAATGCGAGTTCGACTTCTTGTTGGGTGATCAGGTTAGTTGAAACACCACGGCCATGGTTCCCGCACTGAGGTTTTACTACCACAGGTACGCCAATTTCCAACGCCTTTTCCCAAGCCTCTTCCTTGGTGGTGACAACATATCCCTCGGGTACAGGAATCCCGGAGGAGTAGAGTAGACGTCGTGTTAGCTCTTTATCCTGCGCAATGGCCTCTCCAATGGCGCTGGTACGGTCTGTCTCTGCTGTCCATATCTTTCGTTGACGAGAGCCATAACCCAATTGGACTAAACTCCCTTCGTTAAGTCTGTAATGCGGAATTCCCTTTTCCTTAGCCGCTTTGACAATTCCGAGGGTGCTAGGGCCCAAGCAATGTTCATGGACCAAGCTCTTCAAGTGAGCGACTTCCGTAGCAATATCGATTGGTGTATCGTGAACCGCGGCCAATACGACACGTTTGCCAGCTTCCAAAGCTGCGAGGCCAACATTTTCATCGTGGTACGCGAACGCTACACGATATACGCCTTCTTCGTCGAGTTCGCGAGCTCGCCCAAAGCCGACTTCGTTTCCTGCAAGCGTCTGTAGCTCGATAACAACGTGCTCTAAAATGTGAGCCATATACGTGCCGCGGCGCAGTCGTTCGAAGAACCCACCCCGTTCACCGATACTGCACCGATGTTCAATCATCGTCGGGAACCAAGACATCAGGCGGTCGTTGAACCCAGGAATCATCTCAGATGAGGTGTCCTTAAGATCAGCGAGATCGACAATCGCTTCAATGACGGGGTAATTTGCCCACACATTCGGGCCTCGCAAAACACTAACCTTGCGAATGGTTAGTGGCGAAGAAGTATTTTCGGTTGACATTTCAGATGTAAGAAGATTGATTCAGGGCGACGGTGTATTTTCGAACGGTCGAGTTAATAATCAAGTTTCATTGATTAAACCGGCGAATCAAACCAAGTACGCGACAATGCTTGCATTGGCAAATTCGTGAGAGGAGCATTTATGCTTCTGGGGAGGGGGGGGGAATGGATTTCGGAATCCCACATGGTTAGTCACTAATTGCGCTGGTGATATACAGTAATGCGACACTCGTAACTATGCACCCAGGGCATCCTGAGAAACTCTAGCGAATCGATCGTAACAATCGCGCCGTAGACGACCTCGGAATGTTTAACCCGTAAATGCGGGACACTTCCCTTAATTATCGATGCCAAATCGTGGAAAGCTATAGGGGAGCAACAAAGAATTTCGTGGCATCGGTTGTATCGATTGGGCGTGGTTTTCCGTCACTCAATGCGAAAGAACCCGGCGGATGGTCTAGCATTCGCCGAGATGTGGGGTAGCATTCCGAAACGCCAAAAACCTGGATGTTTTTGGTATCTTGTCGGAAAAACAACCGAAATTCCAATTCCTAATCTGTATTGCGGCTTCTTCTTTTACCATGAATGCTCAGAACGCAACCCATGCCGCCAAAGATCTTGGACGAGGTGACTCCTGGGCGGCGACTTGGCAAGCTGGGCTGCCAGAAGGGGAACGGATTCTCTTTCAAGTTGCGCTGGACATTAACCAGGACCGTCAATTCGACAAACTACTTTTGGTCCTTACGGGACGCCGTCTCCTGGAGATTCGAAACGGGAAAAAGACGCGTGATTGGGAATTGCATTCTACGTTCGCCCTCCGTTCCTCCGTGTTTTCTGGGTTGGGTAGCCTAAAACTGCTCGGCAACGATGGGTTAGTTGCGGAGTGGGCGTTTACCGCAGCCAAGGCTGCCGATGTCTCTCGCATAATGGTCTTGGCAAATTCCATAGCTCAAGACCAGTCCTGTGAAGAATCGATTCCAACCATGGATGCTGAGGGGCCAGTCGCTGCACCAGCGGCGACGAAGAGCCTGTTGCGGCTAACCCGATTCACAAAGGGGAGGTTGGGGTTAGCTTTCTCCGGCATAGCTCTTACGTTGGTGGCTACTGCGGCAGGGCTAATCTGGCCCTATTTGACGATGCCATTGATCGATAACGTTTTGATCCCATGGCAAAATCTTGATACAGAGCTGACCGTTTCTCGTTACTTTCAAGACCTGTCGCCCTATTTGATTGGGCTCATAGGTTCAGCACTGCTTGCTTGGTTGCTCGGGTGGGCTCGAACGTATGTGATGAGCTTGCTCAGCGAACAGGTTAGCGGTGATCTTCGCAACGAGACCTACAAGCATTTGCAGAAGCTATCTTTAGACTTCTATGGTGCAAAGCGTACGGGCGATTTGGTTTCTCGAATCAGCAGTGACTCGGATAGGATATGCAGCTTCTTAAGTCAGCATCTGCTCGACTTTGTGACGGATGTATTGATGATTATTTTGACGTCGATCATTCTCTTTCAGTTAGATCCCTGGTTGGCCTTGGTCGCGCTTCTGCCCTTCCCGATCATAGCCTGGATGACCCATTTGGTTAGAGTGCGTTTGCGACATGGATTCGCAAGATCGGGGCATGCATGGGAATCCATGGTAAGCGTTCTTACCGACGCCATACCAGGAGTTCGTGTGGTGAAGGCGTTCGCGCAAGAACGACGTGAAGTGGTGCGATTCGAAAATGCGAATAAACATGTTCTCGATTCCAACGTTCGCATAAATAAACTGTGGTCGTTTTTTGGGCCGACAGTCACAGTTTTGACGGAAGTTGGATTGTTGCTTATTTGGGCTTACGGTGCGTGGCTTGTCGCACATCAAACCATCACTGTTGGAAAGCTGACACTCTTTATCACTTACATCAGTCGGTTCTACATTCGACTCGATTCAATGAGCCGAATGCTTGCCGATACGCAGCGTGCAGCTGCAGCCACATTCCGAGTATTCGAAATTCTTGATCGAACTCCAAGCGTTATGGATTCGCAGAATCCAATTGATCCGGGACGTTTGAGAGGGGATCTGGAGCTTCGCGGAATTCGATTTCGCTATGACAACCGCGAAGTTATATCGGGAATCGATTTGAAGATACGTGCAGGTGAGCTCATTGGATTGGTGGGCTCGAGCGGCTCTGGTAAAAGTACGCTTGTTAATTTGGTTTGCCGATTTTACGACGTGACCGAGGGAGCCATTTTGGTTGATGGCCATGATATCCGCCAGTTCCCCATCGAGAGTTACCGGAGTAACGTAGGCATTGTGTTACAAGAGCCTTATCTTTTCTTTGGGACCATCGCAGAAAACATCGCTTACGGGCGGCCCGATGCATCCCCGAGGGATATCATTGCAGCCGCAAAAGCGGCCAACGCACACGCCTTTATTAGCCGGCTACCGGACGGATATGACTCGATAGTTGGGGAGCGAGGCCAAGGTTTATCTGGTGGGGAGCGACAGCGAATATCAATCGCTCGCGCAATTTTAACCGACCCTAGGCTTTTGATTCTCGATGAAGCCACCTCGGCCGTCGATAATGAAACGGAACGAGAGATCCAGGCAGCTCTCGACAATTTGGTCAAAGGTCGAACCACGATTGCCATCGCTCACAGGCTGAGCACGCTTCGACATGCCGACCGCATTGTCGTGATGGATAAAGGAGTGGTAGTAGAGATAGGAAAGCACGATGAACTACTCGCGAGAGATGGTGCTTACGCAAAACTCCATCAAGCCCAGCTAGCAGTTCTACAATAACGATTCGATTAGTAGCATCGACCAATCCAATTTTGCCGGATCCACCCTATGAAAAATATCGAACTCGACAAACCAAATTGCGATCCAGAATCGTGGAGCGAACCAAAATTGATCCGCTTCGAACTCGACTCACTGGGGCAGGTGACTATGCTTGGTCGTGGTTCAGCGCGCGTGGAAAACGTACGTCCCATTCGGCTCTTTCCATTGTCTCGACCTGAAGGCTGGATCGCAATTCTCGATGCTTCAGGACGAGAGATTTACTGTATTGAAGGGCTTGAGTTGCTCGAGCCAGCGCAGCGAACGATTCTAGAACAAGAGTTGGAAAAGCGAGAGTTTGTTCCGATTCTGAAGCGAATCGTCTGGGTGTCTGGTAACTCAGAGCCATGTGAATGGAAAGTTGAGACGGATCGCGGTGCTACCAGTTTCATACTTAATGATGAAAAAGACGTAAGGCGATTAAGCGATCAAGCAGTCTTGGTGGTGGATTCTTTTGGGATTCGCTACATGATCCCAGATCGAAATCAACTCGACTCGTACAGCAAGCGGGTGGTGGAGTGGTATGTTTAGTTTTGGTTGTGAGCTAATTTCCGCAATGCTCTGGAAACCAAAATGGGGAGCGATACCCATATAGCCCTATAGTCAGCAGTAGCACCTTTCTTGGGCCGTGCGACGATATCAACAGGAGGAAAACTGTGCCTGTTTTTGCGAAAGACTTCTCGAATGAGTCGCTTCCAGCGGTTGCGAGTGGGTGCGTTTCCAACCCGTTTCGATATGCTTAGCCCTAGTCGAGCTTGGTCAGAGAGAGCAGGGGGTAAGCCGCGACGCAGTGGTTCTGCATTAGAACGCAATGGTTCTGCATTAGATGTGTCGGCTTCGTCTTTTGTTATGCCGACCTCGTGGAGCTTTCTGTAGGTGACGTGCAATACGAGCACGTCATCTGCAACTACGATTCCCTCGCGAAAGGCTCGATCGAAATCGAGCCTAGATTTTATGCGAGTTTTTGGTGGAAACGAATGATCTTCCATCGACCGATTCGCTAGTCCATCATCTTGGCATTGGCAATGAGCTTTAAGAACTCTGCGTTGCTGGCGAAACGGGACAGCTGCTTGGTAAGCTGCTCCATAGCTTCGACAGGATGCATGGAATTGAGGGTTCTTCGAATCATTGTTACCGCATGATAAGTTTCGGCATCGTGAAGCAGCTCTTCACGACGTGTACCGGATTGGGAGATGTCAATCGCGGGCCAAACGCGACGGTCGGCCAGTTTGCGATCGAGAACCAACTCCATATTCCCGGTACCCTTGAACTCTTGGAAAATGAGTTCATCCATTCGAGAGCCGGTATCGACAAGGGCTGTACCAACAATCGTAAGAGAACCGCCGTGCTCGAAAGCGCGAGCCGTCGCGAAGAGCTTCTTGGGGATATCCATCGCTTTGATGTTCACGCCGCCCGTCATCGTCGGACCGTTGTTGCCTACATACTTATTGAACGCGCGAGCTAATCTCGTGATGGAGTCCATGAGCAAGAACACGTCTTTGCCCATTTCGGCCAATCGACGACATCGATCGACGACCAACTGGCTGAGGCGAACGTGTGATTCAACGTCTTCGTCCAAGCTGCTAGCGATGACTTCGCCACGCTCTACGTTCCGACGCATATCGGTTACTTCCTCAGGTCGTTCATCGATCAAAAGGACGATCAATTCGACCTCGGGATAGTTTCTGGCGATCCCTTTGGAGATATGCTGGAGCATAATCGTTTTGCCCGATCGAGGTGGAGCAACGATCAAAGCTCGTTGGCCTCGTCCAAGCGGTGCCAACAAATCGATTACCCGGTTCGTGATTGGCTGGGTTCCGATTTCGAGCTTCAGCCAACGCTCTGGGTTGATTGGGGTCAGCGTATCGAACGGCTTGATATTGATGTATTCTTCAGGCTTAAGCCCTTCGATGTCGAGAATTTCTTTGACTCGGGGGCCTTGAGACCGCCGCGTTTGCTGCATGATGGCTCGAATCTTGAGCCCTTGTCGCAGCCGGAATTTTTCGATCATCGTACCCGGCACAAACGGATCGGTTCGTTCGCGGGAGTAATTGTTTTCTGGTGATCGGAGGAAACCGTAGCCGTTTGGATGCATTTCCAGCATTCCAAAGAACTCTTGGCCTGGCTCTTCGACGGGTTCTTTGGGTTGGGAAGTTGATTGTCCTTCGGCACCTTCTTCGCCCTCAACTAGGGGCTCGCCATCTTCGCCAACGTTTTCTGCAGGAGCATTATCGTCCCCTTGAAAAGCCTGTTGATAACCAGGTCCACGTCGCCTTCGAGGGCGTCGAACTCGAGGTCGCGGGCCGGTCGACGCTCCTAAACCATCATCGTGAAGTCGGGAACGAAATCGCTTTTTCTTGGGCATACACCAAATCCGAAAAAGAAAGGAACTGGGATTGTGAATCTACCAGTGAGGGAGAACTAAAATCTTGGTGGGAGAACGCTTGATCGACCAACAGTCGCTCAGGCTACTCCACATCAAAATTCAACGACATGTAGTAAAAACCATGGGGACGGAAAACCGCCATACCGAAAAGCACCTCAGTGAGCAGCGATCGGGCAGACACTGCGTTAACGAGAGCAATGCTCTCTATCCTCAGCACTTCAAAACTGCGTTTCGCGAACAGAACCCTGGAACCGCTGACAACAATCACAGCGAGGGAACCAAACTCCGGGAGCTAGCCAACCAAAAGGATCAAGAAACCTTATTGGAGTAATCTTTTCCACGAAGAAACCGCGAAGTGTTGGCGGGGACTGCGAAATGCACTGATTTCAACCCGACAACCGTCGCCGGACTCAATCAGTCTAACATGCACTGAGTTCCAACTACGTACGATCAAGTCTGGCATGTTCGTCGGGCCGTGTCAAGCCAAAGTAGCGGACTTACGGATTATGTGACGAGTTTTGAGCGAAAAACCAGAAAATAAGTGCGAGCCCTAGTGTTTTGGCAGTGTGCCGAGACCTTGAGGGTCTTGCCGCTTTCCTATCGTAGGCCAGCACAGCCGATCGATTTCGACGAGATGCAGTCACGATTGTGTTGGGTAGGTTTAGGTGATTTACAAAAGAAAATAGTGGCTATGAAGGCAATAATCATTGGGGCTGCCGGCGGCATCGGTCGCTCGCTGTGTGAAAAAATCGCTGCCCTGGGGGGCGAGGCGTTTCTAATGGGTAGAAACGTAGATAGCCTCAGGTCAGTCGCGGAGGTGTTTGGCTGGGGATACGCGGCGTGTGACGCGGGAGATTGGAATCAGTTAGACCAGCATTTCTCCACAGCCGAAGGTGTTCTTGGCGGATTGGATTGTGCCATAAATTTGGCTGGATCGGTCTTGCTCAAGCCTCTGCATTTGACCTCCCAAAAAGACTGGGAAGACACGATCAGAACCAATTTGACCACAGCCGCTGGGGTCGTCAGAGCAGCCGTTCCCAGAATGCAGTCCAACGGCGGGTCCGTCGTTTTGCTAAGCTCCGCAGCGGCAAGCATCGGCATGCAAAACCATGAAGCTATCGCAGCAGCCAAGTCCGGGATCGAGGGGTTAGTATTGTCTGCTGCAGCCACCTATGCGGCCAAAAAAATACGCATCAATGCCGTTGCTCCAGGACTCGTTAAAACTCCGCTCACAGAACGAATCTGGAAGAATGAAAGGAGTGCCGAAGCCTCATTGTCTCTCCATCCGCTCCAACGATTTGGCGAACCAAGCGACGTTGCAGAGGCGATCTTGTTTCTGGCTTCTAAGGAGAACTCTTGGATTACAGGACAAATTCTGGGGGTCGATGGCGGCCTCGGCACTTTGAAAATCCTCCCTCCAATGCGAACGAATCCATAGATTCCGAAGTGGCTCTGGGCATATCCTCAGAGTCTTGTTTTGAACCCTCACATCTTGCGTCGAAGGCGGTTCGCGTTTTGGTAGTTTGACGAAGAAGAATTTATATTGCGAAGCGCTGTGAGGAGATCTGGGATCGGGTAGACTCTTGGGGGTCACTCCTCATTCTTCTAGCTGCCTAGGTGTTTCCTGCGATGTCGGAAAAGATACACTTTCCTTGTCCCTATTGTAGCACTCAACTCGCCGTTTCCTCTGAATACGCAGGGCAACAAGCAAAGTGTCCTGGCTGTGGTGCGGTTGTATCCGTGCCTGTCGCTACCGAGGAATCGGATTCGGATGAATCAGGTGCGTCAGAAGAGTTGCAGCATACGGCTCCGTATTTTGCTCCTTTGTCACGGAACGTAACCGACCAAGCAAATCTGACCAAATCGATTCCTTCGGAGTTTCCGAGCAACGACTACGCCGAACAACGCCCACCCCTGTCTAACAACGCCACTGCTACTCAGCCTTCTTTTGGACGTTCATTCTTAGGGCTTGTCGCCGCCACGTTTGTCGGCGGCGTGTGCGCTGTCGCATGGCTCGCGGTGGTCATCTTTTTTCAAGTTGAAATCGGGATCTTGGCGTGGGGCATCGGTGCATTGATTGGTTTGGTGGCCGGGTCGATCGCCAAGAATCCTTCCGCGATCTATTGCTCTCTCGTTGCCTGCGTCGCAGGATTTTCGATTCTTGCGTCAAAATTCGTCATGGTCGCCTTCTTAATGATCGCATCGATTGGCGTGAATCTTGTTGAGGATTTTCAAAATCTGATAGTCTCCAATAAATTCGAGCACGCGTATGTTGATCAGCAACTTGCAGACAACAACTACCAAGCCGAAAAGATCAAGTTGGCCGAGACCTTTAACAAGGATTATTTTGAGGATAGTGATGCCGCAAGCTTAGTTGTTAACGGTCGTGAAATCGGTGGACTAAATGGAGACCCTGAAACGATGGGCAGATCCATGTCGGAGTTTCGGAAAGAAGTCCGCATGGCTATGGCTAACGCGACCAAAGAGCAAAAGGAACTCTGGATCGATAACGCTCGAAAGCGACATCCTGACTGGATTGTTGACCCTAGTTATGCAACAGCTGCCAAGATACTCTTTCTAAAGGAACCCGGAAAGCTTGACGAGGATCTGGCAAAACAAGCCTCTCACGAGGTTCGCACTGCTGATTATCTTCTCCATTCCAGTGACGCATCGGATAGTTACTTAGCTGACACGCCCAGCGAGGTTCTGGATCTTCGGTCTGATACGCTTAAAACTCTTGTTCGCGCGAAGCTCAAAAATCTTGATTTACAAGGTATGAAAAACCTTGCTAAAGAGGCGGCAGCTAAAGATCCGTCCTTTGTTCCTGACGAAACCGCTTTTGTCGTTATTGTTGATGAACTACTCGCTAAGGAAGAGTTGCCTGCTGAGCTTCGTTCGCATGCATCAAACCGAGTGCAGTCTGTAACTCAAAGCGATTTCTCTAGCGATTTTTTTGTAAATCTAGGGACTGATGAATTCATCGAAAAGGAATTGAAGTTAAGAGAAATCGTCAATCCGTTGTGGATTGCGAGCACTACAGAAGAGATTGATCAAAAAATCGCAGACTCCAAAACTCGACATGCTGGATGGGACCCCGATTCCACGAATCCAGAATGGATTGCGTCAGACGAACTGAAAGAAGAGATTGGCGACGGTAGCCTTATGGGCAGCGTGCAAAAAGTCTTTGCGGCAAGCGATCTGTTGTGGCTGTTCCTAGGCTTTGTCTCTGCGTTCGGAACCGCCCGTTCACGTGCTGACCGAACCGCTTGATTCGTTATGGCTCTGACTGAGCCTCCCGACAAAAATCGACGCGATTAGAACGAAAACGAGACTTATAATCGAACCCCACCAGCAAAAGCGAAGGAATTGATCTAGAAATGATTCAGGATTAACTCCACCTTGAGCTGCAGCCCCAGTTCGAAAAAACATGACGCCTACATACCCTATGTAGCCAATCGAGTCGACGACGTACATTAAAAACCCGATATTGCCTCGATCTCTTGTTAACGCAATGAGTCTTTCAAAAACAGTCGTATGTATCGCGACATATGGCAGATAAAGCCCAGCCCCCAGCAGTGTCATGAACATAATAGGACTGAATCCCATTTGCCTTTGGAGCAGCAACGCAAAAAGGATGATTGCAAAGCCAGAGGCAGATACAAAAAACGAAGCATAAAGAGCATTAAGATTGCTACGTATCCACACGGAGGAAGCGTTGACCATCAAGACCACTAACGCAACTTGCAACTCAATCGTCGTAAAATCGCCCGGTCGAACATCGTTGGACAGTCCCGCTAGTATTTCAGGGGCGAAGTCGTCGCGCAAGCTTCTCAGAATTGTTGCCACGAAGTAAACAATTGAAATCGAAAGCAACGTAACGCCATACTTGCTTAGCATATGCCTGCGGTCTGCACTAGTCATGGGCTCGCGTTGGCTTCTCTGCTGTGTGTCGGAGATATTGGGAGGAGGAATCTGTGTAAGCATCCAAACGCTAATGCATATCGGCACAATAAACAAAGCACCTGCCAAAAATGGCATCCATCTCTCTGCAACAGATGCTTGCAGTTGAGCTTGGTTCTGCAAAAATTCAAGCAGATACTGCCCAACGGTTTTGGAGAATCCACCCGCCAATATGAAGCTTGTGCATAAGCCCGCAGTAAGGGCTTCCGTCATGCGTCGGCCTTCTAGAAACCCCAGTACCAAACCAAAAACCATACCCAATGGTAATCCGTTGAGCCCAATCGCAATCACATGCCATGGGTGCGGCAAGACGGAAAAAAGCAAAAGAGCCCCCTCAGCAATCGCGATGAGAATTAAAATTCCTACCGCTCGGTGAGAGGGACGCATCTGGGAAATCACCTTTACCCCAATCAACTTGGAGATCAAGTAACCGAGCACTTGTGTTCCCACCAATACGCTCTTCTGATCCCAATCAGCTATCGTTTCACTTTGGTAGCCCGCCGCAGTAAACGGTTTTCGAAACATGTACATGCAGAAATAGGTCGCAAATGCGGCGAACATAGCCCACGCATTGAGTCGAAACGGCGACCTCTCTAGCCAAAGTGAAACGCGAGAACTTTGATTCATCGTGAAGAATTACTTTTGTCGAGTCCCGCTTGGAGCCTTCCTGCATAGTGAGCAATGTCAGGTATCACCATTTCAGCGTCTTTCGCTTGATCATCCCATCGCCTCAGTGCAATGGCTTGTTGATAGAAGGGTTCTTGGCGAAACAATTGTAGTTCCAACTCCGACATCGGCCCCCCTTGATCTAGATAGCTTTTGTATGAAGTTGGCGATAGGGTTTCGCAATACTCAGGAGTCACCGTGCACAAATATCTTTTTGCGGAAACATGAAGACGTATCGGATCGGCGATCCCTTTTCCAAAGTGTTCACAAAGCCAATGATAGGCCCGATTCTCATGACCGTCATCCAAGTTCTCTTGGTTGCTGGCTGGCAATTTGTCCTCGGCAAGTATGTGTCCGATGTCATGCAGCAAAGCCGCTAGTATTTGTTCATCGCTCGCCCCCTGTCGTTCCGCCAGCACAGCGGATTGGATTGCGTGCTCTGCTTGCGTGACCTTCTCGTCGCCATAAATTTCGTTTCCCCGCTGGCGGTACAAGACGATGATGTTCTCTGGTGTTGGTTGCATGGTGCTGTAGTAGATCTGAGGTTTTAGGGTTTGCTGGCTTAGAAACGGTCCGGTTTCTATAACGCTTCGATGGTAAGTCGTGACTCGGTCCAATTCATGAGTTACCACCCCTAAGCATACAGAAAGCATAGAAACAAATGCTATCTATGACAGGCATTTTTCTATGTAGTTATAGTTAAGAATCATTGCGTTCTTTCTGCATCGGTCCATATGGACGAGACTTGTGCTGCTTCACCAAACTACCCAATCCACCGCAAAAAATCCGTTCTCTATAAAACGGCCTAGCCATCAACGGTTGTCCTGCGGTATTAGAGAAGATAGCAGGAGTGCTAGACGGATCCAAATAGAGAGGGAAGGAACAATGTTGGTGAATTTGAAAAGACCATACCAATGTTTGTGCCTAATTGTTTTAGCGCTAACTGTTCGGTCCGCAGAGCAAGCACGAGCCGACCTGCGAATCGGAGATATCTGTCGCTACCAAGGACAAGAAGAAAACACGATTCACGGCATTGGTCTGGTAGTAGGGCTTAAGGGAACCGGTGATGGTGATTTTAAGTCCACAAGCCGCTCTCTTGGCCAAGTTCTATTGAGACTTGGGGGCAATCCGTCTATCGACATGCAAGGTAAACTTGTCGAAAAGGAGCTTACCAATGCCAAGAATGTCGCCATGGTTTTAGTTCAAGCGACGATTCCCTCACAAGGTGCGATTCAGGGGGATAAAGTTGATTGCAGCATAAGTGCCCTTTCCGCGAAAAGTCTCGAAGGTGGCAATCTCGTTCAAACCCTTTTACTCGGACCACGCGGAGATGTCGTCTTCGGAATCGCGAATGGTCCCATATCGCTCGACAATCCAAAAATACCAACCACCGGGCGAATCGCTAACGGTTGCAAGATGGAGCAGTCGGTGAAAAACCCGTTCGTTCAGGATAATCGCGTTACGTTGGTTCTGCATCCGACACATAGTTCCTTTGCAACGGCACAAATCATCGCCGACCGTATTAATCACTTCGATGATCCGGATGAAGCGAACGGTACGGGAAGAACAACTGATTACCGAAATAAGAAACAGCGAGCCATCGCAACGGCTATCGATCAAACTCACATCGTGGTCAACATTCCAGAAGAGTATCGAGAAACACCGGTCCAGTTCGTCTCACAAATAGAACGTATACCGCTCGTTAATGTTGCTAACCAGAAACGTGTTTACATCAATGAACGCAATGACGTTATCGTCATCGGTGAAGATGTCACGATAGCTCCCGTCGCAGTTTCTTATGGAAGCTTGACCATAGCTCCTCAAACTCCCGGTGGAGGCCCAGGTGGCAGTTTCGTCGGAGTTAGCCCAAAAGATGACCCGACTAAACCAAAACTAAAAAACTTGGTTGATGCACTCAATGTTTTGAGCGTACCCACTAAAGACATTGCTGCCATCATTAAAGGGATTCATAAACAGGGTAATTTGTACGGCGAATTGATCATTGAGTAACCTATGAATCTATCTTTTCCTACCAAGTCAATTTCGAATTCTGCATCACAGCTTGCAGAAAACAATCTTGCTTCTGGATCTCAAGATCCTAGTGATCTCGGTTTCTCTAGATTGTTATCCAAAGTTATGAAACCAAACGAAGTCAGTCTTAGTGATTCAAAGCTTTCCGACGAACTTCAGTCAAAGGAAACCACTTCAAAAGTTGCTTCTCAAGGGAAAGATATCGAGCAGGAAAAGTTGCGAGAAGCGTTTCATAACTTTGTCGGTCAGACCTTCTTTTCGCAGATGCTCTCCTCGCTTCGCAGCACCCAAGAAGGTGCAGCTTACTTCAACGGCGGCCAGACCGAAAAGATTTTCCAGGGGCAACTAGATCAAGTCCTCTCGGAAGAGTTGACGAAGTCGAGTGCCGATCAAATAGCCGACCCAATGTTCGAATTGTTTCAGCTTCAACGATCTCAATAGAAATGATGCGACACTTTGGCGGAAACTCGGAATCGATTGTATCATGGCTACAACGAATTTAGATGAATTATTTCGCATCGCTCGGGACGCAGCGTCGCGAGCATACAATCCATACAGCCACTTTGCGGTCGGTTGTGCAATTCAATCCTCCAGCGGGAAATTTTACGCCGGATGCAACATAGAAAACGCTTCTTTCGGGGTCACTCTTTGTGCAGAACGAGTCGCTGGGTCCAGAGCCGTTTTTGATCGAGATCTCGCATGGCACACGATTGTTGTTGTCTCGCCTCAAGCAGTAAGTTGTTGCGGAATCTGCCGCCAGTTTATCCACGAATTTGCACCGGGCGCAGAGGTCTGGGTTGGTTTCCTCGATCCTCAAAAACCGATGCATGGTCCCACGAAAATACGTGATTTGCTCCCCAGTGGTATGACGCTGAATCACTAGCAACCTAATCTTTCCCCCCCTCATCGCGTAGATGGTATAGACCTAATTGCTCTATCTGCTTCAGCAAGAGGTAGCGTTCTGCTACACTATCGATCACTATTCCGTAGACCAAATCGCATATCCCAACCGCGAACTGCAACATTAAGAAGCTCATATCCATGAAATACAAATCCAACCCTACACGGTCCGGAATGAATCTGTTTGGGCTTTCAGGCCATCGATTCTCGGCGCGACTTGGTTTAGCTGTTGTTACAATCGTGGCCCTGCCAGCGAATTCTGTTTTTGCTCATCCGGGCCATGACCACCATGCACCACAATCTGGAATCATGCATTGGTTGCTTGCTCCAGCACATGCCATCCCGATCCTAGCTTGCCTTGGGTTCGTCGTTGGCATTGCGATTTGGAAGCTTCGTTCCGCGAATCGCAGATCGACTATGGTCGAATTGGATCCAAGCAAAAGCTAA
This sequence comes from Pirellula sp., assembly GCA_046344995.1. Lineage (GTDB taxonomy): Bacteria > Planctomycetota > Planctomycetia > Pirellulales > Pirellulaceae > JBKCUI01. Next base: position 63,130 of record JBKDKR010000006.1, read on the forward strand.
TGTGTCGCTTTCCCACCTCTGATTCCCTCCCACAAAGGTTCCACATCATGAAGACTCGCTTCCGAAAATTGGCTACCGTCTGCACTCTGGCCCTTACAACTTGTACTACTTCTTATGCAGAAGATTGGCGACAGTGGCGAGGCCCCGCTAACGACGGACACTCCACGGAAAAAGGTATCGTAACGAACTGGTCATTAGATTCTAACGTCAAGTGGAAGACTCCATTGCCAGGGCGTGGTGGCTCGACACCTATCGTTGTAGACGGACGTATTTTCCTAACGAGTGGTGATGCGGGTGATTTGGTCGCAGTGGGGCTCTCGAGTGAAAGTGGAGAGGTACTTTGGAAGACCAAGATCGCAACCGGTGATCAGCCGGCCCGTGGCGATGAAGGAAATTCTGCCTCCGCATCCCCCGTTTCCGATGGCAAACATGTGTGGGTCTTCTTTTCTAATGGAACACTTGCATGTCTCACCATTGACGGCAAAGAAGTTTGGAAGTTCGATGTTGGCGAGCGATTCGGAGCGCTGGACATTCAGTTCGGTCTCACATCGACACCCGTCTTAGATGGCGATCATCTTTACCTTCAGTTGATTCACGGTCGCATGCAACGAGGTGATGACACACGAACAGGCCAAGTTGTCAAACTGGAAAAAGACACCGGTAAAACGGCTTGGGTGCACGACCGAGTGACCAATGCCGATTTCGAGTGCAAACATTCCTACGCGTCTCCGTTTATCCATCGAGAGGGTAAGACCGAGATGTTAGTGGTGCACGGGGCAGATTGTATCACGGCACATGATTTAGCCACCGGCAAAGAACTGTGGCGATTCGCAGAGCTAAACGGTCCAACTCGTTGGAACCCAAAGCAAAATGACCCTACCTTTCGATTTGTAGCTTCGCCACTTATCACTCGCGGCAGGGTGATTGTACCAACCGCCAAAGAAGGCCCGTTGGTCTCTCTTAAGCTAAATCAACTCAAAGGAGACAGCTCAGCAAATGCACAAGCGGTCGCATGGGTGTCGCCGAAAACGCCTGACGTTTCGATTCCTGTTGCGGTCGACAACTACATCTACTTGCTACAAAAAGACGGCCGTTTGCAGTGTGTTGAGTGGGATACCGGGAAAGAGGTTTACTTGCAGCGAGTCCACTCTTCGCAGCATCGCACCAGTCCAGTTTATGCAGATGGGCATTTGTACATGGCATCCAGCGATGGGACGGTCAGCGTTGTTAAGGTCGGGCCGGAGTTTAAACTCGTATCCTCCAATAACGTTGGTGCACCAGTCACTGCATCTCCTGTTGTGAGTAACGGTACGCTCTACATTCGCTCCTTCGAAGCCATCTTTGCGATTCGGTAATTCAGTTGGGGAGGCTAGTTGCAGCACGGATCGCGAAGAAGTCGTAAGGTTAAACAGAATATGGAAATCAACCTCATCAATAAAGTGGCTATCGTTACCGGAGCGGCGTCTGGAGTGGGGCTTGCTACGACTCTATGCTTGCTCGAGTCAGGTATCACAGGAGTGGTTGCGGTCGACTTGGCGGCCAACATGCCTGGTGAGTTTGCCTCATTTGTTGACGGACCGAATGCTAGATTGGTTTATGTGCAAGGTGACGTCGCTACGGATGATACTGTTAGTCGATTCGTTTCAGCAGCTTTGGAGCGATTTGGGCAAATTGATATTCTGATTAATAATGCAGGCGTGAATATCGTCAAGCCGATCCATGCGCATTCGGACCAAGATTGGGACTGGATCATGAACACCAACGTGAAGGCGATTTTCTTGGCAGCCCGGAAGGTCATACCTGTTATGCTTAAGCAGCATCGCGGACTGATTCTTAACATTGGTTCTATTTCCGGTTTGGTTGGGCTTAAAAACCAAGGTGCGTATGCGGCCTCCAAAGGCGCGGTCCATCAGATGACTCGCCAAATGGCAATCGAATACGCAGCGAACGGGATTCGAGTAAACACACTAGCGCTCGGAACCGTTGATACTCCTGTTGTCTACTCATCAGCCAAGCAAACAAATGATCCCGAGGCATTCATTGACGGATTGCGATCTCAGCATCCTCTTGGTCGGATAGCGACTGCTGACGAGGTTGGTAAATTTATCGTCTTTCTTTCGAGCGATCATGCCACATTCTTTACCGGTGCCACACTATCGCTCGATGGTGGCTTTACTGCTCAATAGCAATCTCTTTAAATCGATTTAACAAAAGTGGATCTCAATCTAAAGAATCATCGAGTGCTGATTACTGGCGGAGCTAGTGGCATTGGTCTCGCAACAGCCCGTCAATTTGCGGAAGAAGGAGCACACCTCGTTTTGTGGGATGTTTCCAGCAAAGTTAGCGAGGTTGCTGCCGAATTCAAGAATGCCGGCGTAGAGGCCGAGGCATTTATTGTGGATTTGGTAGACTTGGAACAAGTCACACTGGCAACCCAGTCCGCCACTAAGATGGATCAACCTTTGCATCACGTCGTTCATTGTGCCGCGATTGGGTCGGGTAAGTTCGGATTCCCTTTTACGAATCTCAAACCGTCGGATTGGAAGAAGACTCTCGATATCAACATTATGGGGATGGTGAATGTCGCCCATTGTTTGGCTCCTGTGCTTTCCGCGAAACAATATGGGAGCTTTGTTTTTCTTGCTTCCGTTGCGGGACAGATTGGATCGCAAACCGATCCGCCTTATAGTGCGAGCAAGGCCGCAAATATCAATTTTGCACAATGCATGGCAAAGGATCTGGCTAAACATAACGTTCGAGTCAATACCGTCTGCCCTGGAATGGTTCAGACGCCGCTTAATCGGTCGGTGTGGCAAGCATGGTTTGAACAAACGCCTGAACCGGAGCAACTGAGCTACGAAGACTGGACTCACATAAAAATTCAATCCATAGTGCCACTCGGTCGATGGCAAACCAGCGAAGACATTGCTTCTATGATAGTGTTTTTAAGTTCGGACCGAGCCAAAGAGGTAACTGGCCAAACGATCAATGTCGACGGTGGTTTTGTGATGCACTGGTAAGTAACCGCACTAGCCGATGGGGCCACAGATTGGAAAAGAAACGTGCCACCCACTTGCCGAAGAAGGAACGTGCCACCCACTTGCCGAGACGGGCGGAGCTGGTAGAATGCGAATGAGGAGATTTTTATATGCCTAGACCGCTGAGATCGGAACTGTTTTTGCCCCATGAGGTTTCTATTTGCCATGTGGTGCAACGCTGCGTGCGGCGTATGTTTCTGGCTGGGGTTAACGACGAAACGGGCAAAGATTACACCTATCGCCGGGAATGGATTCGACAAAGACTTGAGAAACTCGCTTCTGTCTTTGCCATCGATGTGCTGACCTATGCGATTCTTTCCAATCACTTGCACGTCGTGATTCGCAATCGTCCCGATGTTGTGAAAACGTGGTCGGATAAAGAAGTCGCCTTGCGGTGGCTGCAGATTTTTCCAGGGAAACGAATTGAGGAGCAGCTTGGTAATCCAACTCAAGCGGATGTCGATTCTCTAGCAAACGATTCAGAAAAACTAGAAGCGATTCGATCGCGGCTCTCTGATATCTCTTGGTTTATGCGGGCTCTCTCTGAGCCAATTGCTCGGCGTGCCAACTCAGAAGAAAAATGCACTGGGGCGTTTTGGGAAGGTCGCTTCAAGGCCCAGCGACTCCTTGATGAAGCAGGTTTGCTGGCCTGTTGCATGTATGTGGATTTGAATCCGATTCGAGCCGCCATGGCGGAATCAATTGAGGGTTCGTTGTTTACGTCCGCTTACGATCGTTTGAAAGCTTCTCAGGGGAAAACGATCGAGTCCTCGACTGCTGCTATGCAGGCGATAAGCATTAAAGAAGCAGCGGAGATTCGCAAGAATAGCACACCGGAGGAATTGGCCGACATACGAAAGAAAGCCCTTAAGTGCAAAGGGCCCAGGGTCCTTCGAGACGCGTGGTTAGCACCGCTGACGATTGGCCCTAAACAGCAAGGTCCCATGGCCAGTAAAACCGGATGTCGAGCGAGCGACAAAGGGTTCCTTAACATGAGCTTGGAAGATTACTTTGAACTGCTAGTGTTCACCGGTAAGCAAGGGCGATCGGACAAGCGAGGTAAGATCAAAGCAGATGGCGAGTCGGGGTCGACTCGATCAGCGACGGCGATATTGAGCAAGCTAGGAATCGCAGATGGGATGTGGTGCGATTTGGTATGGAACTTTAGGAAATACTTTGGCCGCAGTCGCGGGGCGGGATCGCCGGACAACATGCGCGAGGATGCGGTATCGCATAGCTTGTCCTTTCAGCCAGGGCAGAAGATGGCGCGAGAGTGTTTTGCTAACGCGAGATAACAAGACACTTCAAGGAATCGATTGGAGGGGGCCAAACAAGACAAATTGTATGGGCAGAAAAATCGAACGCAGAAAGAGGCGTGACTCATTTTTCTGCGTTCGATGTTTCCGCCATATCAGGTTCTTTGTTGTGCTTTGCCAGAACAAGCAAGAATCAACAATGCCACCCACTTGCAGGAGCGGCCGTAAATGAGACTCTGGTGGTGCTAAATGATTAAGGCAAGAAGATGGGGGCAAGAAAATGAAGAGCCACCGCCTATTCTTGTCCCCATATTTCTACCAATTCCATGGACATGATACACAGAGGTCAACGCCTGGAGCCGAAATAAAAAAAGCCCCGGAGTCCGGGGCTTGAGGAAACACACTACCGTTTATCGTTCGTGATGTAGGCGTAGGCGTTGTGGTTGTGGATGGACTCGAAATTCTCAGAGAAACATTCGTACCAAACCACACGATCGTCCCCATTGAGGGCAACCGCCATATCGCGAACAATGTCTTCTACGAACTTGGGGTTTTCGTATGCACGCTCAGTCACCCATTTTTCATCCGGTCTTTTTAGAACGGAGAAGACTTGAGTCGATGCACATTTCTCAATCATGCCAAACAACTCTTCAATCCAAAGATGTTGACCTTCGGCTACTCGCACTCGGACGGTCATTTCGCATCGCTGATTGTGGGCTCCATACTGGGAGATTTCCTTCGAGCATGGGCAAAGACTCGTTGCGGGAACCTTTAAGCCGAGAATGAAATCGTCGACTCCATTGCTGGTCATCTCGAACGTCACGTCGATGTCGAGTTTGCCAGGCTGTCCGGTAACGGGAGCCTTCTTGTCAATGAAGTATGGGAATGCCATCTCGAGATGAACCTCTTCGGCCTTGAGTCTTTCCTTCATTGCTCGACAAACTTCAGGTAACGAGTCTGAGCTCAAGCAATCGTGATGCTCGTTGAGCACCTCGACAAATCGAGACATGTGCGTCCCCTTTACGTCTGGAGGCAGGGCGACATACATGTTGATTTGTGCCACAGTGGTCTGTGTGCTGGTCCCAGAACCGTTGCCAGGCGTACGAAGCGAAATGGGATATCGAACGCCCTTGACTCCCACCTTGTTAATGGCAACGTTGCGGCGGTCGCCGGAGGATTGGATGTCTGGGAGTCCTGTCACGATATGGTTGGTAACGGTTGACATGTTTGATTTCTTGTATGGGTGAAGTGCGAGTGGAAGGCATCCCGCTCATCGTCCCCGATTTGGGTCACGTGGAAAACTGTAGGCATCATACCCTGGTTGACTAGTTTATTTTAGGAATATTTCCGCGAAATGACTTGCGGCAGGGTTTTCTATCCCTTTTGGGCTTGCCTGAGCCGCATAATTATAGGAACTCGCGTGGACAGGTGTTTTACAGTTGCCAGCGGGCGAGCGGATTCGCCCATACAATCCGCGAATTCCTACGTAATTCTTGGACTTTCAGTTCGCGTTACCCTAGATCAAAACAGGATTTGTTATGTCACTCACCGTCATGAGAAGGATTAAATTCTGTGCTGGACACAGACTGTATAAGCACGGTGGCAAATGTGAGCATTTTCACGGACACAATTACGTAGCCGATTTCTTTGTTCGTGGAGATAGCCAAGATTCGGTGGGAAGAGTTATCGATTTTGCGGAATTAAAAGCCAAGTGCAAAGGCTGGATCGATGAGAACTGGGACCACAGTTTTTTGGTGTACGAAGGGGACGAAAACGCTATCAGTTCCCTTCGGCAAGTTAAACCCTGTCGAATGTTCTTGCTCCCCTACAATCCCACGGCCGAGAACATGGCCCGATATCTTTTAGAGGAAGCATGCCCAACCTTGTTCCCCGCAGGTGGCGGCCAAGTGGTACGGGTCCGCATTTGGGAAACAGATGAGTCCTACGCGGAAGCATCACTTGATGCTTCGAATGAGGTTGTCCTAACGTCGGTCTCGGAAGAATCGTTCCTAAACTAGTTTTTGACGATTCTCTTGAACATATAGATGCGCCGTGTCCGCCCATGTTGTAGTACTGGAGTTAGCAGGCCTGGTCTCAATAGGATTGGAATGGTTCACTCAGGACGACTGCTTGGATCATTTCCCGTAGCTTATAGTCGTTCGCTTTAGCATGATCAACAATCTTCTCGATCGCTTGCTGATCGGCGACTTTTAATTCTCGTCCCATCGCATAAACCAACAGCTTTTCTGCCAAGCATCTCAAAAAGGCGGTTTCGGTCTTACGAAGCTCACGCTTCAGAGATTCCGGGCCGCTTATTTTTGTTCTGTTGGATAGTTCCACCGATGCATCGATAATGGGGTCGTCATTTCCAATTCTTCCTTTATAACCGAACCCTTCTTGGAGTCGGAACTCTCCCGATGCGTTGTAGTTCTCCAACGCTAAACCTAGGGGATCAATTTTGTTGTGACATCGGGCACATTGTGGCAGTTCTCGATGTATCTCAAGCCGTTTTCTCACCGTGGCTTTATCAATACCTGGAACCGAAGGGGCAATGTCTCCCGCGTTCGCAACAGGTAAACCAGGATCTGCACCTAATACATTCTTCAGGACCCACGTCCCTCGCTTGACTGGTGAGGTACGAGTTCCATTCGATGTAATCGTTAACATCGAAGCTTGGGTTATGAGTCCGCCACGATGATGTTCCGGAGTGATTTTCACAACTCGGTGTTGGTCCCCTTTGACGCCATCGATGCCGTAAAATCGAGCGAGCCGCTCGTTGATAAAGACGTAGTCGGAGTCTACGAAATCCATAACGTTCCGTTCTTCAAACAGAATTGTTCGGAAGAACCCGCGTGACTCTTCTCGCATCGAGGTTTCTAGATGGCGATCGTAGTGCGGATAAAGATCGATAGCCGGTGGATTGGAGCCGATCTCTCGTAAGCCCAACCACTGGTCAGCGAAATTCTCGACGAAAAACTCGGTTTGCTCGCGATCGTTGAGCATCCTAGCCACTTGTTCCCGAAAGACGTTCGTTTGGAGTATTTGCCCGCTATCCGCCACTTTTCGCAATGAACTGTCAGGCGGCGACGACCATAGAAAGTAAGAGAGCCGGGTCGCGAGCTCGTGCGGCGAGAGCTTGGGCGATGTTTTGTCGCCGATACGAGAGGAATCAATCTCGCCTGAATTCGCTTCTACCAGGAAGAGAAAGTTCGGCGATACAAGAATCGAGTTAATTGCGATCTTATATGCGTCAATAGGTTCAGAGCCTTGGGTCCGCATGGACTTATAGATTTCGAGATGCGGATCGACATCGCCCTTTGCGACTGGACGTCGAAACGCACGCTTCGCAACATGCTCAAGGAGCTTGGGAGCTAGCTCTTTTTCGTTTTGAACCGTCAACGGTTTGGGAAGTAACTGCTGCCGACTAATCGGTGGCCATTGGTCGTACACCGGTCCCTCAAGCTCAATCCAATCTACGTACAGTTCTGGACGGGCGAAATGGTCATTCCCTTGCATCCAAAAGTTCTCAAGCACACTAGGGACCGAATAGGCGTTTTCAATCGTGATACCGATCCGTTCATCGGTAAGCTTAACCCGAACCTCATAGAGCCCGGGTTCTTTCAATGCTGCAGGAACATCGAGTTCACCTACTGTGCGAGGCTGCCCACCAAGATCGAGAACGACCTTGGCCCTCGAGGGGCCGTAATCGTACATTCGATCTGCGGTAAAGTGTTTGAGGTCATTCTCAAATTGCTCGTCATGCCATCGTTTCCCGTTTGGGTTTTCTGCTAGCTGTTTTTGCCTTCGATCGTTGAGGATGTTGGTCGCAGATTGAACGACTTCAGCTCGGTCGGGGATGCGGCTGGCGGCTCGGAATCGAATAATGTAGTCCCCTGGATCCTTGACGACGAAGTCCCTTACGTTGAGTTTCTTGTCCCAGCTGTCATGGTGTACTTTTTTAAAACCATCGATGACAGGATTGTTGCCTCCATTGACGATGGCATTGTTACCACCGATGCGAAAGCGGTTCGAATCCGAATCCCCTGAGTCAATTTCGAATCTCCATCGGATTACCTCTGGTTTATCTTTCATGTCGAGCGCTTGATCGACGATCTTTTGGGCTGCATCGAGATAAAGCTCCATTTGCATCGGCGATAAGGAGAGAGCACTGCCGACGTTGTCGAAGCCGCTGGCATACGGATCGAGCGGAAAATGAGATGCGTCGTATTCTACTCCCGTCAAATCTCGAATGGAGTTTTGGTATTCGACTCGATTGAGTCGGCGCATGACGACCGAGTTCTCACGACGTTTTTGTTCTTCGATAATGATCTTGCTCGTTGCCCAGTCGACGACGACTGCGACCTCGCTAGGCTTCGGTTGTTCCGATTCTTTGGGCGGCATTTCGTGACTGTTGAGAACATTGATGATTTCTCGCCATATCGCGCGAGATTGCATGTCACTAAAATTCGTAAAAAGTGAATCCTCGATGCGAAAATCTCCTTCGCCTATGTCGGTGCTGTGACACTCCATGCAATAGGACTCGAAAAACGCATCGATTGTGGCGCGTGATAACTCGTTGTTTTGTGATTGTGCATGGGCCCTTGAATGGCAATTCACCAAAACCAAAAGCGCGATCACGCAGTTGCTCCAAAGGAAAGATACGCATCGGTTGGTGGATTTCATGATTTGGAATCGCTTTCGGAAATGCGATGGTAAGGTCTGCTGACTGACAGCGAGAAAATAGCGTACTCAGAAAGTCTCGATCGTGGGCATGTCCCTGTCGTGGTATCATTTCTCTATTCTAATCCCTCTCCAACCCGGTGTCCCATCCCACCCAGCAACCATGAACGAACTTCCTAATCTTCACACCGTTCGTCAAATTTTCTCGAATACTCCCAAAGTCGATATTGCTCAGAAGATTGCGAGTGAGTTTCAAAAGTTCGATGGCCGGATCCGATCAGGAGATACCGTGGCGTTAGGGGTTGGCAGTCGAGGTATCACGAACTTAGCCGAAATCGTCCGGCAGACGATCGGTCAGATTAAGTCTCGCGGTGCAATTCCCTTTATCATTCCAGCGATGGGTAGCCATGGAGGCGCTACTTCTTTGGGGCAAATCGCCGTGTTAGCCGAGTATGGAGTCACTTCCGAATCGATGGGCGTCGAAATCAAGGCCTCATTGGACGTGCGAGAAATGGGAGTCAACGAGCATGGGGTTGTTGCCTACTGTAGCCTGGATGCCTTAGCAGCGGACCACATCTTTTTGATCAATCGTGTGAAACCGCATACTGATTTTTTCGGAACATTAGGGAGTGGCTTGATCAAGATGAGCGTCATTGGTCTCGGTAAACATCGCGGCGCTAAAGCCATGCACCTGGGAGCGATGAAGTACGGATACGAAACATCCATTCGAACCCTAGCGAGAATCATCCTGCGTGAAACACCAATCTTAGGAGGCATTGCAATTCTCGAAGATGCTCGGCACAACACCGCAGAAATCGAGGCAGTGCGCGCCGAGGAGATGGAGACTCGCGAAGCACAGCTTTTGGAGAGGTCTAAAACTCTGATGCCGAAACTGCCATTTGAAGAGGTCGATCTGCTTATCATCGATCGAATCGGCAAGAACATCAGTGGCGCAGGCATGGATCCCAACATCGTCAACCGTAGCATTCACGGTTACAGTAGCTGGCCTGCTCGTGGCGAACATACCGCTCCATTCATACGTCGAATCTACGTGCGAGGGTTAACGGAAGAAACGGCGGGTAACGCGATCGGCATCGGTCTGGCGGACGCTACATCGGATCGGTTGATTCAAGAGATGGATCGCAAGAAAACAGAAATCAACGCGTTAACGGCGTCCACCGTTTTAAGTTGCAAGATTCCAATTGTCTTCGCTAATGATCAAAGTGCCATTGAGGGGATGTTATCGACTCTGCCGCTGGCCAGCAACCGCGAAGCAAAAATTGCTCGCATTGCGGATACTCTTTCTCTGGAGCACATGGACATCTCTCAATCACTTTGGGAGAGCGTTTGCACCTTGGATTACTTGGAGCATTTAGATGGTCCGAAGCAGTGGGCTTTTAACGAACACGGCGATTTCGACACTTAACAGGACTGCATGCAATCGCAGCTATCTACCATGCAGTTCGTCCCGCAATCGGTAGGTAGACATTGGACGCTTCCGTCCAATCTTCTGTGTCGGCTTTAAGGAAGAGATCATAAATAGGTTTCTTTGCTCCAGGGTTTGAAATCGTTCCCGGTTGCTTGGTCCAGAGCCCCAGATTGAGCCCTCCCTCATGTGCATGATCGACATGACGATGGTAGATAAACGCGTCAATGTTTGGAATGCGGTTCGCTTGCGTCCACGCGTAAGCGAACGCCGCAGCTTGTTTATCGGCCCCTCCAGCAGATCCGTCGCTATGGAATCCTTGTTCTGACAGAATGATGCGCCGAGGTTCTCCATTCCACAGCATGTCCGATTGTTCTAGCCTAGTAGCGAGGACGCTAAGATTGCGAAACGTGACCTTGGGAGCATCCGCGATTTCGGGTGCTTGTGCATCTCCCCACAGATCTGTTGCGAATAGATTGCTATGGTAGGGATGCCAAGCAACATGCCATTCAAAGTCGCCTCGCGATTTGGCGACGGCGGCAAAGGCTTCCAATAGATTTCGTCCGGGAACCGATTTTAGAGGCTCGTTGGGCAAGTGCGAAACGGTCCAGTAGTGATCAAACGAGAGAAAGACACGAGCGTGGTCAGAAGCTTTGCGGACCGCGTTATGCGCAATTCGAACCGTTTGCTCGTAACTATCCGCGAGTTCATCGAGAGAGCATGGCCCTCGATTATGCCACATGAAATGGCTATTCACTTCGTTTCCTACAATCCAGCCCCAGACTCTTCCGTGCTCGGTGTCGCGACGACTATAGCGATGGGCCAGGAATTCCAAGGCGGCTTGGAACCATTCCCGGCCGTCGGGCGTTTTAATGTTAAACGCTCCGACAGTGTACTTTCGATCTGCATCGGCATCTGGGTGAATTACGACTTGATCGATATCAGCAACACCACTTGGGTAAGCAATCAAGATCGCGTAAACAACAATGCCCGCGTCTGATAGCGGCTTGATCTGTCGATCTAACGCTTCTACATAGGAACGATTAAAGAGGTACCGTTTTCCCTCGCTCGTCCACTCCAGTCCATTCACCGCGTCTGGTTTGGCGTATAGGCCATTGATCGTAAAATTGATCCCCGCGTGATGGATACCTAATGCGATCGCATCGTCTACCATTTGCACTTGCAATCCTTTGATCGATGGCGGTTTAGGAAATGGCGTTTTGTCCATTTCTACTCCATCATCCGATCTGGAATTATTGGTCATACAGACGCAGAAAGTTAGAGCAATCGCGGAAAACCTGCACCAAAGGGGAGCGTTCATAGGGGGATGATGGGTGGGTGGGAGGGAGGGCGATAAAGTATATCGATTCTAGCTCTTTCCAGGATACCTAGAATGATTCGGAATTTCGCTCCCTTGGGGGAATGGAAAGCCTGCGTATACTTATTTCGAATTAGAGAACGAAAAAAGCACATTTGAGAAGCGAGAATCTCTTTGATAGCAGAAGTTATATCCATTGGAGATGAGTTAACCAGCGGCAATCGTCTTGATACCAATTCGCAGTGGATCAGCCGCCATCTCAGTGATCTGGGGGTTGTAACGTCTTTTCACACCACTGTTGGAGACCGGTTAGCAGACAATATCGCGGTATTTCGGACCGCTGCAGAACGAGCCAACATTATCATTTCGAGCGGTGGATTGGGGCCAACCGCAGATGATTTGACTCGCGAGGCTATCGCGGACGCGTTCGATCGTCCCCTCGAGTTTCGAGAAGAAGCCTTTGCTCACATCGCATCACTATTTGCCCAGCGGCAACGCCCCATGCCCGAACGCAATCGCGTTCAAGCCATGTTGCCCGTGGGGGCTCGCATTATTCCTAATCCTCACGGTACAGCGCCCGGTATCGACCTCACATTGCAAAGCTCCACGAATCCATGCCGGATTTTTTGCTTGCCGGGTGTGCCGGCCGAAATGAAGCAAATGTACGAACAAACGGTTGCGCCGACCCTAGTCAACGAAATGGGGGTCGGTAAGATGCGATGGTACTATCGATCGCTCAAATTGTTTGGGATTGGAGAAAGTGATGTGGAGAGAGAGTTGCCAGATCTGATTGCTCGTGATCGCGATCCGGTCGTCGGTATCACTGTTTCTAAGGCAACGATCACACTAAGGATTGGTGCTCTCTGCGCATCGGAGGCGGAGTTTCAAGATAAGATTAGCCCAACTGAGAAGCTCATTTACGACAAGCTTGGTGAATTAGTCTTCGGCGTTGGTGAGGTCGAGTTAGATGAGGCGGTGGCCGGTCTGCTCGAACGAAAAGAGATATCGCTCGGTGTGATCGAAGTGGGAGCAGGCGCTTGGGTTGCTCCATCATTGGCAAGACATTTTAATGCCGGCCAAAAGGGAGGCTTGAGGAATGCGAAATGGTTGCCCGCACTACAAGGGACTTCGGCAGCGGATCAGCAGTTGGAACGAATGGCTGAAGAGTTGATGAATGTCGATCCGACCTTAAATGCTTGTTTAGCAGTAGGGGTTTATCCGACCTTGGCCGAGATAGTGACCACGACTGGTTTACCAACAACCCATTTTGAAATGGTGTTCGTACATGGTGCGCAGGCTCCCAAGAAGAAATCTGTCACGATCGGAGCGCATCCCGATGTGCTTTATCCGAGGCTATCCAAGACGGCGTTAAACTTTCTTCGTATGGAGCTGCTAGAGAATGCCTAGAGAATTTGTTGTTGCGACAACGTCAGAAATCGTCGAAAACGAGGGAAGTGCCTTCGCAGTTGATAATCGTATGATCGCTGTATTTCTGCATGATGGTAAGTATTACGCGATGGATGATTTTTGCCCTCATATGGGTGCGTCCTTAGCGGGTGGCTGCCTTCACCAAGGTACCGTTGCCTGTCCGTGGCATGCGTGGCAGTTTGATCTTAAGGATGGTTGCTGGGTTGATAATCCTAAAATCAAAGCCGAGGTGTATCCCATCAAAGTGGTGGGCGAAAACTTGGTCATCGAGTTACCCGATTAGATTCCTCTCTTAAGCATGGAACCGATGAATAAAGAGGAATTGTTCGAGCTCGATCGTCGGCTCGTTTGGCATGCTTTCTCGCAGATGAGCGAATACAACGGACTCATTATCGAATCAGCCGAGGGGTGTTGGTTAACCGACATCGACGGTCGAAGGATTCTCGATGGTGCAAGTTCGTTGTGGTGTAACGTGCACGGTCATAAGAACCCCAAGATTGATAAAGCGATCAAGGATCAACTTGAGAAGGTCGCTCACGTCACCAACTTGGGAATGAGTCATCCCGTTTCTATTACGCTTGCGAAGAAACTTGTTGAAACGGCACCTTATGGCTTGAACCATGTTTTTTTCTGTGGCGATGGAGCTTCGGCTGTTGAGGTTGCCATGAAAATTGCTTTTCAATATTGGATCCAGACAGGCGAGTTGCAGCGGACTAAGTTTTTGGCCTTGGGCAGTGCCTATCATGGCGACACTCTAGGCACTGTTTCGCTCGGTGGTGTGCCACGGTTTCACGAGATGTTCAAGCCGATTTTGTTTCCCGTTCTTCGGGGGCCCTGTCCGGAGAGTCGGACTCAATCCAAATTTCGAACGTATGAGGAGGATCCTGCCACCAAAGAATTTTATCTGTCGCAGTACCGCGAGTTGCTGGAAAAAAACGAGGATCAGATTGCCGGAGTTGTTGTCGAGCCCCTCATGCAATGCGCTGCGGGAATGGTGATGCAGCCAGCAGGCTTTTTGAGAGGGATGGCAGATTTGTGCCGTGAATTCAATACCTTGCTCATCGTTGATGAAATTGCCGTGGGGCTCGGTCGGACTGGAAAGCTTTACGCGAGCCAGTGGGAAGAGATTGAGCCAGACTTAATGTGTATCGGCAAAGGCTTGACGGGAGGTTATTTGCCGATGAGTGCGACTCTTACCACGACCAAAATCTTTGAAGCGTTTCTTGGTGATGCTAGCAAAACACTGTATCACGGTCACACGTATGGTGGGAATGCTCTTTGCGCGGCAGCGGCCCATGCAAGTTTAGATTTGTTGATGGACAAGCTCTCGAGTGAGGAATTTTGTTCCAGACAAACTCAATTGCAAAACCGTTTAAAGAAGTTAGCGAACCATGACGATGTTGCATCGGTCACTCAGCTAGGAGCTTTGGGAGCGGTGGTCCTGAGACAAGGAAGCCCGCGAGCCAAGGCAATTTGCGACGTGGCGCTGCAGCGAGGAGTTTGGTTACGGCCGTTGGGAAGTTGCATTCCCATCGTCCCCCCACTAAGTATCTCGGAGGCGGAACTCAACTTCCTCCTAGACTCCCTAGAATACGGGGTTGACCTAACCGGCAAAGTCTTATAATTTGCCTTCACTTCAGTTTGGCTCCGTAGCCAAGTGGCTAAGGCAGCGGATTGCAAATCCGCCACGCGTGGGTTCAACTCCCACCGGAGCCTCTAAAAAACCGGCGTTCATCGCCGGTTTTTTTATGCACTTACACGACTTTTGTCGAGAAAGTGCGGCTCTGGTTTTGGAGAGCGAGGGACCTTTTTTGAGAGATGCTTTTTCGCGGGATATTTGTTTGAGCGAGGCACGATTTATCTAGTTTATTGCAAAAAAGTGGTTTTCAGTCGACGAAAGCGAATTCATTACTGAGTAGCATCACTTGGCACAGTTGTACCCAAGGGTCAATCTTGGGAGGTGGAAGCAGGCTGGTTGACGCGTCTTTGAAGTCTCGACTCATGTTCCAAGTGTCTTTGACTAGCTCTTTTGGCCACTTCGTCGCCTTGATCCGGAACTTCCACTGGTAACTGTCGAAGGCAGGCGATTCTCGGCAGTCCACGATAAAGTCGATAATCTCGCCCGCTTGCACCTCGACGTTGGCGAGTGCTGTCTTGGATTCGCCATTGGTAGCCGTCCACTCACCGAGCATACCGACTCGATTGGAGATCAGGCGAGCCCTCACACCATCCCCTTGATCGGACGGATGCTTCAAATCTCCAGATACGTTGATCTGGCCTGAACCCGGAGCGATCCATCTGATAATCGTGGCATGTTGTTGGTCGTTACCTGGATGGCCACCATTTGCATTCACGCTTGTGTAGCTTAGCCCTTGGTCCGGCATGCTTGCTGAGCCTTGCCAAGAATCGCCAGTGAAATGAGGCAATGGGGTGAAGTTCACGGTTCCATCTTCGTCTCGAGCGCTTCCGTAGCCGAATCTCCATTCCGTCTTAGGCTCCATTTCTTTCGGATCCTTTGCAACCGATTCCGCTCTTGCCAAAAAGTCTTTGACCATCTGAGCTTCGTTAGCATCGGGATCGCGGACCAACGCAATTCGGAAGAGAGAACGGATTCTATCGTCAACATTTTCGATTGCCCCCAGCTTCTTAGCCAAGGTCTCCGCTTGTTGAATTACGAATCTAGCGTTGATGAGATAGAGAGCTTGTTGTGGCACAGTTGTTCGTGCGCGAATTGCTTGGCTTGCATCCGGACTCGGTAAATCAAAGCTAGCCAGCAAGCCTGGAATATCTTCTCGATCTAAGAACGCGTACAAAGCACGGCGTTTTGCATCTTCGTGAATCATGACTGATCGGCCCCCTACTGTGCGATCTAAAGCATCCGTAGTGGCGAGCAATCGGTCTCGAAGTGGTTCAAACTCCAAACGCTTGCGTGGCATACGCCATAGCAGTCTGTTTTCTGGATCTACTGCGATACCTGCCTCATTTTCTTGACTCGATTGACGCCATGTAGCAGAAAGCATGATCCGTTTGTGTAGTCGCTTAATCGACCAGCCATCGGCAATGAACTCTGCGGCCAGATAATCTAAAAGCTCTGGATGGGAAGGGCTCTCACCTCGCGCGCCGAAATCGCTAGCCGTGGAAACTAGCCCAACACCGAAATGATGTTGCCAAATTCGGTTGACGAGCACTCTCGCGGTGAGCGGGTTATTCGGGCTAGCTATTGCTTCCGCCAACTCTAGGCGACCGCTACCCTTTGTGAATGGTTTGCCACCATCGACTGTCGACAAAACTTGCAAGAAGCGACGAGGCACCTGATCCCCATGGTTACCTGGCTGACCTCGCCGGAAGATGAAAGGATCATACAGGTTTGGCTTATCGACCATAACCATTCCACGAGCGGGTGCTCCGGCATGGGTCATTTCTACGGTTTTGATCTTGCCTAGCTCAACGTTGTATTGATTTCGTTCCGCTTGATCGAGGTGTGCGAGCATCTGATCTCGATCGAGCGTGGTGGGATTGTCGGCTTCAAGAAAAGCTGAACGAATTTGTTCTTCAATCTCATCTGCTAGTCGTTCGAGATTCGGATTCTCTTTACGTTGCTCTTTCCACTTCGCGAATACAGCTTCTGCTTCTGTTCCGATTACTTTGGCAATATCAACAATTGTCTTCGGCTCGGATTTGCGAATCGCTGCCACAATTCGAGGGTTGTATTCGTTAAGTTCTGGTGACGCTGGATCAAGTATCGCTTTGGCACCCGTTTCGAATTCTTCGTGGGGAACTTTGCGAAAAACAGTGATGACACCCCAGACTTTGTGCGCGCGACCGCTGTCGGACTTGAGATAGTTGTGCCATCGACCAACAGCGGGAGGTCGCATCGCACCACGATCGCCTATCCTTTTGACCTCTTTCGCATCGTTCGGAGGAAGCGACTTTGCAAAATGAATCAAATAGTCGGCTGCTCGAGATCGGAGTTCGTCTTCGGTCGCGATTCGTTTTTGATCGAGCCATTGCTCAACCTCTTTCTCTTTCGCGGCTTGTGCGGCCAAGAACTCGGCATATCCGGGAGTCTTGGCTGGATCTCCAAGCAGAGGTAATTCGCCGGGTTCCTGGGAGCTTGCGAAGACCCCGTAAAGGGAATAGTAGTCTGCAGTGGGGACTGGGTCATATTTGTGATCGTGACATCTCGCGCACGCCACGCTGGTCGCCAGAAAGGCTCTTGTGACAACATCGATTTGGTCGTCGATAATGTCGTTTGGATTCCCCATGAATTTTCGACCGACCGTCAAAAAACCCATGCCAGCTAATCGATGCTTTTGATCCTCGCTCAAGTTGAGATGATCCGCAGCAATCTGGTCGAGGATAAACTCGTTGTAGGGCCTATCCGAGTTAAAAGCATTGATCACATAGTCGCGATATGTATATGCATATGGATAACGAGTATCTCGACTGCCCGCTTGGTAGCCTGTGGTCTCGGCGTAGCGAGCCAGATCCAACCAGTGCCGAGCCCATCGTTCACCGTAGTGTGGGCTAGAAAGCAATCTGTCGACGACTCGCTCAAGAGCGGAATCCGACTCATCATGTAAAAAAGATTCAAGCTCTTCGTAAGTGGGAGCCAAACCAGTGAGAGAAAAGTGTGCTCGCAGCAATTGGGTCCGTTTGTCAGCGACGGTATTGGGGGCGAGTCCACTTGCCTCGAGTTTGTGCAAAACGAAACGATCGATTGCGCCGGTGGTCCATGATTCCTTTTGGACTTGTGGTGGTTCGAATTTGCCAATCGGTCGGTAGGACCAATGGGAATCTCGAATTTGTTCGATGCGCTGCGCGGGAGGAAGGGAGGTGGCTAAGTCCGCTTCATTGCCCTTGGGCCAGTATGCTCCCGACTTGACCCATGCAACCAGAATTTCGATTTGTTCGTCGGGGATCTTGCCATCGGGTGGCATCTGATAGTTGGCTTCGGTGTATCGAATTGCTCGAATCAAAGGGCTCTTATCCGGATCCCCTGGTATAATCACTTGCCCAGAGCTTCCCCCGACGGATACCGCAATGTGTGCGTCAAGCCTCAAGCCTCCCGATTGTTCGTCCGCTCCGTGGCAGGATACGCAATTTTCTACCAGAATTGGCCGCACCTTGGACTCGAAAAAGGCCTCTTGCTCGGTGCTGTCTTGCGCGATGGCAAACCCAGAGTTGAACCAAATTGTCGTCGTTGCTAGGAGTGCCACAAGCAAAGGGGGCCTTCGATAATCGAATTCAAAGGAACAGATTGATTTTTTCAAGGCTTGCAGATCCATTTTGACGGTGGGACTGATTTCAAAAGAACAGCATTCAATCAAATACGCGGGAAAACATCGATTGGGAAAACGATCGATTCAAAACGAAAATCGTTCAAACGGTGGCAAACGACGCCGGGTGGGAATACCATGTCATTCTAGGTCGGACTACCTGGAATAGCAATGTTCCCCATTTTACTCGATGAAGTGTCGTCACTGAAACAATGATTCCCAACAAGAAATGGCTTGCTGCCAGAATTTGTCGCTTTTTCTCTTGTGGATTGGTTGCATTGCTTTTCTCAGTTCAGTCCATAGAAGCACAAGAATGGTCCCTGGTGGGAGAGACCGTAGAACCGCAATGGAGTTCGGACGGGAATCAATTTTGGTTTCAACGGACAGACGAAGGTAAACAAAGAGATTTTCTGCTTGTTGATGCCAACCAAGCTCGCCGCGAACCATTATTCGATCATTCAGCTGCCGTCAAAGCAATACAAGAGAAAACAGGCCTCGACGAACAAGAAATTCGGCGTATTTGGAAAGTGACAGAGTATTCGAGTGCATCCAATGCGGTGACGCTTGCCGCTGCTCGGAACCAACTAAAGATCGAGAGAAATACAGGCGCTATCGAATGGCTTGCTACCGATTCATCCAAAGACAGTAGTTCGAATCTCTTTCTGCCGGTTCGTCCGTCGAAACAAGGTGGAGAGTCGGTCAACTTTAAAGTTGATAACAAACTAGCAGACAAAATCGAAATCCTCTGGGTTAACACTACGGGGGAACTGGTGCCTTATGGCCAGGCCGCGCCTGGTGAATCATTTTCGTCGGGGAGCTATGCAGGGCATGTCTGGCTGATTCGATCGATGGATAGTAAACCAATCGGATGCGTTGAGCTTTTAGATCAAGCGGAAACGGTGATCGAACTGAATGAGGCTACAGTCGCGGCGGTGAGTACAGAAGCCCCGCGTTCTCGTCCTAATCGAAGAAATCGAGGACGTAATCGCAATCCTAATCCGGGCCAACCCGCCGATCCAACTGGGGCAAGACTGGAGGTTCGTGAACACGACCTATGGCTTGTAAAACCGAATCAAAGTGATGTGGAAGCGAACACGAATAGTCCGCAGCCATCATCCTCCAACGCAAACAATGAAGTTCGACTCACCTTTGATGCCAGTGAAAGCAACTCGTTCCGAAGAACGGCACAGCGCGATCGAATCATGAGCATGCAATACAACGCTCAGGATCCACCAGCAACTGCGGCAGATGTGAATTGGTCTCCTAGCGGTACTTATGCGATCGCTTGGCAAACTACAGTAGTTCCTGAGCGAATCGTCAAAATCATTCATGCTCTACCCAAAGATGGGCAACCTGCTCTCGTCGAGTATCCCTATGCAAAGCCGGGGGATGAAATTCCACGCAGAACACCACGCGTTGTTGACATTGATAATCAAAAGGAAGTCCCTTTACCCAAGGAACTATTCCCCAATCCGTGGGAAGTTCGCCTGGAGAGATTTAGCGCAGATGGCAAGGTCGCTTGGTTCTACTACAACGCTCGCGGCCACCAAACCATTCGTGTCGTGCGTGTCGACTTAGCGTCGGGAGAAACGAAAACGGTTATCGATGAAAACTCGCCAACTTTTTTGCATTACTCCGATGGGGCAAAGTACCAATTGAGTTGGTTGGATGACGCCACAGCCCTTTGGAGCAGCGAACGAAGCGGTTGGAATCATTTGTATCGAATTGACATGAACTCAGGTAATGTCATTAACACCGTGACCGCAGGTGATTGGAATGTGAAACGCATTGAAGAAGTTCGCGAACAGAGTGTTTACTTTTATGCGGTAGGCTTAGCCGCAGACCAAGACCCGTATCACGAACATTTCTGTCGCGTGTCAATTGACGGTACAGGATTTGTTCAGCTTACCGATGGAGACGGCAACCACTCCGTTCAGTGGTCTCCGAACCGCGATTATGTTTTGGACCGGTATTCGCGAGTCGATATGCCGCCAGTGCATGAGCTGCGTCGTGTGAGCGATGGTAAACTCATTTGTGAAGTGGAACGAGCCGATTACGTTGGTCTCGAGGATCCCGAACAGCGCAGACGGTTAATGCCGGAACGATTTGTTGCGCCGGGGCGGGATGGGGCGACTCCCATCTGGGGTATCGTACATTGGCCGAAAGACTTTGATCCGAGCAAGTCTTATCCGGTGATTGAATCCATTTATGCAGGCCCGCATGATCACCACGTCCCTAAGGACTTCCGCCGTGGTCGATCGTACCAAGACTTTACATCGGCTGGTTTTGTTGTTGTTCAGATCGATGGTATGGGAACAGCGTGGCGATCGAAACAGTTTCATGACGTTTGCTATCGCAATTTGAAAGATGCTGGTTTCCCAGATCGAATCGCTTGGATGAAGGAGTTAGGGAAAAAATATCCGAGTCTTGATCTAACGCGAGTGGGAGTCTTTGGCGGTTCGGCCGGTGGTCAAAACGCGATGGCAGCCTTGCTTTGGCATAACGATTTCTACAAAGCAGCCGTAGCCGATTGTGGTTGTCACGACAATCGGATGGATAAGATATGGTGGAACGAGCAGTGGATGGGAACCGTTGAACCGGGAGATCATTACTCGAAGAATTCCAACGTAGATAATGCAAATCTTTTGCAAGGTAAGTTGATGCTTGTGGTTGGAGAGCTTGATCGCAATGTTGATCCAGCGTCAACAACACAAGCGGTGGCAAAGTTGATCGAGGCCAACAAGGATTTTGATTTCTTGCTAATGTCCGGCGCTGGTCACGGTGCGTGTGAATCACCCTACGGCCGGCGTCGTCGATTAGAGTTCTTCAAGACACATCTATTATCTACCAAGTAGCCGGAACCTGTCTGCGAGAGGTGAAGTTCACGGAGTATCGAAGCCTGCGGCACACGAAGAATGATATTGCTGCTGTTCAATCTCCCTTGAGGATGAAAATAAGTAGGCCGTAACAAGGCTTTGCGAAGTTACGGCAGGGGATTACTGCGATTCAGCCCTAATCTGACGAGTCAATTTAGCCCCCGCGTGCTGTGCCGTAACTGCGTCGCGTAGCGACTTGTTACGGCCTACGGGAGCTTCCGGAAAACGAAAGCTTCGACGATTGGTTGGCACCAATTACAGCTAAGAACCGGATCGCTGATGCGCAGATTACGCCTGACTGATTGGCCACCAAAGAACAATGCTCGGTGTATCTATCGGAATACGTCCTAGGGACGGCGATTAGCGATACCCGTATGGTCGAAGACGCTGAAGAACAATGTCGTGGCAAGGCATGGCGAAGCCACTGCATTCATTCTCCCTTGAGGGAGAGTCGAGCGCAGCGAGGAGAGGGTGAGAGGCACGGCGATGCATAGTGGCTTCGACTAGTCAGCGATCCTAAAGCCCCCTCCCCTCGTGGTCGTAAACTCCACTCGACCCTCCCGAATTCTTCGGAAGGGTGAATAGGAACTCAGCTCAACATCATGGACTGGTGGTACACGAGTCAAGAATACGCCTCGATCAGCGAACTTAAATGCGGCGAAACGATTACTTGCTCACAACTAGAGTGTTCGTGCACTCGTGTGAGTAGCTTTGAGCTATCGATGGTCCAACTACCGCTGCCATGAGCCGAAGTGCGCTAGCACACGGTTGACTCGCCGTGTTTCAGCACGCGCTCACGATCAATCAGCCGACGTGCGCTAGCACACGGTTGACGCCCCCCTGCGTCATCAGACAGCCCTACTTAAGTGCATTGCATTGATCACAACAATGCCCGAAGTTCAATGAAAGTTGCATCCCTCATGCGACCTATCTTTCCGCCAAACTTCGGCCTCGTGCCGATGGAGCGATGACTGAGTGGCTACAATACGTCGCCCCTTTTTCCCTTCACCCCACCTCCCCCGTCGGGCCTGCGGCCAGACGGGGGAGGTGGGGTGTGTGCGACTTGCGTTGTCGGTAGCTACTCAGTCACGCTTCCACTGAGATAAACTCAGTGGAGAGCCCAAGATCGAAATCGGTGCAACAAAGTGCTCGAAATCGGTCTCTAACAGCTCATCTGAACATCGATCGGGACAAGAGGAAAGCCAAAACACCTTTGGAAATCCTATAGGGAAAAGATTGAGAAAATGGCAAATCAACCCAAAGAGACCAACCGGCTACCCGTCCGCCGTGGGCGGCAACATTACTGACTGGGTCTATCTCTTATTCTGTGAACCCGAGCAATAATTTAGCTCATTGTTTCTGTTGCAAGGAGAACTACAACAATATCGACCTGATGATGATCCAGGGGCATGACTTCCTACCGGCCGTGGGCATCTTAGAGAAGTGGTTAATGGAGTACTCGCGCGAACTTGGCCGTCGTACACCTTCGGCCCACTCGGCAGGCAAGTAGCGTTCTCATCGCAAAAAGACGCATGAAGTGCGGTCGTTCGAATCGAGCGATCGCACTTTTTTTACGTAGGTGCGGTCGAACACACATAGAATCGTTCGGCTCTGGAATCGATGACAAGGGTTGGTCGGACTACGACCGCAATTCAGC
>JBKDKR010000007.1:0-347292 GCA_046344995.1 Pirellula sp.
TCGACAATCGTCTGCGCGTAACCCGTGTGGTTGGTGCTATCCACCAAGTACTCGACCGATCCCGTCCTTTCACTGGTTGCGAACGAGTTATTCAGATTGGCATCGTTCCAATCGACCGATAGGGAGCGAATGCCCGTGCTGGTGTAGTCATAATCCACGCGAGTTCGGCTTGTCACCACATTGCTGCCATTCTTGTTTTCGGTAACGACTCGGGAAAGCATGCCTGGCAGAGTGTAACTAAAGGTTTGGGTCACAGTCGATGTCGATGGAATCACGACCGTCTTGCTCGATTGTCGCGTACCGCTCCAAGCGTACGTTGTTGTTTGATCCGTCGTGCCATTGTTCTGTTTATCGAGCAATTCGCTCGTGATTCGGTCATCCGCATTGTACAGATAGGTAATGACTTCATCCACATAGGCCGTGCTCGGCTTATCGGTCGTCCGTTTGCGACGATTACCAAACAAATCCATCACAAACGTATCGGTCCGATCGGCGGCATCATCAAAACTATCGAGGACTTCGGAGAGCAATTTACCATTAGCGTCGTAAGTCCAGGTATAAGCATTCTGTTTGGGAACGTCGGGTGTATTGACATTATTGTCAGCATCCAACCAGAACTTTTCGATCATGCTTGTTCTACGGCCGGCAGCATCGAGCGAATACAGAAATTCACTGCGTTTTGGATTGTCGGCCAAGTCGTGTGGCGTATTGTCTGGTCCGAATTCTCGCATGCGAGTCACGGATCCGGATGAGTTCACCTCAGTGCGCTGAATCACGCCGTTTGGTTTGTCGATTCGCAATTGCTGGCCCTGCAAGTCGTAGCCGTACCTAGTTGACTCGGGTGTGGTCAACGTAACATCGTTTCGTTCGATGACTTTGACCTCCATGAGCCAACCAAGTTCATTGTAGCGGTACTCCGTCCGTTCGAGTACATCGGTAACGAGCAAGTCCGAGCTCTTGGCAACGGACATAGCCGTTTTCTGACCGGTGACTGGGTCGTATTCATAGCGAATGATACCTTCTGGCTTGGTTTCTTGAATCAATTGACCAAGGTCATTGTATTGCCATGATTCGGTACGATTGGCTGTCGTGGAATTGCCCGCAAATCGTTCCGCTTTCGTCTTACGACCATAGGAATCGTAATGAAATTTCCATCGTTCGGAGGGAGTGCCAGCTCCATTGTTGTAGGTGTTGGCAGTGAAGTAACGCTGTTCAATTAAACGTCCTGTTCCGACTTTGTAAGCCGCATTAGTGACGGGAACGCTTGTATTAGCGTTATCATAAATTGACTCGGTAACGATTCCCTCAAAGGACTGGTGGGTCTTTACTTGACCAAGGTTGGTATACGTGTATTGCTCCGTTAGGCCACTTGGGAGTTTTCGACTAAGCTGCCGACCGGATGAGTCGAACGTGAAATGGGTTCGTCGGCCGAGTGCGTCTTGGAGGAGCGTCTGGCTACCAGCCCAGTTAAAGCCATAGTCAAAACGAGGCGAGTCGCTCACCGTGTTAAGGTCATTATCACTGTCGAGTGGATCTGGGACCGCCGGCAATGTGACGGCAATCAAGCGGCCATTCGCATCATACGAATTTTGCTTGGTATTTCCGAGTGGATCCGTTTCGCCGATTACTTGTCCCCACGAATCATAGGTCACGCTCGTTTGCGTACCATCACTTCGTTCTGTGCGGATGACTCGACCGAGGTGGTCATAGATTTGCGTCGTTGATTGTGCGAATTGCCGATTGAGAACGATCTCGCCATTGACGTCCCGACCTCGAATATTGGTCCAAGACTTATAAGCTCGTCCTTGGCTGTCATATTCAGTTTCGGTGACCAGTCTGATTTTCTCAGTGCTGTCGACGGTAGAAATAGGATGACCTATTTGGCGGTATTGGCGTCCACGTGAGTCATACTGGTATAGAGTCTCGATACCAGGATGCGTTGCGGGATTGGAGCCGATATTTGAGACGCTTCGGATCAATTGCCCTTTTCCGTTATAAAAGGATAACGATCGACTGATCAGGTTTATCTCGTTGTTAGGATTGAGTCCTTCGTTATCGATTCGAATCTGGAAAGGTCCATCGTAAACGTTCGGTTCTCGAACCACAGCCCCAAACCGATCCAAAAGCGTGAGTTGGATACCTGATCGACGTTCGGTTTTGAACGTTCGTCCCATTTCATCGTAGAATGTTCGTGTCCCGTTTGCCAGCGCAGTTCCCTCTTGGACGGAATCGGCAGACACTATTGTTCTACCTAAGGAATCCACCGCACTTCGCGAGACCATCCAAACAGTGTTTCCGATCGAATCTCTGGATTGAGAGCGAGTTTGAATAACTTCGCCGGCGAAGCCATAGTATGTCTCTGTCCAAAGTCCATTGGAATCGCGAGAGCGGATAGCACGACCAGCGGAATCGTATTCCGTGGCAGTTGTGGAAAGAATGCTTCCAGCCTGAACGATCTCAGATTTAAGATCGTAGTTGTTGCCCGGAATGTTTGCCAAAGGTGTTTGTCCATTCAAGCGGACCGTCCGGACAATTGCATTTTGAACACGTTGTGTTGCCACGACTCTACCCGCGTTGTCATAGACGCTAACGTTTGCTGCTACCGATGGACTGGTCGATGCGGGTAGATTATTTGTGAGCGTTATCGGAATGGTGTCCGTCGATAGGACAACTCGCCCTTGATCGTCGTAAACGGTCCATTGGCTAGTGTAAACCGTTTCCGAAATGATCGAACCGGTTCCATTTGCGTTGGCGGTTCGTTGAATCTGAACCTGCCGAACGGTTTGAATGACGTTTCCTCTGCGATCATAGAAGGTATCGGTCCAGAGGCCTCTTTGATCCTTCTCGCGAATTACCTTGCCTGTTTTCGAATCGTAGATCGTTTCAGTCGACCATTGGACGGTATCAATCCATCCCCCTTGGCCATTAGAGACCCTGTGTACAAGTCTTGTCGAAACGACCCGATCAGAGGAGTCATAGACGGTTTCGTTGCGGACATAGAGTGGGCTACCATCAGCGTTCTTAAGTTCACCCACTCGAGCAGTTTGACGCCCATTGGAATCGTATTCCATTCGAGTAACGTGACCATCAACACTTGTGGTCTTGGCTAACATGCCCTGGGTATTGTACTCGTTTTTGACGAGCTCTAGCCCCTCTTGGTTCTTAACCGCCCCAACTTGTCCACGAGTCAAATACCCGAGCAATGTCGAGTCCCCATTAGGATTCGTTGCCTTGAGAAGATTGCCATTGGAGTCATAGTCATATCGCGTACTTAATCCATCAGGGGAATAAGTGTTCGTGACGACATGTAGTTTGTTATCATACGCATAATGCGAAGCATTGCCGCGAGCATCGGTTACCGTTACAGGCTGTCCGAACTCGTTGTACGAATAGGTCGTGACCAAATCATCTTTGACACCGCCTGAGTTGTCAGGAGTTCCAACCGCGATCCGCTGTTCGATGATATTGCCTAATTTGTCATATCGATTGAGCTGTTGGACGCCGGCTGCATCAACGGATTTAACAGGATTGCCTCGGCGATCCATAATGACCGATTGGTCGGTAGTACTATTTTGCCCCAAGTCAACGTTTTGCACCCTGCTTCGAATATCATAGGAATATCCGGTGGAGAAGTTTTCTACATCTTTTAGAGTCGTCAAACGTCTTTCACTATTGTAGGTTGCCGCTAATTGCTCTCGACCTGCTGGGTCGGTGATAGTTTTGAGCAAGTATTGTTTGCCATCTACATTAGGATCGGAATTATGATAGGCAAATAGAGTTTCAGCATTCGCCCTATCTTTAACCTTGATCAGATTTCCAATATTGTCGTACGTGTAGTAGATGTAGTTGTTTAACGCATCTTTAATCCAGGAAATCCGATTGTTGTTCCCCGAATCTCGCTGAATTGTAATGGTGCGCCCGGACCAGTGAGTAACGCCATTTGGCGTTATGGTCGTTCGGTTCTTGTTTCTATCCTCAATCCATGCGGTGTTGGGGGTACGAGCGTCAATGTGGATAGCAGTACCATCCTGCAAGAACAGTTGCCAAGAGCCGCCAAAAGCTCTCGATGCGGGATGAAACGATTCCGCACCTTGAAACGAGACGTATTCAAAAGAATCGCCACTTGCGACGCGGAACATCGGAATTTTATCCACTTGAAGAAACGTCGTATTTCCTTTGTCGGGAGCAAAATATGGTAGCCAGCTGATATTTATACCGATGGGATTCGGATGTTCTGGAATTCCGTAAAAGGTAAATCCTTCGGTGGAGCCGTCAGGTAAGACAACGTTTATGCGGGTTCCGTCTAGCAGTACAGGGTAACCGCTCGATCCCGTGGCAGCGGATTGAGAATAGGCTACTTCAATTTTTGGAATCCCGAAATCAAGAGCCCAGCCGCGACCAAAATCAAGTTCTTTGGTTGAACGAGCGCTCGAATAAGATCGTTGAACTTTGATCGGAACGTCAGGAGTGGCGAGATCCAGATCGGTAAAGGCTAGTGAAAGAGTGCCAGGTTTATAGTTTCCATCTAAGAATATCGGTGTGGTGTGATGCCTCACATTGTTGGCGTTGTCTTTAGCATAGACGTTGAGAATCCACTGTCCATTATCGAGCAATGTGGAATCGAGCGTAGCGATAACGCCATCCAGGATTTCTTTGTTGCCTATGACGCGTCGCAGTTCAATAGACTGACTAGGCTTGCCACTAGGGTGAACGGTTACCCAATACTCGGCTAGGTCATTTGATACCGGTGCATGGATCGTGCCATAGATTTCAATTGGTTCCAGAATTGATTGATTATAGGTCGGAGACTTGATTTGGACTTCGGGAGGGGTTGCATCTCCAAGAACTCGAAGTTCGACAAATCCACCAAATCCAGCGTAGCCAGTGTTGCCGGACAGGTCTTTCGCAGATGCTCATAGGTTGAGTATGTTTACTTCTTTCTAACCAGCACTGCACGCACAAATTTCTCAAAAGAACGGGGTGCAGAAGTTGAGTTCTGAACGACTTGGCGAACCGGGAGTGGAATTGGTGGAATCCTTTTGGACTTAGTAGCCTCAATCAATTTCTTTTCTTGAAGAGCATTTCTTCGCTTCTCACGTAGCTTTTTTTTCCGCCTCTTTCGTGCTTGTTTTAGACGAGCCTTAGCCTCCTTCGTTTTGCGTTTCTTTTTTTTAGAAACAAGAGGAGGCTTCATGAAAAGAATAGTCAAGGTACTGTAGAGAGGCTTGGACACGCCCTCGACTTTCCTAGCGAATGAATCTGCCCAGGTTCTCGAAGAACCACTAAGGTATCTGCGTGAAAGTTTGCTCCGACGTTTACTCATCTGTCTCAAGACCCAATCGGAATGTGCATAACGATTAGCACGATTTGCTAGATAACAAGCTGCCCGCCACAGCGTATTATAACAAACCTACTTAAAATAGTCTGTTTCTGAATTGGTTTCGCATCCTGCTGGCATATCGCTAATTGGCACCGCAAATTCCCAACTCAAAAGCCCAATCGAAAAACCCCTAATTCAGAAATCTGCTTCAGGAAGCCGCTTCCGGATTACTCCCGAAGAATGGGATATAGCTGTAGCAGACGGCGCACATCAGCCGAAAACGATCCTAAAACAGAGCAAGCGAATCTCTGTCGTGTCTGTTGTGGAAAGGATCATGCGGCGGATTTCTTCGTCCTTAATGTTTGATTAGCCTCGGCCTTGTGCGGGTCATATCACTCGACGAATAAATCACTTTGGAAACATCCGTTTCACCTAGTTAGATTTCTGCTCGTGTCTGCCAACAACCGTTGCCAGTGATCGTAACCGATTGGTCTCCATGGGCGATTTGCCGTGTTCTCAGTCTATTCACTATAAGATCTCTTTAGTTGTTTTTTGGATCACCTGCATCTTCGATCGGTGCTCAGGCGAGCTATTGAATAAGACTTCGAGCACATTGTTGCACCGAATACTATTGTGAGAGAGGCGATTTTTGTGTCAGCACAGACACTCCGCGCGATCACATACAGAATAAAACTGTCTTTGAGGATCGGGCATTGTTTCTTTCTAGGCAAAAACTGCTGCGCTGCAGCTAGGGCTAATTCCTTTCCAAATCCCAGTTGGGTGGGGCAATTCCTACTTGCTCGTAACCGGGTCATTTCTTATTGCTCGCTGACACCAGTGAGTCACATGGAATTTGGCACAGCAGGCAACGCAGATGTTGGCATTTTCTCAGCCCGTCAGAGCGATCAGGCCGCGGATCGGTATGACTTAAGGCGCCCACCCAACTCGGCGTGACAGACGACGCGTGGTGACTCTCTGATTTATGCCCTCAGGCCAGGCCACTTGCTACGTCGGAATTCCTCGATTCGCCGTTTCACGTCAAGCCGAAGTGCCTCTTCGGCTTCCCATCGCTCCTTGGCATCGGCGACGTTTTGTTCGCTTTCGTATTGGGCCAATGCCAGCGCGGATAGATTGCGTTGAAAGAGATCGTGCTGGGACTCGGCAATCGAAACACTCTTCTTCAGCAGCTTGATCGCCTTGATAGCCCTTCCTTCCGCCATGTGCAAGTGAGCCCGTTCTCGCAGCACGTGTGCTTTCTCGTGAGCAAACAATACGGACAGCCAACCAGCCGCGCGGCAAATGGACCAAGCGCGACGCATCTGTCGCCGTTTCTCTCGACCATCGGGCAAGGACATTGCGTAGGTTCGCTGAGCCGTGATGCACCAGGATGCTAACTCTGCAGTATAAGAATTTAAAAGGAAATTTTCCCGTGCCACTTTGCATGCCTGCCACAGCGTGGAGCTTGCTTCTTCCCATCGCTCGTGATGGAGATGCCACATGCCCTGACTCCAGCCCAACATTACCCGCGTGAAGTGGTCTCCTTCGTCCAAATCGATGTAGGATCTCAGTTCTGAAAATGGAATATTACCACAACTTGCAGCAGCCAAGGTCATCAAAACCAATCCCGCGGAGGCGTCTTCGCCCAATTGAATTGATCGTTCGAAGCAAAGCACCCCTGTTTCCATAGCTCGTTCAAGCTCCAGAAGTCGACGCCCACTAAGAGTAATGTGGCTTTCGGCAATAAAAAGAAGATAGGGATCGCCAGTCCGTTTCAAGATCTCAACGGCTCGATCCCCTTCTGCTATCGATTGTTTAAAGCGAGTCAAAGTGTAATTGGCCATACTTCGCATGGCGTAGGTATGACCTTCTATCATCAAGTCCGCATTGCGATTCGCAATTGTTAACGCGATGTCGCTGCGATGCAGCCCGCGCTTGCCCAGCCCCGCCACCGACATGGGTGCTGGGTGCAATCCGTATGCGTACGCAAGTCCGAGAGACTCTTGACGTATTTCCGCGAGATTGACACCTTTGATGTGAGTCCAGACCATTCGCAGGCCGTTGTAATAGTACGAGACGATGCTGTTTCGGTTTGCTAACTCCACTGCTAAAGATTCAGATGGGCTGGGCGGTCGATCTTTAGCGTACCATCGCTTAGGTAAGAACTCGTGCAAGACCTGAATCCATGATTCGCGGGCCAGTCCAAACAGCAAACCGAAGAACGATTCGGGAACCCAATAGCCGAGCTTTCGCAATGCTGCCGAATAGAGCGTCACGCCCTGTCGAATATTTCCTAGCTTGTGGTGAATCTCCGCACGCAGTCCTAAGATTTGCGCCTGTTGCACTGAATCAGGGGTCCATGCGTCCGCACCTTCCATCGCAGCCAAGCCTTCTTCATAACGTCCGAGCAGACTCAGTGACCTGCCTTGTCCGCGCGCAATGCGAAACCGCAGTTTCTCAAGAGATGGGTTAATATTTCGTTTCGCGATCGCGAACTGTTCTACGGCAACCTGGTGCGAAAAGAGGGTCGCGGCATGTTCGGCTGCTAGCATCGCGTAAACGCATGCACGGCGGGCGTCACCGGCTGCATCGAAATGGTACGCCAGGTCGTACAAACGGGCGGTCGATGTCAGATTTTCCAAACGGCATTCTTCGAGCGCCGACAGTTGTTCTTCGGTCAATGCACCGTTGGATGCAGTTGCGATCACGTACGCCAAACTTCGATGCCAGGATTGTCGATGACTTGTCTCGAGGCGCTCCAAAACGGTTTCCCGTATTTTATCATGGTACGTATCAACCATGGGCGAGTCTTCCCTACCAACCAAACGAACTAGTTTTTCGCTTCGAATGTGCGTGAGAATCGCAAGTCCCTCCGCATCATGGCCGGCTGCCAGGGTAGCCTCGTCCAAGGCGAGTGATTGCCCGGACACGGAAATCAGCTCCAGTAGATCTCGCGCCTGTGGCGGTAGTCGGGCCAGTTTATTGTCGATTACCTCATGAATCGGTATTGCCTGAAACGAATCTGCGGCAGGGTCGTAGCAGCCAACAAGTTCGGTCAACAGGTATGGGTTGCCGCCGGATTGTTGAGTAAATGCCGACGCCCTACGGCGAATGGCCTCGGTATCTTGACCTAGCATTGCAATAAGCAATTGTGTGCACTCAGTCACATCCAAGGGACCTACTGCAACCTCGCGTGCGTTGATTTGATCGGAATTCGCGAGACTGAGACTTCTCCAACGCTGAAGAAAGGGACTGGATTCCGCCTCATCGCGACGGTAGGTTCCAATGAAGAGCACCGCCGGCGATTCCGGAGCCCTCAGTACTTCAAACAACGCTTCCGCACTGTCGATATCCCCCCACTGCAAATCGTCGCAAACCAAGATAACCGGTGCCGTTCGAGTGATACGAAGAAGCAACGACCGCAGGGCATTAAAAGCACGCGTTCGTACTTGCTGGGCGTCGAGCTGAGAGATTTTCTTGGGTGTCATCCGCCCCACCGCTTCAACACGCTGCAGGACGGGAAAAAGTTGAGAAAGAAACCCGATATCGTCTGGCATCAAGATGGCCGCATCGGCGACGCTCAAATTCTTCAGATACGAAGTGAGCGAATCGATCAAGTTATCAATCGCTTTGAAAGGTACCGACTCGCGATCGTAACAGCGTCCCGAAAGGATGGTCAATTCGCGATCTTGCCCGCGACAGCGTTCGAGAAAATGTTCGACCAGTGTCGTCTTGCCTTCGCCCGAAAGGCCGTGGATGAAAACCGCGCAGCTTTTCTGTTCAGAACGGGTATGGTGCAACGCTGCCTGTATTTGCTGCATTTGCGATTGTCGACCGACCAGCAAGCTTCCCGAATTGGATCTTGGGGAATCCACCCGCTGTGTCGCAACCCCAGAAACCTTGGTTGCAATCTCGAATGCATCAGGACGCTGGTTGGCATCCCGAGCCAACAACCGCATGGCAAGTTCCGCCAAATCGGCGGGTGCGTTGCAATCTATCGGAAGTGGGGACGGATCCTGGTCGATTTTTTTGCGAAGCAGTTCCATAGCATGACTGCCCTGATAAGGCAATTGTCCGCTGAGCGCCTCATAGAGCATCACTCCCACCGCATACCAGTCACTGGCACCTGTGACCTTGCCACTCAAACCTTGCTCCGGCGCCATGTAACGAGGGGTGCCCGCAACAACATCGGCCGACGTCACGAGCCCCTCTCTGAAATCTTCCAAAACAAGTCCGAAATCCAAGATGATCACTCGCTCGTCAGTGCTCACCATAACATTCGAAGGTTTCAGATCGCGATGGATGATATGCTGGCCGTGAAGTGCCAATACACCTGCAACTAGTTGCGATAGCGCTTTGCGCAGTCGCGTTTCATCCAACACATCCTTTGGTCGGACGTACGACAGAAAATCAGTCCCTTGAATCAAATCCATCGTCAAAAACCAGTGGGAGCCATCGCTTTCGAGCGAATGCAAACCGATCAGGTTGGGATGATTGACGTGCGTCAGTGCGCGAAACTCTCGCTTAAATCGATGCAGTTTGCTCCCATCCAGCGCAGGCAACGTTTTCAATGCCACGCGATGACCGCGTTGCAAATGAATTGCCTCATACACAGCTCCCATCCCGCCGCGTCCTAGTTCCCGCACCAGTCGATAGCCGCCCAAATGCCCAGCAGGCGGCACTTGAAAGAGTCCCGTCGGAGCTTCGTTGGATTGCGATGTGTACTCGACACTCGAAAATGAAGTGCTCTCGAGAAACACTTGCTTAATGAGCGTTGCATGGTAGGGCATCGCGTGCACGTACTCATCGGCGGTCGGACGCTCACCTGTCGCTCGACGTCGCGCGACTTCGATATGAAGTAAATTGCGTAGCAACGTCGGTCGCGCCGCCTCGGCTACCTTGCGAACGTACTCATGGATTGCCGGCCGATTGGGAGAATCCGAATCGTGCGCAAAGGTGGTGCAAAGATCGTGGATGCTCTCGAACGGCAAACAGCCCGAGTCGGACTCGGGTTCTGGAGCTGCATTAGGGTCGGAATTAGGGGACGTTGGATTCATGATGTATAGTGGGCAGAAATCCTCGAACGCGCCAGGGAATGACCATTGCAAGGAGAAAATACTCCGCTGTTCCACGTCAAAGCATTTTGCATTTATGCGCACGAAAATTTAATATTAGCAGCTTAACTTATTCAGCTGTCGTACTCAAGAGGGACCGGGGACGCAGCGCGATGAAACCACGTCACCACACCACACAAAAACATTGAGAATTCTGAGGCCAATCGGAGCCACGCAGAGAGGCTCTAACTTCCGCCCAAAATCGTATTTCCGCGACCGGACCTCGCAAATTTGTCTGAAACTCTCATATTCTCTGTTTGACAGAGACGTCTTGTTTAATAACCAAGATTGGTCTTCCAAACCAATCCAGACATCAACTGTGGCGATTCCGGTAGCATTGCTCTTTCATTGACTGTCACGACTCAACAACCTGAAAAATGGTTCGCCGCCCCTTCTTGTCTTCCGTCAATACGATCTGTTCTCCGGGTGTGCCGAAGAACCTTTAGCCTCAAGCTTCATACTGGCTTGTCGCGATAATGGCTTCAGTGAAGACGAAGCCCGCGATTCAGTGCTGACTTGTGTGTGCGGGCGTACCGGGAACGTATGGCTAAATACAGCGAAAGGAGTGTGATGGAGGTTTGGTATGCGAGCAGCGATGTCGAAGACCTCTTAGACTTCCCTCGCGATTGCTCGTCAAATAAGTCAAAAACGGTTTTCGCTTTTGGAGATTGGGAACAACAGTAAGTCTTGTGTACTTGCGTTGCTCTTTAGGCCACCATGCAGTGCCAGCCGGTGGACTTCCAGAAACCGAATCGACGCTTATCGATTTCACCGTGTTGCCAAGGCAAGAATTTAATCCGGCTTCTAAAGTGAAATTTTAAATAGCACGTCTCGCCCCCAGGTTGACTGGTTTAGTAGATAAACATGTCCGTCTTGTTGTTTGAATTCAAGTCCCATCCGTAGATGTCAGGCGTGGCTTTCCATCGCTCCCCCCCATTCAACTCAACTTTTTGAATACGCTCTGCATCGAAATGGCCGTCTTTCGACGTAACATACTCAATCACAACACGACGAGACTTTTCCAGTTCAATATTGCCCAGATCAGTGCCAGTTTTAGGACGAAAACTTATTCTGATCCCTTTGGTAATATAAACTGGTGCTGCGAGAGTGCAGAATATTCTACGGGGGAAAAGCCTCCTAAATCGATTTGACCATGGGAAGATACTGGTACAACCACAGGTTCGGACCAGCGTAGACGGGGCTCGCTTCCATTGCTCGGAGAATTGACGGCTCCATAATCCACACTCAGAGAGACTTCCACTTTTTTGGGATCCCCCGAATCCTCCAGAATCACTCTTCCTTTAATGGGAACCAGCTGTCGATCCGGAAGGCTTTTCATCTTGATGACACCAACGTCAATAAGGTCCCCGGATTTTCCTACGAGCTCCAAATCATAGGGTGCGTATTGGTGCATCCGGAATCGAATAGGTCGATTGAGGTCAAGGATTGGGCTGGCGAATGTGCCATCGTCCAGAATGAACATTTGCGACTCCACAAGTGCTGGATCATCACCTTCCTCGACGACGACCTGCCCCACAATAACACGGCCAGCCTTGTACCGCGATACACCATCTTTGGCTTTATCTATTAATCTTTGCAATGCCTGCTTGTCGCGTGCTCTTTGCATCGTGGCCT
Source organism: Pirellula sp. (assembly GCA_046344995.1). Taxonomy (GTDB): domain Bacteria; phylum Planctomycetota; class Planctomycetia; order Pirellulales; family Pirellulaceae; genus JBKCUI01. The sequence goes on from JBKDKR010000007.1 coordinate 12,067, forward strand.
CTTGAGCTGCAACAATCGACGGAGCTAATGCAAGAGCTAGCAGAAGCGCCGAAGCTAACTTGTGAAGGTGCATGTACATGATCCTAAAGGCAATAAAAATTGTGAGGTATGACCATAAAAATGGTAGTATTCGAATTAGTCAGATTCTAATTCAAACGCGACAACTCAAATCGATAGATGCATTATTGCAGGATGATCGCATCAAGTTGATAAGACGCGATTATTACCAAAGGGCTTACCAAAGAAAATGCCAGCAGCGAGAGAATTGTTTTTTTGATCATTTGCGTTTTTGGTAGTCCCTGGAATGGTAGCACAACTCGGTCTGGTAGAATGCACGGCGGCTGTCGAAGATCCACTTCTGGATCGAACCAGAGCCCACGAACTCGTTGATATCCTTATCTTGTCGACTCTCGCCGTCCTATGCGGAACCGCCGACGGTGGGAAGACATCGAATTGTTCGCCAAGATCCAATCGTTCGATAATGTCTCACGTTTGGATCAAATAGGATGCAACTGTAGGCAGGGTCGAGCACATGACTGATTATTGGCTATTTGATCAACGGAGGTATGGCAGAGTTTTGGCTTGCTTTTAAAAACTGCAAAAAGTCTAGTCGAAACGCGTACTTAGCGAGTAATTTAAAACGAGTCGGTATATACCGACTCGAAGTCGGTATATACGCATTTTCCTGGCTTTTTCAGTGCTTAGCTGCTGCCATTTGCGACGCAGGGTTTTGGCAAGAAAAACGCCAAAAAACCTATGGAAATAGCGATTTTTCGAGCGTCCCGCGATTGCCTACGGAGAAGGTTACACGTTCGAGCCGTGTCGGGTGTATTGGTGAATTGTCTTTGAAATACGCGAGCAGATGTTGCCTCGGTTGGGCCTCAATACCCGGAAACCTGTCTAGCTTTGACAGGTTAATCTTCAAAGCCTGGTCTAAAATGACCTGTCAAAGTTCATCCTTCTTTCGCTCGTGCTTTCGTTTTTCTCTCGTTCGATTGCACTGCCCCCCCTTCGAACACCCACCCTCCGCTTTTTTGTACAATGCTTATGACCCGAAGATTTTTGGTAATCAGTCCAATTGCTTTCGGGCCCCCTTAGCAGAACGACCTACCATTCGGCACTCGGCTACCCCAATCGGCGAGAACTCTCCATGAAACTGAAGCGTTTACGTTTTTCCTATCGAACGGTGCTCTCAGTCAGTACGATCTATGCCTTGGTAGCTTCGTCATCGCTCAATACACTCTCCAACGCTGCATTGAGCCAAGACTCTGGTCCAGACTCAAATAAGGCTTCAATCCAATACGATCGGGTACAGATCAATTCGCTATCGTTTCGCGTTCGAAGCGACCTCGAATTCGAATTGGTAGCGGATAGCAACATTGTTCGATGGCCAATCGTCGCGACTTGGGATGCCGATGGAAATCTTCTCATTGCTGAATCCGCTGGCGTGAAACAGTCTGTCCAAGACCAACTGGTCTCAAAACCTCACCGCGTGATTCGTCTCATCGATCAAGATCACGACGGGAAATTTGATACCCAAGTTGTCGTCGCTGATGATTTCGCTTTTCCAGAAGGACTAATGGTTTACGGCAAGCACCTTCTCGTTTCTGCACCTCCCGAAATCTGGAAGCTTTCTGATGACGACGGAGATGGTGTTTACGAACAAAGAGATGTTTGGCACGACGGCAAGACGTTGACTCACTGCGCGAATGATTTACATGGCCCGTTCCTCGGTCCAGAAGGTTGGGTCTACTGGACCAAATCCGCATTTGCTAAACAGTCATTCCCGATGCGACAAAGCTATGTCCAAGACAGTTCCGCATCACACCTTTATCGCAAACCATTTGATTCGAAACTCGCAGACCGAGTACTCACCGGTGGCATGGATAACTTGGTCCATGTCGCATTCGATCAAGACGGGGATCGATTCTTTGTCTCGACCTTCCTGCATCATCCCGGCAACGGACTACGTGACGGAATCGGACATGGGGTCTACGGATCCGTATTTGGCAAGAATCATGCTGTACTAGATGGTCATCCCAGAACAGGACCTCTAATGCAACCGATGGTCGAGTTGGGACCTGCAGCCCCCGCCGGTCTAGTCGTAAAAAGTCGTTCAAATGACTTCACAAGCGAAGAGCCCAATCGGCTCATCGCCGCTCAATTTAATCTTCAGCGAGTCTCCGAACATATTCTTCAACGCACGGGAACTACCTACGATTCCATCAACTCGGATCTTGTCATTGGTGATCAATTGGATTTCCATCCTGTTTGCGTACTCGAGGATATTGATGGCAGCTTGCTCGTGGTCGACACCGGGGGCTGGTACGATTTGTGTTGCCCAAGCTCGGGCAACGAAGAACGGATCGCGACCGGTGGTATCTATCGATTGCGCTCGAAGAGTCAGTCTAGCGGTTCTGAGGAGAGCAAAAACGTTCTGGCTACGCAGTGGCGTGAGATTGATCGACTTATAGAATCATCTCCCGTAAAAGCTCTTGCTCATAAGAACGCCCGCATCCGGTCACACGCGGAGATGACGCTGCTTCCACCAGGAAAGAAGGCGGATGCACGACTTCTAAACGATCTCGAAAGGAGCTTGACCGACGAGTCGCTGTCTATCGATGCTCGAAAGGGTGCATTCTGGGCCTTGGCCAAGAGTCTTGCCGCCCCGTCTCATCAATTGTCTCAAGCTGGTGTCGAGGTCACCAGTGGCTTCGATCGAACTCCGGATTTTGTTAAGTCGATTCTCCAAGGATCGGATCCTGATCTACTGCATGCAGCGTTGCAGCTTACGTCGACTTATGCGTGGCCGGACCACGTAACAAGCCTGATCAAATTATTGGAGCATGACGACTTAACGGTAAAGCGATTGGCAGCTGAGTGTTTGGGACGAATCGGCAATCCCAAGGGAGCTTCCGCTGTCTTGGAAACATGGGCAAAAGTCTTCGATCAATCACGACAAGATCGAATTTTGGAACACTCGATTCTGTACGCATTGATCGAGCTAGCTACAAACTCCGCATCGCGTGAGTTAACGGTAGAGACGCTGGTAAATGAAGTTAACCATTGGCGAAATAGATCAACTCAAGCCCTGGCAGCAATCCATGTGTTAAAGGAAACTAATTCGCTTCCATCCAGTACTCAGGTCTCGCTGATTCAAGCAGCCGATTCTGACCACAGCGAACTTGCTGCCATTGCTCAAGAAGCCATTGTTTCCCAAGATACCTTTGTCACGAACTACGTCGCATACCTAAAAACACAAAACAACCAACAACTCCAATCAATGCGATCTCTATCGCTCTTAAAGCATGCGTATCGTAATGACTCAGTTGTTGGTTGGGTAAGTGAAACGGTATTAGGTCATTCCGAGTTAAATGATTGGAGAGAGTCCGTTTTATTGCACCAACTCGATGCGTATCGCAACCAGGAATTGCCGCTATCTTGGCAAACAGGCTTAGCAAAAATCCTTGAACGACGAGACAAAGGGGCGGATCGTATAATGCAGAGAATTGGAGCGACGCAAGTCTCGAAAGACGCAACCTCGCTTATTACAGCGATTTCGAATCGCGTCACTTCTGAAGACTTCTCGGTCTCTGCTGCTGCGATTGCGTCTATCCCCAAAGGTTTTCTATCGATTTCTGAAAAACAGCAAACTCAAATCGTAAAAGTCTTGATCCAGCCTGATCATCCAGATCGAAACATATCATGGCAGAGCCTGAAAAGGATCGAATTAGATTTGGCTCCATGGACATTACTATTGGGCGAGATTTCTCAGTTTGGTCCAATTGAATTGCCGTCGGTCGTTGAAGCGCTAGCGACCAGTCCTGTCATATCGGACCATCAACAGGCGATTCGATTCATCGAAGCTTTAGACCTATTGCCTGCAACGCGGACGCTGCCACAAGAGCAGCTAGAAAAATGGTTCCAAGGCGGGAGCATTGAAACCAGAGAGCTAGTGCAATCAAGAATAAAGACCTGGTTCGCACCGCCCGCCGATATGAATGCAAAGATTGATGAGTTACTTGCGAAATTGGAGCCCGGTGATGCTTATCGTGGGCAAGATGTATTCAGAAACGATAAGGCTGCATGTAATGCATGCCATCGAATTGGATATGTAGGTGGAACGATTGGCCCAGAATTAACACGCATTGGGCAATCGCGAACACGACGTGACTTTGTTGAGGCCATCGCATTCCCAAGCCATCGAATAGCCCAGGGGTACCAGACCACGAGCGTACTTACTGAAGATGACGAAGTCTATTCAGGGCTAGTCGCAACTGAAGACTCGACACGTATCGAATTGATTTTGTCTGCAACAAAACGGGTCTCGATCGATAAGAAAAGCATAATTAAACGAACGCAAGGATCAACGTCCATTATGCCGGCAGGAATGGAAACGGTTCTCACAACACGTGAACTATCCGATCTGATTGCATACCTTGAGCAGTCTAGATAGCTATGCGACGTGGTTCCTATTTCGATTTTTTGCTAATTCGAGTCAATTGCTTAGCCTCTTTAGGTGAAAGCAATCGTTTAGAAGTCGCAAAGAGATCGTCACCATAATGTTCCTTGGTTTCTAGCGGAGTCAATTTCGATACATCGCATTCCAACCAAACATCCCAAAGATGTCCGAGCCACTCTTCTCGTTTTCGAACTTTTACTTCCCACCAGCGACTATCTCGCTTTAGGTATTTCATATCATCCGAGACTGAGATTCGTAAAGAAGGTTTCTGTACGGGAGGCTTCTTAACCACCTTGAGTAATCCGGAATGAGGGCAAACATACATTTCGTTTTCTTGAAGTGGATTAAGTCCAAACCAACTATGCCCGCCAAGAATGAAGACTCTGCTCGGGCTTTCTACAAAGACATTTCTTTGAACATACTGATAGATATGAGCTAGAACGTGAGCTTGGACTGCATTTGAAAATGATATATGCTCACAAAGTTCTTGATGAACTTTGTTCCAAGGTCGGCCGACATTTGATCGCAGAAATCTTCGCATCGGCCCGAGATGTTCATTGAGCCATTTCTCTCGACCCTTCCAGCGACCCAACAGTTGTTCTTGTTTTGGAAGTTCGTCGACGGGGGTTGCCTGAATGTACTTTCGATATCCTTTTTTTCGCGAGGGTAGACGCGACCCCACCCTAGGTCGCTCTACAATCACTTTATCCATATCGGAACGCATTCAGTCCCCCCCTTTTTGATAGACAGCAAAATCTCCATATTGACTGGCACTAGTGCCACAACTTGGAGATAACCTTGATTCGTGAACCGCTGAATTCCCAACCCGCAGCGTGAGCGAGGGATGATATCCCGGCAAAATCCCTTGCTTACGCGTCGGGTTATGATCAACATCAACTCCAAGTTGCGGCACTAGGGACAGCGGAAAATGTCCGAGGTTCGTAACATTGTTAAAAACTGTTGCGACCACTCCATGCGAATCATCCAAGTTAAGTTCCGAATCACTCGCGGGAATCGCCAACCACGACATAACCAGACCAGTACAGAGGGAGTTCGCCTGAGATAACGGATGATGAGTCTGCATCCTTTGCAATAGTGACCTCGCGTCCTCCGCCTAACTCCTCGGCCCACAAATTAGCCACGGCGCGTTGCCACGCTTCACTCCATACGACAGAACCGCCGTAGTCCCGTAGTGCTTCAGCTAAAATCGCTGCACTCTCGCCACCGACCGACCAACGCGAGATAATCATTTGCTCCGTTCCTTGCGCTGCCAACGAAAGAATCAGCTTTCTCCAAGCATCTCCGGTCGAGCTAATTGCGTCTGGTCGAAACTCCGCCCCCATCAGCCAGACATGCTTGGGGGTACCCCATGGTAATTGATTCCAACCTGCCAAGGTGCTTTCATTAAGTGCGCTGTCTATTCCTAGTACAATATTATTCGGATCACTCCATGATGTCTTCATAAACGAAACCAAGACAGGCGAGATGATTTTTAACAACCGAGATGGGATCGCGGTCTGAACTCCAGAGGTGTCCACAACGGACGTGTTTGTCATCCCCGCAATTCTGCTGCTGACGTTTTTCTGAGAGTCAGGCTTGGACGCTAAAAAGCCTGGAGTTTGAAGTGCCGTAGCTCGTTCCTGCGAGGGCTTGGTTTGCATCAACAACTGTGCAGATCCCAAGGTTGGCAAGTAGGTGATGGGATGGTTCGCAATTACAGGTGCCTTGTTCGTAGAGCTTCCTTCCTGCAGCAGTTCAAATGGAAACAGCCATAGATCGTCATCGGGAATAATAACCCATCGAGAAGACTCAAGCAGTTTATTCCATTTATCATCCGGAATAAGAACTTTTCGAAAATCGTCCAAGGCTGTTTCGAGTGGCGATTGAGTTGCCGAGAATCCTTGGCGAACAGACAGCACAAGCTCTTGTAGCTTCGCTCTCCAGTTCGACTCTGGCTCTACTTTCCAAGAAGACCACTCACCACGGACTCTCATCAACGCGGTAATCGAATTCTCACTAGCCAGAAACAACAGCACCGCATCATCAGGCTTCAGAGCGGTTTCAAATGTCTTATCATCCAATCGTGGTGGAAAACTCACAGGCGTATACAAAGGGCTGATAGCATGCCCCCAGAGCAAGGACTCTTGGACAACGCTGAGTTTCTTCGCCGCTTCCCATTTCTTGGTATCGTCTTCGGACCAGCGACGTGTATCCAGCTTATTGGGCAAGGTGAAGTTGCTCGTCAGGGTTCTGATTTGAGCGGCATTTTGAGAGGCATTACCGAGTTTCTTTTGGAATGAGATCACTTCATTTCTCACGGAGTCGGTAAATCGATTCGGCTGTGCATGAGCTAGGTATCGGAATTCTAAAAGACGACCGTTAAGCACGCTCACTTGTTTAAATCGCTCGGAAAACAGTAAATCTGCAACAGCGACTTTGGTTGAATCATCTTGACCGCTTAATGTTTTTTGAACCAGAAGACCTAGTGAGTCCGTTTTGTCTGCTGTTTGAAAAGCTAGTTGCTCGAGAACATGGGTTCGCCAAGTTCCTGCGGAAGAGGATTGTAGATAGTTTCTTAGTAAGGGCAGGCCTCTATCATCTGGCACAATCCCCTGACTAATCAATCGAGTCAGCAATCGCAATTGATATAGCATTGGACTGCCGACATCCAAATTCGAATCACCAACAAACGGGATCAGAGATTCGTCTAGTTTCTGGATACCCGCCGCCACATCACCATCGAAAAATGCAATGCGTGCTGTAGCATATTCGACCAGTGCGTCTAATTTAGGTAGCAAGACTTGCTTCGAAAGCAACATCGATCTTGCAAGTGCTGCTTGTTTCTTCATAGCAACACTTTCGCCACGCAAAGACAATTGGCGTACCAATTCGACTTGACTTCGGATTCCGACTAAACGACGTCGCTCCATTCCGAACTTCGCCACTTGCTGAAGTGTTTTAATCACCGCGGGTTGTTCGACATCGGAGTGAACTACGCACTTCGACCATAGTTCGATCGCCTCATCAACGTGCTCCATTTGTCCCGCATGTGCGGCGACCAAACTAGCTTCGAGAGCAAAACCCTCCGACATTTTTAAATCGTTGTTGGAGATCGCGAGATCGCAAAGAGCCAACAGCGCAACGGCGGAGAGACTGTGATCCTGTCCGGTCGGCAAAGAGATCAAGCCTTTGATTTCCGCGTAGGACGCAGGCGTATTTTCCAATGGTGACTTGGCGATCGCTCGGCAAAGGGAAACCGAGGTTTTAACAGCGTCACTAAGCGGAGCATTTTGAGGTGCCGTAAATGCCTGGGGCAGGGCAGGGGAGAGGGGGTTAAGACGGACCAAGCTCCCTAACAAATAGTTGCGCCGACGAAGGGCAAGGGCCTGGCATCTCAAGATTTCCATCGCATCGATAGCAATTAACCGTCCCGCCTCGGCTGGTTCGGAAGACGATTCAAGAATCGCTTCACTGCCACCCAATGGGATTTGTGCCAACTCAGATGGATTCCAGAAATCTGCGCCTCGTCGTGTATCACCACCCCAATCGATGTCGCGAGATCTAGACTCGGACTTTCCATTCACTTTTGTAACCAGCATGGAGGTCCACTTCGAGCATTGGACGGAAATTGACAGGGCCGCATCGTATTGTTCCATTGCCAACCCGATTCGACCTTGCATCCAAAAACATTCCCCCATCATCACTAAAGGGGGAATGCTATCTATACCCCTTTGATTCTTTGACGCTCGCGATTTTTGTAGGGCGGCATCGAGACCAATAATTGCCTGTTCAGTCTGGCCATCCTCGATCAAATCCAGCGCGGAATAGTATTCCGGTCTAATGAGATTCGGGCCGACTCGTTCCGCTCGCAATTTGATCTTGGGTGGCTGGGCAGGGCAGGGCAGGGGGGACCAAACCATCAAGAGCCAAGTAGCACAGAAAAAGCTCCAACATCTTGCTAAGAAGAAACGATGTCGGGGTAGGGCAGGGGGGTGACTGTGCATGGATCTCTCATACGTTCGGAATTGAAATGCCAGCTTTCATTATGACTCATGAGGTGTCATCGAAACAGCGGATTCAGCGTCATAACCTCTACACTTTATCTCAAGTGATCGAACGATAATTCCGATACTCTCAACCAGTGTTCGGCCTCGTGAAAGATCGCGGATGGCTGTTTTCTTGGGATATTTCACGATTACCCATGAGTTAACACAGTTCCACGTCAGTGTTTTTCGAGCTGCGGAGTGATCAGGAAAATGTCAAAAAAGAAAATCAGCCTCAAACTTTCTTTGGCAATTGCTAGTGTTGGAATGATGGCATTGAGCACGGGCTGCCAAGTTCACGTGGCAGGCCAAACACTCCCAAGCCCTTATTATCTGGAAGACGACGTTCAGTACTTCCCAGCAGGCCCCGAGAACAAGCTGGCCAATGAAACAGCCGCTTTGAAAGCATCTCGCGAAGAATACAAAGCTCGTCAAGCTGCAGCTGGTCGATAGTCCAATCGATCAGTTCAGATAAACGCATACATGTGCGATAGGCCCTGCGACTCGGGCCTATTTGCATTGGCAGGATGTCTCTATGGTCACGAGTCTATCTCTTCTAGAACTCGATAAGACCAGGGATCCAGAGTCACCTCGAGGCCAGGGTTAAAGATTTGGCCACGATGCAACTCCTCGCGAGTTCCGCTAAACCAATCCCGAAGCACAACATCGCTAGCACAGGTTCGGTCGATAGAGAGACGCAGTCGCGCGGAGGCTGGTTGGTCAGAAAAATTTACACTGACGATCAAATGTCGGCCATCCGCTCCTTTCCAGCGAAAGCTGATAACCCTTACATAGGATTCATCACCAGGCCAAGCGGGCTTGGTGTCGAGGAGCATCCAACGACCGTTGCGAAAGAAATCTTCTTTAAGCAGATCTAGCAGCTTTCGATAAAACAACTGTATTTCGATGTTTGTATCTTCGACAGGCCTACGAATCAAATGAGGAGAGATCTTAACGCGTCTACCCTCGAGTTGTCCTTCGTGGAAGAACTTCATCCCAGGCGATAGATAGGTGATCATAGCCGCAGCTCGATGCTTGTCATTGGACATTGTCTCACAGGCTCGTTTTTCATCATGGTTCTCGAGAAATCTTGCCAACCGATTTTGATAGTCGAGTTCGGCTAGTAGATGCAGTCGGACTGGCTCCGCAGCTTCATGAAGTAATCGATCGTAGAGCCGCTTGTCGTAGCAGTAATCAAATCCGAGCTGCTGAAGATCCCATTCGCGATCCCAATAGACCTCTGCTAAGAAGCAGAAGCCAGGATTCTTTTCTTTGATTCTCTCGATGTTTTGCTTCCAAAAGGGCAGGGCAGGGGAGCCCCAAGTGCGTTGAGATACATCAGGCAGTATCAACATGGCCATATCACACCGAACCCCATCACATAGCTTGGCAATTCGATCCAACTCTTTCGACATCTTCTGGATTGTTGTCGGTTGGGAGTAATCCAGCTGGACCGTGTCTGGCCAACCGTCAAAGTAGGGGTCTTTGCCATGTGCAAAGATTTCGCCTGTGTAAGCTTTGAAGAAATTTAATGGCTCATTTCTCATTTGTTCTTCTGAGCCACGAATAAAGCACTCTGGGTGAGATGAGATCCAAGGATGATCTAATGCCATATGATTAGGCACAAAATCGAGCATCAAACGCATGCCTCGATCGTGAAGACGCTGTCGCAATCTTAGTAAGGCCGCATCCCCTCCTAGTCCAGAGTGCGTTTGATAGTCGACGATTGCAAAACAAGAACCCTCTATGTCCTCTTCCCTAAGATCGGGTAGCGAGGATTGATAATCATGACGCCATGCGGAGTTGGATCGAGAAACAAGTTGGGCAGCTAGGCCTGTCTGCCATACTCCTAACATCCATATCCATTCAAAGCCACTTTCTTTCCATGAATCCAAAGCCTGATCGGGAATGTCGTCAAGACTGGGCTGTTTAGACAGGCTGAGAGAAAGTTCCGTGAGAAGAGCGCGGGTATTTACTTGATATAGCGTTGCAGCTTGCATGGCATTTCAAATGGGCATGATGACTCGGAGAGAGAACGGATTTACGTCCATTATAGTCTCATGCAAATCGTCTACCTCTTAAACATTTGCAATGTATGCTCTTGAAAGGCTTGCAGCCATTGCACAGCGGAGGCTGGTTTGGCAGCTTGATAGCCAAAGTAACCCATGAGACCTTCGTCGCTGTAGGCTAAGCCTACTAGAATTGTTAGCAATGCATAGATAAACAAATTAGCAGGCAGACTATTGCCCCAAAGTTTGAGCGCTGTTCCAAAACTATGTTTGTACCGATATCGTCCTCGACGAAACTCAACTGACCAAATTTCATCCAGCAGTATGTGCGACATAAACCCAACAAAAACCGCCACCGACTTAAAGAGACGCAAGCTTATATTGTCGCAAGATGCAGCCAGGAAAGCGAAGATGGCGACCGAAATAGCGGCTGGCAAACTATGCCACATACCGCGGTGAACCGTATATCTGCGGAATAGTTCCGCTATGACAAATCGCAATAGGAAATAGACGATGATGGTGGTCACAACCATAACCTCGTGACTCAAACCCATTCGTCGAAAGCGTTCTACCATCAACATTGGTATGATTGCACAGGAGAACGCGACCGCCTCTCGTAGCGGGATTCCGGAATCGCTATCCAAATCCGGAAGCATGCCGCTGACACTACAAAGTGCACAACCGATGATGCAGCTCTCGATTGGCATCCCGGATTGGTATCCTCCGAGCCCGTACAAAGCGCCGGCAATCGTGCTTACCGTCATGTGCGTTTTGAAATCAGCCATCGAAGAAACCTTGTTTGCTGAGCAGTCTGTGTTTTCTTTTTTAGTTCGACGCGCAACCATTTAAATTGAACGCTTGTGTGAAACTAAATAGCAAAACAATCGGCTTCAACGAAAGGTGAACCCTCGATCTTTACCCGAAGGTACCCAGATTGTTATAGTCCCGGAGCTATTGAACCCAAACGCTTCGCTCACACAAATGCTAGCACTATGCAAACTTACGATATCCTGATGCTTATCATCTTGGCGGCGACCACGATCTTCGGCGGTATTAAGGGATTTGCTTGGCAAGTCGCCTCGTTAGCCTCGATTGTTGCTAGCTATTTTATTGCTTACAGTTTTCGCAATGATGTCGCTAAGATGATTAACGCCGATCCGCCTTGGAATTTATTCCTTGCGATGTTGTTGCTCTATTTCGGCTCTAGTTTTGTAATCTGGATGGTATTCCGATTAGTAAGCACGTCGATTGACAAGGTAAAGCTAAGAGAATTCGACCGTCACTTGGGTGCAGGATTTGGTTTTATCAAGGGAGTGCTACTTTGTTTGATCGTCACGATGTTTGCCATGTCTCTGCTTGGAGCGAATCAACAGCAGCGAATCGCAAATTCTAGAAGCGGCTTTTACATCAGCAAGATTCTCGCCAATGCGGGAGGTATTTTGCCGGCCGAAATTAAACAAGTCGTTGGACCGTACATCAACAACTTTGAGCGACGTTTGCAGCAGGGGCAGGCAGGGCAGATCCCTCCAGGAGAACTTATCTCGACTCCCGGTGCAGGGCAGGGGGGGCTACTTGAAAATCTAGGGCGAATGGCCGACGAGCGAGGATTTGCCAACCCGTTCGGAGGGGCAAATCAGCCCAATCAACCGAATCAGCCAAGCGGAGGATTTTCTGGTCTCGGGCTTCCGACCGGAAACGGGGCAGGGGGGCAAGCACCAGGTAATTCATGGGAATTTGGTGGAGGAAACTTTGGAGTTCCCAATCAAGGTTGGGGACAAACACCGTTACAACCAGGCACCAGCCCAACTCCGCCAAATAACGGGAGTAGCAACAGTGGGGCAGGGGGGGGATGGCCGATCCTGCCACAGTAGTTCCTCGTTCCAATCCCGTCCAAGCCAATACAAATCTGGCTATAAGTTGGCGTAAGCAACGAAAGTGCCCAGCCAGTGTTCGCCTTCGTAATGTCCACTGAAGACATATCGCAAACCAGCTTGTAGATGATCGCGATAGGAATTCTCGAGCAGTTCTTTGCGAGGATCATTCTCTGCTAGGTGGCTTGCAATGCCGCGCATGCACCAAGCTCTCGAGAGATTAAGACCCGCCAAGTGAACGAGTTTGCCGTCAGTGACATCGCTGACTTCCACAGGAACTAGCAAACGGTTATTCGCTCCAGTTTTCAGATCAGGCAAAAAGCCTGTCAGCCACTTGGCGAATTCCGCTTGCGGCAAGATACGCCTCATCAAGTCTGCTTCGTTTAACGAGGGGGAAAAGAAATCTTCGCCCGAGGGTTCGTATGTTGTGTTGTAGTTTCGATCATTGCTGTAGTAATCCATCGCGCGTTTTGCGATCAGCGTTTTCAGTTCCTCATCTTTCACGATTATTGCGTAGTCATAGGTTTGCCCGAGAGCAAAAGCCACATCAGGGTGGACACCTGTTCGGATCGGATAGCTGAGTCGCGGTAGATAGGCTTTGGTCAATTCGACGATTTTCGCTTCGAGTGGTTGAACGGCAACTCGCCATTGTTTGGCTTGTGGATCATCCCAACCATGAAGTTCAGCAACCAGAGTCAGGAACCAAGCCCAACCGTACATTCGTTCGAACGATTTGTTTTCAGGTTGGTCGAAGTACTTAGTTTCGACGATGAGATTCTCGGCAGTTAGAGAACGCGAAAGCATGGCGCGCGACGCGGAAGCATTGGCGTGTTGTGGATGGGACTTGAGGAGTTTGATGAGCATCCAGTGACCATGAACGCTACTATGCCAATCGAAGCATCCGTAAAAGGCTGGGTGCATTTGTTTGGGGCTAAGCACATCTTTTTCGCTAGCCATAACGTTTGCGGGTTTGTTGGGATATTCGCGTTCGATTCCTGCTAATGCTAGTTGGGAAAGCTTTGCGGCTTGTTCATCTAGCATGGATTGCGAAAGGGTTGTGGCCGGCGTCAGGAGGAGTAAGCAAGCGAGCGATAGCGAATAGCGAAAGAAAGTGGAAAGCATGGATCGCATGGATTTTAAGGGGGGGGCAGGGCAATCGCCCCATGTTACACGATCGGAACAAATTCCGTCAGTTGTTCGATTGCCGAACAACCCCGGGTGGGGTGTCCAAAGGGCAGGGGCCAATCGGACAGATCGGACAGAACGGACAGAACGGACAGATCGGACAGATCGGACAGAACAGTCGTCCGCTTCGCGTCCGACCTTCTAAAGGCTAGGGTGAAACTCCTCTGAAAACCAAAACGCAACGTCCGATAATGTTGATTATGTTCGGTTTGTTTGTGGGTTTTGTCAGTGTTTTTGAGGGTTTTATGAAAAACCATGATTCACTGCTCTCTTCCGTGTTGAGCCGCATATTGCGTTTCGTTCGCCTGACGATGCAGAATGCCTGCTGGCCCAGGAACCGAGTCGGGCCGGCTTGTTGTGATCAGGAATCACGCGGTCCAATCTCGACGCCCTAGCTGGTGAGTAGGTTCTCGTGCAAACCATCTCGATCTTGTTGCGTGGCGACGAACCGAAGTCGAACCAGAATGCGCCCCGCCAAGGCGGCTGAGCAAGACGACTGAACAAGGCGCACATTGCAGGTGTGGTCTGTTGGCCGACGGCGAAAGCGTAAACGCCCCCCCTGCCCCAAACTGCAATCGCGGCCCTGCCCTAGCCTTGTCGCGCGAGACCAACGATCGGACAGTCACTCTTTTGGTCTTCGCTTATTTCTCGTTCGCATTCCGACAAGTCAGCGCAATCAATAAAGTCTCGCCAGCAATCAGGGGTGCTGATTCGCGTAGCCTGTCTCTGTCGTGCGATTCAGACCAGAAAGAGGCCTCGAGACCAGAGATGCACTTGTCGCCAGCAAATCTTTATCAATCGCTACAACCCGAATCAATCGGTGCAGGGGGCTGAGCACATTGTTATCCAACCTGGACTCGCAATACTTTGCGCACTCGTTAGCCTCCTGATCGTTGAGCACAAAAGGCCTAAGTGGGATCGCCGTACTCGGGGCAGTTCAGCGCACGGATAACCGTGGAGTTTGCGAGCGAACTTTTAGTCGGATCGAATCTGTGTGCATCAATCAGCTCGTGATGACCATTCCGCGGGTTGCTTGCGTTCCGTCATCGAGCGTTTCCAGATACGTTCCCATTCGACGGAACTTCTCGTAACGGTCGGACGCCAGCTCGTTAGGAGTTCTTTTCTGAAGTTCTGTTAGTGTGCGAGTCAGGTAGCTCTTTAGTCGCGATGCAACCAAGTGATGATCTCTGTGTGCACCGCCTAGGGGTTCTTCAATCACATCGTCTACAACGCCAAGCTTTGATAAGTGCGACGAAGTAAATCGCAACGCGTCAGCAGCCTTGGGAGCAAATTGATGGCTCTTCCACAAAATACCAGCACAGCCTTCGGGGCTAATGACCGAATAGTAGGCGTACTGAAGCATAGCAATCTTGTTACCCACGCCGATCCCCAGAGCGCCGCCGGAGCCTCCTTCGCCAATGACTACGCAAATGATCGGAACCTTTAGCTGACTCATGAGAAACATGCTTTCCGCGATCACTTGCGCTTGGCCACGTTCTTCGGCTCCTACGCCTGGATAAGCTCCTGGCGTATCTATAAAGCAGATGATCGGCAGTTTGTACTTCTCGGCCATCTTCATCTTGGCCATGGCTTTGCGATATCCCTCTGGGTGAGCGCAGCCAAAGTGACAAGCAGCGCGTTCTTTGTAGGTGCGCCCCTTTTGATGACCGACAACCATAACCTTTTGGCGACCGAGTTTCGCAAAGCCGCTTAGCATGGCTCTGTCGTCTCCATAGAATCGGTCACCATGAAGTTCGACAAACTCGTCAAATGCCAAGTTCAGGTAGTCGCGAGTATACGGACGGTCCTTATGCCGAGAGACTTGGACGATTTGCCATGGGCTTAATGATGAGTAGATGTTTCTGGTCGTTTCGGTCCATTGCCGGCGCAGAGAGTTAATCTTCTCCTCTTCCTCTGGTGTATGGCTTGCGTTTTGTTCCAAGTGCCTCAATTGCATTTCTAGATCATGCATCGGCTGTTCAAATTCGAATCCAGGAGGAGGTGCGTCCATATTCTTAAAGTTCCGTTTTGTGTATTTCAGGCTCAGTTTTAGATTGAACTAGGTTGGGCTTTCGATTCGCCCACCGCCAACGAAGTCATCAAAGATATTGATGTCTGGAATGCGAGGAGGCTTTTTGAAGATCGGAGTAGCGCGAACGTTCTTGAGTACATCCCACATGCTATCAGGGCGATCTTCTGGTTTCTTGGACATGAGTCGTTTTAGGAAGTTATTGAACTCAGGGGAAACGTTTTCGTTGTAAACGAGAACAGACGGGATCTGGGCTGATAAATGTTTGCTTAGCAACTCATTGGGGCTGGTGCCAGTGAAGGGGGGTTTCCCTACCAGCAGTTCATATATCATGCAGCCGAGCGAATAAATGTCGCTACGACCATCTAATGACTGCCCTCGGATCTGTTCTGGGGACATGTAAGAGCGAGTCCCCTCAACTTTGCTTCCGCCTCCGAAAAATCGACCAAAGCCTGTTTTCATTTTTTTGGCGATCGTGAAGTCGATCAGTTTGACCAGCCAGTCTCTACCGAGCAGCAAGTTGTCAGGCTTGATATCACAATGTACATAGCCCTTACTATGAAAGTAGTACATCGCCTCAACGGACTGTTCGACGATATATTGCATCTTAAATGCGATCGGTTCGGGACCTCGGCGAAGGGCTTGCTTCAAGTTCATTTCGCTGAATAGTTCCAGCACAAGAAAGGGAGTGTCGGATTCAATTCGATACTCGATAAGCCTGATGATGTTTTTATGATTTAGCGTTGAAGCGATTTCATACTCATGCCGTAGGAATCCGATTTCCTCTTTATTGCCCCGTTGCTCTGGTCTGAGGACTTTGAGAGCGTATCGGTTACCATCATCCCTGATTGCCTCCCAGACTTGGCAGGTGCTACCCAACCGAATCAAACGAGTCAGTCGGTAAGGACCTAGGAAATCTCGAGCTTTCGTCATCAATCCGCCTTGAATACCAGGGGGTAATCCGCTCCCCTGCCCTGCCCCGAAAATGAAAAAACCGCGAAAACAATGGTTTGGGCAATCGAAAGGACGATTGCCTACACGCTTGTTCCATCCTGTACTATAAGCAAAATCCCCCCAGGCGGAAAGGTTTATCTTTGGGCTATCGCAGTTGCATCAGGAAGGCCAAGAGATCCGCCATTGCTTGCTGATCAAGCTGATTCTCAAACCCTTCTGGCATGATCGACACTCGTGAGCTTTTCATTTCGGCTATTTTCGAACGTGGAATTGTGTCTCGATATTCCCCGCCACGGGTCAAATTCACGACTTCGGTTGATTCCGATTCAATCATCCCTGAGATGGTTGTTTCATCGTCCGTAATGATGTTGTAATTCAGGTACATGGGATTTACTTCTCGATTCGGGTCGAGGACGTTCTGCAGAATCGCTTCTGGGCCGCGATATCGAAACGCAGTCAAGTTTGGGCCCACTTCGTAACCGATGTTATCGGCTTTATGGCAAGCTGAACACAACTTCGCGAAGAGTTCCTTACCGGTTGCGGCATTTCCCGGCAAGGAAAGAGCCTTTTGATACTGCGAGACGATTTTCGATCGATCGGTATCAGCGGTTTCGAAGTATCTTGCGACTCGATCTCGCACATTTTGATTCGAGTGGTTTCGTAGCGCCGTTCGTTGAGATACAGAGAAGTCGTCCCACTTGATGCGGCCCTGCTCCAAGTGATTTAATAGCTCGCCAAGCCAAGCAGGTCGCCGTATTAGTAGGTCGATCGCTCGGCCTCTCATGGCTAGTGTGAGCGCCGGGTAGCGTTCGAGGATGCCACTCGCAATTGATGGGGCTTGATAGGAACTGAGGCCTTCAAGTGCTTTCTCCTGCAATTCAATGGGGTAAGTCGGACGCAGCAAAGAAAGATAACTCGTCAAGGCAACTTGCTCGTTCGCCCACTTGAGCACTGGAATTGCATGGACACGATCTTCAAGGGTGCATTGGCTATTTTCTATGCAAGCCACTGAGCTTTCCACGAGTCTGGCGACGGAGTCCTGTAGGGCTGGATATTCACTCAAAGAATCTGCGGTAAGCCCGCGCTTTTCAGATAAGCCATCCAACATGCCTCTTAACAATCGGTTAGTCAAATCGTTATTAGATGAATCAACAATGCCTCCCCAAGTTCGATCGAAGTCTTTAAGCCCATCAACGCTTGCAACGCTTGTAAAGCAATACCCCAGAACCTCATAGGATGCTCCCCTTGAAGATGGGTTGACTGGCTTTGCAGCACCCCCCTGCCCTGCTCCAGAAATCGTAGTCAATTCGCTGAGGTATTCACGCATAAACCCGGCTGCATGCGGTCCTATCAAGTTCCCGACTGCAGCCTGATAGGCTGGATCTAATGTCATTTGATTCAGTAAGCTTCGAATTGCGATCCGTCTTTCTGCGGACTCCTCCTCTTCATTCGGTAGTAGGCTCATGGATAATGCCAACTGAAAGCGAACTCCGATATCCGCATCGCCAGCCATCTCATAAAGTCTTTTACGCAATTCAGGATGGTCGATAGCCATGGACTCTATCAATCGAATAGCTGCTGTTCTCACATTAGAGTCCTGGTGTTCTAACCAAAACCTAAGGTCGCTAGGTAGCCTACGAGCGAGTGTCAAAAGTGCGAGTGCATCGAGCCCACCCTCCCCTGCCCTCCCCTGCTCCGACAAATTCTCCTCGCGTTTGGTTGTGACCAACTCAATTTTCGCTAGAGAAACCTGGCTTTCGGATGTGCTCAAATCCATCGAAAGTTTTGACCAAAGCAATCGTCGAGCAGTTTCCCTGTGCCAACCGTTCGGATGATTCAGAGTTTCGATAAGCTGATCCATGGAATAGGAGCTAAGATCATGTCGATATTGAACTGGCCGGCGAGCATCTCGCAACCGATAGATTCGACCTTTATCTCGTCCATTCGTAAGATCGAGGTGTCGCTTGATTGAGTCAGGTAGCGACTGAGGGTGCTCGATGACTTCTCTGTAAAAATCCAAGACGTAGAGGCAGCCATCAGGTGCGTTAGCGAACTGTACAGGGCGAAACCAAGTATCCGAGGAGGCAATAAATTCCGATTCAATATCGACGCGATCCCCTTTCCAGCCAACTCCATCTCGTGTTAGTCGTTTGCGATGAACAAGATTGCTGCCAACGTCTGCAATAAACGCTTGCCCGTAGAGATCGGGCATTTGATTTCCGGTGTAAATAGTTACTCCCGTAGCACTCGTAAAGTATCCGCTTGGTCGTCCTCCTCCTTCAAGCAAACCTGGAGCAACGCCCGAGACACGTAGTTTCGTTCTTAGGATTCTCCAAGGCTCGACTGGGCTGGTGCGGAAAACGTTGGCTTGAGCACCATCAGCAGCGATGCTGCGTCGGGACGGGGGGAGTGGCATAAGCTGCTTTGCTAACTCGTATCGATATTGATATAAAAAGGCTTGGAGATTGTCGCTGTTGTGGCACGTAAAGCGATTCCCATAGTCATCGAACGTCATTCCATGCTGACCACCGCCACACTCGATTCTGAGATCCAGATTTTCTGGATCAAAAGAAAAGTCTCTGCCGCTAAGATTGATAGGTTTATCGTTTGGGTGCGCCGAAGAGATAACCAATCCGCCCGACACGCTCGTCTGTCCGTAGAGCCTATTGTCAAGGCCCCATCGAAAACTGTTCACAAGTCCTTGTACGTTACCTCGCCCGAAACCGGTGAATACTTTTATGTTAATGTCAGCAACACCATCACCATCTGTATCCTTTAAAAAAAGGATATCTGGAGCAGCGCCAACAAACACTCCTTGGTTGTAACATGCGATAGCTGTTGGCCAGGAAAGACCGGTTGCGAATCGAGAACTGGTTTCATAGAAACCATCGCCATCTTTATCTTCAAGTAGCTTGATCATTCCCAGTTGCTCTTCGGATTGTTCCGAATAGTCGATCATCTCCACAACGTACATTCGAGCTTTTTCATCAAATGAGATGGCTACCGGGTCTGCAATGTTGGGCTCATTCGCAACCAGTTCAAGGTCAAAGCCTGGCTTGAGAGTAAAACTCTTTAGGGATTCAGTGGGCGAGAGTGGATCGATTCGGGGCAACTCGCTGGCAAATTGATCGTCAATAGAATGAGACGCGAGAGAATCCCCATCGCCCTGCCCTGCCCCAATCTCTGTCGTTATCGACACCGCAACAAGAAATGCGATGGTTCTGGAAGTCCAGGTTTTCAATTCATCCCTCAGTCGTAACCGCGCCTTGAGTAAGTTGATTTTCATTTCGCAGACGGTCCAATTATGTTGAAGGATGCTTTATGATGGACGCCAAGGGCTGGATTCTTACACTACAATATAAACAAAACGATGAGCGATTTGATACCGCGTTCCGTCTCATTTCTTAAAGCGACCGCGATTGGGGGATTGGTTTTCTTGCTACCTTTCGCGGCGATCATTTTTGTCTTGAGCTACGTCTTTCAAGCCGCGCAGCAAGTTTACAAAGCCGTTGATCCGTGGCTCCCCGACTTCTTTCATTCTAGTATCGGGATCGCCATACTGTTTTTCGGAGGGGTAGCTTTGGTAATCGTAGCCTGTTTCGCATCAGGGCTGTTGGCAAGTCGTTCGATTGCGAAAGAGGGCAACCGGTGGATAGAAAACAATCTTGTAAAGGTATTCCCCAAATATGCGATTTACAAAGACTTGCTCGCGGGAACTTTAGGCGGGGATCATCACAAGGTGACGATGAAGCCCGCGTATGTAAGTTTCCAAGGCGTCTGTCGACTCGTATTCGAGACCAATCGTTTTCAAAGTGGGATGGTCGCCGTTTATTTTCCGGGCTCGCCTGATCCATGGAATGGTTTTCTTGCCATGGTGCCGGCCGATCAAGTCACACCGGCCGAACTTTCCTTTTTTGAAGCGGTTGGGCAACTCGAGCAGATGGGTCGTAGGGTTAGTCCCGTTTCGTTGGAACTGCCACGCGATTAACCTTTGGGTTGCTGTCAGCAGCACCAGTTTGATAACGACTAATTACTTTCTGCTTAACCAAAACGGGTGGTAATTCATCGCTGGCCGCTACATCATCGTTGTGCGGGGTTGGTAGCAGTTTCGGTTGAGATTTGCCAGCAACGCCCGTCTTGGGGCGAAGCGGATTGATCGCTTCGCCAGAGGTGAGGCGTACTCCGTTTAGTCGGTTTCTATTCCCCTTCCAGCTCGCATCATCTTTGAAAGGGTCGATGAGCACGTCTGGAATTTCGTCCTGCGATTGTGGTAAGGCAGGAGGCAAGGATGGGGTTTGGTTTTCGCTTGGCAGAGACTTATTGTCTTCGGTTGGAGTCGGCTGCAAGACAGGAAGGCTGTCGACGGGGGAGCTATTTGGAGTTTGTGGTAAGCCGATTGAAGGAGTTGTTGGTGTAGGTCCTCGCTCCACTGCATTTTCTGTTTTAGATTCGGGGATTTCTGTTTTGGCTTCGGGGGTTGGAAGCTGCGGCTTGACTGGGGCCGGTTTCGCATCGTCCGTTTTTTGATTTTTTGGCACGGGCGCAGCGACTGGCTTTTCTATTTTAGGGCCGACTGTGCCGTTATCCGAGATTTTACCAATGGCTTGCGATTCCTTAGGTTTATTAGGGAACATAGGGGTAGCGCTGGCTGACGAACCTGGTTGCCCCCCCTGCCCTGCCCTGCCCGGGTTGTTTACGAATGGTTGGACGGCATAGGTGCTAGCATTATTTCTTGAAGTCGCGTTTGGCAAACCGAACGGAACACTTGGACCACAACCGCAAGATGGCATACCTGCTCCGGCAGAAGGAGTAGCTGACTCGCAACCACAACTTGGGCCTAAAGTCGATGCGGGGTTGTTAGCGCCACATGAGCAAGTCGGCGAGGATTTTCGTGAGGCTTCCCATTCCACTTGATCGCCTACTCGGTCCAAATGCTTCAAAAACTTCTCTGCAAAGGAAAGGGATCTTGGGCGGTAGCAAACCGGTCCCTTGATCGGAGCTGAATGTTCCGGTTTCAGTAACGGGCTCTCACAACCGCAGCTTGGGCATGGAGATTCGACGCCGCAAGTTGGGTTGGGCTGTTCTAAACCACATGATGGCGATTGCGCCATCGCGGCAATTGGAAAGCACACAATCGTAAACAAGGCAGAGGTCGCAATCATGGATTCAAGCATTCGAGCGAAGTGACGACGACGCAGTGTGGTTTCTTGTAGCACGGTCATTCGAGTCTTTACCAATATGTAGTTAGTAGGAAGCAAAACTCCAGGAAACAGTTCATGAGACCAATTCCCATTGTTCCATCGTGAATTCCTGACGCCTTCGATACAAGTTATCGAATCGTTGCTGACGGAATCCTCAGAGCTTTCCGAATAACCAATAGACTCGTCGTAAAGTGCCCAATTTAACAGTAACTCAGGGGTGCACACGGCTTCTGCCCGTCAATGATGAGCCGGTCGTCTAAGAGTGACCAATCTACAATTAGAGCCACAACCCCAGCAACTAAAGTCTAGATTAGGGAAAAACAAAGGTTTCTAAACTCACATTGGCTCTTTTTCCATTGACGGAAGCTCGTGTAGTCCGATACTTTTGGGTCTGCAAAATGGTGGGCGGACAGTCTGCTCATTACCTTTTTCAATTGCACCTTGCAAAACACTGAAGAGCTCCGCGTGAGCGAGTTCTGTGCGTTCTCTGGCCGAGATTCGCATAGTGAGGGTGCCGAATGTCAGGAGATAACATGGCCAACGAATTAGTAGAGAAGCTTATTGAGGCAGGTGCTCACTTCGGACACCGAGTGAGTCGGTGGAATCCCAAGATGGAGCCGTACATTTACGGCCGCAAGAACCTCATTCACATCATTGACATTCGCGAAACGCTTCGTGGTATGTTGCGAGCTAAGAAATACCTTAGCCAAGTTGCTGCTCAGGGGTCATTAGTTTTGTTTGTTGGAACCAAGAGGCAAGCATCCGAAGTCATTCAACGCGAGGCGACTCGCTGTGGGATGCCGTTTGTTAGCGAGCGTTGGTTAGGTGGTGCTCTTACGAATTTCCGCACGATTCGCGACCGAATGAAGCGATTGGATGAACTCGAGTCGATCATCAATGGCGAGGGAATCAATGGTTATTCCAAGAAGATGCAATCGTCCCTAAACCGTGAATACCGCAAGATTTACAGAAACTTGAACGGTTTGCGGCTGTTGAACCGGGTTCCAGAATGCATGGTCATTGTGGATCCTAAGAAGGAAAAGAATGCGGTTCGGGAAGCCAAGGCTCTTGGAATCACAACGGTTTCTTTGATTGACACCGATTGCGATCCAACTCAAATCGATTTGCCGATTCCAGGCAACGATGACGGTATTCGATCCATTGACCTCATCATCAAGCAGCTAGCAGATGCAGTTTTGGCTGGCCGTGCAGAGAACCCAGAGCGTCAAAAGAACGCGCCTGCTCAGAGCGACATCACAGCCGAAATGGCCGCCAAGGCCGACGCGATGGCTTAGTTCGCTAAGTAGCGAATCACTTCTTGAACACTTCCTTACGTCGAGCTTTTTAGCTCGACGTCAGTTTTTACAGAGCCAGTTTTTTAACGAATTTATAGGGAATTATAGAGATGTCAACAATTTCAGCGAGCGACGTTGCCGAGCTACGTAAACAGACAGGTGCCGGCCTAATGGATTGCAAAAAGGCTTTGCAAGAGTCGAATGGAGATTACGAAGGAGCGTTGGATTATCTTCGCAAAAAAGGGCAGAAAGTTGCGGAGAAGCGAGCTGACAAGTCGGCGACTGAAGGTTGCGTTGTCACTGCAATGAATGCAGACAAAACCACTGGAGTGGTGTTAGCGCTGTGCTGCGAAACAGACTTCGTTGCCAAGAACGAAGGTTTTATCAGTTTGTCGAAGCAGTTGGTTCAGATGGCTCTCGATTCCAAAGTCGAAACTGCCGAGCAGTTGGGAGCATTGACCATTGATGGCATGACTGTCAGCGAAAAGCTCGTCGAACAGACCGGCAAAATCGGCGAAAAAATCGTTGTGTCTGAACTCTATCGTGTCAACGGCGAAAAGCTCTCCAGCTACATTCATGCTGGTAGCAAGATTGGGGTTCTACTTTCCTTTAAGGACGGTGGCAAGGCAGGTGGAGACGAGTTCTTCCGCGGTGTTGCGATGCATATCGCCGCTATGAAACCGTCAATTTTAAACTACACAGAGTTTGATGCAGTGTACGTTTCGAAAGAAACCGAGTCGATGATCGGCCAGATCAAGATCGAGAACGAAGACCGAGCTCGTCTTGGAAAGCCACTTAAGACCGTTCCACAATACGTTAGCCGTCTCCAATTGACTCCTGAAGTCATGAAGGCAGCGGAAGACGCGATCAAAGCCGAGCTACAAGCAGAAGGCAAGCCTGAAAAGATTTGGGACAAGATCGTTCCTGGAAAACTCGATCGATTTGTGGCTGACAACACCCTTCTCGACCAAGAAAAGTGCTTGCTCAATCAATTCTACGTTCTGGATGAAACCAAGACAGTTGACGCAGCCGTCAAGGCATTTGCCGACGGAGCGCAAATTGTTGAGTTCAAGAGAGTTGCAATTGGTTAGTGCTAGTCAAACTGCTTGAAAATCCAAATAAACCGAGCTTAACGGCTCGGTTTTTTTACGGCCTTTTGAATAGATTGGCAAAAAATCCCCCTCATTTCGAAGGGGATTCGTCTTCTTTCGTACGAAAGTTGGCAGAGCTTATCGACTTTCGCTATTAGCGAATCAAGTCTTCAAGGACATCTCCGAGAGCCAAGTCGAAATCGTCGGTTTCCTTGTTCGATTCGTAGCCCATGAGGCTCCAATCGATCTCTTCGTCCAGATCGTCACCTGACAGGTCGTAGTTCGCTAGGAAGTTCCCTAAACTCGATTCAGAGCTATCCAATAAAGCGTTTGAAGGCACGCCGCTGGTGTCTGTATCGACATCCTTCGACTCTCCGGTCATCGGTGCTTGAATCCACATGGTACCAGCACCTTCACCCTCACCCAATCCGAGCCCTTCACCACCGGTGGGAGAAAGGTTTGAGTTGATGTAGTTGATGATAGCCAGAACGTCGAGTGATTCGACAAACGCATCTCCATCAACATCCAAATATGGTGGAGCCGGACGGTTGATTGGCAGCTGACCGCCACCGGTCGAGTTGATGTAGTTGATAACCTGTAGAACATCGATTGCGGACACAAATGTGTCGTTGTTCACATCGTAACGATTGTTTGGATTTTGATGTGGATTACGGTTGATTCTAACGTAATTGTCTTCCACTTCACCTTCACCACCGGCACCAACGGATGAGAGCGTGCTTTGTGTACTTAAACGAACACGAACACCAACATCGCGAGTCGTTATCGAACCGGATGGAACGATATTGATTGGAAGATTAAAGTTGCCGTTAGAAAACGTCTCGAGAACAGCAAGCTTCTCGCCAGCGTCTTCGAACGATCCATTACCATTGAAGTCGACCCAAGCATGCACATATGCAATTCGTGAAATCGAAGCTCCTCGGACATTAACGCTGATGTTGCCAGGATAGGCTGCCGTTAGCTGTCCAACGGTTACTCCGTCATCCTCATCAAGGTTCGGTAAGCGAGCATCTGCATCTGCTGTGATGGTAGCTCCGAGCGTAAACCCATCAACAACGATATGGCTTGGACCACCGTTAGTTCGGCGAGTTGTATACGGAGATGGCAGATCGCCGTAATCGAGACCTTCACCCAGGAAAATCGTTGTAACGGTAGTGCCGTCCAAGTCGGTGGCTCGCATGGCATTGCCAGCGAAATCCCGGATGCCGTTAACTTGCGAAACGCCTGTACCGGCAACTCCTTGAGCACCCTCGACGAGGATGTTTGCACCAGCCTGAGTCAAAACAACTCCTGGCAAGTTGCGGGAATTGATCACGTCCTTGACTAACTCAGCAGCTTGCGAAGCTGTGATGATCGTGTTTCGATCGATTTCGATTGGGATTGCTCCCGCACGACCTGCTGAACCTACAATTTGAATTGCAGTGTTCGTAGCTTGCAACCGGAGGTCGATTTGACTTCCAACTGCGATAAATCCTCCTGACGTGAAGGTGGCATTCAGTGCCATCCCTGCCCCGTTAATCGCAGTCACAATGTTCTGAGCTAACTGGTCGACGTTGGTGGTATAGGCGACAGGAACTCGACCGGTTCCAACAACTCCATCGTCGTCAAGTTCGAACGTAACAACAGTGTTGGCTCGTTGAACCGCAAACGTTTGACCAGTGAACACACCCACAGTTAGGCCTGCTAGTGCAGGGATTCGGAAGCCGTAGGTAGGAGTAACGCCAGTTGCACCGCTTTGAGCAATACCGCTGGTATCCGTGAATACAGAAATTACGTTTCTTCCTAGGATCTGAATTCTACCGTCACCGATAGATTGGATCCGTAAGTTCATTTGCATAGATTGAACAACGCCAACGATCTTCTGAGCAACAACTTCCGGTAAATCCTGCGATCCGATGACAATTGGGGTGTTGTCTGGTCGGACGTTATTGTTGAGATCAAACTCAAAGGTGATAACGCGGGTTCCATCGTGAACTCGGAATACCGATCCATCTTGGATCAAGTGTGATATTCCATCTGAGCGTTGTGGCACAACCAATTGAATGCCGGTGTCTAATTCAAAGTAAGATGTATTGCCACTGCCATCCAAAATCGTCATGCTCGAACCGTCGCGAATATTCGCAGGATCGTTTAGCGTGATCATCGCTTCGTTGGTGTTGACGAATCGGATCTGATAGACCGATCCATTTTCCCACAATCCAGATAGCGGTGTCAGTCGAACAATGCTGCTAGTCGCATCGAATCCGAAACGATAGTCTTGGCCTTCGACCAGTACTTCACCATCTTTGTAAAGAATGATCGAACTTGGAATAACGGTCGAAGGATCGATTCCACTTCCCTGGGATGTGGTACTTAGTACCGACGAGTCTTTGATTTGGACGTCGAAGTAGGTCAGCGTAGCCCCGATGACCTCGACAATACCAACAGAGGAATCTCGATCGACACCAGCTGAATCGTTATCAAGTGGATTCAAGGCTGTAGCAGACGGTCCAACAAAGTCAGATCGGTCGTATGCACCTCGATCCTTGAACACTGACTCACCTAATCCTGGAGGAGCAGCGACCGAAGGATCGTCGACGCGTCGTTGTCCGGTTATATCCAGACTTGGAGCGATGATTGGTGATGTTGGCAGTCCAAGCGGTTGCTTAACAGCGACCAATTCTGAACGATCTTCCAAAGAATCGATCGACGAATCGATGACTCGGGATTCACGTGCTGGATACAAAATTCCCTTAGCAGGATTAACAAACAGTGGCAGGTTGTTCGCAACAAATGTTGGGAACTGACCTGCTGTTCCACCGGTAACATTCTGCGTGTTGTTTTGGTACAACGTCGCACCAACAACGGTGGATTGACTCGTGGTCGCGATCGACAGAGCGACGCTGTTGTTCACAAGCACGTTGTTGATGATGGTCGGGCTAACATTTCCGCCAACTTGAATGCCTGTTCCGCCCGGTGCGTAAATCGTTGCAGGTCGCGTTGTGAGAGCGCCTACTGCATCAATATCAACGCCGACAGAATCTCCAGAAGTAGGTCCTTGGTTAGGCTCATCTCGCAATCGGACGAACTGCAATTGACTGGTGGAAGTAAATCCGAACGAATCAAGATCGATAAATCGGTTGGCTTGAGTTGCCGTACCGACTGACGACCAATTCACACCATCGGAGCTGACCTCAACCAGTACGTTCTCAGACTGACCCACTTGGTAGATTGCCAAGTCAGGACGTTCGTCATCGGAACCAGTCAAGATATTGTTGGTGAATTGAAGAACCATGATACCGCCGCGGCCCAGGGATACTGCTCCCTGTCCGGGTTGTGGTTCACCAATGCCACTGTAGTTTGGAACACCCAATGCTGCCGTCGCGTCCTGCAAACCGAGTACTGGTACTGGACCGCCACCTGCCGTTGGGGTGTAGCTTACAACGCGGTCAGCAAACGACATGCTTCCGAAGCTGTAGAAGTCCCCTTCGTATGTGTTTGCTGGGGTTGGTGCGACTTGCGACACTGTCCCGCCAACAATCGTGTTGTTAACGATTCGAGCAAATGGGATAGATGCCGCGGGTACATCTCCCGTTACTGTATCTCCCACGATGAAGATACCGCCAGAAGCATTCTGGAATAGCACGTTGTTAGTCACAACAGCTCCAGGAGCCAATCGCTGATTATTCAAGGTGATCAGGTTTCGAACCGAGCCTGCGTTCGGAGCATTCGATAGAGGATCACGTTGGTCGGCAGTAATCGCGATACCGAATCCGCTTGAGAACGATACCTTTGTGCTGGATACAACCACTTGTCCCTGCTCGCGATCGGTATTCTTGTCACCTCGCGATGTTGCAGAGCTAACGATAGTGCCAACGTTGGTTGGAAGAGTCATAGTGAGAGTACCCACAAGAATGACATCAGTTCCGTTTGCTCCAACCGTTGTTCCATCAGCGGAGATCGCACCGCCACGAATCAACGATTGAACTGTTGGAGAATTGATTAGATCTCTAATTCTTGCAGCGATAACTTCGGCTGTTTCGCCAATCAAAGGATTGAATGGTACCCGGATATTACCGGGTTGTATTCCAAAGCTTGGAGCCGAGGATGATTGCGAAGCATCTTCAAACTCAAAGCGGACAACATTTGTTCCGTCGGTCAATCGAATGATTTGACCATCAGAAATATTGGCTGCTGAGTTAAATCGAACAACTTGCGAGTTCGATTGCACTTCGTTCGGGGCAAATGCTCGTACGAGATCTATACCGGAACCAAATCTTGGCGATCCGTATTCCGCACCGCCACGAATTTCCAATTGGTAGGTGCCTGTGACGATTCCGCCCGATCCGCCTGATGTAAACGTCGTATCTTGCGGAGCATTCGCTACTTGCTCACCTCGTTCAGCAACAGAGATGATAAAGTCGTCAATGTATAACCCCTCAAAGCCGTTGTTCATGGATCGCAATGCAGGGTTGCTAGCATCGAAACCAGAAACAAGGTCTTCTGCTCTGAGACCGGCAACACTGAATGGTCCGGGGTCGCTGACCGTGACACCGGTCATATCGATAAACGCACCACGACGAGCAAAAACTTCATAGCTAGTGCTACCAGCAAGTGCGGGAACCATGGCCGTTCGAATACTCGCGGCGACTTGGTCTGCAGTCATGGTTTGTGTGATGTACACAGGTACAGCCGTCGGATCATTCAATCCATTTGCGCCAGTGAGTCGCAATGACGATCCCGCTGGTACAACCACGCTGTTCGCGCCATCTAGCTGAATCTTGTTATCCACGACAGAGATGTTCAATCGAGGAGCGACGTCAACAGTCAGCTCATACTGTCCTTGTGAACCGCCAGCGGTACCGCTGCCGGCTACGTTAGGATTGTAGTTTGCATTGGTCGATCCCGAGACTCCGATAAAGTACACGCCATCAGCGGGCACAGTAAAGGTAATCTGGGCATCACGACTACCACCAAAATCGTTGTTGGCGGATATTTCGCGACCGATGCTATCAAAAATTCTTACGTAAGGGTCTAGCGGCGAAGGAGGAGTGACTGATGTGGCACTCGCTCGAACCGTAACTACAGAACCTGCTTGGAGATTTGTTCTCACGAGATCGATATCACGATCGGGGGTCGCCGCCAAATTCAGGTTGTCGCCGATTGCTCCAATCCCGGTGTATATCGATCCTACTCCTGTGATACCAACCGATAGTGCGCGATCGAGCGTATCGGAGCCACCTGCAGGATCATTCAATCCGATATTAACACTAGGTCGTGTAAAGGTTGCAGTGCTCAAAACATTAAACATCTTTTGAGCTACTTGAGATGGAGTGTCTGTTACATCGTAACGAATGACATTTCCAACTGGCGTTGTTCCGGTGCCGTTCCACAATACGAATGTCGAACCCAAAACTGACAACGTTTCGAGGTTAGTGATCGTGGCTCCGCTTGGAATTGTTAGGGTTGGACCCATTTCCAATTCAAATCGTCGACCACCGACGTTAAAGGATTGGCCATCTGTCAGTTCGCGGCCTGATAGAGCGCGAAGCTCAGATCCCTTGCCACCAAAGAATCCATATCCCATGCCGCCAGCAGTGCTAAATTCGAACCGTAACCTTACGTTTCGATCACCAGCGAACTGACCAAGGTCGACTCTGGCTTGTCGCCAGGCGACAGCAGATGTGCCGGCAGCGCCGCCAGGAAGATTGTCAACTGCTCGCTCAACGCCACCCTCGAGTGAATCGTTGTTGGTTACAAGCAATTCCCATCCGCCATCGTCTCCCATCCCGTATACCCGGAATGAATCACGCATTGGATCGCCATTTGCATCTTCCGTGCTTAGGAAGTAATTGAAATAAAGCGTAGGCTTATCGTTGAATGCCAAGCCTTCCATTGAGAAGGTTTGCGACTCTAAAACACCTTTTGCTCCACCGGGGAAGTTGTAGGTGTTTTGTAGTGGTGCCGTTAGGGCGCGAGGTTGACCGAGCGGATCCTGCCAAGGCAACAATCGTTGATTGCTGTTTGCTCCAGTATTCTCGAAACCGAAATACCAGCTTTGTCCGCCTACTGTACCACCGTCACTACCATCTGGAGATGGAGCCACGCCGTGAGCAGGGGCGCCGTTGGCTGTTACCGTGTCATTACCCCGTTGAGAGGTAACGTGCCACAGGTTGTAATCGAGATTGGAGAACGAGATTCCTGTCAAACCGGCGATACCAGTCGAAACAGAGGTCGCTCCGCCCGCGAAAACAGGCTGAGGCGTCCCGTTTATGTCGAATGCAAAAATGGTTCCTGCAGCGTCTGTAGCGAAGAGGATATTGTCATAGATACCGCCCGCTACGTTTCTTGGTCCAGAGGTCAAACCTGTAAAGTTCACACCTAGGAAGCTATAGCTGCCCTCAACATAGGTCGCAATGTTGTTGTTGCTGACCGAGTTCAAGGCCTGAGGTGATACTCGATACAAGCCACCTTGGTTGCTCACGGCAAACAATGCCCCACCTACTTGAGCGATACCTGTTACCAAGCCGCCAGGAGCAATGCCAACTGTCCGTGCACTTCCGGTCGAGGAAGCGATGTTTGCACCTA
The DNA here is from genome assembly GCA_046344995.1 of Pirellula sp. Classification (GTDB taxonomy): domain Bacteria; phylum Planctomycetota; class Planctomycetia; order Pirellulales; family Pirellulaceae; genus JBKCUI01. Next base: position 42,792 of record JBKDKR010000007.1, read on the forward strand.
CGAACTGGACAATGTTACCGTTCACTGAAGCGGAAAGTCCAGCGAAGCCTGCGGTGTTCGCCGCTTGTGCAATTCTTACCGCGATGGTCTCGGCGGTGTCTTGAGCCAAGAAGTTAACAGCAATTCGACCTGCGCCAACGGTCCCGTTGGAACCTAGATCTCTCGCTACGTTTCTTGATATCAGGGTTCCAAACGATCCAGTTGTTGCTCCGCCGAAGTTAACTCGGTTTCCGTCGAATCCAACTTGAATGGTTGGGGCAATGGAGTTTCGGAGCGATTCTACGAACTGCTCATTGGTCATGCTGGCGTTGTACGAAACAATTCGTACGCCAGGTACCACAGGAGGGACCGTTGCAGTCGAAATCCTGTAGACTTGACCATCGATGGAGAATTCGTCGCCATTCAAAAGCGCGCGGCCTGGAACTGTCGGATCGAATTGTAGAGCAAGCTCAGGTCCGCTGTTCATCTCGAAACTGACCAATGTACCCCCTGTTGTCCTGACATTGATCAAATCACCGTCTTGGATCAAGTTGAGGGTTGTGTTGCCCACTACTTGAGTCGCTTCTGTTACGGCGACTCGTTGCGATGTTGTTCCCGGCGCGGCTTCAGTTCGGATATAGCCTCGTTCGGTGATGTTGGTTCCAGCACCATCAATACGATCTGGTCCGTTATCTACGACGATATTAAACTGATCGTTAACGCCGGGAGTGCTGTCCCCTAATCCGGTGTTGGGGTCGAACTTGTATAAGATATTTGTCAAGCGATTGGCTGCAATTTCTCGCCCTGGAGCACGATTTGCAACGACGAAACCAGCCTCTGTCGTCTGGCCGTCAATTCCCGCAAAGGTGACTGCACTAAAGCTCAAGCCAACATTGTGTACTTCAAGCTCACGACCTGGGCTAAGTTGTCGGGTTGTTAATCCGAAAGAACCGACATTTTGGGACGCACCAGTGCCTGGATTAATCAGCGTATACAATGCTGTCGCATCGTTCTGGACGATATCGGTTCGGCTTTGGAAGCCTCGTATATCTCCATTAGGTCGAATATCGAACGAATCCAGGAACGTGGATGTTCTTCCGGCGTAGTTCGCCACTTCACCCGTGAAAGGGTTCCCGATGTATACATCCGAGGCTCCGGACGATAGGCCACCGAGCAAGTACATCGGCACATCGCCAAAGCTGTAGGCAACACGCGACGAATTTGGCAAGAACTGCGGGACGATCGGAGCTGCACCGAGGTTTGCCAAACGATCCCCAACGCGGTCTTCAACAATGTTTTGATTGCTGTTGATCGGTGTTACGCGGATACCATTTGCTGCGTTGTCTGTTGCGCCACGATTGTTTCTGTTGGCCAAAACAGTCGGCGTTTGGTTGCGGCTTGAGATGGCAACAAAGTATCTACCCGCAGGCAACTCTACCGAGCCTAGGTATGGATCCAACGTACCAGTCGATCCTCGGCTCAAATCAAAGTTATTGGCAGACGAAAGTGAAGTCGATCGGTCGTCAGTAATGTTGCTATCACCTGAAGTGTAAATCAGGTTACCGTTGGCATTAAAGACGTTGAGTGACAAGTCCGCTCGGCCAATACCGTCTGCATAATCGATGTCGAAGACGGTTGAGAAGTATTCGGCGAGTGGCGTCTCCAACAATTGATAATCGATGTCAAAGGAATACCAGTCGATATCACCGGCTTGTGCAATGCTGCCGGCGATGGAAATCGCTTGTCGGTCCGATTGCAAAAGATTGCCAAGGTGCTGTGCACTAGCGAATAGGTTATTGTTTCGCGTCGCAGTATCGACTTCACCCGTCTCACCAAGGATCGGTGAATGTCGAGGCACTCCTCGCAAAGCGATACCGGTCTGAGCATACCGGATGTCCGCATACATTGAGGAGGAACCAGGATACTCTTGTTCTTCACCAAGTCGTACTTGCATCTGGTACGAACCGCGAGAGAGTCCTTGTCCGACTGAAGCAGGGTTGCTTAACGCAGGGGTTCCAGCAGGTTGTGCTGGGGTTTGGTTGCTGCTTCGAACACGAATATGGTAAAGACTTGTTATTGTGTCCTGTCCAGGTAGAACGATTCGAAGTCCAGCATCTTTTGGATTGGTGCTGAAATCGTCGCGAGCTTCCTGTAATAAACCTGTGCGAGGTACTTGAAGGAGTGAACTCTTGCGAAGAGGGTTCGCTGCGTTTCCAGGTAGAGCTGAATAGATCGGATTAGTGCTAGGGCTCGTTTCTTCGAGATAAGAATCATCCGAAAGAGCCAAGATCGTGCCATCTTCCGCGATCAATTCAACGACGGTATCCAAACCAAAGGTCGTGCGGTCGATATCCAACCATACTTCAGTTCGTCCTCTGGCAAAGAAGCTGTAGACGTCAACGTCGCTGTTCTTGTTGAGAGTTCCCTTGATTTCAAAGCCAAGTCGAGCAGACTCATCACCACCGTTTAGGGACGATGCCAATTGGCCGAGGAACTGCGTTGTTTGCGGCGTGTCGTTTCCAGCTGGAGCGCTGGCTTTGTTCGATTCCAATTCGGAGACGATTGCTACGTTGCGATCATTGCTGTTCGTCAGCAATTCTACACCTCGCCAATCTCCTGGCTGTGCAACTCCACCGCCTGCTTGACCAATGAAGGTGTCAACAAACGCACTGCTAAAGCTGGTCGTTGTCGTTCCGCCGGCGGAAATTCGATTAATGTCTCCGGTGATTCCTCCTACCGCGAAGGACATGGAGACATAGTCGGCTTCAGTGGTCCCGAAGCTTGTCAAAATGCTGCCGCCAAATTCTGTTGTGTAACCACCAACACCGTCTTCTTTGTAAACACGGGTTTGGTTATCCAAAGCCAAGAACGGGAAGGCGTTATTCGCATCTTGGATGGTAATGTCCAAGATGGAGTTCAACCTGACACCTTCCGATTGTAGACGTGCTACGATCGCGCCTTGGTTCTCATTGCGAATTTGGTCGCGGTCTTCGTTAGAAACGAGAACGATGAACTTGGCAGCACCAGTTCGGAACTGGTAGTTATCGAGCGTATGGGTAATAGCAGCCCAACCATCTTCCTCGAACCCATCGTCGGTCAAGTTGTCGGCAGCAATCACATACTCTGTAGATGTACCAAACAACGAACCATTCGGGCCAACTGGGATAGACCGTGGCACCGAATCAAAACCGCCGAATCCAACCAAACCATATCGGTTGCCTTGCTCAACGCCGATTCCAGATGCAATCAAGCCTGCTTCCAAGTCTGTAATCAATTGCTTGGAAAATTCTTGAGCGAAGAACATCGATGCTGATTCATCCATCACGATGACGACGTCAGCACCGACGATGAATTCCGACGAACAAGTATTGATGGTGTCATTTTGCATGCGACCATCGGGAGTGAAACCAGCTCCAACGGTGCAATCCGAGAGAGATGTTAGAATTACCGGCGCACTCGGGTCACCGATTAGCGAAACGCTTCCGCCGATTCTGTCGTCAATATCCAAGGCCAATCCCGTTGCGGTAAAGCCCGCGTCAGCCCCTTCCATCTTGACGACCAAGCTACGGCCATTCTTGCTTACAAGCTGCGTTCCACCGAATGTGTAAGTGTTCGAGGATACGACTTCATCACGCAACACGTGAACAATGTCAGTGTCATCCCAAACAGATTGAGTTGTGGTCACCCCACCCCGAACTTCAACACCATTAACACGGTTTCGATCTAATCGATTGCCTTGGATGAATGGGCCTTGGTTACCGATCGAAGAGTCGACAATGCCGATCGACCCAGTCATTCGACCGCGATCGATAACGAACTCAGATGTAAGAGAGTTTACATCGATGTTAATTGCTGCACCTGAGTTGCGAGCCATGACGTTGTTAAGAATAACAGGCTGTGCACCACGAACAAAAATCGCAGCATCGTCATTTGTGCCTCGACCAACCCGAGTCGGAGAAGTCGATCCCTCTGTTCCCGAGCCGCTATCTGTGATTCGAGAGTTTGCGATTCGGACGTCAGCCTGATGAATCTCGATCGGATTAAAGGATGCAAATCCACCTTCGATACGAGTAAGTCCCCCTGCATAAGCCATTCGGACTTGATCGATCGAGGCCGAGCTGGCATGGCCAACAAAAATGCCGCCCCAATCGCCTCGATCCGCAACATCAGATGATACGGCAGTGGATGTTCTCGCTGTTCCACCGACTCCATAGCCAGTATCAAGCAGAGATGTGAAAACGATCGGAAGCTCTTTTGTGCCTTCGGCGATCAAATTGCCACCCTTGCGAACTTCAATGCGTGCGTCCTTGGACTTGATCAAAATTCCTGGATCAACAACCAAGCTACCGTCCAATCGAGATCGAACCGTGACGCTTGCTAAGGTCAATGGTTGGCCAGTTACGGTTCCATTGTCAACAAAGCTAGTCGATACCGCATCCAGCTGCGAAACCAGTGAGTAAATCCCACCGCCGGTCGCATCGCTTCGATAGAGCCGGCGTGCCACCACCCCGGAACCCTGAATGACAGGAGGAAGATTTGAAAGTTGAATCGACGAGTTCGCTACGACGGTCAAAGAACCGGTCGGAGTCGAAGCAATACCTTCGTTTCCATTGGCATCGACATAAACGAGTCGATAGTTGTAGGTACCGGCCGCGAGCGAGCCGCCAGCTACCGACGCTAAAGTCACTAAGGTTGTTGGAGGTGCAGAGGAATCAACCACGCCACCGCCAGGTTGCCCCTCAACGATCAAGTTTTCGCCGAGGATGTGAGCGATGTCAGTGTCATCAAACCGAGTCGCAACAGTAATGGTCTCCAATCGATCAGCGACACCCGTTGAAGTTCGAACGAACAGTCCATTCAACGTGTTGTTCAAAACGATGTTGCCATGGATGTCCGGACCTACTCTCTCGTAGTCTGGAACGAAAAGGCCAGTCGCTTGTGAGCGTGGGTCGCGATAATTGTCTTCACGGAAGCTGTTTGGAGTCGCCGACATAGCGGCATCTGCACTTCGCGTTACTAAACTGTTTGCAATTGTAGGCCGAGAATCAATGATGTTGATCGGCGTGATAACTTGCGAAACGCCGTCCACAATGACTTGACCACCACCGAATCTAACATCGGAGTGATAAACGGTATTCAAAAACAAACCGTTCCGTTCTCGATCTGTTCTTGTTTCGTCAGATCCGTCAATCTTGTTGCGGAAATCGAGACCACCCCAGTCTCCTGGCGCGGCTGGTGGAGGCGTTCGGTCGGGATTGCTTCCAACACCCGTTGTATCATTGATCGAAGTGATAATGACTCTCGAATCGGGGGTACCGAGCACTTGCAATGCACTACCGCTGCGATCAACGCTAACAGTGGAGCTGCCGACCCCGATTCTCGCTTGCCCCATCTTGATGATGGCACCAGCGTCAATCATTACAGTAACATTCTTTGGAACGTTAAAGAACGCGCCGTCAGATAAGGTTTGCCCCAGTCGATTGGTACCGATTTCGTAGGCGCGATTTTGGGTATTGCCCAGAATCCGAACCACGATGTTACGATTGCCTGTTGGGTTCGCGACCGACATGCTCTGAGCTACTGCTAATGCTTGGCTGATCGTGTTATAGGGACTTGCTAAAGTTCCAGAGCCACCAATTGCCGCAGTCTTATCAACCCAAATGGTAAACACGGACGTGTCAGGTGTGCCGGCAACCGGAGTCGCACGGTCTGGGCGAGTCGGAACAAACCAGTAATTGTGGGTTCCACCAGGCTGTCCGTCTCCGTCTCCATCGAGTCGGGTTGGAGAACCATCACTGTCGGTTAACGACGTGGATGCAGGAGGAGTGAAATCCACTCGCAATTGATATCGCCCAGCGGACTTACCTCCCAAACCCGAGTCTTCGATTAATGGATTGTAACTGGTGTTACCCTTGGCACTAACGCCAACGGCATAAACGCCCCCCGTCACAAAGTCCAATCGAATGTGAGGGTCTTTGCTAAAGTAGTCTTCGTTCGCAGCAATCTCTACCCATCGTGGGGACGCGGTTGTTCCTTCATTTCGGAATAGTCGCAGTGAAGCGTCGAGTTGACTAGAGTTTCCTAGTCTTTCTGCGGAAACTTCAATATCGACGGAGCCGCCGGAAGCTGGGATATCAAATCGATACAGATCGATATCTTTACCTTCAGGACGATACAAGAATTGCCCGTGAACAATGTCGTAGTTTCCTGGGAAGATTCGCTCGACATTCGGATCGGTGATCGAAGCGTTGTTTTGTACTGTTGGCTGAGGCATTTCATCAGCAGTACCCCAACCGAGCAATACACCGATGCCTCGCATGAAAGATCGGAATAATTCCGATCCGAACTCATTGTCGGTTGCGGAGTTAAAGTCTTGAATGTCGATAACGACCGCAGAAACACTTGCGTTCGCCAACAACGATCCCGCTGCAAAGGATCGGCCACCAACTCGGTTTGGCTCAACCGGGGTAAGAGCCGTTAGCGGATTGATCGCTAACATGTCTCCAACGGCAACGGTAATTCCGAGGTTGTCACTCTCTAAGAATCGAACACCGAAGTATTTCTCATACAATGAGAAAATCTGACGAACCAAATCCTTTTGTGGTTCGGTTATTGCATTTAGCTGAACGCTATTGTTAGCGGTGCCGAGGGCCGTAGCAAAGTTATAGTTGATGATCTCGATACCGTTTTGATCAACACGATTCACGTGCTGTTGATATCGATTGCTTCGAACTCCGGATTCATCGTTTGCACCAGGGAAGTCCAACGGAAAGGGAGTGGTGTTTTGAATGTTGGATTCAACAACGATTGCTCGCGATCCACCACCGACAGTCCATGCCCCACCGAGGTTGAAAGCGGTATCAAAGCGAGAGCCTGGCTCGGTAGCCACCGGAGTCTGAGTCACACCGGTGTTCACTGCAGGCTGATTGTTTCCAATCCGAAGCCGTAGCGTTGTGACTGGCAGAATATTGCCGTTGGAATCTGCCAACTCATCGAGGTTTCTGTTAAACGTCAATGTGGCGCGGTTGAGCACTGCATCGTAGTTGACGGTAGATGGTTGGAAGACAATGTCGTCTCGGCTTGTCAACGAATTGGCCGTGTAAACCAATTGATAGTATTGAGGTCGAGTCGCTTCTGTAGCAGCCAGGGTGTCATCATTGAAGTAAACGTGGACGACATTACGTAGTTGCGTTAGCGTTGTGCCAGAACGAACGATTGGTTGTGGCACAATCGATTGAATCGTCGGCCCGAGATCCAAATCGAATCGAACAGAACGAGAAACGCCGCCATTAAACGGCAGACCGGCTGTGCTCCTTACGGCGAACGGCCCACTTCCCAAGATGTCGATAACATACGCATCATCAGGCAGGCTTTCCGCGAATCGAATAACTACTTCGCGATTCGTATCTCCGAAACCGATAAAGTTTGGAGTAATCGGCACGTCGTCGCCCGAAATCAAGGTCAACGGCGAATAGGTGGTTGGGTTCGCACCCATACGAGTCACCAACGATCCACTCACCAAACGAGCGTTTACCAATCCACTGGCTTCGAACGAATTGTTAATAGCATTAATGAACTCGCCAACAGTTGTGGAGAATCGGATATTGCTGTTAACTTCAACTCGAATGGTTCTCGGACCGGTTATGGCACCTGTCACAGTCACAATTGGAAGGCCAGCACCACCAAAATCTCGGGATACGACTTCAATTCGTGTTCCGTTGCCTGCCGCACTTGGAAGCGTCGACAAAAATTCTACTTGCAGGGAATTGTTGGAAGAACCTAGGTTCGACGAAACGCGTGCCGAATCGGCGCCACGAAGCGAATAGACTTGTCCAACAGGAACCGTGGTTGCGATAACGGTGGATTCAATACCACGCAATCGCTTGACCATAACTTTCGAAACGACCGATTGATCCTCGGTCATCGCTTGAATCAAATCTGCTGCAGTCGTTTGAGATCCGACTCGCGTGTTGACTTGTACATTGATTCGGTTGCCATCTACCGACAACACGGGCCAGCTAATCGGTTTGCCTGGAACGCCGGTCGTACGAGACGTGCTGCTGAAAACGATCTCAACGCCGTTTCCTTGTTGACCTGGCAATGGCGAACTGAAATCGAGCACCACCAGCCCATTAGTTCCCAAGTCAGTGGAAACATAGGCCGACTCCAAAATTCCGTCCGGTCCGGCACGCTTGACGCGTATACCTTCCGAGAGTGTCGTAGGATCTAACCCACTCGTATCGTCAAATCGCAAAACGAATTCGCGAGGACTAGAGTTTAGGACAGAAACGCCATTTTCTCCCGTGTTGAGAGAAATTAGAGCTCCCTCATTAGGTTGGACCCCGACTAATTGCGGGCCAACAGTCATGAGCTGACGAGCTTCTAGTGTCTCTAGTAACGAGTGGCGAACCAAGCTTTGCTTTCGCTTCTTGGATCGACCATTTCTAGCGTTTTCACTGGAAAAAGAACCACTTCCGAAACCGACGGTGGTCATCGAAAAACCTCTTGAGGAGCCAAAAACAGGGCGTTGACGAATAGGTGCTCAACACTGAGCGGTCAACTCGAGTCTAATTCGAGCCGGATGCATTGCAACGAATCACTGCCACAGGTTTATGACTTCCTCGCTCGCAAGTCGTTTTCCTTCCTTTACTTGCCACGAATCTGCCTGCATAATCCACACAGCTGACACAATGCGATGCGTGCATTGGAGTAGCCCCTAACGGTAAAAGTTCCAAGTTTTGAACTGGTTGCCCTTTTCTGTCCCAAACCAAGCGCGATTAACGGATGTTTCAATCACTCCAAGATGGCCTACAGTCCGCCTTTCAAATTCTGCGTGGCAAAGGAAAGCTTACCGAAGCCAACATGCGCGAGGGGCTCGCCATGGTCGAAAAATCCATGGTGGAGGCAGACGTAAATATCGATGTTGTCAGGAAATTCATTGATGACGTCTCTACTGCAGCCGCCGGCCGGCGAGTCATCCACTCCCTGCGCCCACACGAAGAACTCGTCAAAATTGTCTACGAACAACTCGTAGAACTACTCGGACCTGTAGACAACTCAATACCCGTCCGGCGCGGTGTCCAAACCGTGATCATGATGTGCGGGTTGCAAGGTGCCGGAAAAACCACAACTTGTGGAAAATTAGCGCAGCTTATAAAAGAAAAAACTTTCAAACCTTTTTTGGTCGCAGCCGACCTTCAGCGTCCTGCGGCTATTGAACAGCTCCATGTTTTGGGCCGACAACTCAATATTGGCGTCTACAGCCGACTCGGAGCAACTGACCCCGTGGCTGTGTGCCAAGAAGGTCTAGCGGCAGCAAAAGAGGTGAATGCGGATTTGGTCATTCTCGACACCGCGGGCCGACTCGCGATCGACCAGGAGTTGATGGACCAACTCAAACGCATCGATAAAGCGATTAACCCTACCCAAGTTTTCTTGGTAGTGGACGGGATGACTGGCCAAGATGCCGTCAACAGCGCAAAGGCTTTCAACGAGGCGTTGTCGATCGACGGCGTCATCATGACAAAACTCGACGGCGATGCACGCGGTGGAGCATTGCTCAGCGTTAAGGCGATCACACAAGTTCCCATCAAATTCATTGGGACCGGCGAACATCTCGATGCACTGGAACCATTCCGCCCTGAAGGGATGGCGAGCCGAATCCTGGAGATGGGCGATATCCTCGAAGTCGCTCGGGAAGCACATCGATTAATCGACGAAAAGGAGCGAAAAGCCCTCGAAGAGCGAATGTCGAAGGGCATTTTCACGTTGAGCGATTTCCGCGACATGATGCAAAAGCTCCGAAAGCCCGGACTCATGACCAAGATGCTTTCCTTGATGCCAGGCATGGGCGAAATGTCCAAAATGATGGCCAACGCGGATAGCGAGAAGGAAATGCGAAGGCTCACAGGTATCGTGGACTCAATGACACCTGAGGAGAGACGAAACCCGAAGGTCATTGATTCGTCTCGGCGTAGCAGAATTGCCAGCGGCTGCGGCGTCCAACCCAACCAGATCAGCGATCTCATAAAGCAGTTCGAAATGATTGGCCCTATGCTCCAAATGGCAACTTCAGGCAGCATGGCTGACAAAATGAAAATGCTCGGCCAAATGCAAGGCATGATGGCAAACAACCCTTTTAATCCCCTCGAAGGTGCAAAATTAAAAGGGAGCACAGGCAAGAGACTTTCTCCAAAAGAGAGGGAGAGAATGCAAAAAGAACGCGAGCGAGCTCTTCGAAAAAAGAAGCGACAGTAAGGTGCTTTTTGCCCCAAACCATCAGTCCCCCGAAATTTGCGGTCGATGACGTAAGCGCAAAAAACAACGCTGTGCGTCGAAAAAAACAGAATTATTTTGAAATAGAAAAACCTTGGAAAACCCAAGCTTTTTCCTGTGATTTCGATGTTGATTGTGGCCGATGCGTCTCTAGAATCGGCGCGTCTGACAGACCTGAAGGCGATCGGTAGTTCGCTTCTGCGAATCATCAAAATCTTTCATTAGCCCGAACTTGTCACACGAGTGCATCCTCCAACTGAGACGCGCCGCGCGTCTCGGTTTTGGATTTCTTTCCGTTATGCGAATTGATGAAGATCGTGTGCTGACTGCGAAAACTCTCGCCGAACTCCCCGCAAACATACTTTTGCCGGCTTGTTTTCCATGTTCCAATCAGTTCCCACGTTTTATTTGTAGGTGACCATGGGCAGTCATAAAAATGCTTCCTTCCAACCATTCCATTCACACGAATCCTGCTCCAACTGACCATTCCCCAGTTTCGGAAACGTCGATCTCACAGCGCACGCCCGATCACAAGTCGGGAGTCGGTAGTTTTAAGATCATTTCAGGGCACCTTATTGATTTCCCCTTCTCCAGGAATCCCCTCGAGCCTGTCTCGGCGGACTCAACGCCGGGAGATCCAGGGCAAAACACCGTGAGGGGAGAGAATTTTGACTTACTCAGATCGCTTTCCCACACTCGTTCACCCCATTCGATTCGCTCGATTCCTAACGGCTGTTTGGTAATCGATCACGCAGGCAAAATTGTCTGGTGCGGAGAGCAAAAAAAACTCCCTACTCCCTACCGACAATCGCCACGCATCGATTACCGCGAGAAATGGATTATGCCCGGGTTCGTGGACGCACACGTTCATTTTCCCCAATATCGCATGCTGGCTTCCTTTGGGGAAAATCTACTAGATTGGCTAGCGCGATTTACGTTTCCCGAGGAATTGGCTTATGAAAACCAAGATTTTGCAGAATTCGCCGCGTCCAAGTTTCTAAATCACTTGTTTCGAGTGGGAACCACCTCTTGTTTATGCTTTGCCACAACGCACGTCGCTTCTGTAGTGGCAATCTTTCGTGCCGCAGCAACCCGCAATATGGCATTGATCAGTGGAAAAACCTTGATGGATCGTGGCGCCCCGGCCAGACTCTTAGAGCAGTCCGAACATTACATACGTGATTGCCGTCAACTGATTGATACCTGGCATGGCACAGGCCGGCTTCAGTATGCGATATCCCCTCGATTCGCAATTACTTCTACCGAATCGCAACTCGAGCAGTGTGGCGAGCTCGCGTCTGATTTCTCCGACTTACTCATACAGACGCACCTTTCGGAAAGCTTGGCAGAAATAGAAACGGTCAAGAGACTTTTCCCGTGGGCGAAAAACTATACAGAGGTATACCACCGGTTTGGACTGGTAAGCGATCGCTCCATTTTCGCTCACGGCATTCATCTTGGTCCCGATGAAAAAGCACTCCTTTCGGAGCGTAGAGCTGCCATCGTGCATTGCCCCACCTCTAACACGTTCCTTGGTTCCGGACTTTTTCCGTGGAAGGCTAATAAAGAGAAACATTCATTGCGTGTGGGACTCGGTTCGGACATCGGGGCCGGTACGAGTTACTCCATGCTCCAAAACATGAAGGAGGCATATTCCATATCTCAACTTCTAGGGGGTCGGCTGGGCGTTCCTGAACTATTCGGGACCGCAACCATCGGAAACGCCCTGCTACTCGGCTTAGAAGACCAGATCGGTACTTTGGAGTCTGGAAAATTCGCAGACATCATAGTCGTCGATCCCCTATCTACCGACCTCTTGAAAGACAGAGGACCACTATCGGCCGATCTCCACGATCAGCTTTTTTCCCTCCTTATTTTGGGCGATGACCGCTCCATAGTAGAAACGTATGTCGCCGGTATCGCTCAAAAACACAACGCGATGTTCCCTTCAACTCAATAGCTGTAGGAAAACGTGGCGAATGGAATACAATCCGCGTATTGTGCAGGTTACAAGTGTAGAGGTTTCCGGCCCTTAGACGATTCCCTCAATCAGACCATTTCGCAGCACGGTTCCCCAATACGATGACCCAGTCTTCGCTTTCCGTCACAACATCAGATCTTCCCTCACCTGTGTTGGTCGGACTTCCAAAACCGAGGGCCCAATGGCGGCACAAGCATCTCTTGGGATTAGAAGATCTTACCGCAGAAGAAATCACCTATCTTTTGGATTGCGCCGAAGCACTCCATCAAGCCACCAACCAAGGCCGTACAAAACTCGATCTCTTAAGAGGTCGTACGATCGCCAATCTTTTCTTCGAAAACAGCACTCGTACAAAAAATAGTTTTTCACTAGCTGCGAAGAGACTTGGTGCTGATACGGTGGAATTTTCATCGAGCGGTTCCAGCGTTGCCAAAGGTGAAACGTTTATTGACACCGCAAAAACCATCGAAGCCATGATTGTCGATGCCGTGGTCGTACGCCACAGTTCCCCAGGTACCCCTCACCTTTTAGCCAAACATCTGAATTGCAGCGTCCTCAACGCGGGTGATGGTCCTCATGAACATCCCACCCAAGGACTCTTAGACATCCTCACTATTCGGCAGCATCGCGGATCATTGGCAGGCTTAACCGTTGCGTTAGTTGGCGATATCGCACATTCACGGACAGCTCGTTCGAATATATGGGGACTGCTTAAACTTGGAGCCAAGGTCATCGTTTGTGGACCTGCGACCCTGGTATCCAAGAATTGGGAAAAACTCGGTGTAGAGGTCGAACACAATTTAGACAAAATACTGCACCGATGCGACGTCTTGAATTTGTTGCGAATTCAGTTTGAGCGTCAAGCTATTCGCCCGTTCCCCTCCGTTCACGAGTACATGCTGCTTTACGCCATGAACAAAGAACGAATAGAACGAAGCAAAAAGGATATCTTGATCATGGCCCCTGGGCCAATTAATCGAGGCGTCGAGTTAACCCCCGAGGTTGCTGATGGTCCTCATTCCGTCATTCTAGAACAAGTTACCAATGGGATCGCTATCCGGATGGCGGCACTTTGGTTAATGCTTAACGCCCAATCGCCAACGCAAATAATTGCCAGCTAGTCATGAAGAACACAAAGAATAATTGGTTAATCGAGAATGGTCGTGTTGTCGATCCGAGCTGTGGGCGCGATCAAATTGGGAGATTGCTCGTTATCGGTGGAAAGATTGCTGGATTCGATCCGACCGATGGGGACTTGCCGGGCGACATTGTCAAAATCGATGTCTCTGGTTGTGTCGTCGCCCCTGGTTTAGTTGACCTTGGAACGGAATTTGGTGAACCGGGCCGTGAAGAGGATGAAACGATACTCACTGGAACCGCTGCTGCGCTGGCGGGAGGTTTCACGGGCATTGCTCTTTCGAGTAACACGGAACCACCCATTGATACCGCAGCAAGCGTCGAATTTATCCGGCAAAAAGGAGCCCGCGCGGATAATTGTCGACTGTATCCGCTGGGGTGTGTTAGTAAATCGCGACAAGGGGAGATGCTTGCTGAAATCGGTTCACTAGTCGAAGCAGGTGCTGTCGCTCTCTATGATGGCCCCAGTCCAATTGAAAACACGGGGCTGCTCCGAAGAGCATTGGAATATTGCTCCATGTTCGATCGCGTTATTCTTGACCATCCAGAAATCGCTTCGCTTTCTCGCGGCGGGGTGATGCACGAGGGACTGGAACAGCTTCGTTTAGGTCTGAGCCCTATTCCTGCAGAAGCTGAAGACCTCGCGACTTCTCGGGACCTTAGACTTATTGAAGCGACCGGTGGACGACTGCACTTGACCAGCATTAGCACCCACGGCAGCGTTGATTTGTGCCGACGCGCAAAATCAAGAGGGATTCAGTTCACTTCAGGGATCTTTGCTGCCAACATTCATTTATCCGATGAATCGCTCCGAGAATTTGATACCAACTGTAAAGTTAATCCACCTCTCAGGTCGCGGGACCATATTGAGGCCTGCATTCACGGTTTGCAGGACGGAACGATCGACATCATCAGTTCGGGCCACAAACCATCGTCCCTGGAAAAGAAAATGGTGGAGATTACCGTAGCCCCGTTCGGAATGATCGCTTTGGAAACGACTCTATCTCAAGTCATTACATACCTGGTCCGACCTGGTTTATTGTCCCTGTCCGACGCATTAGCCAAATTGAGTACCAACCCGTCCAAACTTCTCGGACTCGAATCTGGTACCCTGAACCTTTCCAAACCGGCAGACTTGGTCATTTTTGATCCCAATCGCAGCTGGTCGGTCGATACCGCAAATTTAAGAAGCAAGTCGTACAACACTCCTCTTAACGGCGCGGAACTTTTCGGTGTGGTCACCCACACATTCGTAGATGGGCAACTGCGATACTCGGCAACTTAGATCTCAGTTTCCTTGAGTTCGGTCGGATCAGACTGATCAGACCGATCTTTAAAAAACGATTTTTCCGATTATTCCGCCGTTCACAGTTAACGAGAAATAGAATTTCGGTTCGTAAGGTTAGGCTCGGTACTGCTTGACGAGCTAATTTAGCATGCGAAGATGGGTGGCTTGCGATAGCTAGGCAATATGGTGCATGAGCCATTTAACCAACCTAGACACACAATCTTTAGGTCGCCTCTCGGTTTTCCTACTGCGTTCCAGCCTCGCCATAGCATACCTGTGTTGTCGTCACGTTCCTCGTGGTCATTTTGTCGAAAGAACCAGAAGTTTATGAAAGTGTCTCGATTCCGTTTTCTCGCTTTGGCACTTGCCATGGGCACATCGATCTCGATGTCAACCGTGCGGGCGCAAGGCCCTAGCCCTAGCCCGTACGAAAGCTTGATCAAAGAATACAAGCTTGTGCAAACATCGGCCGACATTCCGAATACGATGTACAACTTGTACATCCAGCAGGATAAGGGGCAGATTCTGATCGAAGTCCCGAAGATGGCTCTCGCCAAGAAATACTTTATCGGGCTAACGGTTGCCGGCGGCCAACTATACGCTGGTTTGCAATCAGGTGACTTCTATGTTCAGTGGCAAGAATACAATGGTAGGTTGGCTCTCATTCAGCCTAATCTGGCGATTCGATCGACTGGCGACAATGAATCCAAAGACTCGGTAAAGCGATTGTTTACCGGCCAAGTACTGTTGGATCTTCCTGTGCTCGCTCGGTCTCCCAACGGTGGCTACCTAATCGACGGCGATCAATTCTTAGTTAGTAATGCAACTACGTTCTTCGGTGCCGACGGACGCAGTCGTAACCCCGGCCTGGCTCGCATCGTCAAAGCTAAATCGTTTCCACAAAACCTTGAGTTAGCTTTCGAGTTACCTGACGCAAACGGCAAGCTTCAAACGCTCCACTACTCCATTAGCGAAATCCCAGAGGGTGGCGATTACCGTCCTCGCAAAGCCGATCAAAGAATCGGATACTTTACAACCACTTATCGCGACTTGGGCAAATTCGAACGCGACGATATCAACGTCGACTTTGTAAACCGATGGCATCTCAAGAAACGAGATCCTTCGCTGAAGATCTCCCCACCTGTTGAATCGATCACATTCTATCTCGAGCACACGACCCCCGTTCGATATCGTCGATGGGTGAAGCAAGGTGTTTTGGCATGGAACAAAGCATTTGAAAAAGTTGGTATTTCCGACGCAATTGTTGTCCACTATCAGGACAAAGCGACCGGTGCGCACATGGAGAAAGATCCAGAAGACGTACGGTACAACTTTATCCGCTGGCTCAATAATGACGAAGGTACCGCGATTGGTCCGAGCCGTGTGCATCCTGAAACAGGACAGATCCTGGACGCCGATATCATTTTGACCGACGGATGGATTCGATACTTCAAACGAAATTTTGAAGATTATATGCCAGCACTAGCCATGCAAGGCAAAGACGCTGAAACACTTGCATGGTTGACCGAGCACCCAAATTGGGATCCTCGTGTTCGCTTTGCTCAGCCAGGCTATCAACTACAGCGTCAAAGTGAAATCCAACTCGAATCTTTGTCGGATCCTTTTGGACGAAAAACTCACATGCTCGGAAGCAATGAGTTTGATGGAATTCTTTGCCGAACTCATCAACAAAGTGGACTTTGCATGCTCGGAGAGCGTCGCAGAATTGACATGTCGATGATGCGAATGGCTATGGAGTTAGCGGACGATCTACTTCTCGAGGAAACAGATCCTCCAGCAGATGCAGTCGCTGGTGAAACCAAACCGGCAACGGAAGAGCCGAAAAAGGAAGAACCAAAGGCCGCTGACGCCAAGCAAGAGGAACCCAAGAAGGAAGAGCCCAAAAAAGAGGAACCCAAGAAAGAAGAGCCAAAGAAAGAAGAACCTAAACAACCAGAAGAGCCGATGCTTGACGGTATGAAGGAATCTTTCGTAGGTCCACTTTTGGCTGACCTTGTTTGTCACGAAGTTGGCCATACCTTGGGCTTGAGACACAATTTCAAAGCATCCAGCCTTTACACTTTGGATGAAATCAACAGCGAAGAGGTCAAGGGTAAGAAATCACTTGCCGCATCGGTGATGGATTATTTGCCTCTCAACTTCCGAATTGCCGCAGGAACACTCCAGGGTGACTATGGAATGATTGACATCGGTCTTTATGATTACTGGGCCATCGAATACGGCTACAGCACCGAGCAGAACCTCGAACCAATCTTGGCCCGCGCTGGAGAGAAAGAACTCAAGTTCGCGACAGACGAAGATTTGTTTGGTCCGGACCCTCTCTCTCGGCAATTTGACTTCACAAAGAACCCTCTGGATTTTGCTAAAGAGCAAACCAAGGTGGCAGAGAAGTTCCGCAAGCGACTTATTGAAGAGTACGTCAAGAAAGGTGATAGCTGGTCCAAGCTTCGCGAAGGTTACGAGCTTACCCTCGGCATGCAATCACGATCTGCTAACATGATGGCTGGTTGGGTTGGCGGAGCGTTCGTAAATCGAGAAAAGAAGGGGGACAAAGGGGACCAATCTCCTGTCCAAGTCGTTCCAGCAGCAGATCAACGTGCCGCCCTCGTTTTTGTGCTTGAGTCAATGTTCCGAGATGAGTCCTATGCACTGTCTCCAGAATTACTCACCAAGTTAACGGTTGACTTCATGCGAGCTGGTTTCGGAAGTGATCCGACATGGCCAGTCCACGATCGAATTCTTTCGATTCAATCGTCGACCTTAACCAATCTCATGAACCCGACCACCCTACGTCGCGTTTACGATAACGAATTCCGTGTACCTACCACTGAAGATGCTTTGACTCTACCAGAGCTTTTGAGAACCGTTACCAACGAGATTTGGAGCGAGCTCGACAAAAAATCGGACGTTAAGTTCACAGAACGCAATCCGATGATCAGCAGCTTGCGACGCAATTTGCAGAACGAGCACATGGAACGATTGATCGACCTTATGCTACCAGGCGCCGGCCGGTCCGCCGCCAACAAAGCGATCTCGAACTTGTCCGTTCTCCAAATCCAAGAGTTGATCGCAAAGATCAACCAAGCGATGGAAGCCTCCAGTCAATCGATGGATGCTTACACTAAAGCTCACTTGCTCGAAGCCAGCAAGCGAATGTCTAAGGCATTGGAAGCACAGTATGTCTACAACTCCAATCGAAGCGCGGGCCGTCCCCTTTCACTAGCGGATCTGCTAGGGAGAGAAGAAAAAGCGGCTCCAGCGCCTGCGATTAACTATCCGCAGCCAGAGCTTCCGACTGCTCCATTTATCATTCCTCCAGCAGCTCCCGCGTCCGAGCCTGCGAAACCGGAATAACGAAGGAATTGGTTGATTGATTCAATCAAAAAAACTCAAAAACCGGAGGTTAACCACCTCCGGTTTTTTTATTGACTTGCACAATCTTAAAGGCTTAACCAAGATAGGAAGGTTGCGTTTTTTGCAACTCGCTGCGATCTCTCCTTATGCAGCCCCCGCCCTTATTCTTCATTCCTTCAAAAGCCATTTGAGATTATCGCAATGAAACATAATTGGTCCTGGGTCGCGTTACCAGTATTAGCGATCACTACGTCAATTTCATCCCTTGGCTCCAACCTCGGACTTGCGAAAGAACCGATCGCGGTCCAAATGGCAAATGATGTAACCCTATCTCCCGATGGTTCTTTATTGGCGTTTCGATGGGCCAATGAAATCTGGACCGTTTCGACCTCGGGTGGGAATGCAAAACGATTAACCAATCACCCCGCCCGAGATGGCGATCCAAAATTCTCACCTGACGGCAAGCGAATTGCTTTCATCAGTAACCGAACTGGTTCCAATCAGATCTTTATCATGCCCGCCGACGGCGGACTCGCGGAACAGAAAACCTACCACAGCGAAGGCTACTCGTTAGCCGATTGGTTCCCCGATGGAAACAGTGTCCTGGCTCTCGGCTCGAGAGATCATTACTGGCGTGGTCCAAATAGATTAATGAAAATCGACATCACGAAGCGAGCTGCTGAAAATGTGCTTCTCGATGATACAGCCAGCTTCGCTTCGTTGTCATCAGACGGCAAGTCAATCCTGTTTGTGCGAGAAGGCGAACGTTGGGCGCGTAAGGGATACGTCGGAGAACGCGCCGCTCAAATCTGGTCGCTCAATCTCGAGTCTTCAGAAGTCAAAGAGATACTCCATGAAAAGGTTGAATGCCTATGGCCCATTTGGATGCCCAACAATAGCGGCTTCTATTTTACAAAAGGTGCTAACAAGGGGCACGATTTATGGAGCTATCAATTCGGTGTCGATGGGCAACCTGCACAGCAAACCAAACTAGCCGGCTTTGATCATGACTCCATCGTATACCCTGTCATTTCGAGAGACGGCGCAACCATTGTTTTCCGACATCTTTTTGACCTTTATTCGTACAAGCCCGGTTCTGGCCAAGCTCCCTCGAAGCTTGATATAAAAATAGCTGCCGATAACGATCTTCCGGACGATGTATTGCGAGCGAATTTGACTCGCGCGGACGACGTTAGCTTTACTGACGATGGCTTGGAAATCGCCATGACTGCAGGTGGTGACCTGTGGTTCATGGATACAGAGCTCAAGGAACCGGTTCGAGCAACGAAATCTGACGGACATGAACAATCTCCCGTATTTAGCAACGATGGTAAATCCCTATGGTTCACCCGTTGGACCGATGGACAACTCGATATCTGGATGATGGAGCGTAAAGATCCGAATCTCTATTGGTGGCAACAAAAAGAGTTTGTTGAAACTCGTATCACCAACACGCCGTCGAGCAAATCCAACTTAAGCTTCACACCAGATGGCAAAAAGCTTCTCTTCCAAAGCGGTCGAGGTAACCTCTCTTCACTTAATGTCGAGACAAAAGAAGTTACGAATCTACTCGATGGATTCAGCGAAATTGATTACTCGATCTCGCCCGATAGCAACTGGATCGCATTCGCCCAAGAGGACAATGACTTCAACAGTGAAATCTTTGTTATGCCTTTGGACAAACACCAAGCTCCGGTAAACGTCTCAAGACATCCGGACAACGATCGCAACCCTGTTTTCTCGCCAGATGGCAAGTTATTAGCCTTTACGGGGCGTCGGGCTCAAACAGAATCTGACATTTATTACGTCTACCTCCAAGAAGCTTACGACGAAGAAACTAGCCGTGATCGATTGCTCGAAAAAGCCCTCGAAACGATGAAGAAAAAACGAGGCGCAGCCAAACCAGCATCGGAAGGTGGCAAACCTGACGAAAGTGGCAAAGCCAAAGAAGAAGGGGATAAGCCTAAAGAAGACGCGTCTAAGAAAGAAGAAGCCACCAAAAAAGACGACGCCAGCAAAGAGGATAAAAAACCTTTCAGCATCGACTTCAATAAAATCCATGAACGAGTTAAACGTATCAGTATCCCAGATACCGGTGAGTCCAGCCTTGTATTCTCTCCCGACGGCAAACGACTTGCGTTCTCTGCATCCGTAGAGGGCAAATCGGGCTGGTACAGTGTCGAATTCCCAGACAAACTCCAGCCTAAACTGATGAGCACATCGGTGCTATCCAACGCTAAGTGGACCAAGGCATCGAATAGCATTCTCGGTGCAAAGGGCGGTTTACCGACCAAACTCGAAAACGGCGAAAAGGAAACATCTTACAGCTTCACGGCACTCCATGAACGCTCCCGTTCCGGACGTCTTCGTGAAGGATTTAATTCCGCATGGGCTACGATGGGCGAGATTTGGTACGACCCTGCTATGGGTAATAACAACTGGGATAGCATTCGACGAAAATACGTTGATGCTGCATCCAAGTCGCTCGATGAAAGAGGCTTGGGTGAAATCGTAGAACTCATGTTGGGAGAACTTAACGGTTCCCACTTGGGCTTCACTCCAGCCCAGCTTGAATCCTCCGATTCCCCTTCACAAGCTCGTGCGGATCAACCGACGGCCCATCTAGGGGCTCGTTTCGATCCCAAGTATCTGGGACCAGGATTAAAGGTGCGCGATGTGCTACCAAGCGGACCCACCGACAAATCCAAGAGCCGATTGCAAGCCGGTGACATCGTTCTGATGATTGATGGTACCAAAGTTGACCCAGCTCTCGATTTGACGGAAATTTTGAACGGCCCCGTCGATCGGGATATTCAGTTGCTTGTTCAACGCAAATCCGAGCAAGATGGACAAGTGAAAGAAATACAATTCTCTGTTCGTCCCGTAACCTATGCTCGGGTGCGATCCCTGCTTTACGATCATTGGTTGGAAACAAATCGCAACATTGTTGAGAAACTCTCAGAAGGAAAGCTCGGGTATCTTCATATCCGCGCCATGGATGAATCAAGCTTCTTGGAATTCGAGAAGCAACTTTATAACGTCGGATACGGCAAGGATGGTTTGGTTATCGATGTGCGTGACAATGGCGGAGGCTCCACGACCGACCACCTGTTAACGTCCCTCACCCAACCAAAACACTCCATCACCGTACCTCGTGGCGGTGGCGAAGGCTACCCACACGATCGAATGGTTTATGCAACCTGGTCAAAGCCTATCATTGTTTTGTGCAACCAGAACAGCTACAGCAACGCTGAAATTTTCAGTCATGCCATCAAAGCTCTCGGGCGAGGTAAACTGGTTGGTGTGCAAACTGCTGGAGGGGTTGTCAGTACCGGCGCAGCTCGCGTAACCGATATCGGTGTTGTGCGAGCTCCATTCCGTGGCTGGTTCTCGATCGTAGATGGTCGCGATATGGAGCTAAACGGTGCTTTACCTGATGTTGTTATCTGGCCTGTTCCAGGTGAAATGCCTGCCGGGGTTGACAAGCAACTAGAAAAGGCTGTAGAGCTGCTGAAGGAAGATGTGAAGCTTGCTCCGCAAACGCCCAAGCCCAAGTACGCGACCCAAGACCGAGGATCACCAAACCCCTAGTGTTTATTAGGTGATCAATTTCTCTGATCACCATAAAAATGCTTACGTATCTCTTTCTAATTCATTTGGGGTCAACCTGCTTTATGGTTGGCCTCATTTGGCTGATACAAATCGTTCATTACCCACTTTTTGCGCGAGTTGGAAACGACCAATTCGTGCGTTATGAACGCGAGCATTCTAGGTTGATAACCTACATCGTAGCTCCGCTAATGCTGACGGAGCTAGGTACCGGTGTTGGTGTCGGCTTCTTACTCATCCAGTCACATCCGATAGCCATAATTGGTAATGCTATACTCTTAGCAGCGATATGGATCTCAACATTCGCGATCCATGTCCCTCTACATAAAAAGCTTGAATCCGGATTCGACCCAGCCCTTCACGAACGTTTGGTTACGACCAATTGGATAAGGACTTTCAGCTGGTCGGTTAGGGGTATCCTCCTAATCTGTCTGGCACCATTCATCCTCTAATTCGTTACGTAGGGCTTTCAGCTTTCGATTAGACAAACACTACAATTGGGAGAGCACCGATTCCAGATTAAAGGGCCGAAACTTGATCGGCTTACCGTCGATATCATCCTGAATGAGAGCGACGTGGGGTTCCAATCGATTTGCGATATTGGAATCGATCAATTGATTGGAATCGTTCGCGCTCATCTGCATCAAAACCCGGAGCTCGCCATCCCGAACCGATTGCCTTGAAAGCCAGCGAGAGAGCGTTCCTGCCGTATCCGCCCAAAGCCATACAAATAGTCCGACGCCCGCTCCGTCTTTAAGCAGATTAGCTAGGATTGCGTCAGGTTTTGGGCTGCCACTATCGTCGCCGTAGGCAAATTCATCTCCTTTTCTCAGCTCTCTAAATCTGGACAAATTGGCGATGCAAACCAATTTCGTTGGATGTTGAACTTGAGGATCGTTTAGACGTAGTTCCAGTTCCTTTTGAAGTGACTCCATAACACCGTCGATGTCCCGAGGTGCCGCAACAGTCGCATAACTAAGGTTCGAGACGTTTTCCATAAGCATGGTTAGCCCCTCATCTTCAGGTCTGGCTCCGTTAAGGACTAAAACAGAGGGCTGGTTGTCATTACCGTTCGAATCATCTGCCAATGCCGACCTACGGAATCCTGCGATAGATCCAGCTAGCATGCTAGCTGCCATAGTCTCTTCAGTGCCAACTACGAAACAATTGCGACCAGGGCTTCGGTGCACAGGCTTGATCACAGGCGGGTCAATGGCGACACTATCCCCGAGTAGCATGGTGTATCCTCCAGCTTGGCTTGATGCTGCAGCCATCGCCAACCCGATGCTTCGGTCATCCCATACTGCCGGCTTGTGCCCTTCGAATACAACCCGCCGCCCGAGCACATTCGTGGTGGGTGAGTGCGGGACTGGCATAGATGGCAAGGCATGGAGACGGTCCAATTGATCGTCTTTCGACAAATACGATACTTGAAATCCTTGATTGCTCTCAATTCGACCGCCGGATTCGTTATAGATAGCTTGGCCCGAATAACGCAACCTTTCCGCAGCCGTGTTGTCTTCGCTCAAAATGAGCATGGCATCCGCACCATCGCATTGGAGTGCAATTCGAACCGCCATTTGAGCTAACGTCGTACGAGGTAAAGAGTAAGCGCCGCCAAGCGTTTGGGAGGCCAAAACCAAATGCATACCGAAGGATCGCCCTTGCCTAACGATGCGGTCCATTAACATGGAGGCTTGTTGAGCCAGTTTATCGTCCTCGACGAACATCTCTTGAAATTCATCGATAACAATCAAGATTCGAGGCATCTTTACGTCTGGATACTTCTTTGCAAGACTCGGTAAATCTTGAACCCCATATTCACGGAACGCCTCACCGCGCGCGTGCATGACGCGATCTAGATATTCCAGTGTACTGACGCCGAATTCACGCCGACTCTCAATACCGATGATATCGGTATGAGCCAATTCACTCTCTGAGTAGACTTGAAACTCAACCCCCTTCTTGAAGTCGAGAAGCACCAGTCTCAATTGTTCAGGCGAGTACTTCATCGCGGCACTGGTGATCATCGTATGCAAGAGAGAAGATTTACCTGAACCGGTTTTACCTGCAATAAGCACGTGTTGCGAGGTGCCATATCCGAGTTTTAGATGCTGCAATCTACCTGCGGCGGAAACACCGATTGGAATCGAAAGACTATCCGCACTCGACGCGATTTGCCTTTCAGACTCTGGTAGTTCGATCGAGTCGAATGGTACCACCATCTTGCCAATCTCAGCCACGGCATCGAGGTGTTGGGTGATGATCTCGCGAACTCTTTCTTCGGTAGGAGCCGAGTCAGGAACCAATTCCACTGCGGAAAAATCAGGCACTGCAACGACAACTCGGTCTTTCGGTTCCGAGTCAGCCTGGGTCGCGTCTATAGCTTTCTCTATTCGAAGATGCATTCCACGTTCTCGAAGCATCCCTTTATCCGCGAACGTTGGCCACAACATCGAATCGGTCAATTTCAATATGACGCCGACTCCACAGCGAGCTCCGGATGCCAAGATCGAGGAAAGGGCTTGCCATGAATGATCATCCAATCCAAACGGGAATTGGTCCCAAACAATTAGACGATACGGAATAGCCATCGGACCGGCTTGCTGATTAAACTCATAAAGGTTGGTGAAGTTATTTCGCAAGCTCTGCTGGATAACATCTTCAACATGTCGCGCTGCACGCACCATCTGATCGGCAATATGCAATGGCTGTGTCCAAACACGATCTCCAACCAAGCTGGGATTGAGATCAGCTATGGACATTAGCCAAGAGAACTTCTTACCTAAACCTTGCGGGTCGATAACCGTCATCTGCAAGGAGCCTGCTGGCAATGATGTTAATGCCCGCAAACATACATTTTGTACTATAGCATCGGCGGTAGCATCGGTACCAGGCTGGCAGTCTAAAATCAAAGATCCGTTGGATAGCAAATCAAACGCAACTGGCCAAGGAACATTGTTGCGGAATAGGGTGGGATTTCGCTCTAAAGCTTCTTTCAGCAACGGCATTGCCGCATCCATTTTCCCAATACGCCATAGCACGTTTGCGGCGTCACGTGGCCAGGTCGATGTGTCGTAAACCGAATTTTCCCAATCGGGTTGTTGATCATGCAACTGCTCAGAATAGTCCGACAATCGGTCATGTAGGACATGGCATCCATGGTTCCACCTGGCAATGCGGAACTCTTGAGAACTCGAGAAATCATGCCTGAGTTTTTCAATTGAGTTGTCTCGATCCCATTTCAATTTGTCCGCTTGTCGCGTTAACTCGTTTTGTATTTGCCCCCATTTAGAATCCCACTTTTTGTTAATAACTTTAAACTTTGTGCATCGAGTGCTAGAAAGTTCAAAGCGACGTTCGGCGCAACTTTTTGCCAAGTCTATACACGTTTGCTCAAACTTACTCATTAAAGAGTCGCGTTTCGTTTGATAACTGGATCGAGCGACTTCTTCTTCGGACTGATGCTTTTGAGTAAGTCGTTTTAATTCTCGCTGGTAGAACGCTTCTGCCATCGAGTGACCTTGCTCTAGGTAACGATTGCACACATGGAAATCCTCTCGAATGCAATCTGTTTTCTGCCGTATGACTCTGGCCACTAATGGTCGCGTTGCAAAATGAAGAATAGCGGAGAATACAACAGTCCCTACCAATGCAACGCCGATTGCGATAACCGGTTTCGGAACAAAGAGCCATACTCCTCCCGCTAACGCCGCCGCTCCCAATAGTCCTAGAGAGTAAAACAAAACGGACGAATACCACTTTACCTTCTTGTGGTTCTTAGTGGATTCTATGGTCTCGTTCAGCTTCTTCTTTGCATCCTCAAAACACCTCGCCAGTTCTTGTAGATCAGCAACTTCTTCTTTAGGTGCATCGTTTGGTTTTTCTTCCTGTGTACTAAAAAGATCGCGACCAACTTTAACGAGAACCCACTCTCTCGCTTCTTGAAGCATTTCCTCAATGGCACGCTTTTCATTGACCAGCTTGGTGCGAACACTATCACGCGTCTTGCGGGCACTTTCTCGGTTCGTATCCAACTCTCGCTTCAACCGATCTAGTGTGTCGTCTCGTTGTTTCTTGTTGGCTTCTTTGTCTCGCTTTAGTTTAGCCTTTAAGCGGTTCAGTTCCGATTTTTCAAATTGAACGCTGGTGAGTAATTCGCGTTCCACATAGGAAAGATGCCCATCTAACTCAACGTCCCATGATTCAATGTTTTCGTGCTCAATCGATCGTCGATTGTCAGCTAACTCTTGATTTTTGAGATCGAATCGCGTTTGCTCCGCCTCGATCTGCCGGGAAAAACTCTCCGTTTCGGAATCCCAGGCTTGCTTTAGCTTTTCGATTCGCTGCCGTAATCCTTTCAAGGAACGGACCTGATACTTTAAGAAACGCCCGTCGGACCGGGCCTGCATGAGTTTTGATCGAGCCATAGAAATATCGTTCGTTGTAGATGAGTGACTCATTGCTGTCTGGCTGACTGTGCATTCTATTGTATAACATAGACGGGGTGTTCGGCCAGATTCCATGGCGTTTGAGTTGGGAGATCCCAGTATTGCGGTCTTGGCAGATTGAATTTGAAAATAGGAATCATGGACCCCTATAAAGTTTTGGGCATTTCGGTAGGTGCTTCCGAACAAGAAATAAAACGGGCCTATTTATCAATGGCCGCGAAGTACCATCCGGATCACGGCGGCGATGCATGGGTCTTTGAGCAAATCCGAAACGCCTATGAGCAACTCGCAAATCCCTCGACGCGAAACAGACCGACGAAAAGCGAGCCAAGTCCGGAATCTGCCCGTCCGTCCAAAAAGAGTCCCAAACAAGAGCCAAACACCAACAAAGGCAATCATTCGGCTCCTGGACAGTCGGGTTTCCCTAATTCTTCTCAAATCGATCAAAGCGAAAAGAAAAGGTCTGCTTCGCCGACGCTTCAAACCTCGTCAGACGAAAAATCAAAGAGTAGTCACTTTCTGCTGCGACAACTGCCTCTCCAAACCGAGACCTCGTGGTTTATCCTTATCAACGTTTTGGACCTGGTTCTCACGAACATTCTATTGCAAAGAAATGCCATCGAAGCAAACCCATTGGCCAATATGGTATTTGTCTACTATGGTTTTGTGGGCATGATCGTCTTTAAATTGTTATCCGTTCTTTTCGTTTGCTCGGCAGCTCAAATAATAGCGACGAAGAGCATTTCCAAGGCAAAATGGTTGTTATGGTTTGGGTGTGCCGTGGTGGGAGCCGTGCTGATCTATAGCTGCAGATTGATTGTGTCCATGAATTAGCAACTGATCGCCGCATCCCTCTCGCACGTGTCTCGGGGATTCAATATTGGGCCCAAAAGGACAATTTTGGCCGCTAATTCGATTTTTCGATTACTATATCCGTCCACCTTACGCTGCTCTCAATGGAAAAGATTTTGTGATGATCGATGGCACGCGGGAACTCGTTCCCAACCTGAACTCAGCCATGCCGGCTGTTCACGTTAGCCGACCTATGTTGCACCCCAACATTTACCGGAAGCGAATTCTACACATAGAGGGAAACCCAGCACCCGGTGATTGGGTCGCTGTCTACCATCAACAATCCGATGTTCAAGACCGCGGCCCCCGTCCAGATCATCAATCCGGGGATGACTATTCTGGCGGCGACCGAAGGGATTCTCGGATGCAGCCTAGGCCTCGACGCGATGGAGAACTCTCTGCCAATCCGAGCCTATTCGCCTACGGCATCTACAACCCACGCTCCGAAGTAGCGGTGCGACTGTATTCCTGGTGGGGACAGTGGCCCGACGAAGCCTATTGGGACAAACTGATGGACAATGCGGTCTCGCTACGCAGAGACGTGTTAAAGCTCGATGAAACGACCAACGCATATCGAGTCTTGCACGGTGAATCGGATGGTGTCCCGGGTTTGGTCGTCGACCGCTATGGTGATTGTTTAAGCGCAGAGCTTTTCAGTCTCGGTATGTATCAACGTGTTCGGCCTCTTCTAGATCGACTCGCTGCTCGACTCGGCACGAAACACTGGCTCATCCAGGAATGCCCTCAATTCCTAAGCCAAGAGGGAATTGGGTTACCAACGGTTAAAAGTGATAGTCTCCCACCAGCGGTAACCATCACTGAAAACGGAGTCAAATACAAAGTTCACTTCGGAACAGGCCACAAGACAGGATTTTTCTGCGACCAACGAGACAATCGTAAAATGCTCGCTAGTTTTTCGGCCGGCAAAAATGTGCTGGATCTGTGTTGCTACACAGGCGGCTTCTCGGTCCAAGCAGCCAAAGCAGGACAAGCGTCCGACGTGACGGGAGTGGACCTAGACGAAGCTCCTTTAGCTATGGCCAAGAAGAACGCTGATATGAATCAAACTCGCGTTCGTTTTGTTCAATCGGATGCCTTCGCATTTATGCGAGATATGCTGCGTATCGGCCGGCAGTACGATGTCGTGGTTCTCGATCCGCCGAAATTGATTCGCTCGAGAAACGAGTTGGAAGAAGGAAGCAAGAAGCACTTTGACCTGAATAAGCTCGCGATTCAGTTAGTGAAGCCGGGTGGCATTCTTTTAACATGTTCGTGCGCCGGACTTTTGGATGAAGTCTCTTTTCAATCGATTGTCCGATCAGCGGCCAAGGCGACAGGCTTTGATGAAGAGGGCAAGCCGAATCCGCCGCGAACGTTGCAGTTCTTGCATTCGTCCGGAGCCGCCCCAGACCATCCCGTGGTGGCCCATTGCCCCGAGACCGGTTACCTAAAGAGCCTCTGGGCAAGAGTCTTATAACCGTCGGCTGAATTTGCAACGGCCGTAACCTCTTGTAGGCCGTAACAAGCTCTAGCGAAGTTACGGCAGCCCCGCCCCGAATCTCATGGCCGCATCCGACTTGCCATATATCCCTGGCGTGCCCCGCCGTACCTGCGTCGCTTCGCGACTTGTTACGGCCTACGGGAAGCGACTACCTTAAGAAAAAGGGGACGGGGGGGAGGACGGTGTGCTGCAATAAGAATACGTAGCCGCCTTCCCAGGAGGTGAACTTGGCTAGATAGAGAACTCCGACGTAGCTTACGATTACAGCCAACTGCGGTACCCACGCGACGTATCGCCAGAACCAGTGAACTCGCTTTTCGTGACGCCGCGATCTTCCCCACGCCCAGCCAATCACAAGATGTGCTGGAAACAAAAAGAACACAAAGAAGAACGTCAAGATCCAGTTGAGCTCTGTGGGGATTGGCTCAATGCGAAGCAAATAAAGGGGAGTCGAAAAGACGAACAATATGAAAATGCCCCATAGCATCGACCATGGTGTCCGCTTGTACGCATCACGTACTGCCCTGTATCGAAATAGCGATCCGAACTTGCGATCCGACGCAAACTGAACCTGTAAAAAAGGAACGATAGCCAATACCCAAACCATCAGGGGAAATCCAATCACTCCCAATAACGCCGCTCCATCACCAGGACGATTCAACGATACCATGATGAGGCTGGCTGGTATCGCGAGCCATATAATGGCTCCTATTGAAGCCATCAACCCCGTCCACATAAGCCTCGGTACATGGAGACTGGTAACAAAATTCCATAAACGATCTTCGGCCTCTCTCCATACGGCCGGGCGCCAAAAGCTTTTCACAAACCGTATAGGTGCTGGCCATAAGAAATCCCGTATCCTGCCGCCTCGAAACAAAGCCCAGGCAATCCATCCCACCCAAGCAAAAGACAAGACGAAGCTCGCCACTCGTAGACGGCCACTGTTTACATTGCCGGGCTCGATAATCTCAGCGGTATAAGCCAAATCTGTCACATACCAAACAGCAAGCCAACTTAGCCCAACACAAACCGCTCCGACCACCACTCGTCGGGCAATCGTCTGGCCAGGGATGCACTCACTCCAACTAAGCTTCCGGGAGATACGCGACGAACATTCCAGCAGATAACCGAACGCTGCGAACTGCAAAATAGGAATAGCTGCCATCGTGCTGATCAAAATCACCAAGCATCCATAGGACCACAGTCCTCGCACGCCGCGGAATGCCCCATTGATCAGCCACATAACGATTCGCTCATTCTCGCATCACAGGTGCTCACACCTGATTTCCACCTGAAATGTAGGACGCCAGACACCAGTTCGTATTCTTGCGGAACTATATTGGACCGAAGAAGAAATTTTTCAGAAAAAGGTACTCGCTTGCTCCCTATTTGCACTTGGGGGGGATCCATCTATTTGGCAACGCGAATTTCAAATAGCTTCGGCCAGTTCTTGCCGGTTATGAAGATCCTCTTCTTCTCTGGATCGTATGCGATCCCGTTCATTACAGATTCTTTGTATCGTTTGGCCTGAGGATAAAGATGTCGCAAATCAATCCATCCGACAACCGCTCCTGTTTCAGGCGATATCCTGGCAATCCGATCTTCATACCAAATATTTGCCCAAATCTCACCATTGATCCACTCAAGCTCGTTGAGAGACTTTAATCTTTGTCGACGCTCTGTGACATCAAAACGTTTCGTTACCTTGAACGTCTCTGGATCGATAAATCGAATCGTTGGCGTCCCATCGCTTAAAATCAGTTGCTTGCCGTCGTTGGTTAATCCCCAACCCTCGAACT
This sequence comes from Pirellula sp., assembly GCA_046344995.1. GTDB lineage: Bacteria > Planctomycetota > Planctomycetia > Pirellulales > Pirellulaceae > JBKCUI01. The sequence goes on from JBKDKR010000007.1 coordinate 73,039, forward strand.
CATAGATAAAGTGACCGGTAAGCTCAAGCGTTTTCACATCGTATACCAAGCAATAATTATCCTGCCAGGTAAGCTGGTAGATCTTGTTGTTTAGTATCGTAATGCCTTCGCCAAAATACTGCTCGTTCAACGGGACTGGTGGCACAACATCTTTTCCGTCCTCTAGGTTCACTTTGCGCAGAAGAGATCGTCCCTTTTGCCCGGTACCCTCAAAGAGAAAGCCATCGTGGTACACCAATCCCTGGGTAAACGCCGAGGGATCGTGCGGATATTCTTTGACTATCTCGCCACGTTTTGTTTCTAAAGGCTTTACATTTTGAGCGCAACCGTTGACGGAAATCGCAGCCGCAATCAACACGGCTAAGCCGATGCAGTTAGCCGAGAACCGACATCGGATTCCAGTGTTGGAGTTCAATTTAGCCATCGTGGTTCATTTGCGTTCGAGAAACAGATTACAACGGGACTTCCCGACAGTGTACTCCATTTCTACACCATTCAAAGCGAGACTACCAACGTCGAATAGACTGCAAAGTATTCAGAATTTCACTTGCTTCCTGGCTCAACCCCATATTGGCGTCGGCTTGATTAAGCTCCAAAAAGACAACAAATTTCGAATGATCAGCCCCCGAATAAACAATCGGTGCAGGAGACAATTGCAATACGCAATTAACCTGGTTGTTCCACCGAGACGTGTAGAGCTGCCCTCCCAAGGATTGCTCAGGTTTTAAGCCGTAAAACTGAACCATCAAATTCGCCAATTGCGAAGGATCACCTGTTAAGCCGTGCAAATTGATTCTGCGAACGGATTGACGACTATCGAAGTAATAGGTCAAAGTGCCGGCTAAATCTGTCGTCTGGGTGCCCGTAATGAGAGGTACCCTCATGCCATCGAGTTGCACATTGGATAGAACGGTTGTCACTCGCGAAAATCGCTGCGTTAACCAAACCGGAGTCACATCGAATCTGAGTACCTCCCGTAAGTCTTGAACGTTTCCACCTCCAATTGTGGTCGGTTGTCTTTGCAGTTGCTGTAGGCTCGGAACGCCAACAGTGTAGTCCCAAAGTTGATTGGTTCCGCCTGGCACAACCTGCGATGGGCCCTGTCTCGTTTCCAAGTTGGCGTAAGGATTCGGTGAAGCTCCCTGATATGGCCCATATCCAGTTTGAGGTGAGGCAAATCCTGGAGCGCCATTATATCCTGTCAAAGGAGTAATCGTCGCAGGACCATAAACGACGTTGGGTTGCTGCGGCATAGCAGCGGCCATGTCTTGCCCATTAGGATTGGACTGAGGCCAATTCTGAAAATTCACGTTGGGATTGGAAGAAGGTGCCGCTGTTTGTCCGCCATTCGCAGCTTGTCCCTGAGATCCAGCGTAATTCGGTTGCTGTGGCATGCTGTATCCAACGTTTCCATAACCACTCGGACCGTAGACAGAATTATTGATCGGCGCATTCGAAATCGAACCATTTGATGCGCCGTAAAAAGCCGAGTTTGCTTGTTGGCCAGTTTGCTGATTCAACAAACTTAGCGAAGCGGGATCCCCTTCGGAAGAAGAAGGCAACTGCTGCGACCCACCGGAGATGATTTTGCGGACTAAAGAACCCGCATCCGTTTCGAATGCGGCATAGGGCCCTCCAATTGCAGCGGCTAAAACAGCCATAGCCCCAACGGGCTTTTGCAGGACATTCGTTATCATGGAACAGATACCCGGAAAGAATTTTGGTCACCGAGGGACCCACGCGGACGAGACTCTCCGAGCCTTGCAGATTATCTCACTAGACAATCATAGGTGGTCACGCGTATCCGTTCGCAGTTGCTCAGCTTCGACGAATCGATATGACAAACTTAAGTTAAACGTATCCCCAAAAACAGCTTTTTTCTCCACCGTTCCGTTTCTAACGGTTAGTAGAGCAATAACAAATATCAAGGCCTTACAAACCGTTCCAAGAATTCTGCTTCCGTCAATACGGTCACCCCAAGGCTCTTTGCCTTTTCGAGCTTGCTACCTGCATCTTCACCCACAACTAGAAAGTCTGTTTTCTTGGAAACACTACTCGAAGCTCTTCCCCCGAGGCGTTCAATCAATCGCTCAATCTCATCGCGAGAGAAACTCTTCAGCGATCCCGTCACGACTAACGTCTTGTCCGCGAGTGCACCCGATGCGTCAACTTGGTCCTCCTCCGATGCAGCTAAAGAGACCCCCGATGCTCTAAGCTGAGTAACAATTTCTTGACCTTCGTTGCTTTGAAAAAAATCGAAGACACTCTTCGCAATAGTGGGGCCGATCTCATTGACTTGACTAAGCGTTTCTAAATCGGCTGCCATCAACCCATCAATGTCATTAAATCGTCGTGCTAAGATCTGAGCAACTCTCTGTCCCACATGGCGAATGGAAATCGCATTCAAGACACGACTCAATCCGCGATTTTTGCTTGCCTCAATTCCTCCTAACAAATTCTCCGCTGACTTCTTACCCATCCGTTCCAACGTCATCAAACGTTCAAGCTTGAGGGCATACAACTCACCGAAGTTTGACACCATGTTTACGTCAACCAATTGATTGACGAGCTTTTCTCCCAGTCCTTCGATATCCATGCAATCTCTCGTTGCAAAGTATCTCAAACGTTGTCGCCACAACGCGGGACACTCCTTGGAAACGCATCGAATGTAAACCCCTTGAGCGTCCTTTACCAACTCTGAGTCGCATGCGGGGCATTTCGTTGGGAACTCATAGGCAGGAAGCTCTGTTTCTCGACGATGGCGTTCTACTCGAACAATATGAGGGATGATCTTCCCCGCCTTTTCGACAACAACCCAATCGCCGACACGTACATCTTTGCGAGCAATCTCCTCGGCGTTATGCAGCGAGGCCCGCGATACAGTCGTACCCGCTAACTGAACCGGTTCCAGCTCTGCAACAGGTGTCACCGTTCCTGTCTTTCCGATTTGCGTGCGAATCTCAAGTAACTTGGTAACGGCTTCGTACTTCTCGATCTTGTAAGCTATGACCCATCGAGGAGACTTCGATGTTGAGCCAAGCGTTTCTCTTTGGTCAAACGAATTAACCTTGATAACAATACCGTCCACTTCAAAGTCTAAGCTATGAAGGTTTTCTACAATGGTATTGCAATGAGCAATTAACTCATCTTTATCAGTGAAGCTTTTGACCCCTGGTGTAAGCGGGACACCTAACTCTTTAACCCGATTGAGAAACCCCATGTGGGTACGCTCTTTTATTCCCTCGAAAAATCCCATCCCATGACACAAGAATCGTAATCTTCGTTGAGCGCAAATGCGTGAATCAAGCAATCGAATCGCCCCTGCTGTTACGTTTCGAGTATTCTTAAATTCCGCTTCCCCGTTTCGAATGCGTTCTTCATTGAGCAGCACCAAATCGCTGTTGTTCATGTAGACTTCGCCACGCAATTCCAACACTTTTGGGATATCTTCACCAAATAATTTATGAGGCAACCCACGAAGTGTCCGCACGTTATGGGTAATGTCGTCCCCCACTTCGCCGTTACCGCGCGTGACAGCTTGGACTAATCGTCCCTCTTCGTATCGTATCGATGCAGCGACACCATCGACCTTTAACTCGACCACCCACTCGATAGGCTCTCCGGGAAGTAGCTTTTCAGTTCGCTGGAAATAGTCTCGTAACTCACCTTCGGTATAGGTGTTGTCGATCGAGAGCATCGGGATTCGGTGGGTTACTTGGGTTAGCCCGTCAAGTGGAGCATCGCCTAGTCGGAGCGTGGGACTATCGTCCACAATCAAGCTCGGATAGTCAGTCTCGAGCGACTGCAACTCTTTCATCAAAGCGTCGTATTCAAAGTCCGAAATAGTCGGCTCGGCGAGAATATAGTAGCTGTAGTCGTGTTGTCGAATTTGTTCTACGAGCTGTGCTATGCGTTGCGACGCTTGATTTTCGTTTAGTTTCGCCATTCGAATAACGTCAATTTGAGAGTAAGGGTCAATGATCAAGCAACAAAGATCATGCTGGTTCGGCCACAAAGCGGTAACCAGCATCGCGAACCGTTAAAAAATGTTTCGGTTTAGCGGGATCCATTTCGAAGATCTTTCGTAGTCGCAACATGAATTGATCGACGCTTCTAGTCTGCATTTCGCCACTCATGTCCCAAACTTCAGCCAGCAATTCTTGGCGACTTATAACGCGTCCCTCGTTTTCGATAAAGTAACGTAGCAGTTGCAATTCCTTGTGAGTCATCTTCTGTTCTTTGTCATCCACAAAGACTTCGTACCGCTCAAAATTAATCTTTGCTCGTCCAAACTCGACATCAACCGCTTTGGCGACAACCGGCTTAATTGGTGCTTGCATTTGTTTTGGGTGCAATCGAAGCAAATTCTTGACTCTAGAAAAGAGCTCATCCAGATCGAATGGCTTAGTCAAATACTGATTGGCTCCGCAGTCAAACCCTCGTGTGCGATCCTCCGCTAAACTGCGAGCGCTGAGAATTAAAATAGGCAGCAATATGCCTTGGTCTCGAATCTCTTCGCACACCGCATAGCCACTCATTCCTGGCAGCATAAGATCGAGGACTACCAAGTCATAGGCATCCGGATCACCTTTGACGAGACTTAATGCCGTCGGTCCATCGTCTACGAGCGTTACTTTGTAACCCTCTTGCTCGAAATTGTATTTGACGATGGTTCCTAGATGCTTTTCGTCTTCAACCACCAAAATATGGTGTTTTTGTTTCATAATCTATGGCGACCGACTGTGTGAGTACTTACCAATTCCTGCGGTCCTTCGTCTGTCGACTGTTCGAGCGATTGGAAGCTCAGAGCATGCGAACGGTCGATTGATGACAAAAAGAACATGCCGAAACAAAAGATTACGAGCAGAGTTTTTACAGCAGCGGCCATTGCTTCCGCTGTAGTACGAGCAAGTCGGATGCATTGCGGAATCCCCACTCCTTCAAACGCATTGCCGATAACATGCAGATTGGGTGTTTGATTCAGCAGCTCACGAATTCTTTTGACACGATCTAAATGGCCCGTCAAATATTGCGGCATAGCCTGATCCCATCGCACCAGTTTTTGCCAACTCGGCTTGCTAGAAACGCCAAGCAGTTCCTGAACCTCTCGTGTCGCAATTTCCAGCAATTCACTATCGGATTTGAGTACGAGCTCGGGACGCACTGCGCCGCCAATAAACACTCTCGCTAGAACGGTATCATCTGGGCATCGACCAGGATATTTTTCGCTTGTTAAGCTGATCGCTAATGTATTTCGATTCTCGGTCTTCGGAATGACGATTCCAAAGCACATTGCTCGTGGATCGATTTCCGATTTTCGTATCGCCAGAACAGCTACCGCAGACGATGCATAGGGGATTCGATCCAAATGATCGGCCGCCAACGGGTTGCTATTCCTGATAATCTTCGATGAAACCCAGCTCGGGGTTGTCAAACAGACGGTATCGTAGGACGCTCCACTTATGGTTTCGTCATTGCATCGAATACGCCATTTGCCATTCTCTTCACGTGCGACCGATTCCACTTTGATTCCGTGCAGAACTGGTGCTCGTAATTGTGATGCAATTTGTTCCATCCACCACGACATGCCTTGCTTCGGTGCAAGGAATTGATCATAGCGTGCACCGTTGGCTTTGCGAGCTGAATTATCTGACTTGGCCTCGCTCTTGCGTTTGGCAATCGCTCCGCGAATCAAGCCTCCGTTTTGGCGTTCCATTTCTACAAATTGCGGCATCGATGCTTGCATGCTCAGTGTTTCCGCACGGGCTGTAAAAATCCCACCTACGATCGGCTCAACCAGTCGATCAAAACACTCTCGTCCCAGTCTGCGCACGGCGAATGACTCGACACTTTCGTCCGAGGTCTCACTTCTTTTGGGCACAAAGAACTCCCCTAGAACTCGCAGTTTGCCAGTTAGCGACAAAATGGGGGACCCCAGGATCGCTCCCATCTTGGTCGGTTGCATCAAAGAGAACCCGTTAGGAATGGGGTAGATTCTGCCGGCTCGAACCACTTGCGCAAATCGGTGCTCCGGGTTTGGAGAGATAAACTCTTCTCGAAGTCCCATGTCTCGTATCAGGTTGACTCCGTCTGGAATAAGCGAAGCCAAGTTATCAGCCCCCATCTCAACCAAGAGTGGTGCCTCGTGATGAGTTCGGATCACCCCACCCACAAGATCCGATGACTCCAAAACGTCAATTCTCGCTTCTGGCAAGAGTCTCTCCAAATGCCATGCACAGGATAACCCGCTTATCCCAGCTCCCACGATTGCGATTCTTGCCACAGATGATTCTCAGCCCAAGCGGAACAATTCAAAACGCGCATTTCCCATTTTAGCAAGTATCGCTGTCAATCGAATGCCATCAAGTGGAGAGCTAGCTATGGATTAAGGTTTTGGTATTGAAACGCTACTGTTCTTTAGCCTATTTACCTACATTGATAGAAAAAGTCCGTTTTTCACAATAGCACGTCATTTCGGTATGCCAAAAAAGTCTCGAACACCACCTAATACTGCCTTGCTGGATGTCGAATGGCTTTCTGGGAAGAGAGCGGACCCCAGACTTCGCATACCCAAAGTGACAAAAAATCCGTCGATGTTGGGTACCACTTTAAGTGTTACGACTTTATTCGTGGTCGTAGCGTCGGCAGCGGGGCTCTGGTCCCCTCTTTCGCAGCGTTGGTTGAGAGAAAACGGCGTTGCGATTCTTAATAGCGGAAATTCCGTTGCAGATGAAACTCTCGCAATGCTCGTTTCCTTGAATGCTTTGGATCAAACCAACTCAACCGCTCCGACCACATCAGCCCGAATTACTACCGAGTCACCGTTACCATCCTCGCCAATACTTGCTGCATATCACACGACCGCGAGCACTAGCGATGACAATTCGATCCCTCCACCCCCGATGCATCCTTCATCCGCTTCTACATTAGCGGACAATCGCCCCAAAAGCATCAAAGCTACTCTCAATGATAAGCTTGAATCCAGAGAATTACCTTTCCAAGATAGCTCAAGAATCGAAGCCAAATCGGCAGAGTTTAAACGAACCCAATCGAAGCCGCCCCTTATTGTTCCAATAGGGCAACCCGTGTCCGCAGCAGAGGACTATTCCGAACAAGCCGCCAACGACGATCTCCGGCAACTGCCACTCGAAAGACTATTTCCCCTCCTTGGCAGCACCCAAGAACGACGAGTTCGATTGGTCTGCGATGAACTATCACAACGGGGAATTCCCAATTCTCTTCTCGATTTGGCCGTGCAACTCGCCAGAGGTGACGAAACAATTCAGCTAGAACTATTGGATCGCCTCACGCGACCCAATGAAGTAAGCCCAGCTCCACTCCTATGCTGGATGGCACAATCCAGTAGTAAAACAGTCAGAAAGCGAGCCATCGCTATCTTGGGATCATTACAAGACAGAGAGGTCATGCAACAGCTTCGATTCCTCGCTACTCGCGAACCGGACTCAAGCTTACGACAACTCATTGAACAAACCGTTGCATCGAGCGTCGGAATAAAGTAATCCGTTCTAGTTCGATTGTAGTCGAGTTACTAGGGCAAGGACACCCACTATGAAAACCTATCAACAAACCAATTCAAAAATTAGGCAACGGATTCTTGTCGCCATCTGTTTAGGTTGTTTAACGTCCTACCGTTTGGAGAACTCGTGCTATGCAGCCCCACCAATAACATCAAAAGCTGGGCCGAATCGGTCTACCGAGGGGCAGTCAAATTCGGAAATTCAAAAAACATATCAGCAGCCGCGAATTCGATACGTACTAGGCACCAAAGCAATAGTTCGATCCGGTCCATCCGACCGCTATTACGCGACAAACGAATTGCCAGCCGGCTCACGAGTCGAGGTCTATCTAGAAACGACCGACGGCTGGTCTGGTATTCGCCCTCCTGCTGACAGCTACAACTGGGTTTCTGCTAAAAACACCTATCTTCTGCCTGGTGGAAAGATTGCCGAAGTAGCGGAGGACGAAACTCCTGCTTGGGTCGGATCTGAAGTGAAAGATGTCACACAACTAATGTGGCAAACTGCGCTAGTTAAGTCTCAACAACTACAGATACTTGGTGAGGAGTATCAAATCGGCGCCGATGGTGCCAAACAACTCTGGTATCGAATCAGTCCCCCTCAAGGTGAGTTCCGATGGGTACGATCGTCTACCTTAACGGATCACGTTCCTGCAACAAGCATATCGAACCCCAAGATTGCTAAGAATTCCGCAACGAACCACGTTGCGCAAGCAAGCTACTCAACGCCAGTCGGCTCAGGAGTCGCCCAAGCCGCAGCTCAAGACGTATCGATTGGCGCTCCTCCCGATGGGCAAATCGTTTGGAGTGATGAGTCTGAAGTCGTCGCTCGAATCAACCAAGAAATCCGCAATGAACAATCCGAGATCATGGGTCAGTTACCCCAAGGAACTAACCTTGAGAATTCCATGATTGTTGATGACGGCCAGGTTGTAAATGGAGCTATCCCAGTCGAAATCGCCATGACGCCGCAAGAGCTGCAAAGAGCAAACCGACGTCAACAAGCACAACATCAAATCGATTCCTTTCAGCATTGGGACAAACTTCAAAGCAGCTCTCAAGGTACGTTTACCGCAAAACCGCTGGGTAGCATTCTTGGGTTGGTAGGTCTCGGCGTCATCGAAGCAGACCGAGCCCCGGTGAACACTCAGATGCGTCAAAGCATGCGCCAATTTCATCAAAACGATCGATCATCGATACCCATGCAATACGGTTCAAGCCGACTGGATCGATTGCCTCGCCCGGGCGAAAGACGTGGCTCGCTCGGTCGAACCGCACCATATGAAGAAAGCGACGGCTCCTACTACGAAGATTCATTGGGGTCAAACTATGACAGCACGAATCGACCTATGGATAGCCAACGTCCGATCATGGAGCGTTTACTAAGCTCAAATCAACCGCTGTTCGGAAGCGACCAACCGATATCTCCAGAGTTCAAACCTAAACAGGATTACGCGTCTACCGAGCCGATGGCGAGGGACTGGCACGGCATATCGTCGCCACGAATTCAGCCTGTGTCGGTCGCTATGCAAAACGCATTCGACGAACCATTGGAAGATGCAAAATTCAGCACACCCGAAGTACAACGCACATTGCTAGAATTGTCTGGAGTTGTTTCCCAGCCTACAGAGGATTGGGAGCTAGGCCGGCTGCGTGCTCGTTGCTTAGATTGGATCGAAACGGGTGACTCCGCTATTGTTCGAGGTGAAGCTAGACTGCTGCTTGATCGCATCGAACAATTTGAAGACCTACGGATCAAGACGCTGCAATCGCTTCAGAATAACGGCAACTCGTACGGTTCAAGGGATGCCATGCTCGCTAGTCAACCAGCGTTTGCGCCCAAGTCGTTTGCCACCGGCAACGGGCAGACGGCGGTCGTTCCCGCATCGGCTGTTCGAAACGTACAATATAACAACGTACCGTATAACAACGTAACAGTTACCAATCCGACGGATTTGGGGGCGGGGGATGCTTCCGGTTGGTTAGTCCAAGTCCACACAGCAGTCCCGGGGCAACCTGAGTATGCACTGACCGATGATGCAGGGAACGTCATCACCTATGTACGTTCCACAGCATCTTTAAATCTACGTCGCTACTTGCAACAGCCGGTCATGATTCAAGGTGTTCGAGGTTACATCCCAGCCTTGGCTGCTAAACAAATCGTCGCAGAACGCGTCGTTCGACTTCGATAGTATTCTTTCGAAATACTCAGTCTGTAGTATTATTGTCTACTTAATCCGAATTCGATCCCGTTTATAACCTGGCAATACATCCCATGAGACTTGTTCTATTCCTGGTCTTGGCAATCACAGGCACTGCTGCAGATCTGTGGACCAAACAAGCTGTTTTTGGATGGCTTGGGAATCCCGGCGAATCCCCCCCCTACTGGTTGGTGGAGCCATACGTTGGATTCCAAACGGCGGTGAACATGGGGGCATTGTTTGGATTAGGCCAAGGGTATGGATGGTTGTTTTCCATTCTCTCGGTCGTGGCTGCGGCTGGGATCGTCTACTGGCTGTTCGTACTAAAAGCCTGCAAATCACTATGGCTCACGGTGGCAATGGGGCTCGTCATGGGGGGGATCTTTGGCAATCTTTATGACAGGCTAGGAATTCCCCAGTTACCAGCTGTGTACAAAGGTGGCGTAAGAGATTGGATACTGTTTACATACGGTGAGTATACGTGGCCTAATTTTAACATCGCAGATAGTCTGCTCGTCACAGGGGCGATAATGCTAGCCATCTTCTCATTCTTCTTTACTGATCCTAGGGAAGCTACGATTGCTCCCGAACAAACCACCGATTGATTTTATCGTAGGTTGGCCGCTCCTGGGGCTGACTAAGCGTTATTGACGGGCGGGTGTGCCTATTCTACCTAGGTTGAAAAATAGGTAGTGGGGCAATATCTTCAACTTTGGCGATGTGTACTCCGATATTACCGGAGTCGTTTCTATCACCAAGGTGCCGTGATGAATGTAGATCGCAATCGATACTTCATGTTTGGGATTGTCCTGTTCCTAGTAGGGTTGCAGTTCCGCATGATCGATACGTTTGTGCTTAACGAAAGCAGTACAAAAGCTCTGCACCGTTTCGCTCAGAACTCGAAAATTGCGAACAACAGCCCACTGGCTAATAGTTATGTGGAAATGGCAGCTCCAAAGAAGAGCGTAAAACCACCCAATTGGCTAGGATTCGTTTTCCTTACTGTGGGGGGTGTCATGTCTCTGCATGCTTTAGCTCTCCCGAAGAGACAGTAATCCATACCCCACTCGCACGCAGTCTTTGGCGATCACGCCAGTGATGAATTGAGTATTCTGACCGTGAGATTTTTAAAAACACCGGCATTTTGGCTCCTATCGATAGCTCTCACTATTGTCGTTTTGGCCAATTGGAATAACGAAACATCATCGAGAGGTCGGGTCAACGCTGGAGAGGGAGATGGCTCAAAAGCAACCTCCGGGGCACGAGGAGCCGAAACGGCTCGACCAGACAACTTAATTCGCGAGGGAACGGAACTAAACAATCTTCGTGTTCAGGTCCGCAAAGCATCAAACGGACGAATTACACTGTTTGACGAACAAACAAAACGGACCATGGTTTGTTTGGAGAATCTTTGGTTGCAACGAATTTTGGCGGCCCAGAAAAACGAGGATCCCAGCATTGTGTGGCTAGTCTCGGGCAAAGTCTCTGAGTTCGAGGGAGTTAACTATATCCAGATCGCGCAAGCGTCGAAATCGAATTAGCTCCTGGGTTTCACGTCTACTGGCTCTTAGCGATCTCGCGAGCTAACTTTAACGCGAATAACATGATGGCGACCTGAGGATTCCCGGACACTTGCTCGGGCAGGGATGAACCATCGCATACATAAAGCCCTTCGCAACCTCGCACTCGAAAGCTTGGCTCACATACAGATTCTGGTGCCGCACCAATGGCACATGTGCCCAGATAATGATAGATCGTAGATGATAATCTCTTTATCATCCCCACCACGGATTCGTCACTCTGACGGCGTGATCCAGGGATCAATTCATCGCCCAGGAATGATCGCCAATCACATTTGCCAATCCACTCGCGAGCCCATTTCACTGTAGTTCTCATTTCATCTTCGTCTCTGCTGTTGGATAGGTAATTGGGATCGACGCTAAAGGTACCATCATTCCGCCAGTTCACGCTCCCTCGGCTCTGTGGATGAAGAACCGTCACGCCAACACTCACCGCATTGGTGGCCGGAATCTTGGTGGGGTATTCGAGGTAATGCGAAGGTGTGATGTGCCACTGAAAGACAGGCCTTACCGCGTCTGATGGACTCGTGAGTGTGTAAGCATGTTTGTCATCATGCCAACCGAATGCACCGAGTTCAGCAATATTGGAGGCCAGTGGCCCGGTTCCATGATCGATCCAGAGTCGATTCAGTTCGTCGTTCATTTGACTTGGCAAACTCGGACGGGAACTTGCATACGTTACGGGAAATACAAGATGGTCGCTCAAGTTTTTACCCACCTGTGGGGAATCGATTACCAAACTTCGGTGCAGCAATACGCTTTCCTTTGGGCCTATACCGCTCTTCATGAGAATCGCGGGGGTCTTTAAGGTGCCGGCGCTCAATATGACGGCCTTGTTTACAAGAATTGTCTCAGGTGTAGTATGAATTGATTTTTGAAGGTGCACGCCAACGGCTCGATCGCCCGAGATCGCCACGCTTTCTACTTTGCAGCCACGAATCCGTGCGATCCTCTTTTTTGAGCTCGAACATCGAAGCACTCGCCAAATGGATTCACGCTTCCCCCTTCGTACCAGTCGTTTGTAGAGAAACAAAGAGGCGGACGATGTATCCGCTGCTATGCTTCGCAAGATCTCGCGGGAGATGGGATGTAGCTCTGGTTTGCGGTCGACATGGAGGTCTATGCGATCAAACAGCTCACCAAGTAGATCACACATCAATCGAGTATCCCAGGTATGTCCCAACAATCGATGCCATCGTTCCAGATCCGTTGGATGAGGGGGAGACAAAATCATAGCGTTGATGAGCGTTGACCCGCCCATGCCCTTTCCCGATGGCAACAGGAGCGACCGACCAGCCAAATTGGCTTGTTGGGCCGTTCGATCAAGGTGAGACATCGAGGGATTCTGAAAAAGATGAGGATAGAGTGCCGGTCTGCGGCTTTGGTAATGACCAGCTCTGCTTCCTTCTTCAATGAGCAAAATGCTGCCAGCCTGGAGATTGGCAAGTTCAGTTGCTAGAACGGAGCCCGCCGATCCGGATCCTACGATGATGTAGTCGTAGCTGGGGGCAATATCTTGTGACAAGCAGATATCTTTTCTGATCATCGTTTCCGAATGAAATAGACGAAACTAATAGCTCTGGCGTATATTGTCATCATGTTCGACTATAACACACGGCTTGTCATGATCAGCTCGACCCTTTTAGGCATAATTGCCGGAGTGGTTGGTGTATATCTTTTGCTTCGACGCAAGTCTTTAATCGCTGACACCATTTGCCACGCGGCATTGCCTGGACTGGCGGCTTCATTTTTGGTCCAAATATTTATGGGCGGCAACGGTAGAAGCTTGTTCGGCCTTTTGGTTGGAGCGGCGCTTTCTGGAGGCTTGAGCGCGGTTGCAGTTTCGGTTTTGGGGAGGGTTACCAAACTCAAGCCGGACGCCATTCTCGGTATTGTTCTGAGTGTCTTTTTTGGAGTCGGGATGACTCTCTTTAGCGTTATTCAGCAAATCCCGGATCAGATGGGTGCCGGCCTGGAAACCTATATTCTGGGAAAATCAGCTTCGATCATAAATTCTGATCTTCAGATGATTGTTGCGGCCTCCCTATTTGTGACCGGTCTCGTCTGGTTAACACGAAAGGAGCTTCAAATCCTTTGCTTTGATCCCCTTTTCGCCTCCGCCTCGGGTTGGCCAGCGGGAATGCTCGACGCAATGCTGTTAGGGGCCGTATTGGTTGTAGTCATCGTCGGTGCTTCGGTAGTCGGAGTCATTTTGGTGGTTGCGTTGATGGTTACTCCTCCGGTAGCAGCGAGATTTTGGACCAATCGCCTCAGTCCCACAATTCTCATCAGTGCACTGATAGGAGGCTTGTCTGGTATCGCTGGTACGTTGATCAGCCTGTATGGAGAACGATTGCCGACGGGGCCATGCATAGTATTGGTCGCTACGGGGTGTTTCGTTCTCAGCCTGTTTTTTGGGATAGAAAAAGGAATTCTTTGGAGATATTGGACTGCGAGAAAACGCCGTGCCTTAAGCGATGTCGAGCATGTATTGCGATCGATTTACGAACTGCTGGAAACGCGGGGAACACCACCACAACAACACGGTCAGATCCGCTCTGCCCCAGTCGACTTAGCATCATTGAAGCAAATGAGAACCTGGGGTAAGACTCGATTGAGTTCTGTTGTTCGCACTCTCGCCAGCAAAGGCTGGATCACTATTAATCCAGTTGGTGATGTGATTCTCACCGCTGGCGGAATTCAAGAATCGTTAAAGTCTGTCAGGCGGCATCGATTGCTGGAGATCTATTTCTCAAACTTGGCCGTTCTTTCGCCTGCTGCTTTGGACCGCGGTGCTGATGCCTTGGAGCATGATCTGGACGACGATATGCTAGCGGCACTAGAGCAAGAATTCTTCGCACAGGGGCAAGCGATCCAGATACCAGAAAGTGTCCATCCCATCCCAGCGACCAACTCCAACTAACAATAAGCGTATGTATCCTAAGTCCTTTCGAGTCATTGATTCCCACACGGCCGGCGAACCAACACGCGTCATCGTCGACAACGGACCACAGTGGGCGTGTAGTACCATTCAAGATCGATTAACTGATGCGAGGGACCACTTCGACGGATATCGTCGTGCGTTAGTCAACGAACCCCGAGGTTCTGAGGTAATGGTTGGCGCGCACCTTGTGCCTTCCACAGATACCAGTTGCACTGCTGGGGTCATTTTCTTCAATAACGTCGGTTACTTGGGCATGTGTGGTCACGGCATGATTGGCGTGGTCGAAACCCTGCGGCATCTCGGGCGAATTGGACCAGGACACCATAAATTTGAAACCGTTGCAGGGATTGTTACAACACACGTACGCCAAGATGGCCGTGTGGAAATTGGAAATGTTCCCAGCTACCGCAGCCATACTCAGGTCCCGCTTCAAACGGAGAGCTACGGCATTATTAAAGCGGACATCTCCTATGGTGGTAACTGGTTTTGTCTCGCCAAATCGGAGTTAATGAATGCCCCCAATCCCGATAAAGTCGAGTTACTCAAACTCTCCCATGAGTTGGTTGCAGCATCGCGAGTCTACGAACCCCGCGTGGATCACGCGGAGCTTTTTGGTAAGCCTTTGCAACCTGAATCCCATTCTAGAAATTTTGTGTTATGCCCAGGAGCGATGTATGACCGCTCGCCATGTGGAACCGGAACCAGCGCCAAACTTGCTTGTTTAGCAGCCGACGGCGAACTTGCGGAGGGGGAAGAATGGGTTCAAGAAGGAATCCTGGGAATACCTTTTGTTGGTCGATATCGTTGGATCGATAAGGAAAAGGGGATTGTCGCTCCCACCATCGTTGGCCGCGCGTTTGTAAATGCTGATGTAAGCGTTATCTTGAACGAGGAAGACCCATTTCAATGGGGCATTTCATAGCATCAGCGATTAAGCGAATGCAAACGATTGTTGGAGCAGGCTGGTTTCCAAACCGCCTCGCTCGAAATCAAGGAGCCATCGTTTACGATCGAGTCCGCCAGCGTATCCCGTTAACGCTCCCGATTTTCCGACGACTCGATGACACGGCAGGACAATTGAGAGTGGATTTTTGCCGATAGCAGCCCCAACGGCTCGTGAAGAATTGCTTTTGCCTAACTGCTCAGCGATCTGACCGTAGGTTGAGGTTTGTCCGAACGGAATCCATTGCAATTGATGCCAAACCGCACATTGAAACTCCGTTCCGATTAAGCCGAATTCTGTAGAAAACTCTTTTCGACTTCCCGAAAAATACTCCAGTAGTTCGGCCTCTAATTGTGGCAGAACATCACAACAATTCTTCTCGCCCAAGGATTGGTCAATCGTGGGAGCCAGTTTCGGAAAGTATTGCTGATCCTTTAGAAAGATTCCCGTAGCCATTTCGCCATGGCTACGAAGCAAAATAGGGCCGACGGGAGAGTCGATCCATCGCCAACATTCCAGGAAGGTGTCTACCGAATTTATCGCTTGTAGATTCATGCGTTACCATCTACCTGTACAAAACATTGCGCAGCCGGCGCTACCATTCTGATTCAAATGGTTTCGTGAGAATGATAATGGTAGCCAATACTGAGGCGCAAATCAAAAATGCGAACAATATCCTACGCCATTGACGGCATTCGCGGGTGTACACAATATCAAAAAACCAAACCAAAGTTGGCAAGAACATCACTATTCCGATGAGCCACAACGGTAGACGTTCCATCGAATAACGATCAGCGAGAAACAGTGAGGGAACCGTAGCAATCGCTAGCGGTATCATCACAATACTCAGATGCCACAGGCCGAATGATTGGTCCTTGGCTGGTCGAAACACGGAACAAAAGAATGCACCGAACACGATCGCGGCAGAGCTTGTAATCCATAGGCTTAAACTGAGATAGCTTTGAGCTGCATAAGCCGAGACACATCCCATTTGCCCAGCTAAGATCAGTAATGCCCAACGCGAACTGCCACTCGTAATCATGTTCTCTAATGACGCAAGATTCATTGTAATGGCAAAGACGCCCACTACCATCCACGCAAACAGGACTTCCCACGACCAACGATTTCCTTTGGCTTGGTCGGACAAACACCATGCCATGATGGAGATAGCCAAGAACATACTTACAGGCCACATCAACTGAGATAACTTGCTTGCCGATGAAACGAGTGAACGAATCGTAGCGAATAGCGTCATTGCGACAGGAACCACTAACACTAACCATTCCCAACGGCTTTTAGGCGACCAAGAAAGCCATTCTTTCGGTTGTTCCAGAATCCCTCTACGCCCAAAATCGGCTACCAAGATTGCGAGCCCGACCAGAAGCACTCCAGGCAAAATCAGAGAAAAGCTTTGCCAGAAACTAGGCGGTTCCCAATCGTCTAATTTTGGAGCGGCCGTGATTAGCCAACTACCCACGCAGGAGAGAACGAAAGGGATTAACAACTGATAAAAAATCTGCGGTTCCATTTGACTCAG
This sequence comes from Pirellula sp., assembly GCA_046344995.1. GTDB lineage: Bacteria > Planctomycetota > Planctomycetia > Pirellulales > Pirellulaceae > JBKCUI01. The sequence goes on from JBKDKR010000007.1 coordinate 89,781, forward strand.
TAGGTGAACATCGTGGGAGGGAGAGCAGGGCTAGGCTCTGAGTGATTTGAGATTGGATGCGTTTTTGGCCGCCATCGTTTACTGGAATGCCTAGCTCGCACTTTGCCCTAGTTTAACCTAATTTTAGTTTAACCTATCATTCGATTGTTTAGATAGTCGGTGCAGGGCATTCAACCGGTTGGATATTAAAACAAAAAAGCCATCCAGATTGGATGGCTTTGAAGTGTCCGTTTTGTTGAATCGGCTTATTTGTCGCCGTTGGCAAGCTGTTCGCCAACAGAAACCGTTTCGCCTGTTTGACCAGGTGATTGGTACTGCTGTGCATTCTCTTCTTCTAGCTTCATTGCTTCGGCGTTTGCATAGCTAACTAGCCGAACAGCGCTTTGAATTTCGATGGGATTAAAGAAAAGTTCAACGCCGTTGAATTGAGTAATGTAACGTGGTTTGTTAAGCAACTCTGGCCAGCTGAGTTCGTTCGCAATGTGCCATGCAGCCGCTTGAGCCACCTTCTGGTCGACTTGTCGGTTGGCGAGGGCCAAGCAGATTTGTTGGACGACTGGTGAAGGGTTTACTTCGTTGAGACGAACGATTTTGTACTTCATCTTTGGGGTTGGATCATCTTTACCATGTTCCAGGCATACCATCGCGACATTCACCTTCTTTGGCTTGTCTGGCTCGACTCGCATCATGCCACCCATGCCCATGCCACCCATGCCACCCATGCCGCCGCCCATACCTCCCATGCCGCCCCCCATTCCACCCATGCCTCCCATGCCGCCACCAAAGCCTCCTCCCATTCCTTGGCCGCCCATACCACCCATGCCGCCGCCCATTCCACCCATGCCGCCGCCCATTCCACCCATGCCGCCCATCCCGCCCATACCCATTCCACCCATGCCGCCCATTTGAGCGAGGACCGGAACGGCTCCAAAAGTAGCGGGGAGCTGAACATCTAGCGAGTCGCCCGTCTTATTCTTGAAAATAATGTTGGCTTCTTTGGAGCTCTTTCCGATGTACTCGACCGTTACAAGCCCCTCGTCCATGGCTTGGAACATCTCAACGGTTCGGACCGTTTTTTCTTTGTTTTTCTTGGCTTTGGTTGCTACCTGCTTGGTCTCAGCTTTGCTTGGCTGCGAATCCTGGCAATATCCAGCGGTCGCGGAGGCAACGGAAACGACGAGGGTAAGGAGATGAGTAATGCTTCGCTTCATGATCGAGTCCTAATGGAAATTCTGTTTCGCGGAACGGATAAGGTTGCAAAAAAGAGAGGCGGGGGCACTGAAGCCAATTCAGTGGCGATACCCTTTCTCTCCCGCTGTGCTGAAGCCCGATTTTTTGCGGCACGGAAGTCAGCAAACAACGATTTGGCAATTTGTGTGCCAAAGTCCTTATGAAATTGCGAACATTATTTAGGGTACCTAGTTGAGTTGGAAATTCCACTGTTTTGAGCAAAGATTCCGACCTGGAAAACCAGATTTGGGTCGGAAAGTCATATTTTGCCATCAGGAAGGAGGCCTTCCCGCGATTGCAGAAAAGTTGCAGTTTGATACCTTTTCGTGTTCACAATCGCGACTTTTTGCGAAATCAAATAGTTCCCCCCTCATTTAGGATCCCCACTATGTCCATGTACGTCGGAGAAGCATTGGTCGGCGAAGGCAACGAAATCGCCCACATCGATTTGATGATCGGTAGCAAAGACGGTCCCGTCGGCGTCGCTTTTGCCAACGCTCTTTCAAACCAAAGCGCTGGTCACACCAATCTTTTGGCTGTTCTAGCTCCAAACGTAGCCGTAAAGCCATCCACCGTTATGATCACCAAGGTCACCATCAAGGGGATGAAGCAAGCAGTCCAAATGTTTGGCCCTGCACAATATGCTGTTGCTAAGGCTGTTGCTGACTCGGTTGCCGCTGGCGTTATTCCTGCTGATCAAGCCGAAAGTTTGGTCGTTGTCTGCGGCGTCTTCATTCACCCAGCTGCCAACGACGACAAGAAGATTTACGAATTCAACTACCAAGCAACCAAGGACGCCATTGTCAATGCAATGAAGGGTCTACCAACCGCACAACAAATGGTTGCACAAAAGGATTCCGTATCCCACCCATTCGCTGGATTCTAATTCCAGATCCAACCGAGACTAGGGCTTTCCGCCTACATGAAAAGGGCTCACCAACAATGATGGCGGCCACCTAGTTCCGACAAAAAAAGTCACGGCCATCCTAAATCGGGATGGCCGTAACTTTTTCCACGTTGCTCTATGTCGTTAGCCACTGGTGCCCCTGCGCTATCAGGTATTGTATTCGCCTGCCTTCAACTCACACCTCAATTGGATTGCTCAACTGGGAAATCGCATCATGATAGACCTCCGTCGTTTCCGCCTCTCCATGGTCTCTGTTTCGCCGCTGCTCGCGAGTATCGTTGTCTGCGTATCAGTGGGCCTGGGCATAGGTCGATCGTTGGCGCAAGATAAATCCGGAAACCAATCAGCGTCCGCACCGGTGGCTAAAGCTTTTACAGCCCCAGGAAAGCTTTCGCTCCCTGGCGATTCCTTCATGATCCTCGAACGTCCAGCCTTCGTTTTCATTCCGGAAGAGGCTAAACGAACTTCCCCTCAACCGTGGATTTTCTATGCCCCCACATTGCCTGCTTACCCAGACGAGGCAGAGCGGTGGATGCACCAGTCTTTTCTGGATGCTGGCATTGCTGTCGCAGGTGTGGATGTCGGCGAAGCATACGGTAGCCCTGCAAGCCACAGTGCGTTCAATGCGCTTTACGAGGAGCTGACAACGAAGCGAGGCTTTGCGAAGAAAGCATGCCTTTTCGGGCGTAGCCGTGGAGGACTGTGGGTCAGCAGCTGGGCCATCGCTCATCCCGAAAAAGTCGCAGGCATAATTGGGATTTACCCCGTCTACGATTTCCGAACTTATCCCAAACTGGAGGCCGCTGCACCTGCTTATGGCCTTAGCAGCCAAGAACTGGATAAAAGAAGCAAAGAATTCAATCCGGTCGAGAGGCTAGCCGTCATCGCGAGGGCCAAGATCCCAGTAACGATCATTCATGGTGACCAAGATGTTGTTGTGCCCTTGGAACCAAACTCCGCGGAGTTAAAAAGCGTTTACAAAGCTGAGGGATGCGAAGAATTGGTGGATCTTATCGTCGCTCCCGGCCAAGGACACAGTTTTTGGGAGGGCTTTTTTCGCGAACCTCGTTTGGTTCAATTTGGTATCGAGAGAGCACGTGCCGGGGCCAAATAAAACAGGCCTCGATTTTGATCGAATGCACTAGCTATATTGACGTTTTGCCATACTCTGTTTCGCATGGCAAAGAAGAAAAAATCCCTCACCACCTCGCCAGTTCCACAACCGCCAGTTATCCAACTGCGTGGCGCGAAGCAGAATAATCTAAAATCGCTCGATCTCGATTTTCCACTGCATCAACTAACTGTGATTTGCGGTGTGAGCGGAAGCGGAAAGTCCTCGCTCGCTTTCGATACGCTCTACGCGGAAGGTCAACGTCGCTACATCGAGAGCTTTTCTGCTTACACTCGCCAGTTTCTTGAACGTGTTGATAAACCGAAATTTGATTCTCTGGAGCCGCTACCGCCTAGCGTCGCTGTTACTCGCGATAATCGCGCTAGAAACAATCGCAGCACGGTTGGTACCACAACGGAAATCCTAGAACACCTCCGGATGGTGTTTGCATCGAAAGCGGAACTCTACTGCTACTCCTGTGAAGAGCAAATCCGTTCCTTTACTCCAGACTCAATCTTAAAAGAGCTGAGCACGCTCGAAAACTCGCGATGCATGATTGGATTTTCATGCAGCTGGACCAATGACGAAACGCTGTCCAGTTTGTTAGCAGATTTGCAGTCCACGGGCTTTGTGCGATTGCTTGTTGGCGACAGAACAGTCAACCTCGGTGATACGGATCGTTCTGAAATGGCGAAGGCCTTTAAAAAGACCAAGCAAGCAAGCGTGATTGTGGATAGGTTGTCATGGACAGGGACGATTGATGATCGGTGGCGACAATCGATACAGGCCTGCTATGACCAGTGCATCCTACACTCTCCCTCACAAGTGATTGTTTTTGTCGAGAATTCTGACGGGCCATTGAGGATTGAAAATCGCCTTTTTGCTACGAGAGCGTATTCCGCATTTCTTCGTTGCAACCAATGCGACATTGATTTTCAGGAACCCGATGCGAGCCTTTTCAATTTTAACCACGCGCGCGGGGCTTGCCCTGTATGCGAGGGGTTCGGCGAAACCATCGAACTGGACAATACAAAGATTGTTCCAGATACGAGTCTCTCTCTTAAAGACGGCGCTATCGCTCCTTGGAGAACTCCGGCTTACTCGCATGAACTAGATGAGTTAATTAGTTTGGCACCGGAATTCGGGATCCCTGTTGACGTTCCTGTGTCAAAACTAACTTCGAAACATTGGAGCGTTATTGAGAAAGGTGTCCCCAAACGAAACTTCGGCGGCCTGGAAGGTTTCTTTGCTTGGCTCGAACGGCACAAATACAAAATGCACGTGCGCGTCTTTATTTCCCGGTGGCGATCGTATCATCAATGTCCAAAGTGCCAAGGCAAACGTCTTTCGCAAGAATCGCTGTCCTATAGATGGAACGACAAAACCTTTTCTGATATCTGTAGCTTGCCGGTGGTCGATCTAGTAGCGATGCTTCGAGCTGCCAATTCTGTTACGGACAACCAGCATGGTAACGTTGCCGAGGATCTGCAAGCCAGCCGATTCTTTAGTGTTGGAGAAGCCCATGCTCAATACAATGCCTCGGAACCGGAGCGACAGTTAACCAAGAGGCTGGAATACCTGATTCGCATTGGTCTGGGATATCTTTCGTTGGATCGCCCCATGCACATGCTCAGCTCAGGAGAGGCTCAGCGAGTCAATTTGACTTGCCTGCTCGGTTCAAGTTTGGTCGACATGCTTTATGTCTTCGATGAACCAACCGTTGGTTTGCATCCAGACGATGTTCAGCGGGTTTCAGAGGCGATACTGGACATACGAGATCGTGGTAACACAGTAATTCTGGTTGAACATGAACCCGCCATGTTGTCTCTCGCTGATCGTATCATCGAAATCGGCCCTGGAGCCGGTGCCAAGGGAGGCCAAGTAGTATTCGATGGAACCTACGTGAATCTTGCTATGCAAAAAAGCGTTACAGGTCGATGCCTTCGGGGAGACTATTACAAGCGAACCTTAAAGACGGATGCGGCTCATTGGATTGAGCTCACCAATGCTTCTGGCAGAAATTTGAAGAATGCCAATCTCAAGATACCACTCGGCTCATTGACCGTCGTTACAGGGCCAAGCGGATCAGGCAAAAGCACGTTGTTGCTTGAGACCTTGGTGCCCGCCTTGAAAAAGAAACGAGGAGACAAGGATGCAGCTCCACTTCCCTTTGAATTGCTAAAGGGAGATGAAAGAGTTTCCGAATGCATCGCCATCGATCAATCACCAATACCGAGATCGACTCGAAGCACTCCAGCAACATACTGCAAAGCGTTTGACGGAATTCGTACAGCCTTTGCGAATACGCCAGAAGCCAAAAGCATGCAACTGACGGCAAGTCACTTTAGTTTTAATAGCGAACAAGGTCGTTGTGCGACTTGTGAAGGGCTCGGATTCACCACTATAGAAATGCAATTTGTTGCAGACATCTCTTTACCATGCGTGGACTGCCGAGGCACGCGATACAAGCCCGACGTACTAGAGATCACTTATCGTGATCGAAACATTAATGACGTATTACAGCTGAGTATCGATGAAGCATTCGAGTTCTTTCGGGGGGAAGATTTAATTCGCGAACGGTTAGCCCTACTCAGAGAAATTGGACTAGGTTATTTGCCGCTTGGTCAATCGCTCGGCAGTTTATCCGCCGGTGAATCGATGAGACTTAAGCTGGCCTCACTCCTCGGAAAAACGAGTGGGGACCGAAAACGGGAGTTAATCGTAATGGACGAACCCACTACAGGTCTCCATTTCGCTGATATTGAGAAACTTGTTCAATGCCTGGAAAGCCTCTTGGAGAGGGGGCAAACGATCGTCGTGATCGAGCACAATCAACAGCTAATCGAGGCGGCTGACTATCGCGTTTCTCTCGGGCCCGGGGCTGGACCCTATGGCGGCGAAATTGTGTACTCCGGTTGGGCCAACGGAATGTCCTGAGGGGTACAATCTTGACTATGGGGAAATGGCAAATTGATTAAGCTTTGAGAATACGGGGCTGAACAAATGGATTTGGACCTCCCTGATCATTACATCAGCTCGAATACTTCAACTAAAACGAATTATGGATCCATCACTCTTCGCTCCAACCACCGCTAAGGTGGGGGTCATCATGGGGTCGCAATCGGATTGGGAAACCATGCGAGAGGCGTGTACCGTCCTTGAGAAATTTGGTGTTCCCTACGAAGCTAGGGTTGTATCGGCACACAGAACGCCGCACTACATGACCGAATACGCCACACAAGCGACTTCTCGTGGGCTTCAGGTGATTATCGCGGGGGCGGGAGGAGCTGCTCATTTGCCAGGCATGGTTGCCGCTTGCACCCCTCTCCCAGTCCTAGGTGTGCCTGTCCAAAGCAAATCCTTACAAGGCCTCGACTCACTGCTTAGCATTGTTCAGATGCCCGGCGGTATCCCTGTTGCAACGTTGGCGATCGGTGTCGCAGGCGCAAAGAATGCTGGCCTGTTGGCGGTAAGAATTTTAGCGACATCCGACTCCGTGTTGGCTCAGAAAATGTTGGACTTTATGAAGGCACAAACCGATTCCGTGATGGAAAACAATTTGCTGCCTTCCCTTTAACAATTAGCCCTATTCTCATTGCAACACATAACGTGACAACTACCACAACATCACTAGATAAAAAAGTCATCGAACCAGGCTCTACTCTAGGCGTTTTCGGAGGAGGGCAGCTGGGACGAATGTTCGCGCATGCCGCCCAGCAGTTGGGCTATCGTGTTGTCGTGTTCACGGACGAGGTAGATGCTCCCGCTTCCCATGTCGCATCAGAGACAATCCATGCGGATTACCTCGATCCCGTTGCGGTCCGCGCGTTCGCTGAAAAAGTGGATTGTATTACTCTCGAGTTCGAAAATGTTGCAATCGAAGCACTCAATCGCGCAGCAGAAATTGTTCCAGTGCGTCCTGGTGCAACTCTGCTAGCGGTTTCACAGCACCGCATAAGAGAAAAAACGACCCTATCGAAAGCTGGGTTTCCGGTCACGCCGTTTCGAGAGATGAGGTCTGTTCAGGAAGTCATGCCGACTGCAGAGGCTTTCGGCTGGCCACTGGTTCTGAAGACCACAACATGGGGATATGACGGAAAGGGGCAACGCAAAGTTTCTTCCCAGATGCAAGCCAATGATGCACTCGAATTGCTAGGGCCCGAACCCATTATCGCTGAAAAATGGATTCCCTACTCCGCCGAAGCCTCCGTGTTGGTAGCAAGATCTCCGCGAGGAGAAGTCGCCGTTTATCCGATGATGACCAATACGCATTCCCATCATATCTTAGATGTGACAACATGCCCGCCCACCGGCGATTTGCTCGTGATGCAATCTCGCGCGCAAGAAATTGCGAGAGGCGTTGCGGAAACATTGCAATTAGAAGGATTGCTTTGTGTGGAGTTCTTTATCACTGATGATGGAAGCTTGATGATAAATGAAATTGCTCCACGCCCTCATAACTCTGGGCACCTGACCATTGAGGCCTGCCAAACCAGTCAGTTTGAGCAGCAAGTGCGCGCGATATGCAATCTTCCTCTTGGGTGCACCGATTTGATTAAACCTGCGGCCATGGCAAATCTATTGGGTGACTTGTGGGGTGACGACAAACCCAATTACACAGCCGCACTCACGGAACCTAATTGCCATCTTCACCTTTATGGAAAGCAATCCGCGAGAGTGGGACGAAAGATGGGGCACTTGACTGTTCTCGCGGATAACGCCGAAATGGCTGCCCAACGAGCGACGGCAGTTCGGGCTAGGATGAGATCGTCACAACCACATTTGTTCTAGCGATGGTCCTGTTGCAACGACCTTTCTTGGTAGATGTGGCTATCTGGTTGATAGTGGCGATCTGTAGCTCGGACCAAGACACCAATCATTCGAGTCGAGACCCGCTGCATTGATGAAAGAGCGATTTAGATAAGGATGATCAATTACATCTGTGATGCTTCCCGAATCAATGCCCTTATTTGTGGTGGGTGCATTGGACGAAAGATTGGTAGCCGATAGGGCCGGCAACTTAATCGCACGTACTTTACCGTCTGAGTAAAGGATGTTTGTAATGTTGCAACCGTGAACCACGGGTTTTAGATTAGCTTTTATATCATCCTCGCAAATCATATCACCCAAAATGGGAACGTCTGCTTCGGTAGAGCAGGGAGTTCGATAGATACCGTTTTCCATTATGCCGAGATTGTAGGCATATGAACCACCTACAAAGCGTTGCCATGAATCGCGTATGTCTAACGGTGCTTGCATAAGCTGTGTTGTGCTAGGCACGGAGACTTCAAACGATGAACGAGGATTGGTAGGGCACCATAACAATTGTGTTGAGCCCAAAAGACCCGCTTCATTCAACTTGACAACATAAACCCCAGCAAACGACATCGGTCCTTGAGTTTCGATTTTTGGAAACTGATGTCTTTGGTCGGTGTCAGCAAACCTCTGAAGCGATTCACCGATTTCTCTCAAATTGTTCGAACACGCAAATCTTCGCGATTCTTCTCGCGTGTACCAGACACTCGGTAACAACACGCATAACAAAGTGACCCCCGCTGCGACCAGAGCCAAACTATCAACCCATGCAATCCTAACCGTGCGATGTGCAGCATCCACTACGGCTGACAAGCCGGCGACTAACGGTTTAGGGGCTCTTTCTCTGGCTGGTCGATCATAAACCTGGATCAATTCCATCGTTCTATCGACGAGTGTGTGATCCGGTTCGAATACGTCCTCTTTTACATTTTCGATGGGTAGCAGTAACTCTCTTAAATCCTCCAAACGCTGCTTTAGCACTGCATCTGCAGCCAACCTGCGATCCAAACGAAAACGCTCGTCATCATCCAAGCCATTTAATAAATAGCCGATGAGGTCTTCGTCTGAAGGTAAGTCACTAGAGGATTGCATGCGATCGATGCGAAAAGGACAAGGAGGGGACAAACAAAGGGATAACCTAAATTGGGCAACTTACGAGTCGCTCTTTTTGCCATCCTTCTCTTCCATACGCATCCAAATCGAATTGAGTTTACGAATTGCCGTGAAAACTCGGCTCTTTACAGTGCCAACCGGTATTCGCAAAATCTCGGATATGTCCGCGTATTTCATTTCTTGAAAAAACGCCAGTTGTATGAGCTGTTGTGTCGGTTCGTTCAATTGGCTTAACGCTTCCCGAACTCTTGAGGCGTTCTCATTTCTTTCTGCACACTCATCAGGAAGTGCTTGATTGCTCGCCAATTTATGCATTAACGTTTCGTCACCGTCAGAATTCGAAAGGGCAGTGTTCAAACTCCCAATTTGGTGTCGTTTGTTGCGACGCATGTAGTCGATCGCCTTGTTGCTGGCTATCGCATAAAGCCAGGGGCGAAACCTACGACCTTGCTCGAATTGCTCGATTCGTAGGTGCACGCTCAAAAAGGTCGCTTGAAAGACATCCTCGGCCTCTTGAGCATCTCCCAAAAACCGACGCAGGTACGTATAGATTTCCCGTTCGTAACGTCGAACCAACTGCTCAAAAAGGGACGAACTGCGAGATTTTAGGTACTCTTCAACCATCTCTTCGTCGCTTTGCGCCGTGCCATGGCTTGCTAAGGCGGCTGCTTCCAACGCCAAGAAGCTATCTTCGGCCACATTAGCCTCTGTCAATTGACTGGAGGTGGTCTTCGATTTGAGCAGGGATTTCTTAAGCCGTTTCATCGGCATTGTTCCTTTCTGACTTCCATGCAAATTGGGCATCAGTCTGCCACGAATCAAACGCTGTGTGTGTCGTCGATTGGTCCTGATTCTAGTCCAATACCAACCTAGAAGTCAAAAGAATGGACAGACATTCGTCACAACTTAGGATTTTTGCATTAGTTACTTTAATGCAATGGATTGTGTGCTACTCTCAGGCCGTTTACCCACCGGTCCCACCATATAACTGGGATACCATCGGCATTGACCCCAGATTGCTAGTTTCGCTAGATACACCAGTCTTGGTGAACACGCTGTCCCTAACCCCATCCCCCCCGCCATTATGATTCCGTACCGGAGCCTGCTTGGCACTCTCTGTGCCTTGATTTGCATAGCAGTATTGAGTGAGCCCATAAAAGGGCAAGCAGTTGATTCCGCAGATGCTATCATTCGCCGTGACCTGACATTTTCTTCCGATCAACTCAATTCGATCGAAACGGCTTTTCGGCAGCTTTTCCAAGGCCGGGTGCACTCGCATCCTGCGAAATTGAATGCTGTCCTTGTTCAAATTGGTGCTGAGACCATCTCCATCGAATTTATAGCCACTCAGCAAACATTGCGGGTCGAGGGGGCGAAACGACTGGTTACCGATATCGCTAAACTTGGTCTGGCCGTTTCGGATCGCACAGCACAGAGTTCTCTAAAAATCCTCTCTCTGAATGACAATGGTCAAAGCTCTTTGTCCCAATTGTCATATTCCTCTCGCTCTCCCGTGTCCCCTTCGTCGCTCAGCAACCCATTCCTAAACATGCTGCGGCGGTCCGATTCGACACAAAGTCGATCGATGTCCGGTCGTGACAACAACATCGCATTAGCCTCCGCCCAAGAAGCCAGCGGTCAACCACCAAATGTAATGCCGGCAGCTCCAACAGGCGAACAAGTCAATGCGCCCAACACTGTTCAGGACCCTGATGCCCCAGTATCGTTGCCTCTTCCTCAGTTCGAAGGGGTACAACTACAGATGCTTCCGGAATTGGATGCAGTTATTCTTCGCGGACGTGATCGTCAACTTACCGATCTCGCCGAGATCATCAAACGGCTCGACGAAGCCAGTCGTTTGTCCCGACCAGAAATCGAAGTGGTGCCCCTACAGCATGTCAATTCGGAATCTCTCGCGAGCTTGATCGCAACCTCGCAAGAAAAATTCATCGGTGGCAGGCAAGGCCGCGTTTCGGTTTCTCCTCTAGGATCACCCAACGCTCTTCTCCTTATTGGATGGGGCGAATCTATGATTGCCATGAAGGAGTTGATTCTAAAGCTCGATCAGCCGTCGAGTACCGACAGTTCCTTTACTGTAATTCAACTCAAAGAAGCTCTAGCAGCGGATGTTCAAACTCAACTTCAATCATTTTTTAAGGCAAGACCAGGCTTAAGTCCAGTCATTCAATCTGCTTCTGATAGTCGATCCAACCTTCTCATCGTACATGCTTCTCCCCGAGATTTGCTCGAGATTCGGAAGCTCATTGAGCAACTCGATGTCAAGCCGTATGAAGACAAACATGCAGCGAAAGTTTTCCAGTTAAAAAATACGTTGGCTGCGGATACGGCTAAAGCACTACAGCAAGCCCTATCCACTTCAGCCGCTACTAAGAACAAAAGCATCGAGCTCTATGATGATCAAAATCGAAGCGTCGCTACCAGCGGCCTTCTAGGCTCAGTCCAAGTTTCCACAAACGATCGTACAAACTCGATCATTGTATCCTGCCCTCCTGAAAATATGCCCCTTATCGAACAATTTATTGAACAACTCGATAGCCCTGGGGCCGTTGCGAAAATCAAAATATTCCCGATCAAAAATGCGACAGCCGTATCACTCGTCGAGACGCTACGCTCGCTGCTGCCTACTGCGAGCGGTACTCCTAGCTCTACGGCACAACTCTCTAGCGCTCCCGATGAATCCTCTCTCCTCCCTCTTCGATTTACGGTGGATATTCGAGGCAACAATATTATCGCAGTCGGCTCTGAAGGTGATCTCAAAATTGTTGAAGCGATCATCTTTCGCCTAGATGAAAGTGATGCAGTTCAAAGAAAAAGTTCGGTCTATCGACTTAAGAACTCCCCGGCCGTTGATGTGGCGCTCGCTATCAACGAATTTCTCCGGAACAAAAGACAAGTCGAGAATATTGGCCCAGATGCAAGCAACCCATTCGAACAACTCGAAAAAGAAGTCGTTCTTGTACCAGAACCCGTTCAAAACAAACTCATCCTTAGCGCGACCCCTCGTTATTATGACGAGATTAGCAAACTCATTGAAGATCTTGATCAGCAGCCGCCTCAAGTCATGATTCAAGTCATGATTGCCGAAATCGTTTTGGGCAATACGGATGAATTCGGAATCGAGATGGGGATTCAGGACTCGGTTTTGTTCGATCGAAGCCTCTTGGGTGGGCTGTTAACTAGAACCAATTCAACAACCTTATCGACCCCAGCTGGAGTTGTCACCGATACAACCCAAGAAATTGTTGCAGCCACTAACACTCCAGGCTTTGATTTCAACAGTACTCTGCCACTGGGGAACAGCGGTTCCGGTCGAGCGCAAACGTCTTCAAAAAGGACAGGCGGCCAGGGCATTTCGAATTTCTCTGTCGGCAGAGGGAACGAAACACTCGGCTTCGGCGGACTAGTGCTTTCAGCCAGTAGCGAGAATATAAGTTTCTTGCTACGTGCACTCCAAGATTCACGAAGGCTTGAGATCCTGAGTCGCCCTCAAGTTCTTACCCTCGATAACCAGCAGGCCTTTATTCAAGTAGGACAACGTGTCCCTAGAATTGTTAGATCGAGCATCAATGTGCAAGGCTTCCAAAACAGTGACGTCGAACTCGAAAACGTCGGTTTGATCATCGGCGTCACTCCACGGATTAGCCCGGATGGAAACGTGGTTATGGAGATCGATGCAGAGAAATCTAAACTCGGTCCTGATAGCGAGGGAATCCCTATCTCAATTTCCCCAAACGGCCAAGTGATCCGAGCCCCACGTGTCGATACAGTTACCGCACAAGCCACAGTGAGCGCAGCGGATGGCGAAACCATCATACTCGGTGGACTTATCTCCCGAAGTACGCGAACAATACACCGTCAAGTTCCGTGGCTCGGTGATATTCCTGTCATCAAGCACCTCTTCAGTTACGATCTCAACGAGATACAACGCACCGAGTTAGTCATTATCATGACCCCGCATGTCGTGCGGTCTCCGGGGGATATGGAACGGCTGAAACAAGCTGAGTTTGCTCGAATTAGCTGGTGCGAAGCAGACGTCTTTGATATCCACGGCGACGTATTCCCACAGAACGGAGTCCTCGATCAAATTGGCGTGGACGACGATTGCCCTGTAGTTTACCCAGATATTGCGCCGCGAGGCTTATTGGATTCATCTCAACGCCCTGGCGTTATCTCATCACCTCTGGATGAAGACCCAGCCTATTCCAGGCCGTCCGAAATCATTCCTGCCCCAGACTCTTCTAGCTCGCTTAAGAAACCGTCCACTCCGTACGTCGCCGTCGGTCCGTACTTGGAAGGAAAACCGCAATGAAAATCAAACATGCGATTCAATATTCGAGCGGCATGAAACTGTTAGTTGCGCCGAAGTTTTTCTCAATACTTGGTCTGTTATTGTCGGTTGTATTTTGTGGCTGCCAGCCTCTCATGAGCAAGAAAAGCATGATCCCGTGGGGAGGCAAGAAGAAAGAAACCAAAGTCGTCCCGGATCGCATATTAGCCGTTTGGACTGACACCGTGTTGCACCAACAGGGACAAACGGGAGTTCGTGGCTTCGGTGGACGAGTTTATTTTTATGAGAAAGATAACACCGATCCCATCGAGGCGGAGGGAAGCCTAGCTGTTTACGCTTTCAATGCCGAAGACGATGCGGTCGATTCCCAAAAGCCTCTTCGCAAATTTGTATTCACCCCTGAGCAACTTGCTAGCCACATGAGCAAGACCTCTATTGGGCCTTCTTACAGCATTTGGCTACCGTGGTCGTCGGTCGGCGATCCTCCGCAAAAGCTAAGCTTAATTTCTCGCTTTGAAGGTGTTGACGGAGGGACTACGATTTCCGATCCAGTGATCAAGCTGCTGCCCGGGGTTGTCAAGAAAGCGGACTCTGGGAAAAAATTGTCTGACCCATCAATCGACAAGTCACCAATTAAGCCCTCGGTAGACCAAGGCGTGCAGCAAGCGTCTTTCTCGGAGACAAAAGTTACAAAATCGTCGCCATTAGAGGATAAGCGTCCTGTGGAGACCATTGAATTGCCGCCTGGATTCCATCGACATCTCAAGGATGCAGATCTATTGCGAAACAGGCTCGAGCAAAACTCGAATCCCGCACAAGACTTCGACTCCGAGATTACAACTCAAGTCTTCGACGCTAAAAATCCAGCCCCTCCAACCGCTCGTTCTAACGACCTTTCGAAAGCCGCCGCTGATGCTGAAGAAGGTCCAGCTAGGTTCTTCACCTCTTCGAGACCAGATCGAAGCAACATTCGGAACGGCTCTTGGCTAAAGCCAGAAAGACGCCTGCAAGACGGAATCGAACGCAAACAAGATCGCTAATAGGTAGAAATCGTTCCAATCTCTCGCGAGATCGACTAGTGCTCACGAAGGCACACTAAGTGAAATAAAGGGTAGAATAGGCAAGAACAAGAATTGTCTAACGCTCAGATCATCGCAATTCGATATGACGCAAACCTTTTCGAGTGAGATTACATTCGCCCGGTTGACGTTCTTTCACTTGAATACTCCTTTGCGATTTATTCGGAGGAGTGCAAGACGCAAATTGGTCGATCATATTTTACGATTAAGGAGTTTTATAGATATGGGGAGTGCCCAAAAGACCCGAATTCTCGTTGTCGATGATGATGAGATGCAGCTATCGCTTATCAGTCGCTGGATGCAAAAACTTGCCAGCGAGAATATAGACGTAATGGCGACGTCCAACGTCAATGAAGCAATTGGTCGAGCTATTGCGAAAGAGTTCGATATTTGTCTTACGGATCTTGATATGCCTAACAGCAATGGGATCAAGCTACTAAAGGCGATAAAGGATGCTGACCGCTTAACGCCTGTGATTCTCATGACCGGCATTTCCAGTCGAAATGCGTTGGAGTCATCCCTTTGTTTCGGTGCGGACGACTACTTTCTTAAGCCGCTAAGCTGGGAGGATCTTTTAGGTTCTGTGCAATTTCAGATCAACCGGCTAAAGCGATATCGGTCAGATTTCCCCAAACAAAACAATGTAGAGTAAACAGCATTCACATGAACCATTAGCGTCTCCATGGTTCATGTGCAACGCTGTTTTATAAATCTAATCCCGCTTCCATCATCTATGCTGGGGCGGACGTAACCATCGATAAAGAATCAATAAAGCTCTCGATCTGTGTTGTTAACTCTTCAAGAGAGCGTCCCTGGCGAAATTGATTTTCTAGATCTCGAGCTGCATCTGTCAAGCTTGGAAAGCCGTATCCCCCACATGCACCTTTTAATTGGTGAATGAGACGAGTTAAACGCTGAACGTCTTGGTTTTGCAGATGGTCTCGCAATGATTGTTGACGAGATGGGAGTCCTTTCACGAATTCCGAAACCAAGTCGGAAAAGTCTTCGTCGCCTGCGAGCGATGAATGAATTTGAGTGCTTTTTTCGTTTGACATATCTGACCAATGGCTTTCTAAAAACTCGGCGAATTCGTAAGAAACGTAATCTTGTAATACTCCGTATTCAGACTTGTTCTTTATGCATACGGGTTAACTTGATACGGGTTGAGTGTTAGGTATCCCACCTAAGCTCTCGAGCGTTATATACTTCGATGGAGTTTGCGCCCATCGAACACAGGTGTCAATTAACTGTTGACGGTCAACTGGTTTACCTACGTGTTCGTTGCAACCAGCGTTAAGACACAGACTCACGTCACTCGACATAGCGTTTGCGGTTAGAGCGATGATTGGCAACCCAAAGTTTTTGCTACGCAGTAATCTTGTTGCAGAGTAACCGTCCATCTCCGGCATTTGAATATCGGTTAAGAGCAAATCGAATTGGCAAGGTATTGCTAGAGGCCCCTCTAAGGTGCCATCGATCGTGAGAGACTGCACAGCCTCTTTTCCATTTTGGACAATAGTGACATCTGCACCTGCTTTTGTAAGATGAAAGGCGATGAGTTTTTGATTGTCGATACCATCTTCGGCGAGTAGTATTCTTACACCTCTGAGTGGATTTTTTTTAGCTTCGACTTTAGAGGAAGTAGACGTTAGGGTGTCGGATTTAAATTCGTTATTGCGGTAAGGACCTTTAGCACCTGATTCGTTTACTGGAAGAACAAAAGCGAACTCGCTTCCTACTCCGAAAGTACTCTGCACTGCCAGATCTCCACCTAACATCAGCGCCAATCTTTTGCTTATATGCAGTCCCAATCCACTACCGCCGAATCGCCTCGTCATAGACGCATCGGCCTGATAGAAAGTGGAAAACAATCTATCAATTTGCTGAGTCGTCATACCAATACCCGTATCGCGGACAACAAAGCGGATATGAGGCGAAGGATTGGTTAGGAATTCAACGTTCAATGAGACATCCCCCTTCTCCGTAAACTTTATGGCATTACTGATAAGGTTCATCAATATTTGGCGAATTCGCGTCGGATCACTTTGGATGGACATGGGGATTGTGCTTTGGATGTTACCACAAAAACGAATCCCCTTTTCGCTCGCCTGGACCTGCATCAGAGACATGACTTCTTCGATGATCTGTCGTGGATTGGTGCCAATCGATTCCACTTCCATTCGATTCGCTTCAATTTTCGAAATATCGAGGACGTCATTGATAATGGCGAGCAAGTGTTCACCGTTACGTTTGATCGTATTAACGTATTCGATGCAACGCTCTGGGTTCTCAGGTTTTGAAAACTCATCCGCCAATAAATCTGCATAACCGAGAATTGCCGTCATGGGGGTACGGATTTCGTGGCTCATGTTAGCCAGGAACTGGCTCTTGGCATCACTTGCCGCCTGAGCCTCTGCTTTGGCATTCTTCAAGGCAGTTATATCGTGCCGAATAGCGAAGTAACCTCGGATTTTACCGCTGTGATTTAATAGCGGCGCGATTGTAGTATCAACCCAATAAAGCCTGCCGTCCTTGGACCTATTGCACACTTCACCCTGCCAAGTCTTGTTGCTGGCGACGGTTTTGAACATCTCCTTCCAAAACTGTTTGGTATGAAAGCCAGAGTTCAAAATCCTGTGGTTTTGGTTCATGAGCTCTTGATGGGAATAGCCGCTGAGTAAGCAAAACTGTTCGTTCGCATAGATAATGTTTCCAGCTGTATCCGTCTCAGCAACGATAGCGTGCCGGTCAACGATCGAGCGATACATTTCTAAGTATCGTAAGGTCTCCTTGCGATCAGAGATGTCACGGACACTCGCGAGTAGCACAAACTTTCCATCTAACATTACTGAGGACAGGAGGATTTCTGCGGGAAATGATGTGCCATCGTCTTTTTGAAGAATCCACTCGAAACGTCTGCTCCCCTTTTCGTTCGTTTCTTGTTTTACGGCACTGGTGAGGTTTGTCGCAGACGTTGTATTTTGACTCGGCGACGGAAAGTCGTGGTAGGGATGTTTAGGCGTCGGCTGTTCCATCGATAAACTTCCAGATATTTCGAACGAATACAACATCGCTTCGAATTTCCATAGGTATGCCAATTGTTCCTTTGTCGTTATTCCAAAAACTTCCAATGCTTTTTTATTGCAATCAATGAAGTGGCCGTCCTTCAAAAGCAAAATCGCATCGCTGCTTCCATCAAACACTGTTTGAACACGACTCGCATAGGCCTGTACTTTCCTTTCAGCTTCGATTCGAACAGTAATGTCCTCAGTGGAGACGACAGATTTGGTTTTCCCGTTCCTAGTGCACGGTGAAGCGACGGCACGAAACCACCGTTGTTCACCATTTACATTCAATGGATACTCACGTTCAAAGTAGGTCGCCTCGCATCTAAGAACTTTCTGAATCCCCGCAATAATCTCCTGGCAATCTATCTCGTCCACGAACGCAATGGATCGAAGGATTTGAAAGAAATTCGCCCCACCGCGATCCCCCGCCCATCGCTTCCTGTTCGGTTGATAAAAATCCATCCAGAGTTGATTCGCGCTAATCACAAATCCCTCAGGATTAACAATGGCAACTTTTGAAGTGAGAGAATCGAGTGTTGATATCAAAAGCGTCTGCTCTTCACGGATTTGCTCCTCGACCTCTTTGAATGTCGTGATGTCCGTTTCCACGGCCATAAAACCATTGACATTACCCTCCGGATCATTCAGTGTCTGAATGTTTAGTTCGAGCCAATACTCTCGACCAAACTTGGAGCGATTCTGAATATGGCAGTTAACGGATGATCGAGAACGTAATGCATGCCTTATTTTTTTAACTGTTTCTGGATTCGTCTTTTCAAATTGCAGGATCTCGCCAGGCTTTTTTCCAATGACTTCATCAAGGGCGTAGTCGGTGATGCGCGTAAAGCCAGCGTTAACCCACACGATGCGACCATCGATATCTGTTATGATCACGGCATTACTGGTGCGTTCCGCAATTACAGCAAGTCGATGCTTTTCGATTGCCATTTTACGAAACGAGTCGGAGCTTTGGCTTAAGTTTGTCATGGCCTTGCCCGCAAAAGCTACCACCAATCCAAAGACAATGGTCACAAAGACAACGAGCGATACTCTTTCTTGTCTTTGTGACCGATTAGCGAATATCTGTTTCGTTCGGTTTATGACGGATTCTATTGCTGGCTCATAGATGTTAATCTTGTCATGAAGCTCTGCGTACCTTTTTTCGTCAATCAACAGAGCATCATTTGGCCCGCTTGCCACGTCTTGAAACATATCGAGCATCTCGTTCCGTATCTGCGAGGCGTACGCAACTGATTTTTTGAGTGTTTGATCCTCTAAAAGCGATTGTTCCATGTAGCATTGTTCAAGTTCAACAGCTTCCTTGTTGAACCTTGATATCGTTTCTGAAATTGCTAGGTTTTGGTTGATGCCTTTTTGATGAGTATTGTTTTGCAGTGCCACCAAGCGTCCAATTTGCTGGGTGAACATTCTCTGGCGCTCTTCAAGATTTATAGTTTCGCTTATGTCTAGATTACGCGAATTGTCCAGGTTTTCGACATATTCGAAAATTGCGATGGATGTTACTAAGACGAAGAAGCTAACAATAATGGATTTGTTTAGCGTCGAGACGGACTTCACGAATCTCGTTTCGATTTCAACATCAGGAAGATCTTTACGGATTCGAGCACTTGTCATGCAACTTTCCATTTTCGTCATTTGCGCAATACTTCGCACAGATGCACCATGTTAGTGACGATGAAATTCTCGGATTAAATCACATCGCCAAAGGAGCATACAATCCTCATTAGGGGATTCTGCCAAGTCATCTAAGCGTTCGCGGTTTGTTTAGAAACAGCCTATTCCCACGTGGCCTGCCCGTAGCAAGCAGTGGCTTCTCTCTAGTTCGGACTGTAGGTTACCTTTTCCCAACGCAAATGGTCGCTACTATCTACTTTGCAGTTGTTGCACACTGAAATTTGCCAAGAGCCACAAACACGGGTTGCTTATTCGTTTAAATCCGCAAGATGATGCCAGAATGCAGACTACTCGTCGGTGATATGCAGTTCGTTTTTGACTTTGTCGATGCCCGGTTCGAACCCTAAAAGCATTACAATCAGATCTTCCATTTTCTTGCTTTGTACTGTTCCTCGAACGATCGCCAAGCCGCCCACTCGTACGACACTGATTTTTGCTCCAGCTATCTTGGAGATTCTCTCTTGAGCTTCGGAAAAAACGGTCTCTGCTCTTGTTGTCTCACCCATCCCATTCGACGTTTCTTCCGCATTGCCAAAGTCGAGATCCAGTTTGGGATAGTAAAGTCCGGTTGATGGTTGGGCAGGGAGCGGTCGGTTTACGGATCTTTGGTTGGGAACTCGCAAGCCGTCTACCGAGGACTGAACTCGTCCAACTCCGATCGCCTGCGTAGAGCCGATAAATCCTTGTTGATCGGTACGATTGGAACCCACGAAATCATTGCGAGATCGATTGCCTCGTATGAATCTACCATTTATCGAGGGTGATAGACTATTCCCGGCATTCGGATTCCCCGCCTGAGCTCGAGGCTGTGATGAACCGATTGCTGCGCCGATTGTGCGATTTCCAATAAGCTGTCCCATTACTTCGCTCTGAACGCCGATAACGGACAAGAAAATGCATGGCAGCAGTGCAGAACATGCAACAATCTGGGATGCCTTCATAATGTGGATGGTTTTCATTCTGGCACAGACTCCTTGGGGGCTGTAACTTTTCCGACAGACTCGCCTAACTTGATCCAGTGTACATCCTGATTGACGTTAATCTGAGCTCTATCCGATTCTAATGCGACAACGGTGATCTCGTGAAGTGCGACCGGGACATTACTACCCGCTTGAATCTTGGCAACCGTCCCCTTGTTATCGACCGTGAACCAAGCCTCCGATTCTCCTTTGCGGTTAACCGTTATCGCCTTTAGGGAGACGTCGTAGAGCGCCTTGGCAAAACCACGAGCAAACAAATTGCGTTTTACAAAGGTATTGTTGCTGCTCCGCTCGGCAATCACCTCAGGCAAAACTCGCCACTGAGTCAATTCTGTATCGTTAGTAGCCCCATCTAAACTGAGAACTTGTATCGATAGACTCACATCGAGTCGTCCTTCATTACCGATTGGGTTCAATGTGACGGATGCTAGCTTGTGTAGCATACCCGCATTGCGGAATTCATCGAGAAACCCAGCTAACTTCGAAAGGCTCGCTTGCCCGCGCAAAGAAAAGTCGATTCGATAACCGATCCGGTCTCTTTTTCCCTTCTTAGTACGGCTTTTGAGCTCGATCGCCGAGGGTTGAGACGCATCCACGGACGAAGAAGTGATTTCGAATCGTTCAATCTGAGTCAACAACCATTTTTGATAAACAGATCGAGCCGTTTGCGGATCCCCTGGCAAGGCTCTCGCTAGATAATCCTCGTATCGTTTGCCAGCTCTTTGTGCCTGAAGCTGCTGGTCTTTCGTTTTTTGTAGATCGCTAGACAAATCATCCAAACGCGCCGTCAATTGTTTCTCGGGCTCTTCGATCCAAGATCGATAGATAGAATCTGCACCATACAGACCGAATACGATCGCTCCACCGGCGATCAACCACTTCGTGCGCTGATTCATTGCTGCACCTCACTTTTGATCTCCGCAGAAGCGGCCTTTGCCGGCTCATCGGGTTTATCACTGGGTGACGCGGGAGGTGGACCATACGACTTCCAAGATGGCGTATCGATGGCAAACGAGATTCGCGTCTCAAAGTTCCACGGATAATCGGTCGTGTCCGGGCTTTGACTGATCTGACGACTCGAAACCGAATACTTGGCACTCGTAAGCCGATCTTCCAAGACCGAAATGTACTCTTGCGCGTTAACCTGAACCGACAAGTCGATTGCAGAACCTGAAGCACCAAGCGTCCCCGTTAAACGCCGAACGGTTGCGTTCTGTCCCTCGGGTAAGCGTTGTGATATCTCATTAAGCTCTGCTAACCAGTCCACTTGGTTGGACAGCCAATCTTCAACGGACTTAACCCGGTCCGCTTTCTCTTGGTACTTGTTTGTTAGCTTAGATACATTCGCAAAGTCCGATTCGAGCTGATCGACTTCTGATTGCAAGTCATTGATGTCACCTAACAGGACATACGACACCGCCGATACGCCAGCAACTGCGGCTGCTGCAATCACCCCTCGTTTGATCCATGGGTTGGCCGGCTTTGGAGGGCGTTTGGGTGCAAGCAAATTTACGGGCAACGATTTATGAAAGTAATCCCACGCCGCGCCGATATTCGCTGCGAACACACCGTCGACCGCAATCTCAGCGCTTGCATTTCTTGAGCTGCTCGGCCAATCGAAAGCTGGGGCGATCGATTGTACGGATCGTGGTTCTAAGTCTTTCAACGCCTCTGTAACTTTGGTCGCAAAAGGACTGTCTCCAAAAAAGGCAATTTGGATCGGCTTGGAGGCAATCTCTTGCGGTAATAGCGTTAAACATCGTTCTACTTCTACTGCGACTTGTTCCGCAACCCGTTCGGCATCCTCTGTGCTATTGCGAATAGAACGCAACAGTACAGGCACTTCGCCGTGGCAAATCGAAAGCTCCGTCTCCCCAGGATAAAATTGTATTGCAACAGTAATGGAATCGGTTGTTACTGTCTTCCTATGCAAAAGGCTCAATGGGCCCAAGTGTCGGGCTCCCACTCCTACAATCTTCAGCCCCTCTTCTTTTGATTGTTCATCGAGTAACTGAAGATACTTTGGCTGAGATGCAAACAAAAGAACATCATTGGTCTCAGTGCCAGTTGTTACATCTTGATGAGATATCGATAAAACAAAATCGGCGGTAGGAAAATCAGAAGCGTCTCCATATTGCTGCTCAAGCTCACTTGCCACCATCGAAGCTGTCTCTTTTTCATCACCTTTAGGAAGTGACAAAGTGGACAGATCGAGCTCCGGCCTGGAAATCAAGGCAACCACTTGATTAACACTGCCGTGAGACTCCTTCAAAAAGCTTGCTAGAGTAGCAATCGGCTTATCAGGATTGGAAAGTGGCAGTACACCGGTGCTACTGGATGTAATAGGTTGTGATAGAGAACCAATAAAGTAATACAGATTGTCTTTATCCCAGTGAGCGAAAGCCACTGGCCCTTTTCCGGGTCGCATCTTTTTAAAGTCTGGCAGACTATGTAACGTTGGAATCTTCATCGATCTGATCAATCTATTCGCTTTCGCCGACGAATTCTTTGAGACTAAAGCCGGCGTCCCAGGTGTGCCAGGTTTTGAGTTCTCTTGGTCGGGCGGGAGTCTGGGAACCATCGATCGTCACCGTGCATCGATATACCGAGGATGTTTGATCGCGAAACCCTAGGACTTGTGTCGTGTAAACATCACTGCGAGCCGTTAGGTAGGGCTCCCATTTTTGCAATGTTTGTAGGTCTGTAATTCTGCGCTGTAGTAGCCAAGCAATCGTGCCGGCCGATTGTTGTCTAGCTGTTTCATCCTGTCGTGCTGAGACGATCCGACTAGCTGTCCCTTCGTCCATCTCTGGAATCGACATTAGCACTTCTATCGGCGCATCCCAAACATCGATTTTTCCCTCCAAGAACTTTCGGCGGTCCGTCGTGCAATCATCTAACAACCTTATAAGGTAGTTCGATCCTTCCGCACTTCTACTCGAAAATGGGCTGACGACCGATTTGTTCTGCGACGATTGAGAATTTGAAGCGGATGGTAGCGTCAACCTGGAATCGACAAGCTCGAGTAAACTGCGTATCTGATACCTACCCGCTACACTCCAGTCGATTGCGGAAACACTGGAATCTGTCGCAGCGGGTGACATCGCGGCGTCAGATGGGGGCCCTCCGCGTCGGCCTCGTCGTGATGCGATCGTAGGGCCATATTGACGAGCCAAAATCACATAATCGGCAAGCGGCTGCGGCCAAACACTCATAAGCTTTCGATGCAATGCTTTCAAATCCTCGTCGTTCACGTAAATGCGTTCAGACCCGTCGAATCGCTCATTGCGACAACCACTATATCGAGTGATATATCGTTGAAGTGCGATCGATTCTTCTTGGGTCGACAATGAAGAACGAGCTGAGACGCCTGTTCCCGTTTGCGACTGCCTTTCC
The DNA here is from genome assembly GCA_046344995.1 of Pirellula sp. Lineage (GTDB taxonomy): Bacteria > Planctomycetota > Planctomycetia > Pirellulales > Pirellulaceae > JBKCUI01. The sequence continues at coordinate 113,484 of JBKDKR010000007.1, forward strand.
AACCAGATCTTCTCTAATGGATCGAGTCGATAGTTTTGGTTTAAGTCGCCACCGCTCCAATAGCTCGCGTGCATTTGTTCCGACGAAGACTCGTCCGAATTTCGATTGCTACCGGAGTCGATACCATTGGTGATTGTGATACCGGCGCTGTCTCGAGTTGGGTTGTCGTCCGTGTTGCTGGCGCGTTCCATTGAGCTTGATGGTCCCCCAATTCGCCTGCTTGGCCTAAGCACGCCCTCTGCAATTAACCAAGGCTCGATGACCTCAGGTTTGACACCAGGCAGTCTTGCCAAAACACTTTTGGCGTGCCCTGGCTTGGTTCTCTCCCACTCTCTAAGTGCTTGGATGGGAATCTTTGCGGATTCGTTGTCCAATCCCCATCTCCATACCTCGCCACTTCCTGACATCGAATCAGTGGCAACTCCGAAATCTTCAAGGCTACTCGCCACCGATGCGCGACGTGGAGAGATTAACGCATATTTCCATGCTTCGTTAGTGCCACTTGTAGAAGACTGACTTTCGTTCGAGCGAATCAGCTCTCCCTGAAACAGGTTACTTTTCTCTACAGATGGTTCTTCTTGTTGCACCGATAAAATAGGACGGGACGATAAAGGTTTGTCTAACAACACACTGGCATGCTCAATCCCACTCCACGCAGCTTGCCTCGCATCAACTTGCTCCTCATAGAGCTTTGCTAGTCGATACTCGGACTGCATTACAAAAGAAAAACGATAGGCAGCCAGGGTGATCAGCATGACCATCACGAAAACGACCACGAGTGCGATTCCGCGACGTTTATTCCGTCGGTTGGGCCGTATCATGGCGATCTCCTCGACGAGTTGCTCTTGGTGGATCGCGTGTTGTCTCTGCTAAACTGCTCTGATTCCTCGTGTGTCGGTTTTGGTGCACGAAAATGAGTTGCGACAATAATCGTCATTTCTGCGCTCGATGTTGCAATAAGATACTCTTGATTATCCCGTGTTTCAGCTTGTGCCGTTGGTTGCTGACTGAGCAACGTATCAATTGAGCCAAAAGATTGTTCGGAACTAACCTTTGCTTGGTCAGATTCGTTTGCTTCCATTTTTCGTTGGGCTTTATCTTTTCTCGCTCTGGATCGACTTGGGAAATCGAACTGAACCGCCACCGCAACTGGAAATCCATTCTGTTTGCGACTATCCCAATCGGAGTTCCATGCTGTACCATCAAAATACTGAAACTGCGCATTTTGGATCCCCTCAAGAGATTTTTCTCTAAGCGCCGGCCCTCGTGTGTCGCGTGTTTCATCGGTTTGTCGATACAAATCTCGAATGGTAAGTTGTCGATCCGCAGCTGGAACTGAATTGTTCGGAGCATTGGAACCACTTAGGGAGGATCCTCTTTCAGGCGATGATGACTGCGAGACTGTAGTTGGCAAACGTTCGCGTCGCACAAGCTTATAGACAAAATCTTCGGATGACACCGTTGCCATGTTTTGCAGAACCATCGGTTGAGGCTCTAACGTGTAATCGATGCTAATCTTCTCTAATGCCCATGGTGATCTCCGTGCTGCACGAACCTGGCGATCTTGATCGGTATCATAAACCGAGGCTAACTCTGTTTCATCTTCCCGTTCTTGCATCGCGGGAGAATCCCCCTTGGAAGCAGGCGATTCGAACGCATCTTGCAAAAAGGGAAGCGGATCTAACGAGGGGCTAATCGTCGCCACAAATCCTGTTGAGTCTCCAACAAAATAGAGATCACCACTGGAAGCCTTGCCATCACTGGGATTGTTGAGCGGAAATACCAACTGATCGAGATCTTCGGCTAACCATGTTCTGATTTGACGCAAAACCTGTACCCGATTGGCGAGCCCCTCGCTCCGCTCCTCTGCCTTTTGAAGATTGTCAAACAGGGACCATGCTACAAGCAATAGCATTGCCAAAAGCCCTAGTGCCACCATGAGCTCTAGCAACGTGACCCCGCGCCTCTGAGTCCGCAGGGCTATTGGTAACGCCTCGATTGATCGATGAGAGTCGATCCGTTCTCGCGTGATACCCAGGGGTGGGAAACCTATTTCTGACGAGTCCTTTCGCATGAGTACAATCCTCACGGAACAGGACCTCTTCGTGTTACTTGGGTCAAGTGAACTATTGGTTTCGATGATTGTCGATCAGTTTGTCCACTACCATCGAAAAGCAATACTTCGATTTGAACTAAGCTAGATTGGTCATCGATCGCTTTGGATCGATTCGACATGCCTGCTTTTGTATCACGCGCACCGGCGGTGTTTTGCAATTCTTGCTCTGGCAAATCACGAATGACAACTTCAAACGACCGAGGTGTCGCTCCTGGTATTTCACCAGAGTATTCCTCGGGCGCATTACCAGCGGCTATTCGAGCTAATGTTTCATCCAGCACCGAGTGCGCTTGTACCATCGCTGTGATTCGGCTCTCAGCTCGATTGCCAAACCGAGCTCCGGTCCCAATGATCGATGATAAAACGATAGCGCTACCAGCGAGTATTCCCGTGGCAATCATTACTTCAAGTAACGAAAGTCCAGATCTAGCAGGAATACGGTGGCTCATTATCGCGAAATCTCCAGTCCACCAGTCGTTGAAGAGTAAGAAACGTGAATCGTCTTCTTCGTGGATTTATCCAGCAAGGTAATCTTGGCATTGCTACCAACTCCCATGGCATTAAGAGGTACCCACCACTCTTGCTCGCTACCATCCAAGTCCGATTCAACCGAAAAGTCTTCAGGTGCAACGTATGGTTCCTCTGCTTCACTTCGAGATGCTCTAAAACCCGAATTTGTATTCTGAGATTCGGCGGAATCTTGCATTGGGCCAGATGCATATCGAGTGTCATCTGAGGTCGGAACGTCGTCGATACGCTCGACATTAACCACGACAACATCGTCTGGTAGCTTCCATACGTGCGGTTCGGATTCCGTTACAAGGTCGCCGCTTGCGGATTTGCTTTGAGTATCGCTAACAGGTCTAGAGGTGGCTCCTGTTTGGTTTTCCATCTGTTCCGCAAACGAATCAATGCTACCGGACTGAACCTCTGTAGCCCCTTTTCGGAGCCGGATCAGAATCGATTGGTTTTGACGAATGGCTTGATGACGGCTTTCGTCGATTGCTTCTCGTAGTGTCTGAGATGCCTCGTCCAATTTGACTCGTCCTAAGGGCTTTTGGAGATTCGGCCATGCGATGGCCAAGGCTCCAACCATAATCACGAGGACGATAATCAACTCGATGAGCGTGAAACCTCTCGAAACCGCTATGCGGTGATTTACTTTCATTTGACTTCAATCGGTGGTTGCGTAACCAAATGGGAGGGATTTGCGATGCGGAGTTAGTCCGGTGCAAACGTTGGTTACATGGTTGGTAAAGAATTCAAAGGTGGGAAGTGGGGTCGGGTGGGATTAACTGCCGCTGGTTGTGGATTCGGTTTCTGACTCGTCCTTCTTGGAAGTGTTGCCAACATCGTCACTAGTGTCTCGCTTGCGATCGGGGCCTATCGAAAAAATAAGTGGAACGGTCTCTGTGCCTGTCTTAGCTTCGGTACCTTCTTCTGTGGACTCAGTCTCATACTCGTATTCGAAATCACTCCCCCATGGATCTTTAGGAAGCTTGCCACCTTCGATGTAGGGACCATCCCAGTTCTTGGCAAGTGCTTCGTCCTCGGGTGCTTCGACGAGCAGCTTCAGACCTTCTTCGGTCGTTGGAAAGGTCTTCATGTCGACGGCAAACATTTTCAAGGCGGATTCTAGATTTCCGATTTGAGCTTGCGCTGTTCGGATGTCAGCCTTCTTTTGGGTTCCCAATACACGAGGACCAACCAAAGCGATGATACCAACCAAAATGACCAATACGATCATGAGTTCAAGCAGAGTTAAACCTCGCCGCAGACTACTGTTTCGTTTCATTTTCATTCTCCTACTTTTCTTACTTTCGTTTAAAGTACAAATATTTGATGTTTAGCTTGTTTCGTGTTACCCAACGGAGGAATTCAAGTCTAGTACAGGCATTAAAACTCCTACGATGACGAACATCACCATGCAACCAATGAATACGAGCATAAGTGGTTCGATCATTCGAACAAGCACATCGAGTTTGCGTTCAATACGACCATCAATACGATCTGATATCTTTACTAAAACGTCGTCGAGAGTATTGGATTCCTCGGCAACTCGAATCATGGCCATGACCTGTGGTGGGATCAATCCGCTGGCCAACAATGGCTTGGAGAGTGAATCACCTGCTGTGACATTATCCGCCGACTTCAAGATGGCATCTGCCAATAAAACGTTTCCGGTCGACTCACTGCTAATTCGCAATGCTCTTAATAGGGGAACACCATTGTGCAGCATGGTTCCTAGAACTCTGCAAGTTCTCGAGACTGCCGCATCGTGAAAGATAGAGCCCAATAAAGGCAAGTGTAATTTGATTTGGTCGGTCAATCTGCGACCAGTGCTTGTTTTCATCCATCGAAACAAACCGAATACACCCATCGCTGCGATGGCAATAACGAAAACGCCATAGGACATCATGGTGTTGCTGGCCCCCAGCAATATCACCGTAATGGTTGGCAGCTCGCTCCCCGTTTGTTCCAGCCGATCAAAGAGAGGCTGGAACTTGGGAACCAAAAACACCACCATCAATGCCACAATTGTTGTTCCGACTATTCCCAATATTGAGGGATAGGTTAATGCACCAATAATCTTGCTCCGCATTTCATCTTGTTTGCGAAGAAAGTGAGCCGTCCGTTGTAGGGCATCTTCGAGGAATGCGCCTTCTTGGCCAGCTCGAATCATGCTAAGGGTAAGCTCGGAGAAAATGCCGTTCTCCTTTGCCATCGCGGAATCCAAAGTATCGCCTTGAGATACGGAATCATGAATCCGCAGAACCGCTTCTCGCAAACGTGGATTCTCGGTCGCCTCTGCCAGAATCTGAATCGACTCCAACATGGGAACACCATTGGTCAGCAAATCTGCCAATTGTGAACAGAGGTCTGCTACCTGCTCCTTCTTAATTCGCTTGGGAAGCGAAAATCCGGCACCTGCTTTGGCAACTTGTTTGCCAGTCACCGTCAATGGAAACAGGGACTGAGCGCGCAGCTTTTGCAACGCGTCGGATTTGGTTTCCGCTGCGATGGTACCTGAACGCCTTTCGCCGTTCAAAGACTTCGCGGTGTAAGCAAACTCAGTCATAGTTTTCCCTGTGCGAGGATTTATTTCCGTGGCCTCTAGTCGGCTTTGGTGACTCGCAGTACCTCATCAATAGTGGTGATGCCGGCCAGAACTTTGCTCCAACCATCATCTCGTAATGTTTCCATGCCGTTTCGAATCGCCGCTTGTTTGATCACGTCAGACGTGCATGCCTGGGTGACCAAATGCCTGATCTCTTCGTTAGTAACAAGCAGTTCGTAAATCCCCATTCGACCTCGATAACCTGTGTTGCGACAACACTCACAGCCAGTCGGTCGATACAAAAGTGGAACTTCGGATAAACGATCCTTGGGAAAATCTTCGGGTAGCTCTTCTTCGCTTGGCTTGTAAGGTTCTTTGCAGTCTTTGCAGAGAACTCGAACCAATCGTTGTGCCATGACTCCTTCGACTGTACTGGCAACCAAAAAGGGCTCGACCCCCATGTCGCCTAAACGCATAAACGCACCTGCCGAGTCGTTGGTGTGCAACGTACTAAACACCATGTGACCAGTTAACGACGCTTGTGTAGCGTTCTCTGCGGTTTCCAAGTCCCGGATTTCCCCGACCAGAATGACGTCAGGGTCGTGTCGCAAGATAGCTCGCAAACAGGCTGCGAAATTGAGCCCTACTTTCGCGTGAACTTGAATCTGATTGATCCCCTCAAGCTGGTACTCGATGGGGTCCTCGGTCGTGACGATTTTTATGTCTTCTGATTTGATTTCGCTCAGAGCAGAGTAAAGTGTCGTGGTCTTTCCTGATCCTGTTGGGCCGGTCACCAATACGATTCCGTGGGGCAGACGAATCAACTTCTGGAACTTTTGATACACCGACTCGGGCATACCGATGCCTCGCAACGAGAAGCTCAAATTGGATTTGTCGAGCACCCGCATGACGACGCTTTCACCGTGCAACATCGGAATAACCGATACCCGAATGTCAATCTCACGCCCCTTAACTCGAAGCTTGATCCGCCCATCCTGAGGAACTCGCTTTTCGGCGATATTCATTTTGGCCATGATCTTGAGGCGACTAAGGATGGCCGCTCGAAATTGATTCATCTCAGGTGGAGTTGACTGTTTCTGCAGTACACCGTCGATGCGATGTCGAATCTTGAGCCCTGCTTCTTGGGACTCGATGTGAATATCACTCGCGCGTGCTTCAATCGCTTCGCTCAATATTTCGTTAACCAGTCGAACCACCGAAGCTTGTTGAGCCTCTTCGGCATCTTCCAAATTATCGAGATCGAGTCCTTCGACCATCTCAATCTCGTCTCCTTTGAGACGCTGCAACGCGATCAGACCATCGATGGTTTCGGAGCCGACCCCAAGATACCTCTTAATCAGGCGCTGAATCATCTCCGACGATGCCATAACCGGGCGCACTTCGACTTGAATCGCCGAAGCCACCGAATCGATGGCAGCGAAATCAAATGGATTGCTAACTGCTAATCGTAGCCAGCCCTCCCCCTTTTCTATGGGAAAGACCGAGAACCGATAAATCAATCGAGCTGGGAATCCTTGAAGCGTTTCTTCAGGATTTTCGATGGCGTCGTTCTCTAGCCACTCCATCTTCATAGAGCGAGCACTGGTCGCAAGCAACTCTTGCGAACTTTCAAAACTCCAACGATGAGTCAACTCCTCGAGCGCACCCGCATCCGCAAAGGCGCGAGCTAGTTCACGAAGTTGTTCCGGTTCAAGCAAAGAACGCGTTCCATTTGGGCTGGAAATCATGGTTTGGTCCTATGTCTGAAAGAAACACTCAATCCGCAAGTGTTGTTAGGTGGGTGGGTAGGCGAGTGGGGGGGTTAGGCAGGTTTTAGGCGAAATCTCGCCGGCAACTGGAGATATGAATCCCGCAGTTAGTTCCTTCGTGTTTCCCAATATCTGGACAATCCGTATCCTGGAATTCACGATGCTATTCGGGCACTAAGAGCTAGGGAACTCCCGGCAGCAGTTTCGTGCCCGATCGTTCATGCTCCCATCTGTTTTATTCAGCCGTTTCAACCCGCTATGGTGATACGTTTTCGCTATTTTGTCAATATTGCAAACGGGCTTGCATTAGTTTGTTTTATTTTGTATTACTTGGTGTATAGCAGTTTAAGGGCTTTTTCCAAGTTCGCGGCATTGGTGGATTCCAATCTTAATACTTGGATTTTCTGGGCTGGAGCGTCTTCCGACTGCTTTTCTAATTTGTTGATGAACTCCGTAACTTCCTCGGTCAGTTCTCCCGGTCCACGCAGCACAAGCGAATTGGAGGTTGGGTCGATGGCGATCGTTAGCAACGGGCCAGATGCTGCGGCGTTAAGCTGCTGAAAAATCGTAGCTACCTCAGTGGAAACTCCTTCGGGAATAGGAAGCGGCTTTCTGCCGGCACCCGCAGACAATTGAGACTTGTAAATGTCCTCAAGAACGTCCAAGACATTCTTTGCATTCGCTGTACTGAGAGTCACGATCTTTGGTGTGATCTGCTGTAGCCGATCGATGAGTTCTTCCGAATCGATAACTCCTAGCAGTTCTTCAGCGGTCTTTCGTTCGGCGAGATTTCCTCCGATGACCAAAGCATTGATACGAGGATCCGCTACGATTTTGAGCCTTTGCATCGAACTACCAAACACCGATCGTTGGCTCGATAACCCAAAAAGATCCACGAGCAAATCTCGTACCTCGGTGGCATCGGCATGACGCAGTATGTAAACCGCAAAGTTACCGGCCTTGGCGTAGGGCTGTACACTCGGATTCAAGAGCGTCTCTAGCAAGGACTCGAACTGGTTCAACGCTTCCTCATCTTCGGATGCGATGGTCCATTGCTCGTCCCCAGTGATCAAAACGACCGGCGGCGAACTTGCGTTGGTACCGTCTTGAAAGGATACGAACCGCTCTTTGCTGACACCTTTATCGTTCTCGGACCCCATCCTAGAGCCATTACTAGACTGACGATCGTCAGGGGCGATCCGTTGAATCTTCTTAGGATCTATGACTTGGATTGGATTGGATCGTATCTTGGGCCATAGCTTCTCGACATTCTCAAGCAACGATTGTGGATCGCGATTCACAGGTACAAATCGAACCCCCTCGCGCTTGCTAACTTTAGTGGTTGTAGCTCCCGCGTTCATTCGTTCGATGAGCTGCTCAATTCGCGTTAGCTGGTCTTTGGTTCCATGAACCAACGCCTGTTGCAAACTGCTGTCTACATTGATCGTGGGTGGATTGTTGCCAGGCTCTTGCTCAAAGAGAGCATCGGCCGCAGTCCGGAAGGTAAAGGGATCGATCGCCTGTAGTTGGAAAATCTCAAAGTCTCGCTTCGGTGCATCGAATTTGCTTAAAGCTTCTTTGATCTTGGCAATCTGCTCCTTGGTACCAGCGGCCAGCAACTGCCCATTCAAGGCATCGTATTTGATGTCGGCTGGCTCGCCACTGCCTGCTACAAGTTTCGTAAGAGATGAGACAAGCGAAGTCCCATCAACTCCCTTGAGAGGAAAGGACTCGAACTGTCGATTGTCGTCAAATTTCTCAGGTGTATCGAGCTGCTGAACCAATTGTTCAAAGGTCCGTAACTCTGCTTGGCTACCGACGGCGAACAAAGATTGGGTCTCTTTGTGAGCACTTACCACCAAACGCGCACGAGGACCCAAGGCAGTGGTGATCGTTTTAGCCAGAGACTCTGGGTTGGTATGCTGAAGAGGCATAACTTTCATATTAGTGCTACCTGTTGGCAGCTCATTCAAATCGTCAACAAGCTTACTAATTGCCGCATGCTCCTCCGTGGTCGCGGCGACGAATAGGGCGCCGTTGGTTGCGTCCGCAGTGATCGTGGCTTTCGGGTAGCTAATTGTAAGCGCGCGAGCCAGCGCTGTTGGCTCAGCGGTTAACAGATTGTAGGTTTGAGTCTTCTTGAACTGATCCTCCGACTTTTCTACTTCGCGAACCGCTTTTTCAATCCGCTCCATCTGACCAGCCGGGGCGGTTACGATCAAACTGTTGGTTGCTGTATCCGCTGTGATCGTGATACGGGGATTGCTACCTGCTAACGCGGTTCTGAGTGATAGAGGATCTGCCTTAGTCAACGTGAACACTTGAGTTTCCAAATCATTCGCCCCTTGGTCATACCCCTGCACGATGGACGCAATCTTCTCATGCTGAGTCGGCGTCGCTGTTACAACCAATGTTCCGTTTACTGGATCGCCATAAGAAGTCACGTCTTTGTACAACGTCGTGATAATCGTATTGATACCGGTCGCGCTAGTCGCTGGTGCGAACTGGAGTTTGTAAACCTGGGTTGTACCGATGTTCGCAAGCGGCATCTGCTGTTCGAGCATCTCTATCTTGGTTTTGACTTCGTTCAAATCGGCTTCGGTGCCAATAGCGAGTATCGTCGAACTGCGAACGTTGGCCTCTATCGTTATATGAGTTGGAATGAGGGGTTTCAGATGTGTGGATAACGCGAGAACATCGTACTTCTCTGAATCGACTTGAAAGACTTTGGCTGTCTTCTCACCCGTATCGAGTCCTTGCTCCAAAGATTGGATCGATGCCGCGATTCGTTCTTTTTGTTGCTCGTCAGCAATCGCCATGATTCGATTCGCCGCGGCATCAAAGGTCATTGTCACGCCAGGGTAGAGTGCTTTAAGTGAGGCTAAAACAGAAGCACTGCTTCGAGGTTTCAAATCAAAGAACGTAGGAGAGCGGGGTAAGTCGTACCCTTTCAAGAACTCATCAACCTTGGCATGCTCCTCTTCGTTGGCCGTGACCACAAAGGTCTTTTGTACAAGATCTGGGACAACGGTTATCGTTGGGAAAGCCGAGCGGAAAACAGCAAGCAGAGTTGTGCTATCCGACGTATTGATTGGATACTGCTTGACGACTTTGGATGGTGGAGCGGGGATCTGAGACTTGAGCTCCTCAATCTTCTTTTCTACAGACTCGACTTCTTCGGAGGTACCGATCACCATAATGGTTCGATTGATCACGTTGGATTCCACCTTGACCGTTGTGGGGATCGTCCCTTGCAAAGCCGTTGCCAGGGAAACTTGATCCACTTTTTCAGGATCAATTTTCATGACTCGGACCGTTCGGTTGGATTGGTCTAGTTCTTTGGAAAGCATCTCGATAATCTCAGACACCTTTTGTTGCTGGGCTTCGGAGCCCACGACGATAAGCTGACCTGTCGTTCCGATTACTGCTGCACTGACGTTGGGCACTAGGGCTTGGATGGCCACCTGGATCGGTGCAGCGTGTGTTGGGCTGACGCGGTAGGTCATCGGCGTTTTAGCACTCTGTGCGACTTTGGATATCTGCTCAATCGCTTGAGAGACTCGCACATGCTGTTCTTCGTTAGCCCAAACCGTAATCGTACGCGACGTCACGTCGGGACTAAGCAACGCTTGCGGTGCGATTTGTCCCAAGATGACAGGCAACGTGACCATGTCTCCAGAGGCGATTGTATAGGTTTTCACCGTTTGCATGTTTCCATCTGGCGAAGCGATCAAACGATCCATAGCGGCGGTAACAGCATCTAGCTGTCGGACATTTCCGGAAGCGATCACTCGATTGTTGGCGGGGTCTGCTGAGAACTCCACGTCGGGCCAAAGCTTTTGCAGTACTGGTAACAAGTACGCTGAGGACACCTTCTTCGTATCAAATGTTCGTATCTGTTTATCGGTTGTTCCGAGGGACTGGCGATCCATTTGCGTTACCATTGTCTTGACGAGAGCATGATCTTCGATGGTACCAGTGATAACTACTTGCTTGAGGATGTCATCGGCGACCGCTTGAACTCCTAGCCCGAGTTGATCGATCACCAATTTTACTTGCGTCGCTTTGGCGTAATCGATCGGGTAGACGATGGCCACTTTCTGCGTACCGGGTGTGGCGGAATCGCTTAACGCAGTAATGAGCTTGGCGATTTCAGCATGAGTCTCTTCATCTACGGTTACTAAAAGCCGAGCATTTTTGGAATCGACGTTCACTCGTGCTTTAGTGAGCAAGGGAGCGAGTGTTGTTTGCAACACTTCCGCCGTCATCCCCTTTACGGTGTAATTTTCGAGTCGCGTTGGAGATTTTCTCGGGAAGTTCTCTTGGAAGAGTTCGAGTCGTGCTGCGAGCTTGGTGTGTGTGGGCTCTTCCGCAACAACGGTGAGTATCTTGCCTTCGGTATCGAGGGTTATTGTTGCATCTGCGAATTCGGCCGTCAGTATTTGCTGAACGAGTGTTACATTCTGGAAATCCACTTTGTACGTTTTGGGTAGTTTTGGGTCTAGAGTTGGCAAAGGCGTATCGAGACCTTCTAGGAGTTTGCTAAACTCATCATGCTGTTCTGCGGTTCCCCATACGTAAAGCTCTCGTTTGTCAGGGCTGTCGAGTAGTTTCACCGTGCTGAGCTTTTGAGGTAGTTCGCTTAGCATGGAACGGCGATTAACTTGCGATTTGGATAGCGTATAAATGCGAAGCAAACGATCCACTGGTTTGGGAATCTGCTCAATCAAGGATGCTAGGTTGGTCTCAAGCTTTTGTAGATCTTCGGGGGAACTCAATACTGTTAGCTTGCGGCCCTCTTCATCAAGCCATGTGGTGGCACTAGGAGCGATCTTGGCCACTAAGGTCAACCAAGCGGCCGTCGCTGGCCGATCGAGTGGGAACGAACGTAGCTTTACATTCCCGTTCGACCATGCGAGTTTCCAACTATCGATGATTTCAGTGACGAGTTGCAGTTCATCTGCAGAGCCTCGAACGATAAGGCTGCCGGCGGTCGCATTAGCTGCGATTTGAATGTTGGGCATAATGGTCTTGAGCGAGGGCTCTACGGTCGTAAGCATCTTCGGATCAAGTTCAAAGAACTTCATGCTCTTACCCGTTTCTTCTACCGGATAGATATCGAGCTTGGCCAAATCATCGCGAACGATCTGCTGTTGTTCAGGCGATGCGGAGACGAGAATTCGGTCAGAAACAGGTAGGACAGAGGCCTCTGGTACGAGAGCTTGGACGTGTTTGACGATTTCCAGAATGGCCGTCGGCGGAACTCGATAGGCCATGGCCCGATTGTCTGGCAATTGCGAGTGACTAGCGATCATTTGATCAAGAGCCGATTTGATCGCAGCTTGCTGCGTTGGGATAACAAAGGCACTTAAGACATTGGTCTTAGCATCGACTGTGATCTGGTTGCTGGGTACGAGAGCTTGAATGGTTTTCAGCGTTGCAGCCGCGTCGAGTCCTGCGATAGGGTACGATGCGAAAACGGGTTGAGGAGGTTGTGGTGGTGGTTCAGGTTTTGGGGGGCGTGGCGGTACAGGAACGGAAGCAATAAGTTCGTTTATCGTTTTCATCTTACCGGCGTTCTCGACGACCAGCAGCTGTCCACCTTGTGCGAGCGGAATAGCTCGTCCAAAGTCACTCAAGTAAGGTTTGACTTCGTTAAGGACGGACTCGATTGGTCGGCCACCTAGAGGGAAGATAACACTGACCAATTCGAATTTTCCTCGCTCGATCAGTTTGTCTTGCGTGACTCGAGGAATAAGTTCGAGCGGAATGGAGTCCCCAAGCTCCATGACAACGAGCATCTTTTCGCGACGTACTAACGCGAATCGACGGGTCATGAGGACACTGTTGAGAAGATCGATTCCTTCGCTAGGCGTGTACTCTCTGACATCCATGTAAGTGAACGAACCAGGAGGGATACGATCCATGACCAGCGTAAGATCTTGTTGTTCGGCGAACCATGAGAGAACCTCATCCCACTTCATGTCGCGAAACTGAAATTTGAGCTTTTTAAGGGGCTCGAGATTGGCGAATAAAGCTCGTTGTTCATCGGTAAGTTGGGCCAAGGTTTTTTGGTCGAACTCGGATGCGATTTTCGCTTTTTCTGTTGGTTCGGTTGCAGCCGCTACAGCTGTAGTCTTGTCCTGAATTTTTTTTTGAATTTCGGCTCGCTGGGCGTCGGTCAAGCTGAGTTTGTCTGCTACGTCAGGGTGAATCAGTCTGGTGATGTCGTTGGTTTGGCCGTTTGCTGGTACTGTCACCAAAGACACGCAAACTATCATGGCTAGAATCCGAAGTGATGCAAATATCCGAAGTTGCATGCGAAAACGGAAGTTGAGGTTGGACCAGGAAGGAAGCTGACTCATTGCAGAAAATTCTTAGCGGAGAGTGGCAGAATGGGGTGCGCCACGAGGTGGGATTGGACGCAACGATTCGTCACGCACCCCGCATTATAGTCGGTCCAAGACGTCCGTTGTGCCAAAAAAAGGAAATTCACCGCACGAAGTAAGCCGTAACAAATTTGTAGGCCGCAACAAAATTGTAGGCCGTAACAAGGCTCAAAGAGCCGCAGTTACGGCATGGCACGCCGGGGGGGAATGGCTAGTCGGATGGGGCCATGGGTTTCGGGGCGGGGCTGCCGTAACTGCGCTGGCGCTTGTTACGGCCTACAAGAGCGTTAGCTACTGGCTTTTTCTTTGGCCATTTGTTGGAGGCCGCGCAAGTCGAGTTTGCCAGTCCCCAAAATCGGGATCGCTTCTACTTTGATGAAACAGTCTTCGGCTGGTATGAAGAGATTGGGTAGTCCCATCTCTCGAAGCTTCTTCGTGATCTCTGATGGTGTTGCACTGATCTCGGTATGCAACACGATCAATCGTTCCCCCTTCTTTTCATCAGGCACGCTTGATACGGCGACCGATAGGGCACCATCATTATCTCCCACGATCTGTGTTATGGCCTCTTCAACTTGTATGTGAGGAACCATTTCTCCACCAATCTTGGAAAAACGGCTCAATCGACCTGTGATGAATACGAAGCCATCATCGTCGATGTGCCCAACGTCTCCTGTCGTATACCAGCCATCTTTCAAGACCTTGGCTGTGAGCTCTGGTTGCTGGAGATAGCCACTCATGATGTTCGGACCACTGATTTGCACCATGCCCGTTTCATTGGTATTGATCACTGATCCATCATCGAGCGACACAACTCGTACACTAACACCAGGAATCGGTTTTCCAACAGATCCTTCACGCAAGCCCGATTTGGGATCCGCTGTCGTTGCTCGGCTGGGGGGCAGATTCACGCAAGCCACCGGACTGGTCTCTGTTGCTCCATACCCTTCGACGGGACGTACACCAAAGCGTTCCTCGAAGATATCGAACAAATCGAGTGGCATCTTCTCTGCACCGACAACAACAACTTGGATCGATTTAAATTGCTCGGGCTCAATCCGCCTTGCATAAGATCTAACAAAGGTAGGAGTCCCCAAGAGCACTGTCGATTGGTTCGTTTCCACCAGCTTGGCAATTTGGCGAGGTTCAAGCGGATTGAAGTGATAAGCTGCCGAGGATGGTAATGTCAGCGCACCCCATAAAGTCACGGTGAAGCCGAAAGAGTGAAAGAACGGTAACACACCAAGAAAGTTATCGCTATCCAGAACGCGAATGTACTCGTTGAAGCCTTGAACGTTAGAGGCAACGTTATTAAATGTTAACGGAACTCCTTTTGGGTTACCGGTCGACCCAGAAGTGAAAATGATCGTTATTAGATCGTCGGGCTTGCAATCGTTAAGCCCCAACATTCGATGCAGCAGGAATTGAGGAACAAATTTCGCGTTTATCAAACTCACGACTTTATCCAGCTGTGTCGCTTTATCTTTCATCTCCTCCAAATAAACCAATTTGGCGTTCGGTTTGAGACCAAACTTCTCCATCGCCTTAGAACTGGTGATGATCTTCTTAATGCCAGCTTGTTCGATGCACGCGTTAACGATTTGATCGGAGACGGTGTAGTTCAAATTGATCGCCACCCGTTTGCCAAGCGACAATGCGATGTTCGTGACAGCGGCAGGTACCGTAGGGGGAAGCAATACCCCAACGTGTTTATCATCCGCATCGAGCACATCCCTTTCGAAGATCCGCCTGAGCACGAGCGACTTGAGCAATAGATCGGTACCACTAAGCGATGCCCCCGTCGAATCTGCTACCTTCTTCTTAGCCCCTTTTTCCCTACAACGTCGAATCACGAGCTTGAGAAGATTCCAGTCCCACTGGTTTGCATAAGGGGTGGTGGAGATGGCTGGCTTAGGCATAGTTTGCGATTTATAGAAATGGAAGGATGGAAGAGGATCGTTACTCGTAGTGGCCGAGGCTAGGAGGCCCTTGGCTTTGTAGTGGCCGAGGCTAGGAGGCCCTTGCACTGCAGTCCGCCTGCCGATTCTAAATGCGGTCATCGAATAGCATTTGTGCCAAGCGGCCGGGACTCGTTGCCTCGTCCACTACCATGCGGGACTCGTTGCCTCGTCCACTACCTTGCGGGACTCGTTGCCTCGTCCACTACCATGCGGGACTCGTTGCCTCGTCCACTACCTTGCGGGGACTCGTTGCCTCGTCCACTACACAGAGCAATATAGCAACTGCAGTGGCAAAGGCGTAGATGGGGAACGAGGCGGCCAATCTCTGGCGAGGTCGGTTACGCGACGAACTGGGGTGCGGCCGCAACGGCAAAGAAACTGTTGCTGATCGCCTCGCCGATGTCATTCAACTGGCCTTGCAAATCGTCGATAAATTCATGCAATCCGGTATCCATGACTTCGTCGATATGGAGATAATCCAGCTCGCTTCTTAGCCGACCTAACAATTGCTCTGGTGGATTATTGAAATTGCCCGTCGTTCCACCCGTAATATTGAGAAGTGACTGTTCTGCTCGATTGATGCAGAATCGAATGGCTCGGGGGAAATTTCGATCCAACAGCAAAAATTGCGCAACGTGTTTTGGCAGCAACCGCCCAAACTGCTTGCGATACATCTCGAGCGCACTCGCACTCTTTAGCAACGTCCCCCACTGACCAATATCGAGCGGTGTCCCGATGTCTTCCATTTTGGGTAGCAACAAATAATACTTCACATCGAGAATTCGCGAGGTTTTGTCAGCTCGCTCGATGAGAGTCCCGAGCCGCCCGAAATTCCAGGCTTCACCGTGAGACATCGTACCGTAGGTAACTCCTTCGAGAAGATACCCCGCTTGCTTAATCTTTCCAAAAAATTCAAACGGTGACGCAATGGCTCGTGAATCGTTACGAGCATCGCGCACGAGCAAGTAGAACTTGTTCAGCTCTTCCCACATTTGGCTACTGATCATCTCTCGCGTCGTACGAGCATTCTCTCTCGCCATTTGCAAACACGAGATGATCGAATTCGGATTCTCTTCATCAAACGTCAAAAACCGAATAACATTCTCTTGATTCGCTACGCGATAACGTTCAAAAAATGCTTCGTGATCACCCGTCGTGAAAATGAGAGGCTCCCACTGAAACAATTTATCTGTTCCCATATCGATGGTCAGATTCAACGTTACATCAATAAACCGAGCCACGTTTTCGGCTCGTTCGGTATAGCGACTCATCCAAAATATGGAATCGGCAACTCTCGATAACATGGATGCGAATCTCCCGCAGTACTACTTTGATCTCGATGACTTTGATCTTTGCCAGACGATGGTCCATCGAACAGGTCGATGCGCCGAATAGATATAATTGATGATCACTAAGACCGCAGAACCCACGTGTCTTTGCTGCCACCACCTTGTGACGAGTTCACTACCAAGGAACCCTTAACCAAAGCGACTCGCGTCAAACCGCCCGGCACAATGTAGATGTCTTCACCATACAATATATATGGCCGCAAATCGACGTGCCGCCCTTCGAGCCTTTCCCCGCAGAGGGTCGGAACGGTGGACAACGCCAACATCGGCTGAGCCACATAGTTACGTGGATTGGCTTTGATTAGCTCTTTGTACTGGTCATGTTGCTCTTTTGTCGATTTTGGTCCGAGCATAATTCCGTAACCACCCGATTCGTTGGCGGGCTTGATCACAAGCTCGTGAATGTGCTCCAAAACATATTGCCGCTCTTTTTCGTCTGCACACATGTATGTTGGCACGTTGGGCAAGATCATGTCTTCGTTGAGGTAGTACTTGATCATCTTCGGAACAAACGCGTAGACCGCTTTGTCATCTGCGACTCCCGTTCCCGGTGCGTTGACCAAAGCCACGCGTCCTTGTCGATAGACCTCCATGAGTCCGCGAACACCGAGGGTCGAATCCGATCGCAAACAATCTGGATCGAGGAACGCGTCGTCGATTCGTCGATAGATGACGTCAACTCGCTTTAGCCCCTTAGTAGTACGCATGAAAACAAATCCATCGCGTACGACCAGGTCGCTACCTTGTACTAGCTCGACACCCATTTGCTGCGCCAAGAAGCAATGTTCAAAATAGGCCGAGTTGTAGATCCCAGGAGTCATGACAACCACGGTTGGATGACGCGAATGATCCGGTGCGACGTACTGCAACATCTTGAGCAATTGCTCGGGATACGTTTCAACCGGCAGAATGCTATGCCCCTCGAAAATCTGCGGGAAGCTACGCTTCATGACTTCGCGATTTTCAATCACGTAAGATACGCCAGACGGACAACGCAAGTTATCTTCTAGAACGTAGACTTGTCCGTCAGCACCGCGAACTAAATCCGTCCCCGTGATGTGGCACCAAATTCCCTTGGGCGGTTTCATCCCTTTGATCTGATGCAAGAAGCCTTTGCTGGAGGAAACCATGTACTCAGGGAACACACCATCCTTGACGATCAATTGATCGTGATACATGTCATTGATGAACATGTTCAGCGCGCGGATTCGCTGCTTGAGCCCGGCTTCGATATGAAGCCATTCTTTCTCATCGATGACGCGTGGAATCAAATCAAATGGCCACACCTTTTCCGTTCCCGCCGCATGACCGTAAACATTAAAGGTAATCCCCATGTTGAGGAGTTCATGGTCGGCCGCTTTTTGACGACGCTGCAATTCACCTGCAGCTAGTGACGCGAGCTTTTGGGCCAGGAACTGGCAACTAGGGCGCGCGACCCCATCGGGGCCAAACATCTCGTCGTAAAAGCCACCCACCTCGTACGAGGTCAACCCGAGCGGATCATGGTTCGCCGGATCGACTCTGTAGTCGTTCCCTGTGACTCCCATGCTTTGAAAATGCATACCAACCTCAGAACGTCGTAACAAATAACCAACGGAACGAAATGCAACGTAGCGTTTCGCGAAAATTCTTCTGTGACTGGAGAGGATTGCCAGAAGGGCCTATTGTTACAGATTATTACGATCCGATGGCAATGCCAGGATGTTTTTTCCCCGAATCCTGAATACGATTTTCTTGATTTTTGCCTCTTGCTCTCGCTGGGCAGACCGCCGACCTACAGGGTTTAGGGGTTTCCGGGCTGTTAGAAAATTCGACAATCAACATTGCTTCCTTAAAAATCCCTAAGCCGCCACCATCCATACGCAAATCATGTCTAGCTCCGAGTTGCCGAACCAAGAACCGTTACCAACCACTCGTTCTAGCTCTAACACAGCTTATCGCTACCTGATAGGAGCGGCGGTTTTTATGGTGCTAGGCATCAGTTTCCTGGTCTATCTAGGCCGAGAGGAAGTTCGTCTGCGACAAAAAGAACTGGCGGAAATCGATCTGCAACCGCTCCTCTACACCGAAACCGAACTCGACAACAAGGACTTTGACGGCAAAGTTGTTGTGCTCTACTTTTGGGGATTTTGGAACGAGCCTAGTCGAACTCCCTACCCCGATTTCATTCAGCTTCAAAAAGACTACAAGGATAACAAAGACTGCCTAGTCATCAGCGTAGCTTGCCCACAAAACGATAAAGATACCCTCGACCAAACGTCGTTCTATACCAAGAAGTACTTCGACAAGATGCGGTGGGACGAATTGCCTGTCTATACCGATATCTATCAGTTCTCACGCACGCAAGTCAGTCGCTTATTCTCGTCAGGCGGGTTTCAATATCCAACCACCTTGGTTCTCAATCGAGATCGCAAAGTCGAAGGGGCGTGGAGGGGCTCGCTCAAGATAAAAGAAGTTCGTGCTGCGATTGAAACCGCTTTGGCAACACCCGTCTCCGAAGCCTCTGAAAAATAATGCAAGACGAAATAATGACCCACAAACCCATCATCGCCGTAACCCTTGGCGATCCGACTGGTGTCGGTCCCGAGATTACCATTGAATCGATCGCTTGCTCGGATATCACCGAGTCAGTTCGATTGATAGTGCTTGGTTCCCCCGAGGTGCTACGCAGGGCTGCCAAGTTCGTGAACCGCGAGATGGCTATCAACTGCATCGACTCGGTAGATGACGTTGCCAGCATTCCGTTCAGCACCAAAAACTCGATCTGCTGTCTGCCCACCGGCCCCGATAACTGGGATGATTTACAACCAACCGTCATGGCCAAAGGTGGCGAAGCGGCCTACCAATGTTTAGTCCGTGGCACCGAACTGGCCCTCGCTAAAAGAGTTGACGCAATTGTCACTTGTCCATTGCACAAGGTCGCTCTGCATCTCGCTGGCCACGATTGGCCCGGCCACACAGAACTACTTGCTGAACTATGTGGTGTGCACGACCATGCGATGATGCTCTATCTGCCACCGCAACCAAACGGACGACTCGGCCCGCTGGGACTGGGAGTCGTTCACGTCACACTTCACATGGCGCTCCGAGACGTATTCGAACATATCACGGTTGAAAACATACAAGAAAAGATCGGCTTAGCTCATCACGTTTTTGATCGCATCGGTAAAGCTACTGGCAATCCCTACAACGTTCGCATCGCTGTCGCAGCCTTGAATCCTCATTGCGGTGAACAAGGTCGATTTGGACGCGAAGAAATTGAGATTATTCAACCAGCCGTGGAGCTGGCCAAGCAAAACGGCATGCCCGTCGTGGGGCCACTCGCAGTGGATTCGCTCATGCACAAAGCAGCCGCCGGCGAGTACGACGCTGTAGTGGCTATGTATCACGACCAAGGCCACATTGCACTAAAGCTTTTGGATATGTTCGATGCGGTTAACATTACGTTAGGTCTACCAATCGTTCGCACGAGTGTCGCCCACGGTACCGCTCATGATATTGCTTGGAGCAAGCAACGGGCGAGCACTAGCTCGATTCAATATACGGGAATGATCCGAGCGATTCAGATTGCAGCCTCCCTTTCCCAAGGCCCACGATGAGCATAGAAAGCCACACAAGCTCCAAAGAAATATTAGGCTGGCACTGGTTCCTCGACTTTCGTCAATGCCAATCGATCCCGAGCAAAGCCAGCGAGCTTGAGTCGATCATGGTCCACGCAGCCAAGCTAGCCAGAGCGACGGTGGTACAGCGATGTTTTCACGAGTTTTCTCCCCACGGGTTAACGGGAGTGCTAGTCATTGCGGAGTCGCATTTCGCCGTTCACACTTGGCCCGAGCATAGAGCCGTCTGCGTCGATATCTTTTCCTGCACGGCAACATTAGACATCGAAGCCGCCACAGCCTACTTAAAAGAAACACTTCGCTGCGCCGACGCTTACATCCGCATGGAAGAACGCCGAGCGTTTTAACACGGGCTCACCCCAGATCGCCCATGACTTGTCGTAGTCGGCGAAGGATTCGGCTTCGGCATTGCCGGACCATGGATGCAGACATATTCAATTTGTCGGCTGCAATGTCCGTGGACTGCCCCTCAATCGCGGTCAACCAAAACGCCCGCCAGTGTCGCTCTTGATACTCGCTCTGAACGATCTCGATTCCCCTTTGCAAGATGGCTCCCAGCAGATCGGGAGTGCTCGGTTCAGGCATGCCTTTCGCTTCGGGGTCAGCGAATTGATTTAACTCTTCCGCCGCCGTGCTTCCACCTGCCGCTCGTAGTTCATCACGAACCTGACGAGTGCGGTCTATCCATTTGCGATACGTGATCCGCCACAGCCAGCCGCGAAAGCTTCCCGATTGGCCATCACCACGAAATTGATGGATGCTCGATGATACGGTTTGGAAGACTTCTTGCGATAAATCCTCGCACTCTTCGGGATTGCAGCCTAATCGCTTGCCCCACGCCAGCACTAGTGGGGAATAGATACCAAACAATTGATACCAAGCATTCGGCGATGAGTTTCTCACCCCTTCGAGCAGACTGGGACGTGTCGAATCGGTCGATGGCATTGGGAAGACTTTTAGAAATTTTGTCACGCGGATTTCGTCCTAGTATAGTGTAGCACCAATCAGTTCTCAATTAGGAATCGTACGAGTGAACGACCAAGCGACCATTCAAACGGAGTGTTTATCCGCTGACACGATGCGATCCTATTGGCAAGGACTCGCTGCCGATCATGAAGTGGAAACGATCGAACAACACTTGCAAAATTGCTCGCAGTGCATGGCTATGTTTAAGCGATTCGAAACCGCCAACGAACAAGTGGACATTTTGCGTGATTTGCTCGCTGCCGACATCAAACTCGCGTTGCATCATCAGGGCTCGCCAGACCTCTGTTACTTGAACGATGGACTACCGGCGACGCATGCTCGTTCTGCTCAGGAGTACGATGAAGAGAGTGATTACTATCCCTGGCGATCTTGGTTACCACCAACAAAGCTGATTGGGCCTTACCGCGTTGTACGAACGATTGGCCATGGTGGCATGGGGGCGGTTGTCTTAGCGGAACACGTTCGATTGCGTCGGCAGTTTGCCATGAAATTGCTCTGCGTCCCCAGATCTTTCTCTCGGGCTCAATCCCGATTCAGACGAGAAGCCGAGGCTATAGGTCGTTTGCACCACCCCTCCATCGTCACGGCCTCCGACGCTGGGCAAGAAGGTTCGTTGCACTATCTGGTCATGGAATATGTGGACGGATTCGATCTATCGAAACTAAGTCGTCTCATTGAAGATTTTTCCGTCTGTGATGTCTCCGAGATCGGTCGCCAAATTGCATTGGCATTGGCCTACGCGCACGAACAAGGTCTAGTTCACCGAGATATCAAGCCCTCGAACATTATGCTAGATACAGAGGGGCGAATCAAATTGCTCGATTTCGGTTTGGTTCAACTTGATCGATGGAACGACGAACTAAGCGAGCTCACGTCGGTCGGGCAGTTTTTGGGAACGCTCGATTACATGGCACCCGAACAAGCGGAGCGAGCAGGGCAAGTTGACCATAGAGCTGATCTTTACGGACTAGGGGCTACGATGTTTCGCTTGTTGTGCGGTCGGGCTCCTTTGGCAACAACCCCGCATCTATCGCCGCTAGAGAAATTGCGTCTACTCGCGCATCATGCGCCGCCGAGTTTGAGAACTATTCGGAACGATGCACCGGAGGAACTAGTTCAAATTGTCGATCGGTTATTGGCAACCGATCCTAACAATCGGCCGATCAATGCTGAGAGTATTGCTGAGCAACTGACACGTTTAGCAGAAGGAACGAATTTAAGGCGATTGATCGAATTGGGGCAAACATCGCAATCGGTTGAGGAATTGCCTTTTGAACCAACGCACGACAGCGAGGGGTTGAATGAAAATGTCCCCGATACCCCCGCTGCTCAACAGCATACGATTCCATCCCAACCACCCAACAGATGGCGACGCTACGGCGGGTTAGTTGCATTGGGGTTGCTTCCCATTGCGTTTGTTGCGGGGATCATCTTGCAGATTCCAGTTGAGGAAGGGATGCTCCTTGTCGAGTCCGAGTTGCCAGAGGGTGAGCTGAAGATTGTTAGGGCGAAAGACGGACACGAGCAGCGGCTCAAAGTGGACGTCGGTCCGCAAGTGACCAAACTACTTGCAGGCAAGTACTCGCTAGAGCTCAACAGTCCCAGCGACAGCATTTCTATTGAGAATGACACTTTCGTCGTTTCAAAAGGGGAGACCGTCGTTGCTAAGGTTCGACTGAAACGAAATGAGACGCAGGAAGTAGTGGTCGATGCTGAACTACTACCTGCGATCCCAACGCCAGCTGCGTCGGCTATTGAAGCACGCTTTCAAGGAAAAAATCTCACCGAGTGGTTAGAAATCTACGAGCGACAGAAGGATGGCAAACTGCCGTACGAAACGGCGCAGGCGTTAGTGGTGTTGTTAGGCCATTCTGCAGAGCAATCTCTTTTTGAAGAGTTCTGCGAGAATCTACTTAACAGTCAATCGAAAGCTTTGAGGGACTGGACTGATCCGAGGATTTCACAAACTATTTTCGAAAGATTTGAAGGGTTAGATAAGGATGAAAAGCGTAAACTGCTCCTCGAGCTAGTGCAGGCTAACATGGTAACAAGCCGTCATCTATCGAAAATAGTCGAGTGGATCGAAAAACAATTCGCAGACAACGTAGGCGATGCAAGAACTTGGTTTCATTATATTGCAGGCTCTTATGATTGGGTAACAGAACTTGAGCTTCATTACCCGTCACTGCTCCATCGCTATGACTCGATGTATTTGGAACGTACTATGTATGAAGAACTCGTAGCTGGCTACAGCTCGAGTCATATTGGACGCGGTCGTTACAACTCTCATGAATACATCCAACGGGTCGCAGAGAGAGTCTATCAATCTCGCAGCGATAGTTTTCAAAGCAGAGTTTTTGCCACTTATATATTGATGCACGCTCTGTATAAATTGCCGACTAGTACTCAAGCGAATATAATAACAGAATACAAGAAGTTACTCTCGGAGGTCCCATCTCAACAACGCTTAAGCTTCGTTTGGCAACAAGACTATGCAACGAGAAAAAAGCTATACAACTTGTTCTCTATGAATTGGAACGTTGATCTTGCGCATGCATTGTTAAATCTTCCTGATAACACAATAAAACAAACTCCGCACATCTACTTTGTCGATCTAAGCATTGATTTGCTTCCTAAATCCGTCAAGGCTTACGATTTCTACCACTCCGTTGATGCACTATACCCTCTCCGCATTGTGGAGAGATTTTGGGGTGATGGAAGAGAGGGTAAACCTGCAGAGTTGGCGTTTGTGTCCTCTCTAACTACAGAAACGCAAACTGAATTATGGGAGCAGACCCAGGCTTTAATGCTCCAGCTAAGACTATGTGAGATGCTGGTCTACCAAACTGTTTATGGAGACCCCAAACCAATGAAGAGTGCTTCAGATGGGGTTGCACTCAAACGCTATTTGGAATCACTTGAAGAGTGGCGAGATCTGCTGAAGAAAACAAACAAAGAACAGGATGGCGTCATCGCCAATTCGGATTTGCAAGACAAACCGGAAGCGATCGAATTGTTAAAATCCAAAGGCTTTACGATACCTTTGGATCAGCCCGTCAATCTTCCCTCTTACCTAGAGACGAAGTACCGCGATCAGTAGTTTCACGCTCTGTCGACTATCGTGGCTTGAGCACCGATTTGATCACTTCGCCGTGGTGCATTTTTTCGAATGCTTCGTGCCATTGATCGAGGGACCAGATGCCACCTACGATCGGTTTCACATCGAGCTGGCCACTGGCGAGTAACGCGATAACTCGCTCCCAGATGGTCCAGTGGTGGCTGAAGCTGCCTTGCAAGGTGATGTTTTTCTGAACGAGTGGATCCAAGCTAAAGTTGAGCGGCTGCGGTCCCCAACCCACTTTGCTGATCCAGCCCGCAGGTCGCACGATTTCGAGAGCCAGCTTTAGCGTGATACTCGCACCCGCAGCATCAATGACGCCATCTGCGCCTAAGCCATCTCGCTCGCGAGCCCACTCGCTTGCGTTGCCAATGATTGGCGTGCAGCCGTAACTCTTTTGGGCAACCTCGAGCCGTTTGCGATCCGATTCGAGACCCACGATGGCCACTTCTGCGCCGCACAAGCGAGCCATCGCAGCACACAAGATCCCAATGGTACCGGGTCCCATCACAACGACTCGATCACCTGGTTCGATTCGAGCATTCTTAACGACTGCGTTGTAGGCTACGCAGCAAGGCTCGGTCAAACACGCATATTCCATCGGAAGATGGTCCGGCACATGGTGCAAGATGCGCGAGGGAACCGAGACATAGCGAGTCATCGCGCCGTTGACGCCGTATCCGAATCCTTTTCGAGTCGGGTCCAGGTTATAGCGACCTTGTCTGGTCATCGGGTTATTAGCATCGATGATGGCAGCGGTTTCGCTAACGACGCGCTCGCCAACTTGCCAGCCGGAGACTCGTTTCCCGAGTTCGACAATGGTGCCACTGAATTCGTGACCAAGAACGACAGGGTAGTTCACAGGCCAGGAGTGGTCTGCGGTCCATTGGTGCAGATCGCTGCCGCATACGCCAACGTTTGAGACCTCGAGGAGAACATCGTCTTCGCCGATGGCGGGGCATGGTACATCGCGAAGTTCGACGGACCCTTTGGTGGGCGCAAAGTTTACAACAGCAGCAGATAGGCTCATGAGAGTATGGGGTGGGAGGGGGAATGGCAGTGGGACTGCTGTTTAGGATACCGCATGCGGGTTTTCCCGCAATCAGGTGTTTTAGATCAGTCGGATCAGACAGATCGGTCGGATCTATTAGATCGGTCTGATCCGACTGATCCGACCGATCCGACTGATCCGACTGATCTGTTATAATGTCTGACGGGACGTCAGACTTTTCTGGGGAAGATCACGCAATGGCTCGGATTCGCAAAAGTGGAGGGTACCGGAAACTGGCCTCCTTTCAGACGACGACCATCATCTACGATGCGACGGTCTGGTTCTGCGAAAAATTTCTCGATGATCGTAAATCCCGTACCGTAGACCAAATGGTCCAGGCCGCTCGCTCCGGTCGACAAAACATCGCTGAGGGGAGTCGCGCCGGCGCTACATCTTCTCAGACTGAACTACGTCTCGTGAATGTAGCTCGCGCGAGCCTGGAAGAATTGCTTCTCGACTATGAGGATTTTTTGCGTCATCGGCGATTGACTCTCTGGGCCCCTAATAGCCCAGAGGCTTCGGCGGTGCGAAGCGTTGCTTCGCAGTGGAGAAAAGATCAGTCGGATCTAAGAGATCAGTCGGGTCGGACTGATCTGACCGATCTTTCAGACCAGCAACGCTGGTCTTTGTATTCCCGATGGCTGGATCATAGCGATGCGGCAGTTCGTGCCAATGCGGTCATCTGCCTAATTCATCAGGCTAACTATTTGCTCGATTTGCAGATCGATGCACTCGAACGACTCTTTATCGACGAGGGTGGATACAGCGAACAGTTGGCAACCGCTCGGTTGCAAAAACGGTCCGAAAATCGTGCTCCATCGAACTCGACCAACACTGCTTCTATACCCGCTTGTCCGAATTGCGGAGGTCAGATGGCATTGCGAACCGCTAAAGAGGGACGCAATGCCGGTAATCAATTCTGGGGATGCACAAAGTATCCCGTGTGTAACGGAACGCAACCAGTTTAGTCCCCCCCAGCGTCGCGACTTTATAAGGGACTGGCCAACTGTAACCAGCCAAGTCTGGTAACAACTTTAGCGGTCTCGGAATTCAGCTTTCCTACCAAAGCTTGAGGTAAATCCAATACTTGTTCCCGTCCTATCGCATCATGCAATGATCGTTCTAACGCGCGATAGGTTGATACCTGTCTCAGGCCTAGACGATCGCGTCCTGATACGAAATCGATGGGAAGAATTCTTATACTCTCCTTACGACGCATGTTGAGGCCAGATCGGGTAAGAGTCAGATCCCAATCCAACTCGATCCGACAGTTTTCGATAACCGTATCGCCATCGGAAATCGACTTTAAGCGAATAATGGTTTTGAATCCTTCTTCGGTACATGTTGCTTGTATCGCTGATGAAGGGTGAAAGACGAGTTTTACATTAGTCCCAACGAATCCTGTTGGGGAATCCGGATTTGACTTATCTGCCTCTCCAGCTGGTTTTACCGTAATGCCCAACTGCGACTTCATCAGCTTTGATTGCAGAAGGAGACTGATCAACGATTCGTGAATGGAAGCAACCGTTCCGCCAATTGCATCTCTCGGTGGTACCGTTTGAGCAAAGTTGGGAATCGAATGATCGTAGCACTGCATGAAAATTGTACAATCTTCCGCAGATGACTGATGCTCTATTGTTAGCAAATCTGCAGTTGTAGCGATCAGAGTATTTCTTAATTGTACCAACGGGCTTAAATCGAGCTGCCGAGTAAACGATTCTACAGAACGATCTAGTCTGTTTATGAGTGTTCTCTCCGTTTCTTGTTGCGCTTGTAATTCCGAGGATCGTTTCGACGCTTGCACTTCACTAATGGTTCGCTGCCGCGCGATGCCACGCGAATTAGGTACGATTGAGTCATAGCGAATCGTCGTCGGCGCTGAAGCCACTGATTGTCCATATGACCATCGTCCCCAACCCGTCAGCGTGACTCGCTTAGCAGCTGTAATTGGAGCTGTTGAAGTCGATTGAATTGAAACTTCCGCAATAGCTCCTCGACTGGTTGCTTGCGAGGTACCCGATAGTGTAATCTCCCATTCCACGGCGTTAGCATTAGGTAATAATCGTATGCTTTGCGTACCTATCATCGAGCCGGTACCGTTCATTTGCATTCGATTGTAGGTACCAGAGGTAGAGAATGTTTCGCGTATGGGTTTCGATTCGTTTGCGACAAGACTCGATCGCGGGGTTTTGATAACTAAATTAGGAAACAAGCAGATTCTACGAACCTCGCGAACTAAATCAGGGGCTTGACCTACTAACTCGCATTCTCGCAGCACCTTTACCAACTCCACTTGACGTTCACTGCTTGGCTCGTTGGCGAACAATGCGTACGCTTTCGCGAGTGAATCGAGTCGATTCTTGCGAGTTTGCGCCGTTTCGCCCCTTAGCTTTTGTTGAGCTAGAGCGTTCCGTTCTCGTAGTTGTCTGCTGGCCAGGTATAACTGCGATAGATTGAGGGATTCTCCAGCAACATCCCATCGCTTTAAAATCTCTGAAGATACGATAATCTGAGATTCGGACTCAAACTTTTGTTGCGATGTTCGCAGCAGTACATCGTACTCAAGAAAGGCTCTCCACGACGCATTCGCAGTGAAGAAGCCATTCAGGGTGGTGAGCGTTTGAGCTAAGCTTGATTGGGCAACTTGCAAACTAGATTCGCTCGCCGGTGAGTAGGAAACCAATTCATTACGTGCCTTCGTCCATGGCAATGGAAATCGAGAAGCGAGTTCTGGAGTCGTCGCATTTGCAGAAGTGTTATCCTGACTAATCAGTCTCGTTTCTTGGGCGGTTACAACCGGAAAACCAGCTAGCGACAACATGACGGCTAGAAAAAGCGAACGGCAATAATTAGCGATCATGGGGCCGAATCCTATGTGCGATAACGAGAGGTTTGAAGCGAGCGTCGGATACACCAAGGATGAAAAACGGTAGCCAACATACAGGCAACAATGGAAACGATGAGTACCGCTTGAAACGTATTCCATCGCAGGTTTGGAACGATTCTATCCATACCCCAGAGACATGAAACAGTCGTAACTGCACCCAGTATCCCATTCAAAATCCCAACCAGGGAGGCAGGCAGGATCCAATTCTGGAACGAAAGGTGTACTTTGGCAAATCCGAAATACGGTTTCAAAATGATTCCAGTCATCCAACCGAAAAAGCTTGTGAAGAAGGGAAGAATAAAAGACATCGGGCCGAGAAAGGCAATCAGTCCGCCCCAACCAAGGTGGGTTATATCCTCGCGTCCTCGAAAGACAAGCCAAGCCCATGGAGCATTAACAAGGACAACAATCGCGCACTCGCGAGGGATCGCTACTTTCCAGACATATCGAGACAGACCTTGTCGTGCCTCAGTCGATAAACCTAAGCGGCCCTCGGAGGGCTGGTCAGACATGGATTGCGGAGCCTCCATCCACCGTCAGCGTTTCTCCCTGAACGAGATCACTTAATGGACTAACCAAAAACAAGACTGCGTTCGCTACATCGTCGGCTTCCAGCACGCGAGTCCCCATCATGGATTTGTGAACTCGACCAGCGAACATTTCTTCGGCACCCGGCAAGCGATCTGTGGAATCGGTCTTGACCAAGCCTGCTTTTACGATGTTAACATTAACACCGAGGTGACCGACCTCAAGCGTCAAGTGACGTGCGATGCTTTCCAAGGCAGCCTTGGAGCCACCGATCAGTCCATACATCGGTAGAGCAATATCAGCACCGTGGCTCGAGATCGCAACGATCTTAGTCCGGTAGGGACGGTTGATCATCAGATCACGAGCTTCGCGGGCAAGATAAACCAGGGAGAGTACATTAGTCGCCATGGCGCGTTCAAAGTGTTTCGTCTCCGAGTCGAAAAGGCTCCGGAATCCACCTGTCGCAGCGTTGCACACGATGTTGTCGAGTTGCCCAATTTCGCGATTAATGAAACCGATAAGTTCTCTGGCATCTAGTTCTTCGCTGACATCCGCCTTAACCACCCAAGCTTGTCGGCCCAGACGTTTGATCTCCTTGGCCGTTTCTAACGCCGCGGTTTTCGAAGAAACATAGTTAACAACCACATCGCTGCCTGCCTGAGCTAACTTTAAAGCAGTGGCTCGACCGATACCTCGGGAGCTGCCTGTTACCAATGAAACTCGGTTTCGTAAATCAATCATGTTGTCAATCTAGGTTTAGGTTACTGTTGTGTTGATATCAGTGTGTTGATTTCACGAGGGTTGCTCGATAGCTGGTCATCTCGAACAACACCTCTCCCGTTTGGCTTAGGACGGTTCCCGAGAATCGACCTTCGTTGGCGGTCAATTCATCGAGTGAGAAAATCCCCTGGTAGACATGCCCTGCTATCGATTGGGAATAGATGGTTATCGAATCGATACCCGAGGGAATGGCCACGGTGCCTGGACTGCGGGTCCATGCTAGAACTCCGCAAGCGAATAGTGAGCTATCGATTATTCCCATTGGGGTAATCCAGGTACCCAATCTTGCTCCGCCCATGGTCGATGGATCTTGGGCGCGAAGCGTCGCAATGATTCCATTTTCAAAGTATTGCGTCTGTTCCAGGCATCTGAACGGAGGGCCATGGTAAATCACGCTTTCTTCGCCGGGGTAGCCAACATTGTGCCACGGAGCGATAGGAATGTGTGGCAATCGTTGTGACGCAACTTTTGACGTGACCGATTTGAGAATGGCTGTCGCTACCACACGTTCTGGATCGACTGTGCGACCTCGCGAGTCTACGAAAGGGTAAAACAACGTCGCTTTCGTATGAGTCGGTGATGCCTCTAGTTTAATGAAGAGAGATTTCGCGACATCGTCAGCAAACTTAAGGCCATTCTCTACGAAGAGATTTTCGACTGTTATCCCAAGGTGCGGGTCCATCAGTCCTGCGGAGGCTGCGGACTGTGCCATTAACTCAGCAATTCCCACGAGTGGCATCAATGGTTTAGCCCGAAAACGATGCTGGGTTAAAAAGGGATCTCTTAAGGGGTCTACTAGGACTTCGCAGACCAGCGTATCGTTAATTCTAGATGGAACCGGCTTCAATGCATATTGAACAGAATCTCTCAGACTGTTAGGCGACTGGTTCTCTACATTAGAGTGATTGTTTGCGTATTCTATGGCGAACAACCCGGGTTGGTCGGGACGCGATAACAACGCAACCGCGATGGCGGAATCTTGTGATTTTCCGTAACCGGTGACCAGTGTCGAGTGCAAACCTCTGCGCACCGAGTGCCATCGTAGCCACTCTTCGGTGACCGCAAGCTTACCATGTTGAGCCGCGATCAATACCACATCACAAAGGTTGTCGGGTTGGGTCGCCAACAACAACTGAGAGAGAAGTTTCGTAAGTTCTATTTCGCCGAGCAAATTCGAAGCTTTGCCTGATGGCAGGCACAGGATGATTCCCGTGATCGTATCCTGAGATCGGTCTCGAATCGACTGAATTGAATCAACCAAAATGCGGAACTGTTGCCCTTCAATGGTATTACGCAAAGCCTTATCGGTGCAGCACTTCGTTAATTCCCGTTGTAGTTCCATCCAAGCTTCGACATTGACGGAGGCGAGTTGCGCAGCGGGAAGCCCAAGCGATTTTGCTATACTGGCATGATCCGACAATGCGTTCTCGCCGACAAGAACCCAAGTTCCCTGGGAGTTGGCTTGAGGAATTTCGCTCGCATCGGGCTGATCGACATGAACCATGTCTGCGACCCAACGTCCAGTATCGGAACGATGGATCTTGGTCATGCGATCTACGATTAAGGACTCACTGAGCAGGCTGTTGGCGACGGCGGCTGCGGTAATGTGGTTCGACAACCAGACCGATTTGCAAACTGCGAATTTATCCTGCAGTGCAGGATTGTCGGCCAACAAAGAATTTAGCCAACCCGCTTCTGGGGTAAACGCTTGGCCGTAGAATTTGTCGTGCTCATCGAGGGGAAAAGTACTTCCCGCAACGACCAGCCTGCAAGCTTGTTCGGTCTGTTTTTCAACCCATCGTAGGATAAGTTCTTGAGGCCTAGATACAAATAGATCGAGCCGGTCCCGCTCTTTTTTCCAACCTAGTCCTAAGTACGCGTCGAGATCTAGCGAGCAGAGCCAGAACAGGTTGCTTACAGGCAGATTCTTGAGCAGCTCAGCAAGTCTTTCGTAGTCCTCATGGTTGGTTGGGCTTGGAACGTAGAGTACTTGACAATTACGAGCCTGAAGTTGATCTAAAAGAGTCCTGGCCGCATTGTTAGAGCCAACAATCACACATAGGCCAGTGAGTTGATCGATGGTCGATGATGTTTCATCGGATTTCACCCAACGTTCGAATTGCAGCCCATTGCCATGAGTTGTTTCGAGCGAATTCGTCGGTTCTACTGCGGTAGGAGGAACAACGGAGTCAGGGAAATAGAGTTTGTGATATTGCCAATCGGTGATGACCACTTCGGCTGGACAAACAATCGAACTAGTTGATGAGTTATTCGCCAAGCTGGATTGGCCCAGTTCAACCTCAGAGAGGAAGTGATCGACCCCTTCATCGACAGGCATGAACCGCATGGTTTTCAGCATGGGGGAGTGTTTGGTTTCAGGTCGTGCGGCCATGCCGACCTCGCCCCACGAGTGCCAATCGAGGGCGACAGCGTGACATTGAGGATTGAGGTAAGCATACCTGGCAACAATCTTAGTCAACCATTCATTAGCGGAACCATAATCGGTTTGACCGATAGCTCCGTATCGACCACTGATCGATGCGAAAGCAACAAATGTTCTGACTGGTTCGTTTACTGTTGCATTCATCAAATTCAGGGCACCGATCGCCTTGGACTCGAACGTCTTTTGCACAAGAGGGAGCTTTTTACCAGCGAATCGGCTAGCCTTTTCGAAGCCAGCGCCATGCACGACGCCAACAATCGGTTCGCCTAACGCATGAATTTTCGCAACCAACTCTCGTACTGCATCGAGTGAAGAAACATCGCATGCGTGGTACTGGAAATTCAAACCAGCATCGCGCATGACCTGAAAGTTTCTTTCGATTTCCATCGCTTTCTCGACTGCATTCCATTGGTCAGCCGCAGGACGTTTTTCGGCGGCTGCTTTGCGTGCGATATCTGATCGAAGAGCTCTTAACTGAACGTCGTCATATTGCAACCATTCCTTCGGGATAGAAGGAATCGGACTTGAACCGACTAGATGAATGGTACCTCGACATCGTTTCGCGAGAGACTTAGCAATCTCAGCGGTGACGCCTCGTGCTCCTCCCGTGACAATCCAACATTCTCGCGTTAATGTCGGTGACGATTGTTTGGAATGAGTGTTACTGGTGTTTGCATTAGTTGGACGAGGCAATGGGGCTTGAACACTTCGCAATACGTAACGCGTACCTGATCGATATCCAACCTCAGCTTCTCGCGTTTCTTGAGCCCATTCTCTTAGGACGCATTCCGCGACCAATGCCTCGTTCGCATCGGGCTCGAAGTCGATGGCGTGCGATCGCACATCTGGACCGACCATGACTGCCCGCTCAAGAAACATGGCTTTAGACAATCCGGTTAACGCACCGTCAACATGGCGCGGACTCAAGCCCGACAGCCCGAGATCTCCCCCCATTTTCGTAACAACAATGAAGGAGCGTTCCGAGGGAGACAAGGCATCCCCTAGCCCCGAAAACCATTCTTGAGCCAGTCGATAGATCGCAAGAATATCGCGGTCAAAGTCGAAATCGAGCAATGAAGAAACGCAGTTGGCTGGTGCTGCTCCGCCGTTGCCAACATGGCTAAAGAACGAGGGAGCAACGATCACATGATCGAATGATCCCATATTGTCTCGTGCGGAAGCGAACGATTGCAAAAGCTCATCAGCGGAGCTCCATCCTGAAAAAATCGTGACAAATGCTCCCCTGATCTCAAGTTTCTCTCGCAGGGTAGATAAGTTTCCGAGGATTAAGACTTTCGCGTTTGCTAGTTTGCGGTACCAATCCTTGGTTTCGCTTCCATGTGCCGCGATCAGCTTTGGTACGATTCTCGTGCAGATGCGATCATGATCCCCGAGTGGCGGTAAGGAGTCGCGACTATTGCCGGCCGCAGCAAGCTCTTTCGCAGAAACCTCGATTTGCCAAACATGTTGATCGGTACCAGTGACAACGGTCGAGTGACGAACGGAGTTGTTAGATGTATCTGAGATGGTCGGAGGGGTAGCTATCGATAGCTCACTGAAAAGAGCGGATAGGGCAACCTCTTTGACCGTTGTCGTATTAAATTCGGCAGCTCGAAATTCGAATCTGAGTTCCAATGTTTTCGGCATCATCGACACGACCAATCGACTCTCGCCTGATTTGAGCCATTCACCTCCTGCATTATCACCAGCATTGATTGCCGCACGGGCTGGCTTAAAGGATGAATTGGGTTCGGTGCATTGTCGTGTTATTGACCTGCCAGAGTGATCGGTCACGAGCCAAGAGAAATTTCGGCAGGCTTCATTCGCTTCTAAAGCCACAACGGCTTCGTCGGTGGTGCGGCAACTACGCAGAGTCGATTCAATCACCTCACCTAGCAATGGAGTGCCATTGCTTGTTAAACTCAGTGCGTGGGAATGCTGAGGTGCTAGGCCACTAATCGCCAGACCACTTTCGTTCATGCCGAGTGTGCCAAAGCGTTGGCCACGACGTTTCAGAACGACGTATCGGAGACCGGATTTCGGTGTGCATGCATGCCAAAATAAATCTTCGTTCGATGTCGGTAAGGATATGTCATATCGATCAACCACGACATGAGTTTGGTCTACGGTGATACGATGCGAACGGCTTTGTAGGGTTTGCGACTCACGGACCGCATTAAGTCGAAGCGTAGCATTCTCGTTAATGCGCCACTCTTGTGCGAGTGAATCCCAAGCGGTCTTCTCATCTTCCATGAGCACCGCCTTTGGAACGCCGGATGCGGTCGATGTCGGTGAACTTTCGCAATAGATTGAGGCTGCAGCGGTTCTTTGCAAGCCCAACTCCTCCGAACCAAGCGGTTGATAAATCAGTCGGTTTAAATGGTGTCCGTTGTCATCCATGTCGATTGAATCGTCTCGATGTTGATGCGAGAAAGGTTCGTTAGGAAAGGTCTGAATTGAAGATCGTACAAGGGGAGTGCTTTGAGATGGGCCGTTCGACGCTATCGTATCTTTGGATTTTCGATCGACTCCGGTAGGAAGAGATTTGGCAACCGGGTTGTGAGATTCTTGTGTTCTCGCGCGATGAAGATGAATTTCATGCGCGGCACGCACTGCGAGCAGTTGTTCTTCCGTAGTCGTGCGAGGATCGTCCGTCGCTACACAGTAGACATCCTCGTCACCTTTAAAAATACTGCGTGTTAATCCCGTGAGAACTTGTCCTGGACCGACCTCGATGAAAAGAGTCGTGTTTTCTTGACGCAGACTATGAACCAATCGCGTCCAGCGTACAGGTTTAACGAATTGATCGCATAGATTTTTTCGTAGATTTTCAGGGTTGGTTTCCAGTGATTCCGTAACGGTACTGAGTAGAGGACGTTTCGGAGTATTGATTGGGAACTTGGCAACACGGTCTTCCATGATAGCCGATGCATTAGCCATCAACGGAGTATGAAACGCGAACGGAACCGGAAGCGTGATGATACGCACTCGTCGATCTTCGAACGCTTTGCGAACATCGTTAAGCGATTCATTAGGTACTCCTACTACGGTTTGTTGCGGAGAGTTACAGTTCGCAATGTAGGCATTGAGGCCTAACTCGTTTATGGTTCTTAGAACAGTATCTTCATCGCAGAAAAGGCAAATGAGTTGGCCTGAGATGACCGACGCCTGTGCGACCGCTTGCGCTCGGAACGAAGCGGCTTCGAAAACGCTGGGGACATCCAGACTGCCCGATGCGTAAATGGCTGCGTATTCGCCAAAGCTGTGCCCCGCGAGATAATCGGGTTGTATTCCTATGTTCTCAAGAACATCAAGCAGCAGTACCTCGCATCCCAAGATCCCGAATTGCGTTGAAAGCAAATCGGTACCCAGTTTTCGTCCACGATCCAGGACAAGATCTTCAAAGGACAGCCCCACCCATTTTTGGGTCGCTAGTTCGATCTGACTGAGAAGCTGGCTATCGATCAACGGATGCTTGAGAAAAGACGCCAGCATTTTGGGATACTGCGATCCTTGTCCGGCGAATACAAAAGCGATCTTCGATCTAGGATGGCTTCCGCGTTCAGCGAAGAAGATGCCTTGGTTCTGTAATGCGGTAATACTCTTGCCTTGCGAGAGAGCATTCTCGGCGAGCGACATTTTCTGTTTAAGTGTTTTTCGATTGCCCGCCACGATATTGAGTCGATATATGAGAGGCAGGCTCGGATCGTCGCTAGAGACGAGATCAATGTCTTGCTGTCGGCGATAATGATCAGCGAGAAATGGCGTTGGATCGGCGATCGCTATTTGCAATTGATGCAAGAGTTCGGAGACCGAATCAGCACCAAAGCGGAAAATGGCTGTTTGATCAGCGGGTTCGGACAGATTAATTTTCTGTTCTTGCCATGCGGGATGAAGCTCGTCAGTGCTCGATGAGTGCGATAACGAAGGTGCATTGAGTATGGACGCTAAGTTGCCGAGCACGACCCCGCTGTAAAGCCCATCGCTGCTCGAGTGAACGATGACCGAAGCACGAGTATTGGATTGAGGATCCCATTTGTTTTCGGAATAGGACAACGACTCTAAATGACGAGGCAGTCGTTTTTCGTCTGCCGATGATGTGGCAGGAAGAACCCCTCTCTGCAGCGCTTTGCTTGCGCGAATGACGCTTAGCAAGGCCGATGCACCACACGTTTCGCCGATTTGCTCTTTGAGTGCTGCGACAGGGACACGATATTGGTTTTGAAAGGTTAGTTCCGACTGGATCGCATAGAACTCGTCATTGGCTTCGGAGCATCCGTTGGCGTCAACCTCGACGTAAGCTAACTCGCCTGGTGCAAGCCATTTTGACAAGGAGTGATCGAGGGCTGTAAAGGCTTGCTTCACACTTGGCAATTGAACTTGTTCAAAGCCTTTGATAACGCTGTAGATTTTGTTTCCGTCGCGGATAGCTTCGTCCAGTCGTTTCAGAACAACGACTGCAGCACCTTCGCCGGGAATGAGTCCATCGCTATAGTTTGATCCGACTGATGCTTTACCAGTAGGACTCAATGCACCAGAGTGGCAAAGTAGTTCATAGTTAAA
The DNA here is from genome assembly GCA_046344995.1 of Pirellula sp. Classification (GTDB taxonomy): domain Bacteria; phylum Planctomycetota; class Planctomycetia; order Pirellulales; family Pirellulaceae; genus JBKCUI01. Next base: position 150,103 of record JBKDKR010000007.1, read on the forward strand.
TGGTCCAATGCTTCGTTGACCGCAGGCGCAAACCATCAAGTCTGCATTGCCCGAGCGAAGAGAATTTACAGCGATTTGCAATGAAGTTAATCCGGAAGCGTTGCCGCTATCGATGGCAGAACCACCTCCCATAACATCAAAGGTTTTGGTGATTCGTGACGCGAGAGTCGAGCTGGTAAAGCTACCTGTCTCGTCGTTTAGGGCGGGCATACGAGATAGAATCAGCGTTTGATAGCGATCGATCAGAGATTCGATGGTATCCTGAGACAAGCCGGCCTGCTTAAGATAGGTCTCCATCAATCGAGAGAATTCAGGCAAACGAAGTCCCATTTGCAAGGCGTTGCCAAATTCTCCACCAAACACGCTGCCAATGACGACACCGGTCCGTTTTCTTAGTTCAGGCGAAAGGGTGATGCCGGTATCCACAAACGCTTGGTCGACCGCATCGAGCAACATAAACTGCAGTGGGTCCGCGTCAGCAACTTGCTTCGGCGCAACTTTATGTTTTCGCCAATCGTATTGGTAGTCTTGAATGAAACCACCAACGAGTTTCTCGGGCCAACGTTTACTCGAATCCAAATGTTCAGGGGCCAATCGTCTTTCGATTGGCTCGAAAAGATGTTTCGCACCGTCTTTGGTCGCATGCCAAAACTCTTCCGCTATTTTGCCTCCCGGCGCGATGGCTCCTACGCCGACAATAGCTACGAGTTGACTAAGATCTTCGGTTGTGTTGGCTGCGCGGGAGGATGATGCCTGAGGTGAACGTAAGGATGCGGTCGATGCATTGGTATCGCATTCAGGGTCAGGAAGAAAATACCGATCGGCTTGATCCGAGAGGAATTCTTCCAGTATCACGTGAGCATTCAATCCCCCGATACCGAATGCGTTGACCCCTGCGCGTCGGGGTTGTGACGGGTTCGCGTTCCAGGAGCTTAGTTCTCGCGGCAGATAAAGAGGGCTATTGTCCCAATCGATATTCGGATTGGGGGTCTTTACGTTGGCAACAGGTGGGATTTGAGCGTGTTGGATGGCGAGGACTGCTTTGACGAGCGCTGCCAAACCAGCAGTCTCGAGCGTGTGTCCAATGTTAGCCTTCACGCTTCCCACTGGGACTTTTGGGCAACCTGCCAAAGGAGCGGTAAGAGCGCGAGCGAGGGCACGCATTTCCGTTGCATCGCCAACAGCCGTGCTTGTCGCGTGGGCCTCGAGATATCCAAGCCTAGTCGGTGTCAGGCAATTGCCGTAGGCTCTTTGAATGGCCAGGATTTGGCCTTCTTCGCGAGGTGCCCAAAGGCTTTTTCCTTTTCCATCTGAGGAATACCCGAAGCCGCGAATGATGGCCATAATGGAATCATCATCTTGCAAGGCCTTTTCTAGAGTTTTGACCAGAAGAATGACGTAGCCTTCGGCGGGGATCAAGCCATCAGCCCCTGCATCAAAGGGTCTCGAACCGGTTTTGGACACACTTCCAGCGCGGGAGAACAAGACGAGGCTATCGAATTCTACGAATGATCCACATCCAACGACGGCAACATCGATGTCGCCAACGCTCAGCGCCTCTCCTGCGTAACTGAGTGCTGCCAGGGAAGATGCGCAAGCGGCATTGAGTGATAGACTCGGGCCATTGAGTCGAAAGCCTTTCGAGATTAACGAAGCAGCTTGGAAGGCCGCGAGACGCTCGCTTCGGTTGTGGTCGAATCCAACGTATCGGTTTTGAACATCGGCAACGATCCTGGCGATAATACGATCTTGTTGGATTGGATCGAGGCTTGCGATTTCATCAAGTTCGCGCAGCCACTGAGCTGTTTGAGGCACCAACGTGCGGTAAACGATTTCACCGCAACGACCCGTGCCACGTGTGTGTCCTAGATAGACGCCGGTTTTTTTGCATTCGAAATTCTCAACATCCCAACCAGCCGACACCACGGCGTCTTCCATCACACCAAAGAGTTCCAAGTGTGCCGGGTCGGACTGCCTTATCTCCGAAGAGGTCAGATGGTATAGATTGCGAACACCACGATACGGGGATACGATCCCGCCGAGTCGCGTTACGGTTCTAGGCCGTACGCATGGTTCAGGTGAGTAATAGGTCGATTGATCTAGCCTGTGATAAGGCAGTTCTCTAATGGCACTCTGTCCTGATGCAATCAGGTTCCAGTACTCCGTCAAGCTACCACCGCCGGGTAGCCTGCAACCCATGCCTACGATTGCGAGGGGACGCTGATTTGCGGGAAGCTTGGAATGTGCCGCGCGATTGCTCGTGGCGTTAGAGATCATGTTGGATTTTTCTATTTCGTAAGGTGCGAAATGATGGCACCAAGACTCTTGAAATCATCCATGGTCCGCCCATCGTAGTCCTTTATCGTAAGTCCAAAGTGATCATTCATTTCCCCCATCATCTGGGCGATCTTGATGCTATCGATTCCGAGATCTGCTTCAAGGTCCGAATCCAGTAAGACGATATCCTCGGGGTAACCGGTTTGTTCAATAACAAAATCGATGAGGAACTTGGTCATGACTTGACGTCGTTCGTCAGAACCAGCTAGTTCTGGAGCGCACGGTTCCTCTGCAATATGTGATGCAGCGGGGGCAACCGCGAGGGGCTGTTTGGTAGGACTCGTTGCGGTTAATGGTTGTGCCGCAGATGAACCGTCAACGTTCGTTCCGCCAAGCGATGCGATCGTATCGATAATGGTGTTGAGCGTTTTGTAATTGTCGGCCGATGTGCGCTGGAGCGCTTTAGCATCAAGTCCGAAGTGTTCTATTACTTCACCGATCATCTGCGCGATTTTGATACTATCGATGCCCAAGTCGGCTTCTAAATCTGCGTCAACCGAAACGATATCTTCCGGGTAGCCCGTTTGCTCCATCACGAAGTCGACCAAGAAGTGCCGAATTTGGTCTCGCGAAAGCTGAGATCCGTTATGGGCTACACCGATTGAGGCGGAGGGTGTGGACTCGGACTGAATCGTATTCGAGAGTGTGGTAGTCTTGGGGGGGGCAGAGATGGTTGGTGCAACTGGCGTTGGTGAAACGGCAGGTGCAGGCGAAGCCGCTGGTGCGGATTGAGTGAGCGTTGGTTGAGGCGAGGACTTGGGTGTGTGAGCAGGTTGTGTGCTGATACCGATCGCCGATTGAACGCGTTCTTTCCACGAAGCGACGCCCGATTGGTTTTTCGGTCCAGGCGCTGATATGGTTGATTCGGGAGCGATGCGAGAGAGTGGAGCAGGCTGGGCTACAGGCTGGGTCGCGGTCGGGGCCACCGCTGCGTGCAATTGCCCGTTTCCATTGCGATGCCCGTTCGAGTTCGACACGACATGAGCTGATCCATTTTTCGAACCGTTGTGAGAGGAGCCTTCGATTCGGTTGGCAGCGGCTCGTCGCATGGCTTCGCGGCGGGCTCCGGTCGCATCGAAATGGATGATGCCATCGTCGAGGACTTCACGTAGATTCGGTTGAGAATATGGTTTAAGAGGTTCGCTATTTGACATTTTCTTCCATCATGGTGTCGAGCACAACGCTGTAGATACATTCCCACGGACTACCGATGCTAATTCGATCCGTCACGTATGTGTCTTTTGTTTTTATATTTTTTTCATGAGACTGCGAATGGTTTTGAGCCGATAGGGCGAGACTGGCTAGGAACTCAACAATTCCCGAACCGCCGGTAAGGTGTCCGAACCGAGATACGGCTGTTGTGTTGGGAATAGGGGCGGAATCCGCAGCTCTCGTACCGAATTCGCACGGCTGGTCGATGCTGGGAACCCCCATTGGGCTCCATCGGAAAAAACCATCCCGAGCCAATCCATCGCAATCTGGGTTCTGGAGCGACGACCGCATGGCCCGTTCGAGGGAGCCACGGAAATTGGTGTAGCCCCTTCCAGAGTGGCAAAGACCAACTCCTCGGATCCAACCCATCGGCCGTTTGGTGGGGGAGTTGCCGGAGCGGACTGCTTCCAGGATGATGACGGCCGCACCTTCGCCCGGAAACGCACCGCTAGAGTCGTTTGGCGAGGGAAGCCAACCGTTAGCAGTCCAGCCCTCGAACTTCATCGGTCCCATATCTTGTTGAGCTCCGATGCAGACCATGTAATCAACGTTGCCCGCATGAAGTTGATCAACGCAGTAATTGAGTGCCGCACCAGAAGCCCCATGCGCAGCATCCACGGCGACTGCACCACCCATAAGATCAAAACTCTTCGTGATGCGGCTTGCAAGAGAGCTGCTTGTGAAGCTACCTGTTTCATCGAAGAAAGCAGGCATCCGATCGAGCACTAAGGATTGAAATGTGTTCGTCATCTGTTCAATCGCAGCGGCGTTGTAGCCCTCTTCTTCCCAGAACTTGCGGAGCCGGCGGCACATGTCAGGAATCCTAAGACCAACCTGCAACTGATTTGAAAAATCGCCACCGAAGATCGTGCCAACAACAACCCCTGTTCGTTCGCGTCGGGTTGCATCTTCAAGAATTCCAGAGGGACGAATGGCTTGATCGACCGCTTCCAGAATCATGAATTGAAGCGGGCTCGCCCCTTTGATCTGTTTAGGCTGCACTTTATGTCGACGCCAATCGTATTCGAAGTCATCGATGAAGCCGCCTCGAACGGTACCCACTGGGTATTGAAATGTTGAGGTGCTATCAGGAGATGAGACCCATCGCTTGGTGGGAACCTCTTTGATTCTATTGGTAGCCTGGGACTGTTCTTGAAAGGCCTCCCAGGTTAACGCGCCGGGCAGAATGCAGCCTGCGCCGATAATGGCGATTTTGGGTTGTGCCTTTGGACCGTTGAGATTGCTTGACGATTTCGTGTAGGAAGAATTGTGTTGGCCTGATTGGATAACGGCATGTGCATTCAAGCCACCAATACCAAAGCCATTAATTGCAGCCCAACGTTGACCTTCATGATCTGCGGTCCAATCAAATGTTTTATTGGGAACATAGAATGGGATATCGTTCCATGCGATTTTGGAGCTTAGTTTTTGAATGCGTTGGTGGGCAGGAACGATACCCTGTTCCATGCAAAGAAGGACTTTAAGAACACCCGCAAGCCCCGCTGATTCCAACGTGTGCCCGACAATGGCTTTGACGCTGCCCACAGGGATGCGATTTCCCTTTGGAATAATGGAGCCAAAGACGCTTGAAAGGGCATCCATTTCCGTTGCGTCACCTAATTGAGTGCTGGTCGCATGAGCTTCGACATATTGAATTCGCCGCATCATATCTTCATCGGTATAGGCACGACGAACGGCCAGCATTTGTCCCTCTTTACGAGGAGCCCAAAGACTCTTCCCCTTGCCGTCCGAGGCGACCGCGATACCTCGGATGATGCCGTGAATGGGATCGCCATCACGCTGCGCATCGGGTAGTCGCTTGAGAAGTAAAACGATTGCCCCTTCGCCGATAATGAGCCCATCTGCGGCATCATCAAAAGGTCGTGTATCGGTTCCGCTGAGCGAGTGGGCCTGCGAGAACAATAGAAGCGAGTCACTGTGGCAACAGGACAATCCAGCAGCAACAGCAATGTCGATTTTACCTGATTGAAGCGAGAGAACGGCGGCATGAAGAGCTTGTAGCGATGATGCACACGCGCCATTAAACGCCGCGAAAGGACCATCCCATCCAAGCATCTGCAAAGCAGCCATCGCCGCGACGGGAGCGCCGAGGGCTGGGCCAGCACCTTCGCCTCGCTTGGGCATCGCGCGTCGGACGTCCTCGATCATGCGATCTCGCCATCGAGACGAGGAGGCACGGTCGACACCGGGTACCAATTCAGGGAGTTGCTCGAGAAGTGCTGCCGCTTGAGCAACGTAGCTGGCGTACGCTAAATCTCCCGAAATAGATCCACCACGCGTATGACCTATGTACACGCCCCCAGATTCGCCACTAAAGGATTCGAGCGGTCGCCCCGCATCTAAACAGGCGTCACGCGTGACCGAAAGAAAATCTCGCAACGCTGTTTCGGGATGATTTTTCCACGCTTTAGGCAACTGTCGTTGCTTCGATTCCGGGATCGGCTTGACCAAACAAGCCTTAGAACAATACGTTTTAAAATTTTTGCCGGGCGTTGGGTCAAAGAATAGCTCGCGATCAAAACGATCTTCGGGAATTTCAGCAATGGTCGGAGTGTCGGAGAGGATCAGTTGCAAGTATGCATCGAGCGTTGGAGCGTCGGGCAGATGGCAGCCTCGCCCGATGATTGCTATTGGTTCAACGTAATGAGTCCTCGACATGGATAAGGTTCTTTTCGTTTGCAAAGGTCTTAGCCATCCGTGCCGTTATTCTCTCCTTAACTAATTTCGTGCAGATCAATCTGAGCCAAAGCTGTATATCGAAAGATCAATTCCTCGCCACAATAGTCAATGAATTACTAGAAAATGACTGCGCCGCTATACGATCAAGAAGCGTGATAACAGACTCCGTCTCCGATAATTCCGATAATACGGAGCGGTTCAATTCTTCGACATTAACAGGCAGTTGCACCCAGGCTAGGCCCACAGACTCGAGTTGCGAAAAGGATTCTCGTGATCGGAGATGAGTCAGGCCGAACGTCACGCTCGGAATCTCGGTAGCGACGTAATTCTCGTAAATGAGTTTTCCTGTCTGATCAAAACCGATCACCGCTTGCCCACCCCCTGGCCCGAGAGCCTTGAGCTGCACTAAACTCGCGTCAACAACTCCTGCTTCCAGACCGTGTTCTTCGAGCCACTTTTTGAGAGAATCCGTCCTTGGCTTGATGCGTCGTTTAGGCCAACCAAAACCGGATTGAATCGCAAAGTCGCATAATCGTTCAAGAACGGTCTCGTCTAAGACGGGGCAATCAAGATCGGCCCGATCATGTGCGTGGGCAAAAGCGATGCGATTAGTTGCGTCGAATACCGGATCATCTCGCCAGTATTCTTGATAGGCAGAGACTTGGTGCGAAAAGGCTCGACCCAACATCGACCAATCGGTATTGTTGGTTGATTCTGTAACTATGCTTGGGTTTACCGAGTTCTTTGGCATTTCCGCAGCGTTCTGCTTGTTCTCAAAATACTTCACAAGGGAACGTTGCATAGCGACGGCTGCGGCTCTGGCGGAGACCCGCTGCGACGGAGTTAGGTGATACGTCTTGTTCCAAGCCGTATGAGTTGAAGCGACGGCAGTAATGACCCTAGAAACCCATTCGACTGGTACGAAGTTCTTTCCTTCATCTCCGGATAGGCCCAAAGCAGCCAGCATTGGTTCGAGCGGTACGGGCGATGCGTCCAGGTTTTGTTCGCCCATACCATTTCGTGAATCACTTGGAGATCCGTTGACGTGACTACTTGCTGAAACAGTCGATCTCGCGGCCTGTGACAGCAAGTTCGCCATCGATTTCAGAGGAGCGTAAAAACCGTGATAAGTGCTCGTGTATCCTGATTCGGAATCCCCCACGATAATCGCTGGTCTTAGAATCGTTAGGTTGTTGAACGAGGCCTGTTTCCATTCCAATTCACTGGCACATTTACTGGCTTCGTACTCCGTTGCAAAACTCTGGCCAAGGTCTAACTCATCTTCGAATATTCTGCCCGTACGCCGCCCGCAGACATAAGCCGTCGACACGTGAAAAACACAACCAATCTCAGCCACCTTGCAGACTTCGATGGCATGCTGGGTGCCTGCCAAATTCGACAACCATGGTTCCCCATCTTCTCGGTTTGCTTCAAATGTCAGGCTCGCAGCGTTATGCAGGAAAGATGTGCAGCGTCTTTTAATCCATGCTAAATCGGACTCGTTGATACCCAACATAGGTTGCGTCAGATCAGCGTCTATGACGACAGGCCGAGGCAGGGCGAGTCGCAATCGATCTTCCCAGCGGTGCAACAAATCCTCGATGCGGTCGCTTGGTCGGCTGCCTGGAGCATCCCGACAGAGCACGGCAACGTTCCATCCAGCTAGGAGCAAATCCTTTAGCAGATATTCGCCGAGCAAACCTGTCGGCCCCGACATTAAGACAAATCTCATCACAAAAAAACACTTCCGGTTTACATTAGTTTCCCTAGCAAGTAGAAGGGAACCAAAACAGTTCAACCTCGACGGTAAAGAGGCCCCCGAGTTAAAGTCTTGTAGGTCAAATAACTGGGCTGTATAGTAATAGTGCCTTTATGAAAGTCAAACAAGCCGTTGGGGCCAACCATGGATTTTGTTTGGAAGTCGGGCGAGATGGGGCTGCTTTTCCCAAAGTAAAATCGGCTTGTTTTCTGTTCCGCTTGTGATTTTTGTCTATCTTCAGAAATGTCGTTTGTTGATGTGCCCCGCTGCAAAACCTATTGAATCGGCCGCCATTCTGGGTTCGGGGCATTGCGGTAGACAAGTCGCTTTTTTAATGGCCAGAGTTGGCCTCAGAGTCGTTTGTCTGGAGCCCAATGCAGAGCGATTATCAGTGGCTCGAAGCAACTTCGAAACGCAATTCGGTATAGATCTGCCACTGGAGTGGGAAAACGATCTGAACTTGGTTAAAGAAGTCGATCTCCTTTGGGAATCGGTTCCAGAGTCATTATCTCTGAAGCGAGAGGCGCTGCGACCGCTGTTGCAGGTGTGTACGGAGCATACGATCCTGGCCTCAAATTCTTCCTACCTAGCCCCTTCGATGATCTTTCGAGGGTTCTCGAATCCAGAGCGATTCGCTGGATTTCATTTTCACGTTCCGCCATGGTTTGCGTCGGCTGTAGATGTAATGCCTGCCACTCGAACGTCGGCGTTTGTTCTGGAGCGTTTAGCGGACTTGGTCGATCGGATGCAACTGACTCCCATTGTCCTTAAACGCGAATATCCAGGGTATATATTTAACAATTTATTGCACCCATTGCTCGTGCGTTCCATGGAGCTAGTCGAACGAGGTGTCTGCCATCCGGAAGATGTCGAACGCGCATGGAGAGCTGTCACGAGAATGCCCGTAGGGCCGTTCGGCATGATGCTCGAAATCGGGTTGCCCACAATACGTCAAATTTTAGATAATGCCGTACAGCATATTGGTGATCAAAGTTCGATACGAGCTCATCGATTCATGCAAGGCTGGGATGGTAATCTAGATCGCCAGGAATGCGAACAAATTGCTGCACCCGACTTAGATTTCAAATCTGTTCACTCGCAATCCGACGTTACAGCGCCAGTTGCCTTACCTCAACGACGATTCTGTGTTTATCAATGGGAATGGGACAGTTCTGACGAAGATTTGCTGCCAAAGGTGAAGATTGACGATTTACTCCGAAACTGCGAGCGTGTGGGGGAGGAACCGACCCCAGCCTATGTTGGTACCGTACCAAACGAAAAATCAAATTTACGTTGGTCCGATTTTACAAAGGTTGACGACAATCGCGATAGTTGTTGCGGTGGGGGCGGTCTTTCGCGTGCGGTCACTAAATTAATTCATCGAATTAAATCGGATCAAGTTAAACTCTTCTCTGGCATGCATTCTGTCACTGGTAAGGACATCGAGCTACTCATCATAGCATGTACGGATCTAGAGAAGCCGTGGCGGTATGATTGGCCAGGTTTATCTGGGTTAGCTCGATCGGTATGGCTTGAAGAAATTGCGAGGCGATTGAAATCCAGTAACGAGATTGGTACACACAAACAGGCAATAAAGGATTCGTATCCGATTCGATATCTAGAGGTCGACGTGCAATCTGCGAGGCGAGCCTGTGCTTCGATAAATCGGCCTCACTCAACCACGGAAATAAAGGCCGTTGTGAAAACAACGGAAGGCGACAAAGAGAATTTAGCAAGACAACTGCTGCATGTTCATCAGCGATATGAACGCGGAGTGTGGCGAGTCCAAAAGCTGCGCAAACTGCCTGTGACTAGAAATCTGTGTGTGGGAGAGCACAGGCATTTTTCGGACCTCGTACGAGGGAGCAGATGGATTATTAGTGGAGGTGGACGAGGCATCACCTTTCATTTGGCGAAGCACTTAGGGGAGCATGGCGCGCGATTGGAGCTGCTCGGTCGGACCCCAATTCCACGCAAAGCTTGGTATGAAACGGATGCGGAGGAAATTCAACTTATTCGAAAGGAGTTGCTGCGCGAGGGAGCGATCCACAAGCGTTCACTGCCAGCGATAGCGGCCTCTTTTGATTCAGAAGTAGAATTATCTCGAAATCTCAAGCTGCTGCACGACTTGAATATTGAAGCACATTACCATCAGATCGATGTCGCAAACCGGAACGAATTAGAATCGACGATCCACAAAATTGAGATGCAACGCGGCGGGATGGATGGAGTGCTCCATGGGGCAGGATATGAACAAACAACCTTGTTAGTTAAAAAGTCAGATGAGTCGATTCGAAATACGATCGAATCCAAAGTTTCAGGTGCTGTGAATCTGGAAGCGGCTGTCTGCTCGCAAACACGATGGTTTATTGTATTGGGTTCCTTAGCGGGATATTTTGGCGGAATCGGTCAGGTCGATTATGCGGGGGCAAATGGACTGGTCGGTGAAATGGCAATGCAGAGGCATAATAGCTGGTCTGATATTCAATGTTTAACAATTGGTTGGCCAGGATGGGAAGAGGTTGGCATGGCTGCGCGAGCCAGTAGCCAGTGGGCGCTTCAGCGAGCGGGGCATTCGTTGATATCCATTCAGGAAGGAGTAGCCCATTTTCGGGATTTGATCGAAAGCCGAGTCTCAGGGTACGTTTTGATTTGTAATCCCGAGGAATTGCCGAAGGCTTTTCTTAATAAGGAGACAGAGGGTAATGGGCCCATCTGATTTCCAGCCGTCAAGCGAACAGGCGTTGCCAGCAACGCCTTTTGAGTGGTACATGTTGACGGATCATTCTACTCGTCATCCCATGAATTTTGTTTTTTGCTTTGCGATCCGAGGTGATCTCAACGTCGCCCAATTGCAGCGAGCGTTTCTGTTGGCAATTGAGATGCATCCCTTGTTGACTTCCGTCGCTGTCCCTACGTCTGCATGGCCTCGGTATGAATGGCGCAAACGAGATTTAGATCTTTCGGCAATGCTGGACGAACGAGATCCAACTGAGGGGCTACCTGCTCGCTATGAGTCAGATGCGATAAACCCCATGACTGGTGTCACCTGTCGCATGCGCATCTATAATGAGAAACCAGATGCAATCGAATCGGAACGAGCCTGGACCGTCGCCGTGGAGTTTCATCATGCCGTTTCGGATGGATTGAGAGCGTTGGAATTTTGTTCTGATGTCTTTTTTCAATACGAGCGGATGAGCAACGACAGTACATCCGTGGAAAATGGTTGCGAACAAAATGACAAATCAGATCAACCTGCGAAAGAGAGTCGTCGAACGATTGCTCCTCAACTACTCGTTGATCGCGGCATCATGGATCGGAGGATACCACATCCGGTTAGTCGCGGAACGGCGATGCGTTTTTTAGCCTTGGAGTTAGTGAAATTTCTCTTTGCTTTTCCTGGGCGCATGAGTCGCTTAAGTCGTAACCGAAAGGAGAATCCGACGCGTGATAGCATCGATGCACATGCTGAGTGGAGTGAGAGTGTTCGAGAAGTCATTCGCTGGCAGAGCTTTGGTTTAAGTCACTTGGAGTTTTCGCCAGAAGTAGCCAAGACATTGCGAGAATTCGCTCAGCAGCACGGAGGTAGTTTGAATAATCTGTTGTTAGCGGTGACATTGAGGGCTTTTGCTAATCAGCAACGGGGTTGGTTCATGGGGATCGGGTCTTGGGTTGCGGTGCTACCGGTCAATATGATCAGAGCCTCCAAGCAAAGGGTTCCGTGTCACAATGGGATAGGGTATGCATTTTTGAGACGCAAGCGAGATCAGTGCGTAGATTGGTTTAGGAATTTTTTAACCTTGAAAACGGATATTGACGCGATCCAAGACTGGAAGCTGGCTGGATTGTTTTTGGACGCGTTAGATCGGCTACAGCGGTTGCCAAAATGGTTAGCTAATTTGGTACTTTGGGGATCCAGGCCAGGGTCCTTCGTGTGGAGTTACGTAGGAGATCCGCTAAGACGGTTCCCCAATCGTCTTCAAGAGAAAGACGGAAACGTTTGGTTAGGAGGCGCAAAACTGGAGGGATTATCGGCGGCTCCACCGACTCGTCCGGGTACGGAATTGGCAATTCTCGCTACACTATGGCAAGATTCCATCCGATTATACTTCCGATTTGATGAACAAGAGATTTCAGTCACTCATGCAAAATGGCTGAGATATTTGGTTGCGAAGGAAGTTTTGGCAGTTGTAGAGTCCATACGAGCGGGAGATACTTTTCCGGGATAAAGCTCACCGAATAGCACCGAATAGAAGGAACTATGTCGACCATAATTAGAGCGATCGGGCTTACAAAAACCTATCAAAGTGGCACAGCCTCTCACCAAGCTTTGAGGGGTGTTGATGTCGAAATCGAGCGTGGAGAATTCGTCTCGATTATGGGGCCATCGGGTTGTGGTAAAAGCACCCTGTTGCATTTGCTTGGTGGAATCGACAAAGCCACCACGGGGAACGTTCTATTTGAAGCGATAGACTTGGCTGGATTATCCGAGACACAATTGACGCAACTTAGGCGGAGACGAATCGGTTTCGTGTTTCAGAAAGGGCTGTTGCTACCGATGTTAACCGCCCGAGAGAACGTGTGTGTCCCTCTGAAGCTGGATGGTGTTACCGCATCGGAGTGTCTCCGGCGTGCGGACGCAGCATTGGAAGCAGTCGGTATGGCACAAAGAGCTAACCATCGGCCTGGAGAGATGTCGGGCGGTGAGGCTCAACGCGTTGCAATCGCGAGAGCGATCGCGACCGACCCAGCTGTGATCTTGGCGGATGAACCTACTGGCGCATTAGACTCCGTCAATAGTCTTCGGATTATCGATTTGTTTCGCTCCTTGGTAAGGGATCACAATCAGACCTTGATTCTGGTGACTCATGATCCAGAAGTGGCCAAAGCAGCTGATCGAATGATTCGAATGCGTGACGGGACCGTAGTCGAAACCGTTCTCTTTTCTCATGTTGATCGTCCCACGAAGACCTTTACAACATGAAAGAGATTTTTATTCGTCATTGGTTTGAGCGACCGGGTCGTTTTTTTCTAATCGTCTTGGGGCTCATGACGGCGACTACGGCGATTGTGGCCGTGTTATGTGCTTCGTACAACGCGAGGGCTTCTTATAATCGTTTGAATCAATTGGCAGCAGGGCTCCCAGCTATTGATATTCATCAACGACGAGGAGAGCGGTTTGATCCATCGAACATTGCAGAAATGAAGCCACCGTTCGAGATCAGCGCTAAAGCTCCTATGCTGTTCCGGGGAACGATTGCACGGCACGAAGCAGAGCGATTGCGATGCATTCTGCTCGGCATTCCCTTAGCAGATGGGGCATCGGATTTTTACAACGCAGAAAATCGCAATGTCTTGCTGAGCTATCTCGATGCTGCTGATGTCGGGCCACTCGCGAGTAATGAGTGTCTCGTTTCGAAGAACGCTGCCTTAGCCTTGCAACTGGAGGCAGGTTCTGAAGTGCAGCTTCTCTTTAGAAGAAAAATACAAAAACTTACCGTTCGCAAAGTCGTGCCCAACGAGGTATGGCAGGCCTTTGCTGTTGAGCCATCGATCATCGTCGATTTGAGTGGCCTGCAACAATGGTCTGGACTTGTTGGGCAAGTGGACAGGATACGTTACTTCATCGAGGAAACGGATGAATCAGTGAAGGAAAAGTCCGCCCAAAATTTGGGGCTGATGTTGATCAACGAATTGACCGCATCAGTTCGGACCAGCGCGTTTGGAAGCGCGGCGAGCATTTTTCGATCGGCTGAGTTGGGCTTGAGCTTTGCTACGACGTTGGCGGGGGCGATGTCACTTTACATATTGCTCAATACTATTCGAATGAATTTTTTAGAGCGTCGGCGGCAATTCGCTATTTTGCGCTGTATCGGAGCAACACAAGGGCAAATTTTTTTGGCGCTGATGGTTGAAACAGCGACACTGTCTTTGCTCGCGTCATGCTTTGGGCTCATCGTTGGAGTGTTTTTAGGTAGACTCCTGCAAGATGTCTTGTTGAACATGACGAACGCAGCTCCATCTTCCTATTTGATTCCATGGCTACCAGTCAGCGTCGTTGCTGTGATTATTCCTATTTGCTCTTTGATAATCACAACGATCGCGTACTGGGAGCAACGAGATGTTTCCCCTCTAGAGAATTTTCGAGAGAGTCCGCAGGTCGCATCAGCGCGATTTCCTTTGCTCGTTGTGTTTAGCGGGTTGAGCCTATGGTTGGTCGCGTTTATTGGATTGCTCGCGGTCCAGAGAGAGCAAGTTCCATACGGCTGGGCAATACCGGCTGGGCTCCTGATGGTGATTGCCTATCTATTGTTCCTGCCGTTAGGCTGGATTCCATTGCTGTCCGTGCTTTCGTATTTCAATCGAAAAGGTCAGTGGTTCGGAGTGGATTTGGCGAAGTATCAACTTACGCGTCGCACCGAAAGAACATCTTTATCGGCTGGCTTTTTGGTCATCGCACTTTGTGGTGCGATCGGCCTCGGACAAGCTTTGATGAGCAACATCGCTGAGTTAAGGCGTTGGTACGAAGTGGCATTCGCGGGCGATATCTTCTTGGTTGGTATACCATCTCAGGTGAACGATTCCGACGATCCAATACGAACTACGCTATTTGCTAAGTCACCTGAGCCGTTGCAATGGATCGATTCGATTCGATTTATCGATATGGAGATCGAGGGAGTGGCCGTTTCGAGCATCATTAGAGAGTTTCCGGAGGGAGCGCCCTTTCCGGGGGTGCTAAAGGATATCCAGCAAACCGAAGCGATCTCACAGTTAAAGGCTGGTAAATTGCTTTTGAATTCCATCGTTGCCAAGCGACTTGGCAAAAAGGCTGGTGACAAGGTTTTGCTGCAACATGCAGGACAAGGATTGGAGTTTGATGTTGCCGGTACGTTTGTCGATTTCAGGAATGGAGGGATGTCCATTTTGTTGGAACGCAAAGCCGCACAAAATCGATTCTTAGTGACCGGATTTGATTTGATGGCTATGCAATGCCCCGAAGCGGATCGGCCAAACTTGACGAAGGAAATCGAATCCTTGGAGGGAGCAGGCTCGTTGCGAATCATTGCTGGAAGCGAATTGCGGGCGGACATTGATGCGACCATATCGAGTGTGATTCTGGGGATCACGTTGGTGGTCGTGACCTCATTCGTCATCGGAGGATTGGGAATCATGTCGACGATGGCCATGAACGTAGCCGAGCAGACTAAAGATTTCGCCTTGTTGCGTTTAGTCGGTATGGTTCGAAAGCAGGTGCTCAGCAGCGTGCTCATTCAAGGGCTTTTGCTAGGGCTTATTGGAAGCGTTTTCGGCTTGATCGGCGGCACCACGACTGCTTGGATTATTCATGCGTGCAGCGAAGCCATTTTGGGATATACTCCGCAGTTTGAATATTCCGTACGATTACCACTCATCAGCATTGCAGGAACGATGCTCGTCGTTGTACTGGCGAGCTTGGTCCCAGCCTATCAAGCAACCAGGGTTGACCCCAAGCAATCACTTCAATACGAAGATTAGAAACTATGTTAAATGCCTCTGGAACGATCGTTCGAAAAAACGAAGGCGTAAAAAAATCCCTTCGTTTTTTTGCTTCATTACTTTGCCTCGCAGGTGCAAGCTGGGAGGCCGCTCCACTTTTGGGGCAATCTATGCCGAATGACTTGCGACTGGCTCAGATCTTGCCATCCGAGGCTGATTCCTATTTGGCATTTCGATCGAGTCAGGGGCTCGAGCGGGCCTTGGCCGATTCCACGGTAGGCAAGCAGTATAGAGAACCGAAATGGCAAGCGATCGCGACTAAGCAGGCTAACGATGGCGTTGGGTCATTCCTGAATCCGCAACCGTGGTTTGGTTTTGATTGGAAGCATCTATCTGGCTTGGATGCTCGTGGTCTTTTGTTTTCGATGAAGTCGCCAGGACTCGAAAGTGGGACCGTAAGTGCATTGGTCTTCACTGACGAGGCCTCGTCGCAGCGATTTATCGTTGCCTGGAGTAAGGATGCTGGACCGTCCGGCCCGAAAACCGCGCAAATACCTTTAGGTGCCAATCAGTCCAAGGTGAATTGGTACACCAATCCGCAACCTAAATCTCATCTCGTCAGCATGGGCAGAATTGTATTGCTGTCTGCTAGCCAGAAGCATCTAGAGAGTTGGCTCCAAGACGCTACGGCACGTGGAGTTCTGGCTAACGCAGGGGCTGCGTCCGCCAGCAGAGCTCAGGCAGAACAAGGCTTAGTCGAATTCGAGAATGGCAATACTGGTGATTTACGGTTGTGGATCAAACCGACCGATTTCGTAAGTCGTTGGGACAAATCGCTGACTCCAGCAGCAATCGCTTGGAAGGACGCATTTTTGCCAAGTCTTAATGCGGCTAGTGCAACAGTCAGGGTTCCTCAAGGTGGGAATGCATGGAATGTTCGTTATCAGTTGCAAACGAAACCCACATTGACCAGTGCTGCAAAGCTACTGAGTTTGAAATCAGATCTCCCTATACAAATTCCGCCGTTTGATCTCAGTGATGCGGAAGCATGGGCAGGGCTCAGTGTACAAATGAAAGATTGGTTCGAAGGCTTAAGTCAATCGATGAATATTGCCATCGATCCCAAGGTGCCTGGTCTGTTTGATGACATGATCGATGCTGTGCTAACCGATCCAGAGGGTCCGCGATTGGATCTCAAGAAAGATCTCTTTTATCGATGCAGTCCATCGGTAGCCATGGCTTCAAAATCCGCCACATCCGCCAACCAAGAAACGATTCGGGATTATTTGTTGGTTATGACGCTCGAACGAGGTGTTGATGCCAACCAAATGGCGCAGCAATTGTTTGAAGGTGATGATGTGGTCGTAAGCGAAAAGCTGGGAGAGTTTTCTCTTTGGACCACCAAGAATGGAGAGCCCCTTTTGACATCAGCCGAAACGGAATCTATGAATCACATGAGGGCAATGGCATGCAACGCTCAGTACGTAGTTGTTTGTACTAGCAAGGATTGGCTCAAATCGGTCTTGAGTCGTCCACGCGGTAATGTTTCTGGACTTGTTGCTATGCATCCAGCGTGGGCTAAAGAATTTGGTACCAACTTGGGACAGCCTCATTCCATTATGCATGGTGTAGATGGCCGGAAGTCATTTCGAGTCGATTGGGAAAGTGTTAAGCAAGTCAACGATCGGTCATTATTCGCGTCTGTGTTCATCGAAGCGATTCTAGGTGGCACCGATTATGCGTCCAAGAATCGATCCATGGTTCCTGAGTGGACCACGGTTCAATCTGCATTCGGTTTAATGTCGCATCGGGCAAGAAAGGGGCCCAATAGCCTCGACGGCATTTTCCAGATCGATAGTTACGGCAAGTAATTCCTATTGACCAGGATCATGCCTCTTTAACATCGCCTATCTCTGTGTGACATGATGGCAGAGGTCCAAATCATGTCCTCTGTGACTAAGAACCGTCCGGTGATTTCCATCGTTCGGTATTGTTCGTGGTTCATCAATTGAACGACAAAACGTTCTTCGGCGGGTTCTATGTCAACACGGACATCGTGAAACTCGAGAACTGTACGCGTCACTGGAAACCAAGCTTTGTAGAAGGCTTCTTTTGCGCTAAATAGCAATGTGTCCCATGGTCTGTCACCAGCGAGCGAGTCTACCATTCGAATCTCATCCGGGCTTCCAATCGTTTTGATAAGTCCCATGGCTAGTGGTTTAGCTCGTTCGATATCGATACCAATCGATCGATACACTTGAGACGAGGCGACTGCAGCGGCCGCGTACTTGTCGCTATGAGAGATGCTTCCAACCACGCCAGCCGGCCAAATTGGTTCGCGATTGGGTCCTTTTAATAAATCGAATTCTTCAATCCCTAGCTTGCGCAATGCATGACGTGCACAATGTCGGCCCGCACGAAACTCGTCAACCCTTTTTGGTACCGCTTTTGATACGAGTTGCAGCTCTCGGGCAGTCAATGGCTCTGCCCGAGAGGGGTCTTCGAGTATTTCCAGTATCACACCGCTAGGAAACAATCTCTGAGTTAAAGAGTTAGACATTCAGATGTAGTGTGTTGAGTGTGTCAAGGAGCAACTCATGGTTTTGGATCGGCATTCGCAACCGGAGAATGCAACGCTTTCAACTCCTTGGCTGAAATTTTGATGACCCTACGATCGTAAGTGATCAATCCATTGATCTCACCTTCGACGTCGGTCGTTTGCGTGTAAACACCAGCAGCAATGCCACGTTTTCTAAGTTCCATCAACTGTTTGAAAGTTCGAACATATCGATCGCGATACTCTTGTTCTGTTTTTGGTAGATCGCCATAACCCCAATTATTGGCTTCGGTGTCCCAAAGATGATTCTTGATCGGGAAACCATGTCCGCCAAATTCGCCAACAACCTTTACGTAGGCATTGAATCGGTCTTGAGTAAATGGGAACGCCGGATCTGGATAGTTGTGTTCATCGGCTACATCTCCGACGGGCCAGAAGTTTCCGCCGCTGGCGATATTGACCAAGCGAGAAGGGTCTCGTTTGACCATCCATTCACCAACCTCAACAGTACGATGTTGTCCCCATGCTTCATTGAAAGGAACCCAAACAACAATCGACGGATGGTTTTCCAGATTGTTGACCATACGATCGAGCTCAAGCATGTATTGTGCATGAGCTTCATCGGTCCATTTCGCATCGGTCGGATTGGGAGCTAGACGGGTCCATGGTGGATTCACGGCACCGCTCACTTGATCTTGCCAAAGCATCATGCCCAGACGATCGCAATGATAGTAGTAACGGCGAGGTTCTACTTTGATATGTTTGCGAATCATATTGAAACCGGCATCCTTCAAGAATTCGATGTCATATAGCATCGCTTCATCCGAAGGAGGGGTTAGCAAGCCGTCTGGCCACCATCCTTGATCGAGCGGTCCCCAGTGGAAGACAAACTCACCGTTCAACGTGAATCTCCAGTGGCCATCTTTGTCTTTTGCCTTACCAACGGTTCGGATACCAGCATAAGACGAGACTTGGTCTAAAGCCTTGTCGTTCGCGTCGAGCAATGTGACCTCTAGTTGATAGAGGAAGGGAGTTGAAGGAGTCCAAAGTTTGGGATTCGAGATGGCAACTTCAACAGACTCAGCAGCCCCGACCTTTTCGGCCACAACTTTATCACCATCTTTTGCGACGAGGCGTACTTTTTGGCCAGCACTCTTGCTGCTTAGGATTGGTTGAACACGTATGGTTCCCTTAGTCGCATCGGTAGCGATTTTGATGTCGCGAAGGTAGCTTTGTGGAACACGTTCCATCCAAACTGTTTGCCAGATACCGGATACCTGTGTGTACCAGATTCCTTCTGGGTTAGGACGTTGTTTACCTTGTAATTGAAAGCCCATGGTTTTGTCTTCGACTCGAACGACGAGATCGTTCGAACCTGATTTGACTACATCGGTGACATCGAAGCTAAAGGGAGTGCTGCCACCTTGGTGGGTGCCAACCGACTTGCCGTTTACGAGAACCTCGCAGAGGTAATCCACCGCTTCGAAGTTTAGAACAAGTCGATCACTATTGAGCTTGTCCACATCAAACGTACGGTGATACCAAAGAGCTTCGGTCGGCTGGAGTAATCTTTCCACGCCACCTAGTTTCGATTCCAAGCTGAATGGTACCAGGATTTTTCCAGCCCAATCTTTGGGAGCTGACTTTTCGGTTGCAGGGGAAATGGCGTAGTTCCAATAGCCATTTAGGTTTGTCCATTGCTCTCGTACTAATTGAGGGCGAGGGTATTCGGTCCATGCGTTCTCGGCAGTGAGTTCTTCGCCCCAAATAGTAGTGAGCTTGGTCGCAATTGGTTTTAGCGAACCCTTGGCTGGTGGTAAGGCAGGTACATTGTTGGCGTCCACAACATGTACATCGATATATTGGCCCCCTCCAGTTTGTTTGCAGAGAACAGCCAGGAGGTTTGCCCCTTTGGTGAGCAATATCTTTTTTTGCTCTCCGGTGATCGGGAGGACTTTGTAGTCAGTCGTGAAGCCTTTCTCTTCGGCGATTTTTTGACCATTGAGATAGACTTCAACGTCTTCATCGTGATGCATTAGCAATGCAATGTTGCTTGGGATCTTTTTGACTTCGAAGGACTTTCTAAGCCAAATGGTTTTGGTTTGCCAACGAGTACCGAGTCGAGCTCCAGGCGTACCAGCGGTTCCGAAGCCGCCGTTGCCATCTTTCCATGACTTGTCATCGAAACCGGATTGAGTCCACTCGCTTGCGGGAGCATCGAGCGTGAACTTCCATGTGTCTTGGACTTCGATTTGCGCTCGAAGCGATTGGCTCAGCATCAATAGAGCGCCGAGCACCAGGGAGAGGGTTTTCATGCGGTTGCCTACTCTTTTGTTAAAGGTACGGTTTTGTTAAAGGTGGGGATTGTGGTGGGAGGGCGAATTATTTATGTCGCTAACCTTGTAGGGATCGTGTCCGAAACTCGCCAGGAGTCATACCGACGTGTCGTTTGAAAACGACGTACATATATTCGGAGTGTTCAAAGCCGCACAGGCTGGCAATTTTTTCTGCAGACAGGTCCGTGGTTGTTAAGAGTTCTTTGGCTCGCTTGACTTGAACATGTCGTATTTCTTCTTGTGGAGTACGACCGAGGTGTTTTCGTACTTTTCTTTCGAGAGAGCTACGCGATAGCGAGGCATTCTTCAGCACATCTTCCACGCTGATTCCTCGGCAAGCGTTTTGCCGAATATACTGTAGAGCTGTTGCGATGGTAGGATCTTCGATAGCGACCACATCGGTAGACTGGCGAACGGACACCCCCAACGGCGCAATGATTTGTTCTGAATCTTTCGGGATGCTTCCGTCCATTAGAGTGGCTAGCAGTTCGGCTGCTCGGTAGCCAACTCCCTCAGCATTAACCATAACGCTAGAGAGTGCGGGATCGCAGGCTCGACAGAGCAGCTCATCGTTATCAACACCGACAACCGCCGTTTCTTCTGGCACGGCCAAGCCCTCTTGATTGCAGACGGCCAGCACGTTGTGACCGCAGACATCGTTACAAGCCATGATGCCGCATGGCATTTCCAGTGTGCGCACCCAATCTGCCAAGCGGTCGCGTTCGGTATCCCAGGTCGATTGATGTTGGTCTAACCAAACCGAGTTGTGAATGCTGCAGGTGTGGCCATGTTCGGCGAGATAGTTTTGAAAGCCATTGAGTCTTCGGGCCGACCAAGCTTCATGAGGAAAGCCAACGAACCCGAATCGTTTAAATCCGCGCTCCATCAAATGCTCGGCGGCCATTCGGCCAACTAGTTGGTCGTCGGTGCGAACCAGTGGGAGTCCGCTACGGCAGTAACGGTCAGTCAGGTCTACAACCGGAACACCGGTCTTTGCGACCGTCTCGATTAGACCTGGTGTCGTAACACGAGAGATAATTCCATCGCCGCGCCAATCGCTGAGCCACGATGGGGGGCTGGCGGTCAAGTCGCGTTGCTCGAGGTAGAGTGACCACTCGTCATGCATACGCACAAATCGCACGATCCCGGAGAGCAAGCTTCTACCGTAGGAGGTCGATGTTTCCACTAGCAAGACCACTCGGCGTCTTGGTTTTCGTATGGTTTCAATCACAACGGAGTCATCGTTCGCTTAAGGGAAGCAAAACTGGAAACGAGCACGGCAACATTCGTTAGCATAAACACTCCCGTCTTTGATCACTATGATCTGCGAAACCAAAAGTCTAATTTATATTGTCAGGGTGTTTGCGAAAAAACATCGACTTTGGTCAAGATCTGCAGTAGGATTCGAATGTTATCAATACAAATCCCAGATTTGCCGTCAGACATCACTATGTCTCTTTGCCAGTTTTCAGCGAGGCAATTGGAAGGCAAGCAGGTAATTGGTAGGGGCAGCGCAAAATCTAACGGTTTCGAGGGGCCGATACCGGTCAAAACGAGTTTTCCAGACTTTATCGATTCTCAAGGGGTTGCGAAAAAAACATGACGCATTGACAATTCCGGCAAGAGTTTTGGAAAAGAACTAAAGTTCGCCAGAGTGAATATGAACCAATCAATGCCGCTAGGTTTCGAAGAATTGCAATTGGGCGACAGTTGGGTGAGTGCTTCGCGGATCGTTACGGAAGACGACATTCAGCAATTTGCCGACCTTACCGGTGATCGTGACCCTTTGCACACAGATCCGGTGTTTGCAGCCGATGGGCCTTTTGGAAAACCGATTGCTCATGGTCTTTTGGGCATCTCTTTTCTAGCTGGGCTCAGTTCTGTTGCTCCGAGGGTGCTTACGAGTGCGTTTGTGAGCATTCGTTCTTGGGCGTTTACCAAGCCGGTTTATATTGGGGACCGGGTTCATGTTTCTACAGAAGTGTTGGATTTAAAGCCACATGGACGACGTCATGGTGAAGTGCACTGGCACAGGAAGTTAATCAATCAGGACGGGCAGATCGTTCAGGAAGGAATCTTTGTTACGCTGGTATCGCGCAAGGCTCCGCTTAGTTTGCAGCGAAGTCGAATTGGCGAAATGAATCGATCAGCGGAAACGCAGCAAGTGGACCAATCACCACGAGAACCGGTGGGCACGTAAAGTGTTTGATTGGCTCTTTGGCAAGCGACGTCGACTTTTTGAGCAGACAGCTTCCCAGGAAGAGATTCAGCTTCTGAATGAAGGGCTGTGGCAGGTCAGATTCTTATCGGCGAAGCAACAAGACAGCCTGCTGAGATGGTGCCGTGTGTTTACAGCTGAAAAGAACTGGGAAGGTTGCAACGGATTGCAACTCACCAATTCCATCCAATGGTCCATCGCAGCAAGTGCTGGATTGTTAGTGCTCGCTTATCCGGACTGGTACTACGACAAAACCCAAACAATTCTTGTGTATCCAACCCCGTACGTGGCCGAGGTCACCGACCGAGGAAGTTTGCTAACGATTAATAGTACTTACTTGGGTGGTGAATACGTTCGTGCTGGCGAGACGATCTATCGAGGTCCGGTAATATTAAACTGGGAAGGAATGTCAGCAGGGGCATCGAGTAGCAATGGTGGTCATCATCTTGGTTTTCATGAGTTTGCACACCAGTTGGACATGATCAATGGTCCAATTGCAGACGGATTACCACCGTTGCCTGCGGGGGTTGGTGAAGAGGATTGGCGGACCGCCTTTCATCGAGAGTTTGAGCATGCCAAACAGGTAGTCGCATCAGGGCGTCAAATCTGGATGGACCATTATGGTCTTACTAGCGAGAGCGAATTCTTTGCCGTTTCAACGGAGGCTTTTTTCCAAGAGCCTCGTGAGTTCGCACACTATCACCCCAATGTTTACGAGTTGCTGTTGTTGTTTTACCAAATCGACATGCAATCAATTCTGTGATTGCATGTCTGTCGGAGAAACAAGCAACTTTGATCGCTAACGAACCCTAAAGCCGCGTCTGTTTCCATTGGATAGGCTGCTTTGTGCGATAGTCTCAATGTCGTCCATAGGGACAGAATATTGAGTTGTGGCGCGAATTTGTTGCATAGCAGCATCCACAGCTTGAGCGTTCAAGTTTGCGTTGTCGGGGCCTTCACCCTCGGCAGCGATTCTTGCGGCAGAAGTCGTGGCTGAGCTGAACAATGTTGCTGGTTCCGCATTAATGCGAATGAGCATATCGCTACCTTGTTTCGCACGAACTTGGACTCGGCTATCGGTCATCGCGAGCGATGTGGAGACTTGCTGATTAGAAGGTGATCTAGCGGAAACGGTGAGTTGGCTTCCAGCTTGGTTCATCTGAACGTTGACTTGTGAATACTGTGTCCAGCCACCTTTTCCTTCGTGCCAGTGGGCTGATTGATTGGGAGCGACAGCCACGACAAGTCCTGGTCGAACGTTTTGTCCCATGAAGTCTCGAAGATCAATAAATCTCGCAGCTCGCACTCCAACAGACACAGGTGTGGAAACTGAGTCAGTGTCATTAAAGGCAGACATCACCGAAACCTGTTGGGTGCCTTGGGTTCGGAAGGGAAGCGATGGGATCGAGAACTGTACGGTTCCTGGACCAATACTCTGGACTTGGATCGAGTTATTCACAACCGTCACAGGTCTAGTAACCGGAGTCGTGTCGCCAACTGATGGAACAAATACCGCCGATGCATTGATGCCGCCAACACCGGTGCTATCGAATGTTACACCGACATTTCGTAGGCGGAAATTCACAACGTTCAGGGACACGGTCGCAGTGTCGGTAAGACTCGAGCCATCGCTGAGGGTGTAAGTGAATTGAACGTTGCCGGTAAAGTCAACGTTGGGGGCTGAGTAAATCAATGACTTGCCACCGGCTGCAATCGACACAGTACCTTGGCCTGTAGGCGGCTGAGTCACTGCGGTAATTGTAAGGTTCTCTCCGGTGTCTGGATTGACATCGTTGGCTAATACGTTGAGAGATTGGTTCGGCTGTGATACGACTTGTAACGAATCATCAACCGCATTCGGCGCGTCGTTGACCGCTGCGATTGTGAAGGTTGCTGTACCAGTTGCGACCCCACCATTGCTGCTTCTTGCGGTGTAGGTAACGAGTACAACACCTGTATCGTTGGCAGCGGGCTGGTAGCTTAAACGAGTACCATTGCTGGTGATCGTTGCGGTACCTCGCGGAGCGTTGACAGTGATAATTGATAGAGTGTTGCCGGTTTCCGCTGGCGTATCATTCGACAGGACATTGAATTCTGCTGTTGTCGCGTCTTCCGAGATGTTAAAAGAGTCGTTGACAACAGTTGGAGGAATTACTGCTGGTCCAACAGTCACTGTTACGGACGCGGTATCGGTTCCTCCATTCCCATCACTTAGCGTGTAAGTAAACGTTTCGGTGCCAGTGAAGCCAAGACGCGGCGTATAAAGGACACCATTTCCGCTGCTTGCAACGGCAATCGTACCGCCAGCAGAACCCGCGCTCACACTGAGCACTCGGAGGGTTTCCCCTGTGTCTGGTGCCATGGTGTCGTTGCCAAGCACGTTTAAGAACAGAGCGTTGTCACCTGCTCTGGCTGTTAAAGAATCGTCGTTTGCAACAGGAGGATCATTGACCGATGTCACTTGAACCGTGATAGTACCGACCGACGTTGAACCTGATTGATCGCGAACTGTATACGTAAAAGTGTCTGTGCCGACAAAGTTAGCTGCTGGTGTATAGGTTAGGCCTGCGCCATTGTTGGCGACCGCAATACTCGCACCTTGTGAGGATGCTCCGACTGCTTGGATGGTTAAAACTGCCCCGGAGCCGGCAACTACGGTATCGTTGGCGAGCGGATTGAGTGCGAAGTTGGAGGAGTCCTCGGGCACACTAAAAACGTCGTTTACAACATTGAAGTTCGTTCCAACGGCAAGCGATCTGCTCTCAAATGTGACCAGATTCGAAGGGACTGGTCCATTGATCTTGAAGACAGAAATGCCTTGACCGGAGGTATCTGCTGGGTTGGCAGTAAAGAGAGCCTGTCCGGATGCTTTGGCACGCATTCGAATCGTAGCCAAAAGCTGAGGAGCACGACCTGGTCCAAAATTGAAGTTAGAAAACGCACCGAACTCATCCAGGATTCCGGGGACGGAAACATCCGGTAGTCGCTGTCCATTGCGAAACTCGGTTGACAACGTAACGGGAGTCGCGCCGACTAATTCGATTCTGCTTGGATCATACTCTAAATCGAGATACGCAGAGAAAACCCCGTCGCCTTCCGCATCACCACCCGTACGAAGATCCGTTACCACAACTCGAAGATTGAATTCCTGGCCAATCGATAGACTGGTTAACGCATTACCTTGTAAATCAAACGGTAGCAATTGAACTCGAACTCTCGAAGCTTCGGCTACGACAAGAGCGAACTGCTGTACCACAAAGTTACCAGCGGTATCAGTCAGGCGGAGATCAACTGTTGCGGGGCCGACTTGGGTTGAAAGCGGAGTCCACGAGATTACGCCCGTAGTTGGGTTAACAGACATTCCGGGAGGAGAGGAATCAAAGCTGTATCGCAGTCCGTTTCCTTCGTCAGGATGAGCTAAGTCAAATTGCAAAGCGGTCCCGACGTTGGCATTGGTCGGGAGTCGATTGGCCGCGATGGATACTGGTGCAACCGAATCAACGGTTACACTTATCGGCGAGGTCGGGTTAGTTGTTACGTTATTGAGTGTTTGAGTTGCGACAACTTGGTGAGTCCCTTGCCCCAATTGGGAAATAAGATTCGCAGTGATCGTGGTCGTATTGCCTGAGGCCAATGCGGTTCCAACAACTGTACCTCCTACTCGCAGGTTGACCGTTGCGCCTGATGTCGTGCCAGTTACTGTAAAGGTTGTGGCAGTGGAATTAGTAATTCGGTCCGAGTTGCTTAGGCCAGTGTCTGTTTCTGCAGTGAGTACAACTGACGTCGGAGGTTGTAGTGTTGGCGTAGCAGCGACATTGAAGGTCAAGACTTGTGTATCAAACTTGTCTTGAGTTGTAGTAGTGCCGCTAGCATTGGTAACACTTACTAGAATTTCAATCGGCCCAGAGTAGTTCGCTGGGGGAGTTACCGAGAGCAGACCCGTTGTTTCGTTTACATTGAACTGATAATCAACAGTGCCACGCCGAGTCGCGGAATACTTGACAGCGTCACCTTCCTTGTCCGTAGCAGATAGCTGCACGGTAGTAGCTTGGCCTGCAGGAATCGTTGCTGGAATTGTCGCAGGGTTCAAGAAAGGCGAACCGTTGGTATTATCGGCGGCGGCCGTCACTGTAAACGTTCTAGTGAACGTTTGGTTGGCAGCATTTCTAACTTGGACCGTGATCACCGATGTACCCGACTCACCATTGGCAACCAAGCGAATGAGACCGTTCTCCGTGTCGTTGAAGATGTCGGCATTGTTGATGCTAATCTCGTTGACAGGTCGACTGTTGGAAACCGAGGTTCTAGAAATGCCTTCTCGAACGGAATCTCCCTCGATCAATTGACCAAAAACAGAGTGATTAAAATCGAGGTGTTGTTGCAATCCTTCGGTGATGAAGAACTGCGAATCGTTAGTATCATCGGAGGACTTGGCATAAGACAGGATGCCGGTCCTGTTATGAAGCAAATTGGTGTTAAATTGGTCGTTTATATTACCCAAAGTGGAACCGCCAGAACCGGTCCCTGTTGGGTCGCCAGCCTGCAGAACAAAGTTGTCGATCACACGATGGAAGATGATTTTGTTGCTAGCGGTCTGATCGTAAAAGCCGCTATTAACCAGTGTTTCGATACGCTGCACCGGCCCAGGCGCTTCGGTGGCGAAGAGTCGGAAGACCATGTCTCCGTAGCCGTTAACCGAAAGTTTGAGCGACTTGGTATCGGTTATCATCTGCGCCGAGACAACTGATGGGTTGCTGCTAGAGACCGTTATCGTCAAAGGACCGCCGGCCGGGTCGTAGGCATCGACGGGAATGTGCAGAGGCTGTCGGAAGCGAACCGTTTGGTTCGCGATTTCAGTGAATGTGGGGCCAGCGGTTGTGGGGATAGCGACGCCGGATTGAGCCGACAACTGGGCTAGCGACTGCAAGCCCGTCACGCGAGTTCCATTCTGAAACTCCCAGGTCGGATACTGAGTGATGTTCTCGGAAACACCGACCGTATTTCGCGTCCGGTCGGGATTGGTGACTTCAATGAATGGCAAAAAGGAAGCGCCATCTTCAAACAGTAGTTTTTGTTGATTACAAATCGGGCACCAATCCGCACCAAAGAAACGGACCCCAGCTTGGGTAAGTGCCTTTGCAAACTCGACTAAATTCTGACCGTTTTCCCCCTCGCCGTCATCCTCGCCCTCGCCTGTCAGGCTAAAGGTCATCATCGGCTGACTGAAGGCGGCTGGCACCTCTGGGCTGGTCGGCACATTCGTGTCCGCATAGATTGACGAGTCCTGATAAAAGTCTGCCGCCATCAATTGACGGGTCTCCAGCGGTTCAAAATGAATCGGCCTGCTCGCACGCGCGTCCCCGTCGGCAAATAGCCGACTCAGAAGTGATGCAATCAATTGTCTCTTCTCCTGGCGAGGCCTTGCGCTAATGGATTTGGAGAGTCGCTTTGGAACGTTGGAATCGCGTTTCATAACTTGTTGCATTCCCTCGTTGGAGGGGTCATTTAGGAAAAGGGTGTCGTCAAGCCGACCACAGGAATCTCGAGGAAGCTTGAACCTCAATATTACCTGACCAATACAGCAGAGTCCCTTGCTCAATTCTCCGTAGTCCTCATTCTCGGAAAACCAGGGTTCAGAATATGAGGGTTACGTGAGATATTTCGGTCGATTCGTCTTCGAAGCTAGCACACTCATCCCAGCCTGACTCGTTGGACAATTAGGATTCCTAATTGACAAATACTAGATTTTGGAATTATGGCCGGTCGATAAGTGTAAGCCGCAGAGCAATAGATGGGGTGGGAGGTCGGAAGGTTCCAAGGGAAGAGTTCGGAAATTTGACCTAGTCAAGCGAGCGATCTCTCGCCATACTCTGTGATTCGTCCTAAATTTTGACCGAAATGACCTTCTTTTTGGAGGGTCGTGCTAGCAAGAGTTTTAGTCATGGCAAAGAGCAAAAAGAAAAAGGAAACGACTTTCCTAGTTTGTCAAGAAACCGGTGACATCAACTACACACTGTTGCGCCGTCCTGGAGGCGAAAAGCTCCAGTTGAACAAGTATTGCCCTCGCCTTCGCAAGGTGACTGTACACTTGGAAAAGCGTAAGTAGCGGATTTTGGGGCAGTGGAGGCTTGTCGGCTGTATTCTCCGATGGAGGGTGGCAGTTTGGCGGGATTTTGCTGCTTTATCGCTCAGGTTTGGTGATATCTTCATGCCTTCTATGCTGTAAACGGGCGGTCCAGAGGGATTAGCTCGGCGTGGTGGCTAGCAGGCTTTCTGTACACAGACGCTTTAGCTTCAACGACGGAATTGTATTTCGAGCAGAATGCATTACGAGCCTTAGGACCTTGGGAGTCGTGAGTGGTTCGTAGTCTTCTATCGTCGTGTGTTGAGTGTGAATCATCTCCAGGTGAGCGGCGGTCGACTTGTGAATCGAGTCGGCTTGGGATGCTTTCACGGTGAAATTCCGTTGTTGGATCGGTTCTTTTCCTTGGCGAGGGTACCGAGTTCTCCGATCGCTTGACGCGATGACGGATTGGGTGTGTTGTAGTATATTCCTTGCAATCGTGACCGTACTCGCTGACCATTTGCGGTCCCCAATGTTTTTCTACACACACAGACCACGGCAAGGACGACAGACATGGCAAAGAAATGGATGTTTCGTGGGGTTGATATCGCAGCCAGTCAGGCGCTTGCCGAGAGGGCTTCCACCGACCTCGTCGTTGCCCAGCTCCTATACCAACGCGGCATCACCGACCCGGATTATATTAATCGCTTTCTCGACCCTAAATTTTCGGACTTGCGAGAACCATCGCTGCTGCCCAATCTTTCCTTGGCTGCGGAACGAGTTTATCGGGCCATAATCGACAAAACCCCGATTACGATTTACGGCGATTACGATGCCGATGGGATGTGTGGTACAGCAATCTTATTCAATGGGCTAAGGCTTCTGGGGGCCGATGTTCAATATTACATCCCCAATCGGCTCGAGGATGCGTACGGTCTGTCGTGCCAATCCCTCGAAAAGCTTGCCGAGAGAGGGCGCAGGCTTGTTGTGTCGGTTGATTGTGGTATCGCTTCGGTTAAAGAGGCGGAGCGATGTCGAGAGCTAGGGATTGAGTTGATTGTCACCGATCATCATACCATAGGGGAGCAGCTTCCATCGGCGACGCACATCGTGCATCCAGCGTTACCAGGACATGGCTATCCATTTCACGGTTTATGTGGGGCGGCCGTTGCATTCAAGCTGGCTTGGGGGATTTGCCAACTGGCCAGTCAAAGTAGCAAGGTCAACGAGGCACAACGCACCTACTTGTTAGAAGCAACTTGCCTAGCCGCTATTGCGACCATTGCAGACGTCGTCCCGTTATTGGATGAGAATAGAATCTTGGTCAAGAGTGCACTCAAGCTGATGCTTCAGTCGCCGCCTCTTGGTCTATCTGAGTTAATCAAGCAGTCGGGTTTAAGCCAGACCTCCATGCTTACTGCCGAGAATGTTGCGTTTAAGATTGCCCCCAGAATCAATGCTGCGGGGAGGCTTGGGCAGGCTCAGTTAGGGGTGGAGCTATTAACAACTCGCGATCCCGAACGAGCCAAAACGCTTGCCGAGTATCTAGGACGCCTAAATGAGGATCGCGACTCTCTAGAGAGAAGCGTCACGTTGGCGGCGACCAAGCAATTGAAAGAGCAGTTCGACTCAGATCAAGACGCTGCATTTGTATTGTCCGGAGCGGGCTGGCACCTGGGGGTCATCGGTGTTGTGGCAGGACGAATTGCCGACAAGTACCACAGGCCGACCGTTATGATTGGTCTCGATCCGATGGGGCAAAAACCGGGAACAGGTTCGGCTCGATCGCAAGGAATTGTTGACTTGCATGCAATTTTGTGCGAGTGTCGCGATCATTTGATCTCCTGTGGAGGCCACGCGGCCGCGGCTGGTCTCAAGGTTGATGAGAAAAAAATACCTGCGTTTCGAGAGGCTTTCTTGGATGCTATCACAACTAAGCTCAACGGTCAGAAGCCTGTCGAAACACTGAATGTTGATGCCGAGGTAACGTTAAAACAAATCAGCAGCCTGGACCTTATTTATCGCCTTGAAAAGATGGCACCATTCGGGGCGGCTAATCCTCGACCTGTACTAGTCGCGAGCAACGTAACCTTGGCAGAACCAGCCAAAACCATGGGAAGTGGCAATCGCCATCTCGATGTGAAGTTATTGCAAAATGGGACCAGGATGCGAGGTGTTGCGTTTGGTCAAGCGGAATGGATTGAGCCAATGAACACGCATCAGGGTCAATTTGACATAGCCTTTAGGCCGCAGTTGAACGAGTTTAACGGAATGAAGAGAGTGGAGTTGCAGCTTCTTGATTGGAGAGTTGCCAAACTCTCCCCCGAGCAACCTCATTCAGTTACGACTCGCACATCCCCAATAAGCCAACCTCAATAAGCAAGAAATACCGATCAGTGTCCGACATTACTCCTCCGAACAATTCCTCTAAGCGCGACTCCAACCGAGTTCAAAAAGTATCGAGTGGTGATCGGCTTGATCGCGACATCGCTGAAACCATAGGCTCGGTTGATAACGCGCCAACGTTGGGGCTGAGTCATGGCGGTTTAACGGTCGACGGTTATTCTCGAGCGGCTGTCCAAACCTACTGGCGAATTGCGGAGCTAAAGATTGGTTTTGATCTGGGGGCTCAGCCCTGGGATTTTATGGCTTTGCCACGCTACTTCGTTTCCCATGCGCACTTGGACCACATTGCTGCATTGCCTTCGTATGTAGCACGGCGCAGGATGATGAAAATGGACCCGCCAACCATTTATCTTCCTGAATCAGCAGCATCCGCAGTGGATTCCATGCTCAAGTGTTTCTCTCGACTCGATCGAGGAAGGCTACCATGCGAGCTGATTCCCATTGGCCCGAACGAAGAAATCGAGTTGTCACGTGAGATCGTTGTCACCACCTGCGCCATGAAGCATTCGATACCAGCTCTCGGGTTCATCGTGTGGGATAGACGCCGCAAACTTAAGCCGGAGTATACGTCGTTAACGGGTGATCAAATTCGAGACCTTAAGCTTTCAGGTGTTGACGTAACCTACGAATTGCGTGTTCCGCTGATTGCCTACACCGGCGACACTGCTCCCGAGGGGCTCGATAGTTGCCCTGACATGTATCGCGCCAAGATACTCATCACTGAAATGACCTTTGTTGCTCCAGACCATCGACGGGAGAAAATCCATAAGCACGGGCATACGCATCTCGATGATTTCGTCGCGCGTAGAAATGACTTCCAAAACGAGATCGTCATTGCCGGGCACTTTAGCACTCGGTACAACGACTCGCAGATCAAGCGATGGGTGGATAAGGCATTGCCTGATAAGCTTGACGGCAGGCTGCAACTCTGGATCTGAATTTCGATGTAGCTTAGGACGATTTTCGGGGCTTGAGAATGCCCTGATCGCTCAGCCATTGAATGGCGTCACCTAGCGAATTCAGGTAGTTTCTCGAAGCATAATTCAGGTCCCGGCGCGCGAGGCCCGAATCGTAGTGATGGAATTGCTGAGCCATTTCAATCGCGGCCGAGTTAAACTCGGACTCGTTTTTTCGTAGAGTGTTTAGTAGGTCAGCGAGCAGTTTGCCGATGACCCGAGCCGGTTTACGCATAGCAATGACGGGTGGGCGAGCTCCTAGGTGTTTGGCGATTTGCGTCCAGAGTTCTAGATAGGTGATGTTCTCGCCAGCCAATATGTAGTGCCGGGAAGGGGCGCCATCGACTGCGATCTTGAGAATTGCTGACGCAACATCGCGTGGGTCGCAAACCGAGCAGCCGCCGGCGGGAGCCCATGGACGGAATTTCTGGAGGGCGACAATCATTTTGCCGCTGCTAAGCTGCCAGTCGTATGGCCCAAGCATAAACCCAGGGTAAACGGCAAAGCAGTCATCCCCACGCTCAATGGCTTGATTGCAAATCCGTTGGGCCGCTTGCTTTGAAACCACATAGCTGGATGGAGTCTGTAGATCCCCTTTTCCGAATTCTGGGAGCGGGTTTTCTGGTGTCGCTAGGGGAAGGCAGTTCACTGTGGACACGTGGACAACCCGAGTGTCGTTTTTTTGGGCCCATTCGACAATTCTTTTCGTGCCAACCTCGTTGACGGCCATCGACTCCGCTAGATGTTTCCATCCAATGTGAATTTTTGCAGCGGAATGGACAACCGCGTCGATGCGGGAATCTTGAAGTAGTTTTTCTAAAGATCCGTCAGTCACATCAGCTTGGATGTGTTCAGCGGTGAATTCTTGGAGGGAGGGGTGTGTTTTTGGGCTTCGGGATAGGGTGACGACGTTTAGCCCAAGCTCTAAAGCCTTGCGAGCGATATTGTTTCCGAGCAGCCCTGTGGCCCCAGTAACGAGAATTCTTTTGCGGGATTGGATCATGAAGGCTGGGAAATCAAGGGGAATTGGGCAATGTTGGCGCTGATGAGCTAGTCTAGTGCCAGAGGAAACTTTTCTGACAAAAAAACACAAAAATCCCTCTGTTGGTCTACCTTAACATTACGGGATAGATAAACTATCGGCGTGGACGTCGGCTCGGTCGAAAATTTGGTGGATCAAGGACGCGTTTTTTCGCGTCATTGGCTACCCTTCTGCACTTTGAGGGGAAAAAGAATGTACGGATATGCAGCTTCGGCTCTTCGCTTTTCCCTTGTTCACACTGTTTCTTGTGTCGCTACTCGATCGAAGAGTGGCGTACATCTTTCGCGTTCTGGATTTTCGCGTGGTCTTTCCGGGCAATACGGGGTGGCATCTGGCCTTCCTGTGGTTCGGGCTTCGATGCCGAAATGGTACGGGGTTGGACAATCGGAATCAAATCCGAAATCGAATCGATTGATGGCACAAATCGGCTGTCTGGCTAGCGATTTGGCTCCGAACATGAGGGCTATGTCGACAGTGAGACTTCAGTCGATGGAGGAAGCAGTGGATTTCTTGCACCCGATCGATGCAACCGCGGTGATGAGGGGTAGTTCCGACTTACCCTGTTCCACCAGATCTGTCTGCTGAGTTTTAGCACTACTAACAGCGATTCCCAGACTTTTTTTCCCTAGCTCGGTTTGAGTTTTACCCTAATGGCAACATCCTCGAAGAGACGATTGCAACCCACCACCGTTCGTTTGTTTGGGTCTGGTCGTAGCCAGTTCCCCATTCCGAACTTGACGACGCTGCAGACGGTTTCGTACGAAGCGTTTTTACAGGAGGATATCCCCTCGGACAAACGCAAAAATCAAGGCTTAGAGTCCGTGTTCAAGGAGATCTTCCCGATCGAGAGCTACGACAAAACCGTAGCCCTTGAATACCTCCGATACGAGCTTGGTAAGCCTCGGTACACCCCAGAGGAGTGCCGGCAGCTACGTTTGACATACGGAAAGCCGCTCAAGGCTTGGTTCCGGCTCAAGCGAGATCAGCCGCTCGAAGAAGAAGTTTACTTGGGCGACATTCCAATCATGTTGGGTGGTGGCGAGTTCATCATCAACGGCGCGGAGCGGGTTGTCGTCAGTCAGTTGCACCGATCTCCTGGCGTGGACTTTGTGGAGGAAGCAGAAGGTACTTCCGACCGTAAGCTCCCGTCGGCTCGGGTTATTCCTGAACGTGGTAGTTGGATTGAAATAAACGTCACCAAGAAGGACTCGCTTTCGGTTCGGATTGACCAGAGTGGTAAGTTTTCGGTGATGACATTGCTTCGAGCGATGTCACCTAAGCTCAGCACCGATCAAGATCTGATCAAGGCTTTCTATTCTGTCGAGGAAGTAAAGCTGGCTGGAGCCAAGAGCGTTGCCAAGATCGAGAACATGATCGCCGCAGATGACGTCGTCTTCCCGACCGGTCACGAGCGAGCTGGCGAAATCATCATTGAGTCAGGTCATAAGATTGGCAAAACGGTTGCCGAGGCCATTTGTGCGGCTGGGGTCAAAGAGATGATGATCATGGAAACGCCTCGCGTTCCCTACATCCTTAATTCGCTCGCAGAAGACAATACGAATTCGCACGAAGAAGCTTTGTTGCGTATCTATCAGCGTCTTCGCCCGGGCAACCCACCAGCTTTGGAAAAAGCTCGTTTGTTGTTCCATGAAAAGTTCTTTGATATCAACCGATATCGCTTGGGTCGCGTTGGTCGATTCCGCGTGAACCGCAAGCTCGGCTTGAGTGTGCCAGAAGATGAAATGGCACTGCGTCCAGAAGACTTGGTCGCTTCGATTCGCTACCTGATCGATTTGTTCGATCCCGATTCGACCGCACGTTTCGACGATATCGATCACTTGGGTAACCGACGTCTGCGAACCATCGACGAGTTGGCTTGTGAAGAGCTCCGCAAGGGTTTCCTCAAGCTTCGACGAACGGTTCAAGAGCGAATGAGTCTTAAGGAAGTCGAAGACATGACGCCACGTTCTTTGGTAAACCCAAAGAGCATCAGTGCTGCGATCGAGTATTTCTTTGGTCGGGGCGAGCTATCACAGGTCGTCGACCAAACCAACCCGCTGTCTCAGCTCACTCACGAACGACGTCTATCGGCGTTGGGGCCTGGTGGTTTGAATCGTAAACGAGCGGGCTTCGAGGTTCGGGACGTTCACATTTCCCACTACGGACGAATTTGTCCGATTGAGACTCCTGAAGGAACAAACATTGGTCTGATCAGTTCGCTTTCGATTTATGCGGGCGTGGACGAGTACGGTTTCTTGGTGACTCCTTACCGCAAAGTTCAAGACGGGGCGGTTACCGACGAAGTTGTCTGGCTGCGAGCCGACGAAGAGTCTGACGCTTACATCGGCCCTGCTGACTTGGAGATCAAAGACGGTGCGTTGGTATCTGGACCTGGTTTGATCGCTCGTCACCGCAGCGACTTCGAGATCGTTACACCTGACGTTGTTCACTACATGGACATTGCACCAAGTCAGATGATTGGTGTGTCGGCTGGTTTGATCCCGTTCTTGGAGCATGACGATGCGAACCGTGCTTTGATGGGTTCTAACATGCAACGTCAAGCGGTTCCATTGTTGGTAGCAGAGCCACCGATCGTGGGAACGGGTCTCGAGAAAGAAGTCGCAGCTAACAGCGCGATGGTTGTTCGAGCCAAGCGTGCAGGCAAGGTTACCTACGTAGATTCGCTGAAGATCGAAATTGGTCCAGACATTTATCCGCTCAAGAAGTATCAAGGCCTAAATGAACGTACCTGTTTGAACCAGCACCCAATCGTCAATTTGGGGGACAAGGTTGAAAAGGGACAGATCATCGCCGACGGTGCTTCAACACACTTGGGTGAGTTAGCTCTCGGACGCAACGTTCTGGTCGGCTTTATGTCATTCGATGGTTACAACTACGAAGACGCGATCATCATCAGCGAAGAGTTGGTTAAGCAAGACGTTTATACCTCGATTCACATCGAAGAGTTTGACGTGGAAATTCGCGAAACCAAGCTCGGTCGTGAAGAGTTTACACGAGACATTCCGAACGTAAGCGAAAAGGCTCTTCGAAGCCTGGACGAAAGCGGGATTGTTCAAGTTGGCACTTATGTACGGCCTGGCGATATCCTGGTAGGCAAGGTCTCGCCAAAGAGCAAAACCGAACTTACACCTGAAGAAAAGTTGCTTCACGCTATCTTCGGTCGTGCTGGTGAAGACGTTAAGAACGACTCACTGGAAGTTAGTTCGGGTGTGGAAGGTATCGTCATCGATACCCAAAAGTTCTCGCGTCGAATGAGCTTGTCTGAAGAAGAGCGAAAGGAGTTCGAAAAGGAACTCAAGCGAGTCGAGACAGAAGGAAACAAAGATGTTTCGACGACTTTTGCTGCATTCGCTGAAGAGCTGGAAAAAGCCATCGGTGGCAAACTCACAGATGAAGACGGAACACCGCTAACCGGCGGTCAAGATCCGAAGTTCATCGCTGAGAAAGCTCAGACCTTTAACTTGTCTCGCTTGCTGAACCGACTCGATGCCGGACTACACGCAGAAGTCAAAAAGGTACACAAGAACTTGTGGCCAGCTGTAGATGAGGCGTTGGACATCAGAGACCGACAGCTCAACAGCATGAAGCGAGGGGACGAACTCCGAAGTGGCGTGCTTCAAATGGTCAAGGTTTACATTGCTACCAAGCGGGTGATCAGCGTTGGTGACAAGATGGCAGGTCGACACGGTAACAAGGGGGTTATCTCCAAAGTATTGCCGGTCGAAGACATGCCTTTCTTGCCAGACGGTACACCGATCCAAATCATGTTGAATCCTCTTGGGGTTCCTAGCCGTATGAACGTCGGTCAGATTTTGGAGACACACTTGGGTTGGGCTGGTGCAAAGCTTGGCTTCCAAGCCATTACTCCAACGTTTGATGGAGCCAGCGAGCAAGACATCAACAAAGCCTTGGCCGAAGCAGGTTTACCGAGTCACGGAAAGATCCGTTTGTTCGATGGTAGAACTGGCGAACGAATGGAGCAGGAAACCACGGTTGGATTTATTTACATGCTCAAACTGCACCACTTGGTCGACGACAAAGTGCACGCACGAAGCACTGGACCATACTCACTCATTACGCAACAACCTCTGGGCGGTAAGGCTCGGTTTGGTGGTCAGCGATTCGGGGAAATGGAAGTCTGGGCGTTGGAAGCGTACGGTGCAGCTTACATCCTCCAAGAGTTGCTTACCGTTAAGAGCGACGACGTCGAGGGACGAACCAAGATCTACGAATCGATGGTCAAGGGTGAAAACACCTTGGAAGCAGGCACCCCAGCCAGCTTTGACGTTTTGACAAACGAAATTCGAGGTCTGGCTCTTAATATGCGGCTTGAGAAGAGAAGACTCTAGTCGAATGATTCGCGGCCACTTCGATTGCGGTTTACGGACATTCCGCGATCGAGTTGGTTGAATCGATGTAGACGCAACAGCAAGTGGTTCTTAACCGAACGACGAGCAGAAACAAAACCGCGTTTCAAAGAGAGTCTTTGAGACGCAACAATCAAACCAATCCAAATATCACATATCAGGCAACCTTCGTTTTTTCAACACGGGTGTGTTGAACAGAACGGAGGCCGACCCAAGGAGTAATTCGTAATGGCCAATGCTGAAGCCACATACGATCGCGTTAATGACTACACCTCGGTCAAGATTTCGTTGGCTCGTCCTCAAGACATCCGATCGTGGTCGTTCGGTGAAGTGAAGAAGCCAGAGACGATCAACTATCGAACCTACCGACCTGAGAAAGACGGTCTGTTCTGCGAGCGGATCTTTGGCCCAGAAAAAGACTGGGAATGCGCATGCGGTAAGTACCGAGGAATGAAATACAAAGGGATGATCTGCGACCGTTGCGGCGTTAAGGTCACTCACTCTCGCGTTCGACGTAAGCGAATGGGCCATATTGAGTTGGCTGCGCCTGTTGCTCACATTTGGTTCTTCAAAGCGATGCCTAGCCGACTGGGCAATCTCCTCGAAATGAAGACGACGTCCCTTGAGAAGGTCATTTACTTCCAAGATTACGTCGTTACCAGCGCCGGCACGACTGACTTGCAAGTGCAACAGCTAATGACCGAAGAAGAGTACCGAGCTGCTCGTGCTCAGTACGGGGACAGCTTTGAAGCTGATATGGGGGCAGAAGCCGTTCGCAAACTTTTGCAAGGTTTGGATCTCGTCAAGCTTTCGGAAGAACTAAGAACCGAGCTTGCTGAAACCAGTAGCAAGCAACGCAAGAAAGATCTTATTAACCGTTTGAAGCTGGTTGAGTCGATTCGGGACAGTGAAAACCGTCCTGAGTGGATGGTGCTGGACGTAATCCCTGTTATTCCTCCGGACTTGCGTCCACTCGTTTTGCTCGACAGCGGCAACTTTGCAACTTCCGACTTGAACGATTTGTATCGGCGGATCATCAACCGAAACAATCGATTGAGAAAGCTCGTCGATCTTAACGCACCTGAAGTCATCATTCGAAACGAAAAACGAATGTTGCAACAATCGGTCGATGCGTTGTTTGACAACGGCCGATGCAAGCGACCTGTACTAGGTAGCAGCAATCGACCGCTGAAGAGCTTGACCGATATGATCAAGGGCAAGCAAGGTCGTTTCCGAGAAAACTTGCTCGGTAAGCGAGTCGACTACTCAGCTCGATCGGTTATCGTGGTTGGACCTCGACTCAGGCTGCACCAGTGCGGTCTACCGAAGAAGATCGCTTTGGAACTGTATCAGCCATTCATTATTCGCAAGTTGAAAGAGCTTGGGCATGCTGACACCATCAAGTCGGCCAAGAAGATGCTTGAGCGAAAGGACGAAGAGGTTTGGGATATTCTCGAACAAGTAATTCGCAATCACCCTGTTCTTCTCAACCGTGCTCCGACGTTGCACCGAATGGGTATTCAAGCCTTCGAACCAACGTTGGTTGAAGGTAATGCAATTCACTTGCACCCTTTGGTTTGCAAAGGCTTTAACGCTGACTTCGACGGTGACCAGATGGCAGTTCACTTGCCGCTGTCGATCGAGGCACAAGTCGAGGCTCACACGTTGATGATGAGCACGCACAACATCTTTGCGCCGAGTAATGGTAAGCCCATTATGAGTCCTTCTCAGGACACGGTCATGGGTTGTAACTACATCACCCAACAACTCCCTGATCAAAAGGGTGAGGGAATGATCTTCGCAACGACGACCGAAGCCGAGTATGCGTTCCAACAGGGGACCATTGCTCGCCACGCAAAGATAAAGGTTCGATTGCCAGGTTGGCGCAAGGTCAAGGGAGATCCAGAAGGCAAGCGTGGCGTGATTGTAGAGACGACTTTCGGTCGTATTCTCTTCAATTCCATCCTTCCTGACGGCATGGATTTCTACAACATGGCCATGAAAGGTAGTGATTTGGCAGGCGTTATTAGTGACTGCTATCAATTGCTTGGACGTCGTGCGACGATCAAGTTGCTTGACGACATGAACCAACTTGGATTCCGTGAATCCACCAAGTCTGGTCTCTCCTTCGGTGCGGATGACTTGTTAACACCTGAATCGAAGGCTAAGCACATTGCTGATGCTGAGAAAAAGGTCATGACGTTCCAAAAGAACTACCTCAAGGGGGTCATGACTCCGCAAGAACGCTACAACCAAGTTCTTGATGCATGGACAGCAACACGGGAATTGATCACCAAGGACATGTTGGTGGCAATGGAAAATGACAGTCACCGAGGCGATTGGTATATCAACCCGGTCTTCTTGATGGCGTCCTCCGGTGCACGGGGGGGTATCGAGCAGATTCGACAGTTGGCAGGTATGCGGGGGCTTATGGCCAAGCCGACCGGTGAGATTATCGAAACACCGATCAAGTCGAACTTCCGAGAAGGCCTGTCCGTTCTCGAGTACTTCAGCTCGACTCACGGTGCTCGAAAAGGATTGGCGGATACGGCACTAAAGACCGCTGACTCCGGTTATTTGACTCGTAAGCTGGCCGACGTTGCGCAGAACGTGGTTATCACGATGCAAGACTGCGGAACTACCCAGGGCATCACGAAGGGAACGATTTATCGTGGTGAAAAAGTTGAAGTTCGACTAGCGGATTCGATCATCGGTCGCGTCAGTCGCCAGAACATCGTTAACCTGATCACCGCTGAGACCATCGTTCAAGAAAATCAGATGATCACTCGCGAAATAGCTCGCCAGATCGAAGAAATGGGCTTGGAAAAGATCCAAGTACGTTCGCCGATGACATGCGATGCTCCGCTTGGGGTTTGTCGTACATGCTACGGTATGGACATGAGTACCGGTGCGTTGGTCGAAGAAGGGATGGCGGTTGGTATCATCGCAGCCCAAAGTATCGGTGAACCAGGAACTCAGTTGACGATGCGTACGTTCCACCAAGGTGGTGCGGCGAACACGACCACGGAAGAAAGTGATATCAAGGCCAAGAAGTCTGGTATCGTCAAGTTCATGAAGATGCGATCGGTTACCAACGACGAAGGCCATGACGTGGTCCTCAATCGAAATGGTGAAATCGTCGTCGTTGACCCTCGCGGACGAGAGCTAGAGCGATACGAAGTTCCATCTGGTGCACGTCTTACGGTCAAAGAAGACCAAGAGATCACCAAGGGGCAAACATTGTGCGAATGGAACCCTCACAAGATTCCAATCTTCTCAACGGCTGGCGGTAAAGTTTTGTTCGTCGACGTCATCGAAGGCGAAACACTCAAGTTGGAAAAAGATCCTAGCGGTAACTTCCAACGCCGGATCATGGATTCACGTGGTAAGTTCCATCCGCAGATCGTGATCGAGGATGCAGACGGCAAGGCGCTCGACGTTCACTACCTTCCTGAAAAGGCTGTTATCTTGGCCACCGAAGGCAAGATGGTGAACCCAGGTACCGAAATCGCGGAAATGCCTCGGGAAGCGACTGGCGTTCGGGACATCACGGGTGGTCTGCCTCGGGTTACAGAAATTTTTGAAGCACGAAAGCCAAAGGATCCAGCTGTAGTTGCTGAGCTTGATGGTACCGTGGAAATCTCCAAAGATCGTAAGCGAGGAAAGCGATCGATCATTGTTCGCAGCGACAGCGGTGAAGAAGTTGAGCACTTGGTACCACCAGGAAAACGATTCTTGGTTCACTCCGGTGACCGAGTCAAGGCTGGGCAAGCTTTGGTGGACGGTCCATTGGTGCCACACGATATCCTTCGCGTTAGTGGGGAAGAGGCCGTTCAACAGTATCTCGTCCACGAAGTTCAACAAGTTTATCGTCTGCAACGCGTGGAAATCAACGATAAGCACATCGAGATCATCATTGCTCGAATGCTTCGTAAGACCAAGATCACGAGTGCTGGAGATTCCAGTCTACTTTCCGGTTTGGTCATGGACCGCTTCGAATTCCGACGAGTTAACGATCAATTGTCCAAGTGTGTGAAGATCACCGATCCAGGTGACACCGAGTTCGCACTGGGAGCGATTGTTCCTCGGGATGCATTCGATACCTCCAACACTCAAGTTGAAGGCTTGGGTGGCAAGTCTGCAAAGGGCAAGAAGCCGAAGCCAGCTCACGGCGAAGTTCAGCTCCTGGGTATTACCAAGGCGGCTGTTCAAAGCAATAGCTTTATCTCGGCAGCCAGCTTCCAGGAAACCACTAAGGTTCTTACCGAAGCAGCCTTGGCTGGTAAGGTTGACCGATTGGTTGGTCTTAAGGAGAACGTGATTCTCGGGCACTTGATCCCAGCGGGAACCGGTTTCCGAATTTTCCAAGACTCCGAAGTCAGCTATCGACGTGAAGCTCTTGAGGATTTGGTCAATCGGGGAACAGTTGCCGTGGAAGAGAGCTTCCCACTGCTCAACCAAGCACCGAGGCCAGCTGATGAGCCAATGGTGTCAAAGCCATCGGTGGTATTGCCTTCGACTCCTATGGTTGATGAGTCCGTTGCAACAGCATCAGATGATCAGCCGTCTAGTGAAACTGCTAGTGCTCCAAGCCCATCAAGTGATGCTGGAGCAACCCCAGAAGAGTAATCTTCAAACTTGCAGTCGATTTCATCTCAAAACGCTACAAAAGAGGATCCGAATAGGGTCCTCTTTTTTTTGCAAAACCAAAGTAGAGCAATTGCCCTCAATTGCTCAGAGTAGATTGATTGTCCCCATGATCGCAGCCCGAGTTGGTGACGCAGCTTGGAGGTGCTTGTTCCGAATACTTTCTTAGTGGCGGCGTGGAGCGATTCGCAACCCTCCTAAAGTGCTAGCATTGTGCGATGGGATTTTGGTAGCGCAGCGCGCGGTTTAGAATGCGTTCGTTCGTAGAAAAAATGCGTCTATTGGCAACGCTTGGGTTAACGTATACTTCCGGTTTGTTCCTGGAAATCGTTCGTAAAGTCCTGGTTTAAAGAGAGTTATGACTTCCCAGCCAATCACCGACGTCTCACAAGCATCGCAGCCGTTTTACTTTGGGGTCGATGTGGGGGGGACTGGAATAAAAATGGGGCTCGTCGATGATGCCGGTAAGACGATCGGCTTTAGTTCCATTCCGACAGAGGAGCCTAGAGGGCCCAAAGACGCTATGCAGCGTGTGGCGGCTGCATGTTCAGCGCTGTTAAATGATTTAGGATTGGACTGGAGTGTCGTGCCGCGTGTTGGCTTGGGCACGCCTGGTAGCCAGGACATCCCAAGGGGGTTGCTCATCGCTCCACCGAACCATCCACATTGGCATAACTTCCCGATTGTTGCGTGTTTGGAAGGGGAGCTTGGTCGGCCAGTATCCTTTGCGAACGACGCTAATGCCGCTGCTTTTGGGGAGTTTTGGGTGGGGACTGGTGCAATATACAGCTCCATGGTTCTTCTGACGCTTGGAACGGGGGTGGGTGGGGGAATCATTGTCGATGACCAATTGGTAGTTGGTCAAAACAGTTTTGGTGGGGAGTGTGGTCACTTGATAGTGGACTCACGCCCTGATGCCAGGCTATGTGTTTGGGGCGGCGGGCGAGGACATTTAGAGGCGTATGCGAGTGCTAGTGCGGTAGCAGCTCGAGCGCGTGAAGAATTGAAAGCGGGAGCGGATAGTTGTTTGAGAGACCGGGCAGAACAAGTTACCAGTCGTATGATTTATGAAGCTGCGGAAAAGGGAGACAAGTTCAGCCTCAAGATTATTGACGAAACGGCGGACTACTTGGCGATCGGCATCGCAACATTGGTACACACTTTGGATCCAGGTTTGGTTGTATTGGGGGGGGCCATGAATTTTGGCGGACACGAATCGCCGATTGGTCAAAGGTTTATGGAACGCATCAAGCGATCGTTCCGGGAACGAAGCTTTGAGTACGTGGCGAATGGTACAACAATCGATTTTGCTTCCTTGGGGGGAGACGCGGGCTATTTAGGGGCAGCTGGTATAGCCCGTATGGATCACAAGAAACAATAAAACGGTATTCGGAAACTATACATGAGTTCAGTTAAGGCTGGCGACAAACCGAAGGAGATTCCTCAGTCTCACATTCGCAACTTTTGCATCATTGCCCACATCGATCACGGCAAAAGCACACTCGCGGACCGATTGTTGGAAAGAACGGGAACAGTTGAGGTTCGCAAGATGCGTGAGCAGTTGCTCGACGCAATGGACTTGGAACGTGAACGCGGGATTACGATCAAGGCCAAGGCGGTTTGTCTACATTACAAGTACAAGGGCGAGTGGTATGAGATCAATTTGATCGACACGCCGGGGCACGTAGATTTTCAGTACGAAGTCTCGCGATCGTTAACATGTTGCGAAGGTGCGTTGCTGCTAGTCGATTCCTTTCAAGGAGTCGAGGCTCAAACTGTGGCGAACGCTTATTCGGCCATGGATCACGATTTGAAGATCATTCCTGTGATCAACAAAGTCGATTTGGTACATGCTCGCATTGATGACGTTACAGCCGAAATGGAGCAAGTGCTCGGGATCGATCCTGATGAGATCGTGAAATGCTCTGGCAAGGCTGGCATAGGTATCGATGAATTGCTTGCAGCTATCATCGAACGAATTCCTGCACCGGTGGGCGAAAGCACTTCGAAGCTCAAAGCGATGGTGTTCGACTCGCACTACGACGATTATCGTGGCGCGATTACCTACGTTCGGGTAATGGAGGGGGAAGTAAAGCGGGGGGACAAAGTTCGGCTTCTGGGGGTTGGATCAAACTACGAAGTTCTCGAATTAGGGCAATTCGTTCCTGAGCGAAGAGCTTGTGATCGCTTAGCAGCGGGGCAAGTAGGTTATTTGATTTGCAATATTAAATCTCTGAAGGACGTTCGTATTGGAGATACGGTAGCATACGCAAGCGATGAGGGGGCGGAAGCTTTAGCTGGTTATCAGCCCCCGAAGCGAATGGTGTATTGCGGGCTTTATCCAAGTGATGGTCAGGAGTTTACAGAACTAAGAGACGCG
This sequence comes from Pirellula sp., assembly GCA_046344995.1. GTDB lineage: Bacteria > Planctomycetota > Planctomycetia > Pirellulales > Pirellulaceae > JBKCUI01. Next base: position 194,581 of record JBKDKR010000007.1, read on the forward strand.
CTTGAGAAGTTGTCGATTAATGATCCTTCCTTTGAATTTGCTCCTGAAACGAGCGATGCATTAGGGTTCGGATTCCGTTGCGGGTTCTTAGGCCTTTTGCACATGGAAATCGTTCAGCAGCGGTTGGAAAACGAGTGTGATATCGATTTAGTTCAAACTGCTCCCAACGTGACTTATGAGATTATAAAGCGTGACGGGACCAAGATGGACATTCATCGTCCGCAGGAAGTGCCAGACTCGGGGGACATTGAAGAGTTTCGGCAGCCGATTGTGCGCGTAAACTTCGTACTACCTCAAGAGTATATCGGAATAACGATGAAGCTCTGCCAAGATCGTCGCGGGGTCTTGAGAGGCAATGAGTATCTTTCCGCAACCCGTTCTCTTGTTACATACGATCTGCCACTCGCGGAAGTCATTTATGATTTGCATGACAAGCTAAAGAGTGCGACCCGCGGATATGGGACGATGGATTACGAAATCATCGGTTATGAACAAGCTGACTTGATTCGAATGGATATCTTGGTCAACGGCAAGCGTGTGGACGCACTCAGCATCATTTGCGATCGTAAAGATTCTGACCGTAGAGGCCGCGCTGTGGTCAAGAAGCTCAAAGAGGAAATAGATCGCCACATGTTCGAGGTGGCCGTTCAAGCCGCGATTGGTGCACGAGTTATCGCTCGAGAGACCGTTCCAGCATTGAGGAAGAATGTTACTGCGAAATGTTATGGTGGCGACATCACGCGTAAACGAAAACTATGGGCTAAGCAACGCGAAGGCAAAAAGCGGATGAAATCGATCGGCTCCGTCGACATCCCGCAAAAGGCCTTCATGGCAGTGCTCGACACAGGGGCGGACAAATAGAACACTTGTGGCGTTCGACAGTCCAACTCATACGGGTTTGTCGCTTGAGTGGCATTTCGAAAAGAAGCATTGGCCAAAGGGCGTTAGCTCTCGGTTATCGGCCAGCATAACGACAACCAAAACGCCCGATAAAATCACTAGCAACGAGGGACACATGAACATGGACGAATCTAGCGAGCCGGGCAAGTTCGGGAAAACTAGAACGCGAATGCTTGTCGCCGGGATAGTTCTTTGGTTAATCGTTCCCCTTGTGTTTTGGTTTGTTTCCGAAATTGATCACCAATTTGGCAACATGTCTGCTGTTGGTTTTACACTGTTCGGGGGGCTATTCATCGCTGGTGCGATTCTCTCTTGGGTCTCATGGCGATGGACTGTAGCCCTGGCCCTAGTAACGGCTGGCGGGATTTACGGAGCATCTCAGTTGGTCGAATTCAAAGGGTTTACTGGAGAGCTAGTCCCCATATTGGCCCTAAAGAAAGGACCCTCATCAACTAACTCTGCTTCGGTGGCCATTAAAGCTATCGAAAACACCGATGCCGCATTAATCTCAGACGCGGCCAGTAGTAGTTCCACGCAGCTGTTAGGCAATGAAAGAAATGGCTTGATATCTTCTCGAGAGTTTTCTACCGATTGGGGACAGAGACCTCCAAAGATTTTATGGAAAAGGCCCATAGGTTTAGGATGGTCCGGGACCGTAATACGCGATCAGAAGATCTTCACGCTTTATCAATCAGAACAGAATGAAACCATTGCGGCTCTAGATCTTTTGAGCGGCGCAACGATTTGGGAGACAAAGCTCCCTGGGTATCATACTCATCCTCTCGGCGGAACCGGCCCAAGATCGACCTCAACGATATTCGATGATTTGCTTGTTTCACAAACCGCTTCGGGGCAGCTTGTTGTGTGCAAATTGGCTACCGGCGAGATCGTATGGAAGAAAGATCTGATTGAATTGGGAGGTTGGAACCTTTCGCAGTCCGAACACGCGATTACTTGGGGACGCAGTGCTTCACCACTAGTGATCAACAGAAACGGGAAGCCAACAGTCATTGTTCCTTTGGGAGGATCCAAAGACAATCCTGAGCCGATCTCGATGGCTGCGTTTGACCTGGAAACGGGAGAATTGGTCTGGCGCGTTGGACGCGATCAGATTGCCTATAGTTCCCCGGTAGTATTTAACATTCACGGGCAGGACCACATCGCCATCATACAAGAGAACTTCGCGATTGGTTATTCGATTTCAGATGGAAGTGAAATTTGGAGAGCGGATTGGCCCAGCAAATCTGGCGGGGATGCGTGTGCGTCGCAGCCGGTTCTGGTCGGAACCAATCGCGTTCTGCTCGGCAAGGGATACGCGCTGGGAAGCAAATTGATAGAAATCGAAGCCCAAACGCAGCAGAACCAAGATAGCAATGAGAGCGGAGTCCCAAAATGGACGGTCAAGACCATCTGGGATCATACGAGTTTGTTAAAGACCAAGTTTACGAGCGCCATCTACCATCAAGGAAAATTGTTTGGCCTAAGCGATGGGGTTCTCGAATGCGTGGATCCCAATACGGGCAAGCGAGCTTGGAAGAAAGGCCGCTACGGACAAGGCCAGTTGTTGGTCGTGAATGATCTTCTGTTGGTTTCCACGGAGGATGGGCATATTGCTTTGGTTCATCCTGAACGAGGTGAGCTGATTTACGAAATGCCTGTGATTGAAGGAATCACGTGGAATATACCGACGGTTGCGGGTCCGTTTCTTATTGTTCGAAATGGTGAAGAGATCGCTTGTCTGCACAGTCCCATTTCCGCTTCCAGTGCCATACAAGAACCTACAGTATCAGAAGGCACTGCGGAACAATGAAACAAACCCAATTGAAGGAGCAATTGATACTTGGCGTCGATCCCGGATTGCAATTGACCGGCTATGGGATTATCAAGAGTTCTGGTTCTAACGTCACATTGGTTGAGGCGGGTGTAATCCGAGTCTCACGATCTCAAAGCTTGCCAGCTCGATTAAGTGAACTGTACGAAGGCATCAGCGAGGTCATCAAAACTTATCCGCTAAGTGCGATTGCTATCGAGCAATTGTACTCTCATTACGAGAGGCCCCGAACCGCCATTCTAATGGGGCATGCGCGTGGAGTTTTGTTCCTAGCAGGAGCTCACGCCTCGCTGGATGTGTACTCCTATGCTGCAACCCAAGTCAAGAAGTTGCTAACTGGCAACGGAAGAGCTCCGAAAGACCAAATGCAGAGAGCTATCCAGATGCAGTTAAGACTTAAAGAACCACCTGATCCGCCCGACGTGGCGGACGCTTTAGCCATCGCATTGTGTCATCATTTTTCCTCTGGCCCTACGGCCAAATTGCTACTCCAATCGAAATCCGAGAAATCTAAGTGATCACTAAGATAACAGGTCAGTTGCTGCAGTTGACCGATGACACTGCGACGTTAAACATCCCTCCTTTCGAGTACCAAGTTTCCATTCCTGAATACACGCGACGCCATCTACAATCGGAGCTTGGAAACTCTATTTCGTTGCACACCATTCATTACATCGATGGAAATGCCGCCCAGGGGAGTCGACTGACACCTAAGCTCGTAGGGTTTCTTTCAACGATTGAACGTGATTTTTTTGAACTCTTTTGTTCCACGGATGGGGTTGGGGCCAAGAAGGCGCTGCGGGCCATGGTCCGACCGGTACAAGACATTGCGATCATGATTGAGCAGCAGGATGCCAAGGGCCTATCGACTTTACCAGGAATTGGGGCCGCAACTGCAGAAAAAATTATCGCAACACTTCGCCGCAAGATGCCTCGGTTTGCATTGCTCGTCAGACGAGAGGCTCCTGGGATGGAGCCTCAAAAACCAGGCGTTGTCGATGAAACTTATCAGGCATTATTAGTTTTGGGGCATAATGAGGCCGATGCTAGACGCCTAATTGAAACCGCCATTGCGACGGGCCAAAAATTCAAGGATTGTGAATCCATGATTCAAGCCATCTATCAACGACAGGCAACGAAGAACTGATTCAATTCGGCTTCACAGCCAGCTTGAAAAATCGGTACCCCATTGTGGGACGAGCTCGATACTGGATCGTCCGATCATGATGTGTGATTGGTTCCATTATCCGCGGATCACTATTGGCTGACTGCAGGTGACGCGGCATTGAAAAAGCTAGCATCATGACCTCTTTTGGGTTTGCTAGCACTGTTCATCTATATTGGCAAGTAGTTTGCGGACGCGCTGACTAAGTGCTGGCAATAAGGCCGTAAAAGTTTGGGGTGACTGGGGTGTTTAGGTTGAATTTTCTTTTTACGGAATATTTGACGAAACGGTAAAGTTTGCCGATTGGTTAGTCGATACGACAAATAGACTGCTGGGTCTATCCAGCAAATGACACCTACAGCTCTGCCGACTCAACGACTGTTGAATGGCAGACTAACTCCAAATAGGGAAGTGAAAGTCGTGAATCGCTTACTCGCACTCTTGATCGTTGTGACGATTGCAGGGGGGACTGCATTTGGCCAGAGCCAAGGGACGCGGAGAGTGGTTGCTAGCCCAGCCATTCGAACTTCAGATGTTGGTTCGCCTGCACGAATGAGTGCGGTGCCTAGGCCGAGTTCTCCTTTGGGGCGAACATCGGCACGCATGGTATCTGAAAGAAGTCTGCTTCAAGAACCAGTTGAACAAGGTGAAGTCGTCTACGCGGACGAGCCAGAACCAGTCTACGCTGATGAGGTTTATGATCCGAACCAAGGACTGGCCGCTATCGGTGGATGCAGCGATGGTTCTTGCGGAACCTCAGGCTGCAATACATGTGGTCTCACCTGCGGTTCGCCGCTTGGGTACGATCTATGTGATCAAGGTTGTTTGGATGGACGAATACTGTGCCTGGCGCTGCCATCGCACGGATGGGTGAATGTTGACTACATGATGTTCCATCAACCGGGCTTGCAAACGCCAGCTTTGGTTACCAATGATATTGATAGCATTGCGGCTGCCAACATCCTGTACGGGGGCAACAATGACATCCTTTCCAATCGATTGGATGGTATTCGAACTCGATTCGGATGGTGGTTCGTCAATCGTCCGAATCTTGGGATCGAAGGGGAATACTTGACCAGCGGTGAGAACACGGAAACGTTTGATCGGTCTTCTAACGGAGGCGTGGGTAACGTTCTAGCACGACCCTTCTTCAATGTTCGTACTGGACAAATTTCAAGCAGTGTCGTAGCCGACGCGACCGCACCACGAAATACGACTCCAGGTCGAGTTCGCATTGACTCTTCTTCGGAATTCGGGGGAGTTGCGGTTCGCTTCAAGAGGTTCCTGTTCTGCAACAGCTCTTCTGCTTGTTCGATACTCCGCGGTGGTGAGGTCCCAGTTCAAAGTCGATTCGAGGCGACCCTAGGATGGCGATACTACCAATTGGATGAGTCGCTGAATATTCAAGAAACAAAGACAATCATCGGTCTTGCTCGTCCTAACTTTAACATCAATGACTCGTTCAGCACTTTGAATCAGTTTAATGGTGTTGAGCTTGGTGTAAACTGGCAAGGAAGACGAGGCTATTGGACTCTCGATACTCTCATGCGAGTGGCGATTGGTAACATGAGACAACGAGTCATTATCAACGGTCTTACCACAGCAGATGGAATCGCATTGCCAGCCCCTCAAGGTGGTGTGCTAGCATTGAACACGAACATCGCAGGTTCACCGTACATTCGCGACGAGCTGGGAGTTTCTCCAGAGCTTGGGGCTGCTCTAAAGTACCAACTGACTCAAAGGTTAGAGCTAAAAGTTGGTTATAGCTTCATCTATATGGGCAACGTGGTAAGACCGGGCGAGCAGATTGACTTTGATGTCGATCCACTTTGGATTCCAAGCGATCCAGCTGCTCCTGGTGGACGAGACAATCCTGATTTTGCCTTCAATGATTCCGCATACTACATCCACGGTTTGACGCTCGGTGGTGAGTACCGCTGGTAGGTTTGATGACCTGGTAACTTGAAATACTGAGGTCGCGAGTAACGCTCGCGACCTTTTTTCGTTTTCTAATGAGGCCTCGTTTCCCAACGTTCGCGGCAAAGTCTTCCTAGTTTAACCTGCACTACTGGGTGAAATAGGAAGAAGCGAAAGACTTGGTCCAAGAATTGTAGACAGAATAACCGATGAATTCCTAACAGGAACATAATCATAGGCTTTGGATCTATTTGGGAGTTGGAACGATGAGCGGCTTTCTGCGAAGTATCCTAAAGAGCTTTTCTACTAAAGTGAGATCAAAGCAATCCGCTCGAAATCGCACTCGTCGCATGCTTCGCGTGGAGGCGCTTGAGGGGCGTTCTCTCATGGCTATGGATTTAGCTGTGATTTCGGGGGCCGCTTTTGTTGATGTGAATAGCAACTCTTCGTTTGATTCCGGAACCGATACCGTCGTCGGTGGTGCTACGGTAGAACTTTATCGAGACACGAATTCGAATGGTACATTTGACTCTGGTACCGATACTCTTTTAGGATCGACTACGACCAATGCTACCACGGGAGTGTATAGCTTCGCGAGTACGAATGCGGGTGGCTCATTAGCGGTTAATACGCTGACGGCGGGAGGCTACTTCGTAAGGCAATTGGCTACAACAGGTTTTGCGCCCCCGACCACCCCTGCGCTTGTAACGATCACCAGTAACGATCGCCTAGGGACTACGATCCGATCGATCGATCCATTTAACGTGACGGCACAGTCGGTTCAGGCTAACGCGGGAACCCCCACAGCTACCAGCTCGGTGGCAGCGACCGAAGTAGTTGGTGGAGAGCGTGATATTCGTGCTACGTTTACAAGTGGATTGGCCAACTTGGACGTTGCCGTTGTTCCAGGATCGAGTCTGTTTACCTTCTCTTCAGGAGCTAACGTCATCGGAACAGCGTTGGTTCAATACGACGGAGTGGATGGTAATGCGACCGCGTTGAATGCAACCGGTCTAGGGGCTGTAAGTCTTAACTCCAATAACGCTTTGGCAGGCTTTCAGATCTCCACTCGCGGAGATTCAGCAGGGCAGTCGGTTTTAGTTCGTGTCTACACCGATGCAGTTAATTTCTCAACAACTACTGTAACTCCACCCAATCAAGTTACGCCCGAACCGATATTCGTGCCCTTTTCATCATTCACTGTTGGGGGAGGAACGGGGGCCAATTTTAATAGCGTTGGTGCAATCGAGTTGTTTATCAACGGCATCATTGATCAAAACACAACTGTATCCGTCGTTCGCAGCGCAAGGCCGACTACGGTCTCGCAAAACTTGATCAATCAGCCTTCTTTGTCCGTCGGCAACCTAGTTTTTCTAGACAGGAATAGCGATGGCACATTCAACGGCGCGGATACAGGGATCCAGAACGTCCGGGTCGAACTGTACAACGATGTTAATGGTAACGGAACCTTCCAATCCGGTACCGATACACTCAACACATTTGTGTTAACGAATTCGACTGGGAACTATCTCTTTGAAGGGTTGACGGCAGGTAACTACTTGGTCGTCATTCCTGCAACACAATTTGGTACCGGTCAGCCGCTAGCTGGACACCGCGTTGCGACTCAAATTGGACCTGTAGACACTAACAACAACAATCAAGGGGCGTCGATTACCGGAGGATTAGTTGTTGCTGCTGCTGTCCTAGCCCTTGGTGCTGAGCCGACGAACGACGGTGACACGAATGCCAACACCAACCTAGCTTTTGACTTTGGCTTTACCAGCACAACGCTGTCGCTAACCAAGGTGGATACTCCCGATCCTGTAATAACAGGGCAGAATCTAACCTATACCCTAACTGCGACAAACAACGGGCCATCTACCACAACAAATACGGTGATAACAGACGTTCTGCCTACTGGGTTGACAGTCGTTTCAGCGAATTATACGGTTAACGGGGGGGCTTCGCAAACCGCAACGAACACTGCGGGGACCATTACGACTCCGGTCTTCAGTTTGAACCAAGGGCAAGCTGCGGTTCTGACTATCATAGCGACAGTCGGTGCAACATTTAGTTCGGGAACCACCAACACAGGTTCGGTAGACAGCGACCAAACTGATGCTGTGACATCACAATCTTCTACGACCGTTACCCCAAACGTTGATCTGGAGGTCTTGAAAACGATAGTTGGGGGGGCCACAACAATTGGTCTTGGCGAAACGATAACGTATAGATTGAGCTTGACCAACGATAGTTCTGTTGCGGTCACCAATGTTCAAGTCTTTGATGATTTGCCAGCCGGATTTACGCCAGGTACGTTGCCAACGGGCGTGGCAACCGGGACCGCACCCAATGACCTCATCTGGACGCTTGCCTCGATCGCCGCTGGTGCAACAGTAACCGTCGACATTCCGGTGACGGTATCGACCTCAGCGACCGTAGCCGCTGGTCAGCGTAATACGGCAACCATCAACATAGCCGGTCTCACAGGCTTCAACGATACAGATACAACCAATAACTCCTCGTTTGTTGATGTGACGGTTCAGCCACGATACAACCTGCTGATAACAAAGGACAATTCTGCGACATCCGTCACTACAGGGCAGTCTGTAACATATACGATTACCGTGAATAACAGTGGCCCAAGTGACGCGACCAACGTACAAGTTACAGATGCTTTGCCAAGTCAACTACAGTTTGTTTCCGCAACGAGTGGCGGTGCCGCAATTGGATCGGCGACCGGGCAAAACTACTCGGCTACGATTCCAACTTTAGCATCTGGTGCGACAACAACCATTCAGCTCGTAGCTACAGTTCGTGCGAATGCTACCGGAAACGTTGCGAACACCATCAACGTGACGGCTGACAATCCTACCTTTGAAACGACTGGTCGCGCTAACTCCGCAACCGACACCGATACACTTAATCGAGTTGTAACGCTCAACATTAGCAAGACCGATTCGACAGACACGGTTACAGCTGGCGGGGCGAACTTCCAATACATTATCACGGCATTCAACTCCGGTAGTGCCGATGCGCCTAACGTTCTATTCAGTGACCCTCTCCCCACTGGAGTTTCATTCGTAAGCGGAACGTTCGAAATCAACGAATCGACACCGCGGACGGGTACGGTTACGTTTAACTCGACAACCAATCGGCTCGAAGCTAACCTGGGTACGATGCTGGCCAATGGTACAACTACAACCAACCGGGCATTGATTACTCTCGTGGTACGTGCCGATGCTGGTGCTGCCGCAGGCACAGTCACCAACACGGCTACACTAACCTCCCCGGATAACACGGTTGGGGTTTCTGATGGCGAGACAACTCAGATTACTAGAACTTTTGACCTAACTGTTAGCAAGACGGACAATGTAGACAACGTCAACAGAGGCACTGCGGTTACTTATACGATTGTTGTGACCAATTCTGGTCCATCGACCGCAACAAACGTTACAGTAACAGATACTCTGCCCACTGGTATGACGTTCCAATCGGCTTCAACAGGCTTCACCAACGCAGCTGGAGTTGTGACGGGCAATATTGCTTCTATTGCATCGGGACAGTCTGCAACTGTAACCGTAACAGCAACTGTTAACAACGATGCTCCAAATGGTGCAAACCTTACGAACACTGTTAGCGTTGCTGCCGCTGGCGAAACCACAACAAGCAACAACACTGGCACTGCTTCAGCCACCGTTTTATCGACGGCCAACATTACCGGATCGGTTTATAATGATCTCAACGGTAACGGAGTTCGTGATACGGGAGAGTCTGGGGTACCAAACGTCCCGATGACAGTCACCGGAGCCACAAACGGTGTTACGCAAACCGTCAACACCGATTCGCTGGGTGTGTTCACCTTTACGTCGCTGCCGCTCGGGAATTACTCGGTCGCAAGAGCAACGGGGACAGAACTTTCGCTCTCCAATGGTTCTTATCTACAGCTCTTTTTTTCCAGCTCGACAACAGCGGGAACCATCAATGGTGTGACCGTGGGTACAGCGGGAACGTCACAGATTAGTGCCATCAATCTGACTGGGAATTCGATTGCTAACGTATTCACATTCCGCCCAGCCTTGACCAATCGATGGTCTCTGAGCGATAGCCCAGCTTCGTAGTTGGATCTCGCCGAACTGATGGCTGTTGATTGCAAAAAGTTTAAGAGGCACGATTGATAAACAATCGTGCCTCTTTTTTTCGACTTAGCTTAGCTCAAGAACTTCTGTGCTATCTCCAAATCGATTCGTGTGTACGCCTGCTTGTTTGAGCATCCACAAATAGAGATTGCAAAGTGGAGTGTTGGCTGGGTAAGACCAATGGCTTGTCTTATTGATCGCTCCGCCAGCTTTTCCAATCAACAAAATCGGCAAGTCGTCATGATTATGTCGATCTCCGTCAGAGATTCCGCTGCCATAAACGATCATGCTAGTATCCAAGAACGACTGTCCTGCTTCATCTACTTCGGCCAAGTTATCCAGCAAATAGGCCAAATGCTGAATGTGGAAAGTATTAATCTTTTGGATCTTTTCTTGTTTCTCAGCACTTTTGCCATGGTGAGATAAATCATGGTGGCCTTCGGGAACTCCGATTTGTGGATAGGGATCGTTATCCCCTTCACGTGCAATCATGAACGTTAAAATCCGCGTGGCATCGGCTCGAACGGCCAAAGCTGCCATGTCCATCATCAGTTTGCAATGCTCACTCCAGTTTTTGGGAATGCCAGCTGGGCGGGATACGTTAGGGACGCCATTTTCGCCTATTCGAAGCCGACCACCGTTTACCACTCGATTTTCGACGTCCCGAACAGCATACAAATACTCATCGAGCTTTCGTTTATCCGCCGCTCCGAGTTTAGACTGAAGCGACTTGGCATCTTCCAATGCTAAATCCAGGACACTCTTTCGTTTCAGTGATTGCCGCGATGTATTCGGATTGGTATTTACCTTTTCTGGAGTTCCAAACAAACGATCGAAAACAGCACCCGGGTCGATTTCGTTTGGCAATGGACTGGTTTCTGAACGCCACGATACATTGCTTGAATAAGCACACGAATAACCAGAATCGCAGTTCCCTGATTGGGCCGATCCTTGTAGACCTAGTTGCAAAGAAGAGAACTTGGTTTCTTTGCCCAAGAATTCGGCAGCGACTTGATCGACGGAAATGTCATTTTTGATGTCAGCCCCATCGGTCTTTTTGGGATGGCTACCGGTTAGAAAGGAGGCACCACTTCTCGCATGATCCCCTGCGCCATCTTCGTGTGGTCGGGCGCCATCCAGCGTTAAGCCGGACAATACTGATAGATGGTTTCGGTGTTTTGCTAATGGTTCGAGAATGGGAGTCAGTTCGTAATTCGCTCCCGTGCTCTTTGGTGTCCATGCCGACATATGAGCCCCATTCGGGACCATTAGGAACAGCATCCGAGTCGGAGCCTTAGCGTTTGCAGCCATCGCTCGCGAGGTTGGCAACATGGCCTCCAGCATTGGCAAGCTAATTGCTGCACCAATACCTCGCAAAACCGTTCGACGATCAAGTGGTTGTCTTTTCATAGCTCTATTTCTCGTACCCCTTTGCGTTGAAACGGATCACTCAACACGATTTGAAGGATCAAACTCGAAAATCGGTAATCATCTTTGGCCACGCTGACCATAATCTTATCAATAGCACATTTGTCATAATACTCTAAACCACGCCCAAGGCCGTAGATCATAAGTTTCTCAACAAGACACCTGGCAAACAGTTCTGCGTTTTTCTCTTTAAGATTGCGAATCAAATCTCCAGGACCGCTTACTGCGTCTCCGTTGGGCAACTCCCCTATTGTGTCGATTGGCTGACCATGATCCTCGGTTCGCCAACGACCGATTGCATCATAGTTTTCTAGCGCCATGCCAAGCGGATCCATTAACTTGTGACAACTCGCACACGCCGGGTTGACTCGATGCTGCTCCATCTGTTGCCGAAGCGTTCCGGTTAACGCTGTTTTCTCGAGTTCGGGTACTCCTGGGGGGGCGGGCGGCGGAGGTGTTCCCAAGAGATTCTCCAAAATCCATTTACCCCGCTTTACGGGGCTGGTTCGGGTTGGATTGCTGGTCACTGCCAAAATGGAGCCTTGGGTGAGCAGCCCCATTCGTTTGTGACCATTGGTGGAAATCATTCGAAATTCATTTCCTTGCACATCTGGAATTCCATAGTACTTGGCCAGTTTATCATTCACAAAGGTGTAGTTTGCGTCTAACAAACGCATAACACTCAGATCTTTTTGCATCACATGCTGAAACAGTCGAAACGTCTCCTGTTTCAACAGTCCGCGGAGTTCATCACTCCATTGTGGGAAGAGATCCGTGTTGGGTTTGAAGTCATCGAGCTTGCGAAGAGTCAGCCATTGCCCTGCAAAACTCTCAACGAATCGTGCTGAGTTCTTGTGTTGGAGCATCCTCTTTATTTGGGCTTCGAGAACACCAGGCTTGCGCAATTCATTTCTAGTCGCCAATTGTAATAGTTCGGCGTCGGGCAAAGAACTCCAGAGGAAGTAGCTTAATCGAGTCGCCAGTTCATAGTCAGTGACGAGAGGGTACTCGTCCAAAGTTTTCTCGGCGGGCGACTCCACTTTGAATAGAAAATGAGGCGATACTAACATGGCTTGCAAGGCTAGTTGCATACCCGCTTCGTAGCTGTCACCTTCGTCTACGGCAGACTGTACCAAAGCAACCAATCGGTCCAGCTCCTCAGGTTTCACTGGCCTTCGAAAGGCTCGGCTTACGATGGGGCGTAAACAATTGGAAGCGGCCTCCTTGAGAGGAATTCCCGTACTAGGTGACTCACGAATTATCAATTTGTGAGAGGCAGGTAACTGATCTTCGGGAATCGCTTTCGATGCTTGTTGGCCTGTTAGTTTGATGTCATAGATGTAAAGATTGCGATCTACCGTATCACGCCCTTCTTTTGCTTCTACATAGTAGTCGTTGATAAATGCGACATCGATCTTTACCGGCTTTTTTGTTCCTGCGCGAATGGATACCTTGTAAACCTTGCCAGCTTGATCAGGTAGTGGCTCAACATCTACAACCTTGTGCTTCTTGCCGTTCAAAGATACCTGCACCTGTGGGAATTCGTTTCCGCCAGGGGTACCGCCAAGATTCATAACCAATTGAAAACTACCGGCCCACGGAAAGGTTTCTTCGAAGGAAATTTGGCCATTCGAAGAAAACACGAATCGGTCTCCTTGCCAGTTACCGCCATTATCTGCGGTAAGTTTTGATAATTTGATCGGGGATTCGAAAACGGGGCCTGGTTGTGGGGCCGCGATACATTCCATCGAGATTTCTTCCGCTGCAATCAGGTACTTTTCCATGAGGAGGGGAGGCAAGCTTAGGACATCACCGATGTTATCGAATCCATAGCCAACGTCGTCCCCCGGGAAGGAGGAAGCGGGTTTGTAGTCTATGCCCAAAACGTCTCGAACCGTATTGCGATATTCGAGTTTATTCAAGCGTCGGAGCGTAATGCTTCCGGGATTCGGGGTTAGTCCACATTCGATATCGTTAATCGCAGATCGCAGCCAGTCGATCACTTTTTGCCGATCTTCTTTGGACATGGGCTCCGCATCAGGGGGCGGCATGTCCCCAATTTCAAGTCGCTGAATGACGGTTTCCCAGGTTTTCCGTTTTTTGAAAATGGACTTCGTGTCTGCAAAATGGTTCAACGCAAGATTGGCGCTGGCTTCAGAACCGCTATGACAATCGAAGCATGTAGCCTTCAAAATCGGCTGTATTGTGGACGAAAATTCCTTATCCTTCTTTTCCCAGTCGGTACCGGTCACCAAACTGGTTGACAGAAGCAGAGAATAAACAGCCAGGACCGGGCTGTTCCAATGTCGCATGGCAGGAGATCCTTGCATAAACTCTGTTGGTAAGGGAAGAATGATTGCCGGGGAGCGATTCCACACACCAAAAAGTACCCGCAGGTCCGGCTAAAAACAAACGATTTGACATAAAAGCAAGGGGAAAAGAATGCAAATTCAGCCAGCGGATGTTCTGGAAGCCAAAAAATGCCTTCCGTGTGAGGGGGGAGTCGAAGCGTGTTCCCTAAATCACGCCCAGGAACAAGCGAGTCTCTTGGTCGGATGGGGGCTGATTGGCGACGGGAAATGGATCCGACGATCGATCCGATTCAAGAACTTTGTTAGAGCGATTGAGGCCCTGAACAAAATCGCAGAACTCGCAGAGACCGAGGCTCATCATCCAGATTTGCATCTCACGGGATACCGAATTTTGAGCATAGAGATCACGACGCATGCCATAGGTGGGCTAAGCGAAAATGACTTTATTCTGGCAGCCAAGATCGATTCGCTTTTATCTGCTTCGTTCCCTGATGCAAAAAATAACGAATGAAGCCAAAAATTGACCAGTCGCCATTCATAGCGTGTCGAGATATCGCCGTATCCTTTCGCACTAAAAGTGGTGATAAGCAAACGGTGCTTCAGTCGTTTAATCTCGACATCAAGAAAGCAGAGATCACAACGTTGCTCGGGCCTAGCGGGTGTGGCAAAAGTACCGTGCTAAGAGTTGTCTCCGGATTACTAGAACCTGATTCGGGGGCCGTGATGGTCAACGGGCTTGAGTCTAGTATCTCGGGCTCCACCGTTCGATCGCAAATGTCTTTCGTCTTTCAAGAGTCGGCGCTGCTTCCCTGGAGATCTGTCTTGGAGAATGTCCGATTGCCTTTAGAGCTCCGCAATCAAAAATCGAAAGCGGAAATACGAGAATCATGCGAGCATTGGCTTAGCGAAGTTGGGCTGAATCAAAAGGACTGGCAAAAAAGGCCATCCCAACTGTCGGGGGGGATGAAGATGCGTGTGTCGATTGCCAGGGCGATGACCACCGCTCCGGAATTGCTGCTCATGGATGAGCCCTTCGCAGCTCTGGATGACGTGCTCAGATCGCGACTTAACGATTTGCTACTAAAGATTGCGACAACCGAAAAGTGCACGGTGATATTTGTAACGCACAACATCGCAGAGGCTGTATACCTTAGCAATTCTATTTCCATTATGGCCAGAGGGAGAAACTCGTCGACGATTCGTGTGGATTTTTCTGGACCACGCAACGCGGAGCTTCGGTCCAGTCCCTTGTTTATGGATGTTTATAGTGAGGTCTCTAGGACCCTTTTTGGCTCAGTTGTGGAAAGTGAGCCGATACAATGAACAAAGCAATTCGATACTTGGCCCCTGCGATCGTTTTTTTGGTCGTTCTTCTGTTTTGGGAATTGGCCGTTCGGTGGTTTGAAATTCATAAGGTAGTACTGCCGCCGCCTCGAGACGTTTTGCAATCCTTTATTGATGAACGATGGGTTCTTCTAAACGGTGCGTGGATTACATTGCAAGCGGCCGCGGCGGGACTGCTGGCGAGTGGTTTAATTGGATTTTTGATTGCGGTCGTTTTTAGTCTTTCGACGTGGGTCCGAAACTCGTGTTATCCTTATGTCATCTTCCTACAAACCGTACCTATCGTTGCCATAGCACCGCTACTCATTTTATGGTTCGGTAATGAATTTCGAACGGTCGTTTTAGTTGCGGCAATCATTAGCATCTTTCCTGTGATCAGCAATGTGACGAGCGGATTGCTATCGGTTAACGAGAACTTTCGAGACCTGTTTTATTTACAATCGGCGTCGACGCTCCAGTTATTGTTCAAGCTTCGGATACCTGCTGCGATTCCGCAACTTATCTTGGGTCTCCGCATCAGCTGCGGTTTGGCGGTTATTGGAGCGATAATTGGCGAATTTTTCGTTGGTGATCGCGGCGCTTACGAGGGGCTTGGTACTATCATCACGGCGCGACAAGCGAATCTGCGAACCTCTTCCATGATTGCAGCGGTCATAACCTGCACATTGCTTGGGCTCATTCTTTTATTGCTTGTTCAAACGTTGAATAAGACGGTTTTCCGCCGCTGGACTCATGGGGTAGGTTTTGAAACGGATGGAAACAGTTAGAATTTCTGATCTGAACTTCACCGATGAGATGGAATGAATGTATAACACGGGGCACTCTAACCAGAAGAAAACATTCCGATGCAGGACATCCGACCAGTAACCGTTCAACGGAACTTTACCAACAAAACCGCAGGAAGCGTGTTATACCAATGCGGTGACACGGTTGTCCTCTGTACCGCTTCGCTTGAGGATCGAGTACCCGAGTGGATGGCAGGGCGAGGTAAAGGCTGGATAACGGCTGAGTATAACATGCTCCCCGGCAGTACATCTCCGCGAAAATCTCGTGAGCGTGCAGGTAAGGTCGATGGAAGAACCACGGAAATCCAACGTTTGATCGGCCGATCGTTCCGTGCTGTGGCTGATTTGAATAAGCTAGGCGAACGATCGCTTACGATAGATTGCGACGTGTTGCAGGCCGATGGTGGTACCAGAACTGCGGCGATCACGGGTGGTTTTATTGCGTTAGTCGACGCAGTTAATTCGGCATTTGCGAATTGTCCAATCGAAGAATACCCTCTTACATCTAGTTTGGCTGCGATAAGCGTTGGAATCGTCGAGGGATCTGCTTCATTAGATTTGGATTACGCTAGAGATGTCAAAGCGGATGTAGATATGAATGTCGTCATGACTGGCAAAGGTCGTTTCATAGAAATCCAAGGTACCGGTGAAGAAGCAACGTTCGACGATCAAGAATTGGCGACACTGCTTTCCTTGGCGAAGCTTGGGATCAAAAAGCTAACGGAGGTTCAAAAGAATACTCTGGGTGCTAGCTGGAGGTTCTCTTAAACATTGATATTCTCCGAACCGACTGTTCACATTCGCATTATCGGTGATGTCCACGGTCGAATGCGTCCACGCACTCGACGGCCGGATAGAGACAAAGACCGCCGATTCATGCCGCTTATCTGGCGTGATCCTAATGTCCGAGGCCGATGCTATTTGGGGCTCGCCAAAGCTGCTCGGTACAGCATTCAAGTCGGTGATCTTAGTCAAGACTACACGGACATGTCGTTGGTGGAATCACACCGACACCGAGTCATCGCTGGCAATCACGATAACCTTCCCAAGCGTACGTCTCACTTTCTTGGCGACTATGGAATTCATAAATTCCCGCTCGAACACGAGTCGTTTTCCTTTTTCTATGTTCGAGGTGCTGCCAGCATTGATCGTTTGACTCGCATCGAAGGTCTCAATTGGTGGCACGAAGAGGAACTAGATGAAAATCAACAAGAGCTCGCTTTGCAATTGTATTTGCAAGAAAGGCCTCGCATCGTCATTAGTCATGATTGTCCTGCCGAGTTGTTACCATTGGTTGGATCGTTGAAAGAGAACATTCCGCTGAGCCGAACCAACCAAATGTTGCAACGAATGCTAGACGGGCATTCGCCACAATGGTGGTTTTTCGGTCACCATCATAAGAACTATGTCTTTCAACACCCGTCAGGTACACGGTTTGTGTGTCTCGGCTCGCTTTCTTATTTCGATTTTGACGAATCGGGAAAATCGCTTTACTCCCACCCACGGTGACCCATGAACGAAGTTAAGGCATGGTTTCAAACGCAGCAATCTCAGATGGCCAGCGACCTGGAATCTCTTTGCAACATTTGTTCAGGATCAGATCATTTGCCTGGCCTAATTAGAGTCGCTCAATGGCTTACGCAATATTTTGCTGAACTGGGATGGGATTATAACGAGTACTGTCTGCCAACTTGGAGTGTCGTGGATGATTTGGGGGGGCGTGCGGAACAGCAGACCCACAAGGCATTGCGGTGGGATTGGAATGGTAAGCAAACGACCATTTCAACTCCGCGAATATTGATGAGCATTCACTACGATACCGTTTATGGGGTGAATTCTGCATTCCAAAAGTGCGCCCGATTCGATGTTGATGGTGAAGAACGAATGCGGGGACCCGGCGTTATTGATGCCAAAGGGGGGATCGTCGTCATTAAATGGGCATTGTTAGGTGCCATGAGATTTCTTGATATGGACCGAGTTCGGTTGTCGGTCATATTGACCCCGGACGAAGAGATCGGTTCGCCGGCAACTAAGTCGCTTTGGCAACAGGTTGCGCCCGAGTTCGCGTTTGCAATGTTGTATGAACCAACGATGCCGGATGGTGCTTTTGTTTCCGAACGCAAGGGGACTGGAACATTTACCGTAATTGTTCATGGCAAAGCTGCGCATTCGGGGCGAAACTTTGATGCTGGTAGAAACGCGATATTGCATGCGGCAAAAATCGCGGCCGCAATCAGTGCCTTAAATGGAGTTCACAAAGGTGTTACGGTTAACATCGGTCGAATTCGTGGAGGCGATGCTGTTAATGTCGTTCCTGATTTATGTGTGATGAGAGTGAATGTACGCGTTACGAATACCGAGGAACAGTTATGGATCGAAAAGGAAATGAGGAGGATTCAACAGGAATGGGACAGACCTGATCAGGGGTTCCGCGTCGAATTCGATGGTGGAATCTTCGCGCAACCAAAGACGCTAGATGAATCTGTGATGCCATGGATAAAGCGAACAGAATCCATCGTTCAAAGCCTTGGGGAAACCATTCTTTGGAAGCCATCAGGCGGAGCGAGCGATGGGAACAAACTTTCTGCCTTGGGACTACCTAACATCGATACTTTTGGTCCAGAGGGGGATTTGCTTCATAGCGATCAAGAGTGGATTCGACTGGCTAGTCTTCCTCGCAAAGCTCAGCTTAGCTTCAAGATGCTCCAATCCGTATTTGAATAAACGTCTCGCATTAATTCAAGCTCGATGCCCGAGCAAAGGGGCGGCACGCCGGTTAACGCTCTCGAAGCATTGGAAAGAGGGCTACCGATTCCCTGGCTTTCTTGATGTTTCTTCTTCCGGGGTTCTCTAAAAATCGCTCACACGAACTCCATTTTCACAATCACAAACGGTTACAATGGGGGCTCGAATTCTCGCTCACTTTCCTTGTTTGCCTTGAATAGGTCAATGCGATGCCCGAAAACGAATTTACACCATCGCTTCCGCTCGATTTCGGTTCACCTGAGATTGAAGCGGCCAGCGATGAGTTCGAAGGCGCAGATGGCCCTTGTTTTGAGGACCACGATGATTTCGAAGTACCTATAACGCCACTTCGTTCCGTGTCGAAGGAAGATCGAGATGCGTACCTCAAGTTATCCTTGGTAAATGGGATTGGACCGCGTACTCTGGCTTCTTTAGTCGACTATTTCGGAAGTGCGACAGATGTGTTAAAAGCGTCGCAATCGCAGCTCGGTAAAGTCCGGCGAATTGGCCCAAAGCTAGCGACACTTGTTCGTGACGCATCACGCAGCGATCTTCTGGATAGAGTTTACGAGCATTGCGTTGCGAATCAGGTGCAGATAATTGTTCCGGGCGATCGTGACTTTCCACGATTATTGGATGAAATTGAAGATCCGCCACTAATGCTTTTCGTTCGAGGAAAGTTAGAGAAACGTGATGCGATATCGATCGGCATGGTCGGAACTCGTCACTGCACGCACTACGGCCGAACCATGGCTGAGCGATTTGCCAAGGGACTCGCTATGCGGGGTATCACCGTCGTTAGTGGATTGGCTAGAGGGATCGACGGGATATGCCACGAAAGCACCTTGAGTGTAGGTGGGCGAACCATCGCGGTGCTAGGAAGCAGTGTTACCGATATCTATCCGCCAGAGCATGACGAACTCGCAGATCGCATTACAAACAATGGAGCATTGATTAGCGAAACCCATCCCTTTGCTAAACCAAAAGCGGGTGTCTTTCCGCAAAGAAATCGAATCATTAGTGGCTTAAGTTTAGGAGTCCTAGTTGTTGAAGCCGCAGATCGTTCGGGATCTCTTATCACTGCTCGACACGCTGGAGAACAAGGCCGCGAGGTGTTCGCCATTCCAGGGCCTGTCACATCGAGAATGTCGAAGGGATGCCATCAACTCATTAGGGATGGGGCAACTCTCGTTTGCGACGCAGAGGAAATTCTCGAGCATCTTGGGCCGTTGGTCGAAGGGGTGGATGTAAGCGAAGGGGTAAAGATCAAGCATCCGGCTGAGTTGCAACTCAATGAAATTGAGCAACAAGTGCTTCAATCGATTGATTCGGAGCCGATGGATATCGACGCTGTAGTCCGATCCTCAGGCTTGCCCATCCCCAGAGTGCTTTCGACGATCAGCGTATTAGAAATGCGTGGTTTGATCAAACGTCCGTCAGGCCGATCCGTGTGTCGTATATGAACGAAGTCTACAAGTCACTGACATGTTGTTTCCCAAAGTATCCAGCAACAGTTAAGTTGATTGGTTATAGAGCTGGGGCTTGTGATTACTAAAAAATTGCCCCGTGGGGCCTTAGGTTATGTTGTTGCTCAAGCCCGTAGTGAGTGTGTGAATGGACTAATCCACGATGATTGAATGCATATCCTCACGAATAGATTACTAGTGATTCGTAGTCACTTTCTTTTTGGGTTGCAACCAGTCGGTTGGGGTGGATTCGTTGGGAGGGTCGATTTCGAATTCGCTTACCCCCCGAGCACCTGTGTGAATCTGGGCGAAAATGATAACATGTTTGATCGGGCGGTTCCCTACTGGGAATCGAACACTGCCGTTCCTCGAAATAAAAGATTCGAGAGGTACGGAAACCTCCGAGGACGCGGCGACCTCCGTCCCCCCAAGGTTGTAAAACTGCTCGTTAAGCCCCACGGAAAGTTTTTTCCAAGCTTGATCGGAAGTATTGCGAATCTTGATACACGGAACCAACCTTTCCCCTAATTTCTCAGAATTAACCCATTGGGTCGAAAACTGGATTTCGACCGGGAGAGCAGGTTCGCCCAGATGCTCGGTCCTAGAATACAAGAAAATACCGAATCCGACGGGCCCAAGCACCAGAAAGAGCATTAGAAACGTAAGTGGAAGTGGCTTAACCGTGAGTTTCTGGTTCATGCGAGATTTGCTATTGTTCGATAAACTTGAAGCGTTCGAGTTTTACCGAGTGGAAAGATAAGGATTAACAGGCGTGACGCCAAGCCAAAATCGAGGCCCCAGGATCATAAGCGACCTTTTAGCGCTCCAGCATTGGTTGGCAGGCCGCTCCGAGGAACATTGTGTCATCACCGTCGGGGAGACCGCTACCCCGAACAAAGAGCCGAAAACCGCTCTTGGAATAGTCGATGCGATACGCCTTTTGAGTGGCGAGGAATCACAGGTTGCCCGCTCCGTGTCAGCTACTATTGCCGATACACTCTTGTTGTGTGACGCTCCGAGCGCTCCGATTCTCGCTGTGCTGGGGCTCTTAAACGCGGGTAAAAGCTCTTTGGTTTCAACGTTTCTGAATGAGTCAAATAAAGCTCGCGTTCTGATCGGTTCTTCCAATCAACAAGGCACTCATCGCTTCGTGTTATGGTTGCCCGAATGCTGGAGGTCGATCGCGTTGATATGGGATAGCATTCAAGCTCGTTTAAACGCAGTATTCAATGCACCTCTTGAATTGCTAGATCCAGATCCGGAGCGATCCAGGGAACAGTACAATGCAATCGATCCGCGTGAAGTAAAGCTCGCCGATGGGACTGTAAAAAAGTTCCTAGCTATGGAATCCCCTTTGGTTGGTTTTGACTCCACGCTGGACCGATGGGGGATCGCATTAATGGATTGCCCTGATATTCAAACTGGGCTGCTACCCACCAATGACATGTCGGTAACCAGGGACCGGTTGGCGGATTTCGTCGAGTCGGTGGCTCAAAAGAGACTGGAGCTACTTGCCAAAGTATCGCCTTTTTGCTCAGCGTTTGTCATCGTATTGCCTGCCAATGCCATGCATGATGAAAAGGTTAGCAAGCTAATACATTTGTTAAAAGAACGCATGCCTGGGACACCTCAGATCGCAGCAGTGAACCGCGTACCCAGGCGTTATCGAACTGAGGAGATACAATCAGAGATCGCCAAACTTTATGGCACGGAGGATTTGAGTCGAGTCTACATGGCGTATAGCTTCGAAGGGCCCCTCGACCGGCACCGCATTCCATCTCCCCCCAACGCATGGAACGAATCAAGCCATTCCAATGCCACCAATGGGAATACGTTGCCACTATTCTTTCGGATCGACCAGACCCCAGTTTGTCAGCCACCTCAATCCGTACCTGATCAAGATTGGCTTCTGAGTATTGGTTCGCAATTGGACAAGTCGCAGTTGCTCGACGGATCCATCGATTCCCATCTGTCTCGTATTCAATCGGACATGCATGAAGTCTTAAGTATCATTGCTCAGAAGAGCCAGGAATGGATACGGCGGAGAGGAATCATGAGACAGTCGCTGGCTCAAGCCTGTCTAGAGTTTTCGCGAGATCCAAACCCACCCTATGATCTTCGGCTACAAGCATCGAAACAAATTGTTGCGCAGATTTCGCAATCTTTGGAGAGAACTGCACCTTGGTGGGCGACACCCGGTCGATGGGTTGCTCGGATTGGGGAGTATGGTAAAGAACAAGTGTCAAATGTCTCGCAATGGTTGCGATTTCCAGAATGGATATCAGGCAAGACTGAGAATCTTGTTCAGTACATTCGCGGTCGATGGACCTCAGGCGATGATGCCAAGATCGTAACAGCCGAGCTGTTTTTAAAAGCTCTGGCAAGAATCGATCGACCTGGATACTGGTCACTCGACGTTGATACGACAGACAACTCGGGGCAGCACAAGACCAATCTGCTTAGTTCGATACAGCATGGTATCGATCGCTTCCAAAAAGAGAGTGAAATTTCGCTTGATCCTCAGGAGCTTGATCTTTACACGGCCAAACTCTGGAGTGGTATGCCTTGGAAGAGACGACTCATCACGGGGCTCGCTCCAGCTGCCGTATTGTTCGCTCCACTCGTTGCGGTTATTGCGTTGCCAATCGATTTTGGGGGTTCAAGTGTATTGGTGTTTGCTTCGCTAAAGGAACTCTTGGGTGCGGGGTTGGCCGGTCTAGGCATAGCTCTTTTGAGTGGGGATTCGATGCCGAGAATTGCAGAATCTGAAGCGGCTTGGCAACAATACGGGGACTTGGTTGCGGTTCTATGCGACGAACTTGGGATGGAACGACCGACTGGTGCCGAGCCAGTAGAAGTCGATTTCGATTCGAAAAAGAGAAGTGTACCGATTAGTTCCATTAAAAGCCCTAGCGGCAAATCCACAAGCAGTTCGTCTACCGATGGCTCGATGCATACACATCCGTTGGTGCAACTCAATCAAAATGCAATGAGACAAGTTCAGACGTTGATCAACTCGTTAAGAAATCCAGCATAATGCACTCGTTCACTTACTTGGCTAACCGAATCGAACAAGCTTCATTGTCGTTGATTGGACGAGGCTCTGTACACGATCAGATTACAGAGTTGTGCACGCAGTTTAGGACACAATGCGAATCGATTGTTCATTCACGCGGAACCGATCTCCCCAGTCTTGCAATCGTTGGGGCCAAAGGACAAGGCAAGACGTGGATTGCTCGGCAGTTCATCAGGAACTCGAGTGTTGCTGCTCTCCTTCCAAGTGGTGTTCTGTCCGACGAAGCAACAACAAAGATGTATTGGATTGGTCCACATGTACCTGAGGGGCTCGACAACCAAAAAGAGATCTACGTTCCATGTCAGCCGGAGTCGATGATTCCTTTGCGTCAACCTTACATGTTGCTAGACACTCCTGGAATCACGGATGACGATCGAGATGCAGCCCGAATCGCGAAGGAAGCGATGTCACTTTCACCTGTTAAACTCTTGGTCGTTCGGCGAGATCAATTGCGTGGGGCAATTATCGGTAGCTTGGCTTTGTTTACCGAAGGGGCAATCTGTATTCCCGTGGTGAATTGTGTGCCGACCCTAGAAGTGAACGATTGGAATACAGATTCCGATTGTGTTACTAACGAGTCGCTCGCAAAAGATCTTGAGACATTTAAATCAGCGTTGCAGCGGTTGGCCCCTGAGACTCGATTCCTGTACCCTATTTTAGTGGAAGATTGGGAATCAACGGGCGACGAAGGCCGAGCGTCGCGAAGGCTTCAATCATTGATCTATTCGAGACTGGCCAGTGAGTCGCTGGAGTCACTCGCTGCAACCAAAGCTAACCGTTTGGCCGCTTCAGAGCAAAGACTCAAAACCAAGGTGGCCGCTGTCTTGCAAAGTCAGTTACCGGCACTAGCACAGGCCATGCGACGCCTGCAATCCGAGGCGGAATCGGTTCCAGGCCAAGCGCTCGAAGCGGTACTTGGTTCGCCTACGATTCTACAAGCGGCGATTCGTTCGAGAATGCGAGCTCATTTCGTGACGGAGACCGGTTTGATTTGGTTTCCTTACCGCACCGTCGTATCGGTGCTGGGGGTGACAAGCGGAGCATGGGATCGATTGCTGTTATCGTTTGCAGGTAGTGTGCCGTCGATCTTCGGGACGTTCTTGGCATGGGCAAAAAACATGCGGATGGCTAGCGATGCCAACCGCGAGCTAAATGAGGGGATTCGCCAACGCATCGAACAGCAATTGCATGATCGATTAGAACCCGTTCAAGCTGCGTTCTATCGTAGCGTCAGTCGTATAAGTGGCGACAGAGGTCCCTCGAAAGATCATCCTGAGCAGTCACGTTTGAGGATCACTGGAATCGAAGAGTTGCAATCGCAAGCTCGTACAACATTCGAATGGTGTGTCGATCGAGCACAGCCAGCCCGATGGAGTCTTCAGCTGGCGGGGCTGGTGGGATGTTTGCTGTTTTGGGGAATGTTGTTAGGGCCAGTTTTGGCGGTGTACAAACACTATCTCTTGGCGAGCGCGGAAGCCTTTGCATTGAAATCAGAGACCTCGAGTCTTGAGGCTTTCCATCTCAATCCGTCGCTATTGTTTGCAAGCTTGTTGTTATCGTTGTTTCCTTTACTCATTTATAGCATGATTGTTTTCAGTATCTTTCAGCGATCTTCAAAAGTGAAGCGGATCGGGCAACATGTTATCGCGGAAGAGCACAAGCTTTTAGAGAATCTAAAACAAACAGGGGTAGTTCGATTGTATTTCGATGATCCGATGCTTGATAACGCGGAGTTTCTAGTCAATTTAACTTCGCATGATGCCTGATTCACCATTCAAGAAACGCCTAAGTCAAAATCGATCGCAGAACGAACTAGAATTTGCACTCCCCATCCTAGGTAATCTCTAATTTGCGGCGTTCATTTTCGATTGAAGGAGAGTCGATCGAAACTCGGAGAGCGGGCAATGGCACCGCGATGCATAATGGCTGCGACTAGTCAGAGTGCTCATTGTGCTGGTTCTCCGTAGTGGACAAGGCAACGAGTCCCTCATTCGTAGCGGACAAGGCAACGAGTCCCGCATTCGTAGCGGACAAGGCAACGAGTCCCGCATTCGTAGTGGACGAGGCAACGAGGCCTGACTGCCTGGCACGAATACGGCACGAATCTTATCCGCAATGAAGCGGCAGTCTCCCGTGCAAATGGCCTCCTAGCGTCGTCCACTACAAGAGCCCTGCCCTAGTGACCGTTCCTCCACTCGAACCTCCTAAATTCTTCAGGCGGGCGAATAAACTTGCGAGAAATCAACGATCCCGACTCAGGCCTAAAACTACAAATCATTTTAGTCTCGGGATGCTCTGCCGTAACTGCGTCTCTTACGAGGCTTGTTACGGCCTACAAAAAAACGTTTAAGATTGCTTGTGCCATCCATTTGTATTGCGCTGGCCGCAAAGGGCCTTTTGGTCGATAGCCGCGTTGACGAACAGTGTTTCAGACAACCGGTTACTATTCGTGAAACGCTTCTTCAAAGGACTGTCCTTGGAGTGTGTGACCTACTAGATACTTCTCAATCTCAACGATAAAGAAGATCGCAACGGCATACAGAACGATGAACCCCCAGATATCAACACTAATAGGTGCGGTGTGAAAGAGTTTGTTCATAAACGGTACATATGTAAAAGCGAGTTGCAGTAGTATCATCGCGATGGAACTGTAAATCGCTGCCATATTCTTGAATAGTCCGATGGAAAAGCAGCTACGCACGAGCGAACGGCAATTAAACAGATAGGCTATTTCGCCAAAAACAAAAACGTTAGACGCCGCCGTTTGTGCTTCTTTTAGAGACGCCCCTTTATAAACATGTAACCATTGAAAAACTCCAAACGAACCAACGAGCAACAATAAGCTTACAAACATCAGACGCTTTACCAGGTTTTGGTTTAAGAGGGATGAGTTGGGTTTTCGCGGTGGACGAGACATGGCCCCTTTTTCGCGCGGCTCAAAAGCCAACATCAAACCCAACAGAACAGCAGTTGTCATATTGATCCACAGAATTTGAACAGGGGATATTGGCAATGCCGCCCCAATAAGGATCGCGACCAATATCACGAGCCCTTCGCCCACATTGGTTGGAAGGGTCCAAACAATGAATTTGGTTAGGTTATCAAAAACACCGCGGCCCTCTTCTACCGCTGCTTCGATCGATGCGAAATTGTCATCGGTGAGAACAATGTCGGCAGCATCTCTCGCAACGTCCGTGCCACCCTTGCCCATCGCGATCCCAATATCCGATTGCTTCAAAGCTGGAGCATCGTTAACACCGTCACCCGTCATGGCTACGACGTGCCCCCATGTCTGAAGCGAGCGAACAATTCGTAGCTTGTGTTCAGGCGAGACTCGGGCAAACACCGCGACTTCGTTGACTCGTTTGTTCAATTCTTCGTCGCTGATTTCTTCTAGTTCGGAACCGGTCATGGTTGCAATTTCATGGGCATTACGCCCAATAATTCCCAACTGTTTAGCAATCGCGGAAGCGGTTTTAACGTGATCGCCGGTTATCATTTTGACGTGAATACCTGCTTTGTGGCATTGATCAATGGCCGCAATAACCTCGGCTCGAGGTGGGTCCATCATGGCTTGCAAACCTAAGAAGGTAAGTCCTGACTCCACATTCGCATGGTTGATGTCTTCTGTGTCTCGAACAAACTCCTTGCGAGCAAACGCTAAAACGCGAAGCCCCTCGGCGGCCATTCTTTCGACCTGCAAAAGTATGGAACCGGGATCAAGTTCGACACGCTCACCTCCAGAATTCATGTAAGCATCGCACCGTTTGAGAATCGCCTCAACAGAACCTTTCAAGTACGTGACGGGAGTATCGTGACCGTTGTGAAGGTGGAGAGTGGCCATGTATTGGTGTTCGGACTCGAACGGTATGGAGTCGAGCCTGGTGATGGAGTCCGTAAGCATGGTTCCATGCAAGCCTGACTTCATGGCAGATACGATCAAAGCTCCCTCAGTCGGATCCCCTTGAACGGTCCAATCTCCATCGATCTTGAGTAACTGAGAGTCGTTACAGAGAATTCCACACTTTAAACAGTCCGCAAACGCGAGATTTTCGGAGGTCAATTTGCTAGGTAGAACCTCCTGTTCGCCCATATGAAAACCACCATCAGGAAGATAACCTCCCCCTGTGACTTTGTAAGAGTTTCCACCTGCAAATACTTCTTTGACGGTCATTTGATTCTGAGTCAACGTACCGGTTTTGTCGGAACATATAACCGTTGTGCTGCCCAACGTTTCCACGGCCGGCAGATGTCGAATAATCGCTTTGCGTTTCGCCATTCGCGTCACACCAATAGCCAGCATGATGGTAATGGCTGCAGGTAATCCTTCTGGTATAGCTGCAACCGCTAACGCAACTGCAGCGACAAACGAATCGACGATTGGTTTCCCTCGCCATAATTCGATCGCCACGGACGCCGCTGCAAACCCTAGGATAACAACGAGTAGAATATTACTGAACTTTGCTATGGCTTTTGTTAAGGGTGTTTGAATATTGTCGGCGGTAGCAATTAATTGTGATATTCGCCCAACTTCGGTGCGGTCGCCTGTTTCTAATACGACCCCATATGCTTGTCCATACGTTACCAAGGTCGACGCATACGTCATATTAGTGCGCTCGGCCAAGGGAGTGTCGCGGAGTACGGCTTTGGTCGATTTCTGGACTGGCATTGATTCGCCTGTCAAAGAGGACTCGGCAACTTGCAAGTCTTTGCATTGATAGAGCCGCAGATCGGCTGGCACTTTATCACCCGATTGCAGCCATACCAAATCACCAGGAACAATCTCGGATGACGCTATCCGAATGCGTTCACCATCTCGAACGACCGTGGATTCGGTAACAAGTGTTTTGCCTAAAGCATCGATCGCCTTAAGTGCATTTCCTTCTTGAATAAAGCCAACGACTGCATTGATAAAGACAACGCCAAAGATAACGGCAGCGTCGATCCACTCACCTAATGCGAAGGTAACCGCGGTCGCTCCCAACAATATGTAGAGAAGTGGTTGGTGAAACTGGAGAAGAAACCGCTTAAAAGGCCCCGTTTGCCGCTTACCCGACAAAACATTTCGCCCATATTGAATCAATCGCTTTTCAGCATCCGATGACCGCAAGCCATCCGTCGTATTTGCATCAAGGTTGTGCAGAATTGACTCAAGCGGTTCGCTGTGCCAAATAAATGTGTCGTTGGGGCTCATTGTCTGATTTCAAAGGGGAGCAATTATCCAGAGGACTCATGAAATGAATCCCCAGAAGAGAGGAATGCAACTTAGATGCCATGAATACATCAAAAAATGCACGATAAAAGTTTGAGAAAACCTAATCGTTGGAAATCAGGGCTTCAGCGCGGTTTAACTTTCTTGCGACACGCCCTTCGATTTCATTCATGCCCGGATGATCGCTGTAATAGATTGCTGCAGGATTAATACCCGCTTTGGAAAATCGGTCCGCACGATTTCGAACTGATTCCCACTCAGCAATTCGAGGCAGCAAAAATCCCCAAAGAAAGAAACCCAACAGCAACACAACGATCAAGATTGTCACCCCGGTACTATTCGGAGAGACTTGGATGTGTTGCCTGCTTTTTTCGAGCATCATTCTTGCTCGATCACAGTCAGAAGATTGATGGGGATATTCGTTACGGTCTGGCTAGAACCATCGGGCCAAACGATGCTCAGTTTGTCTACCTTTTCTGATGAGCCTAGACCGAACGTCAGGGGCAATTCAACTTGAGAAAGATAACTGCGAGTCGTGTTAACCGTTCTGCGTTGAGCAACATCGTTTGCCGTCAGAATAACTGTGGCACCCAATGCGTTTTTGTTACTTTGTTTGCCAACTAACTTAAGCCGTACCCAGTTGTGTTTTGTTTCTTGATCATTGCGAAGAAGGCGAGGCTTTTGACCACAGCCTGTGATGAGCAGGTCCAAATCTCCATCCCCATCGATATCAGCATACGAAGCCCCGCGACCTACCATAGGGACATGTAAATCGGGGCCGGTCTCTGCCTCTGTGCACTTGAGAAACTCGTTGGTTGCATTTTCGAGTCCCGCATTCCAAAACAGTTGCGGAGACTGCTCATAAGACTGACTGGCTTGCACGACGGATATTTCATCCTCCAAGTGTCCGTTTGACTGAAATAAATCGAGTCTTCCATCAAGATCATAGTCTAAGAAGAGGACACCAAAGGTTAGTTCTAGCCGTGTGGCTGGTCCTAATCCTGACGAAACCGCTTGATCATAAAACTGAAGGTTGCGTGTTCGTGAGACAAACAAAGCTGACATTTCGTTGGCGAAGTTACCGATGGCGATACCGATCGATCCGTTATTTCGGAAGTCTGCCGAATCAATTCCCATAGCACCACGGGCTAAGCCGGCAGAATCAAAGGCGACCCCAGCCAAGGCTCCTTGTTCCTCAAACGTGCCATCGTGATTGTTGCGAAACAGCAGATTCTGTACGGTGTCATTTGCAATAACAAAATCGACAAAGCCATCATCATCGAAGTCTTCAAACACCAATCCAAGCGATTTTGCCAAAGGGGCATTCGTCGCGGATGGGTTTAGAACACGTATGCCTGCTTGTTGGGATACGTCAGTAAAGCTTCCGTTGCCATCATTGCGATAAAGGACAGGAAAAGAACCTCGAAAATTCTGAGGTCGACCGTAAGCCCGTCTTCCTGTCCCGACTAAAGTAAACTCTTGGGCGGAGTCAAATTCGCGAGACCACTCGACATAATTACATACCAAAAGATCTAGATCGTTATCCTTGTCAAAGTCGAACCATCCACAGGCAGAACTCCAAGCTTTGGAATCGCCAGCGACCCCAGTGCTCCCGGTTACGTCGACGAATTTTCCGTTTTCGTTTTTAAAGAGCTTGTTTTCGCCAAGGCACGAAATGTAGACATCAACATTGCCGTCGTTGTCATAATCGCCGCAAGCAACCCCCATCCCGTAGACTGTAACCTCTAATCCAGCTTGCTTGGTTACATCCGTGAAGGAACCCTTTCCATCGTTTTGATAAAGCTTGATTGGTGTTGGCTCACTGGCGACCAAAGCGGGATCCCAATGGCAACAGTTGACGAGCAGAATGTCTTGGTGACCATCATTGTTGTAGTCGAGGAACGCACAACCGCTACCCATCGTCTCAGGTAGTAACTTGTCCCCTTTAGCTCCGGACGTATGAACGAAGTTTAATCCCGATTGAGCCGTTATGTCGGTCCATTTAACTTTGGGGGCTGACACCGCTGATTTCTCACGCCCCTCGGGTTTAGCAATCTCTGTTGGTTCCTCAACAACCACCTCTCGTTTTGGCTTCAGATACCAATACGAGCCCGCTATTACTAACCCCATCAAAACGAAGACCAAGATTGAGCCTAGAAAAGCTCGACCGATTACAGCATCATCCTGGTCTTGGTCGCGTGCCGGATCATTGACTTCATTTGGTTTTGACGGATCACTGGCCATTCGCTTCAGCTAGTTCTGGTTTTAATGTTGGTTTCAGAGAGTAAATTACGACAGACTCTGCGGCCGCATTGGCTGCAGGATATTTTTCTCTCGCGATGCCGACCGCTACGCCTTGGGCGTTATCGTCGGGTTTGTATTTGGCGTGCATCTTTTTATGGATGAGGGCTTTTTCATCGTCGCCGAGGGCAGTGTAGACCAAGCCGAGATTGTAATGCGCATTGACATTTTCGACATCAATTACAAGCGTCCGCTCAAACTGCTTTGCTGCCTCCTTGAGAAGCTCTTCGCGTTTAGCTTTTTGGCTCGGTGCATGCATTTGTTCGGCACGATCGAACACCGTTCGTCCTAAGACATTTAATACTTCGATGTCTTTACTAAAGTCGAAACGTCGTTTCTTTCTCTCTTCAGTCGTCTTGTCGACAATCGCCCTGAAGTTAGATTCCGCTTCTACCAATCGGCCTTGTTCGCGATTGACCAAGCCGCTAAACCATGCGATCGACCATTCAGGTGCTGCCGGTTCTTTCATGGCTGCGGCCCGAAGAACAGCATCTCCCGCCTCATCGATCCGTCCTTCTCTAAGGTACACTCGGGCTAGATTGATTGGCCCATCAAAACGGTTCAAGCCCTCAACAACTTTGAAAGCGGCCTCGGATTGCTTAAGTTCTGCTTTACCCTCAAGGAACAATCCAATGCCGTAATCGTTCCATCGTTGCCACACGGGTATATCCCTCGCAGGTTGTGAAGCGGGTGGATCAAAGCCTTCTACTGCGAACTCTACTGAATCCTGGGCGAGCGTAAGAATCGGCAAATTATTGACGTAAGTACCATCGTTTTGGAGGCCAGAGTTAGAAACGTTAACTCCCGTCTCAATCTTATCCATATCGGGTGTACGCGATTCCGCTAGCCGCTTGTGAGTGATCTCCATATACTCGTAGTCAAATTTGCGATAGTTGAGTTTCACCGTCGCCTTAATCGTACCCGCTACACTCTCAGGAACTTGAAAGCCGTAATGAACAACCTGACCAGCTCCCGGTGGGATTTGGTGGTTGTATAAAGGAGTGAAGATATCGCCAGCATTGCGGCGATTGATTCGGTTGCCGTGGCGATCCAGCATGAATACGTTGATAAAGTGGGAATAAGGATCGACTGCTTTTCGCTCATCCATCCCACCACTTTGGGCGATCACTTTGCCGCCGCTCTCGAGGGTGACCTCAACCCACACTTCGTTTGAGTCAGCAGTACCCTGAGTGAATTCGTGTCCCATCTTGAGAGTTCGGATGACCGTTTCAAGCAAGTAAGAATCGCCACGTTTTAAAACAGGAATTTCTGGCCGAATTGGTGCGATCAACTTGCCATCAATCGTTCCCTCTTCCTTGATGCCAAAAATATCAATCCGTACGACTCCATCGAGGAATTTTTTATGTTTACCCTCGACTAAATCCCAGTAACCGCGCAGAAATGGAAGTCCCGAGTTGCCAGATGCAAAGTTGTGGTCGTGAATCGTAAGCTTGCCAGAATCGTCGTTTACTTTGGCGCCAAAGTCGTTGGATTCGACCAATCCCATATGACATTGACTGCAATTGTTTTTCGCGGCTTCTGGATAATAGAAGCTTCGAGCCCCATGACCAGACACACCACTCAGCAACCAAGAATCATAGTGGTTTTGTCCGCGTAGGAACTCTTTGTACTTGTTGAGTTCGTAGGGCAAATGCACCTTGTGACACGTTGAACAGAACTCTGCACTCTTGTGAAAGTCTTTCAAGAATGTTTTCTTGTGAAACTCTGGTTTGGCTTTGATCAGCTGATTGTTGATCCATTGAAGAAGCGGGTTCTTGCTGAAGGCGAATGGATAGTGCAATGAGTCCTCGATAACGAAATCTGCGTTGCCCCGAGTTGAGTTGACATGCGTAATGGCATGGCAAGTCGTGCAGGTAATACCAGCTTGCGAGGTGGGATCTCTTACGTCATCGTAATGAGGATTGTCGAATGCTCCACTGAAAAAGGGCACGGGATCGTGACAGCCTGCACAGAATCGTGAACCCTTCATGTTGCCATCCAGTTTCATTGAGACTTCGCGAGTCTCTCGGATGCTGACTAGATAAGCGGGGTTGTTAAAAGAACTAAACCGGTGGGCGCTGTGCTCCCATTGTTTGTAGGAATCTTCGTGGCACTTGAGACAATACTCGTCATTATCCAAATTCTGGGCGGAGATGAAGCCACCATTTGCCGTGCGGGCCAAAGAGGGTTCAAAGTATTTTACTCCCTCAGCAGAAACGACTTTGCTCCATTCACGAGGATCCTGGACGTGCAAAGAAACCATCACACCCACCGAAACGATGGCGACGATTCCATAGGCGACGCCCAGCTTCCATTTGATCTTTTGCCCGACGAGCCGGTGAAGCCAGTAGAGCCAAACCGCTACCAACGGGCTGATTACGTGCGCCCAATAAACCACCGAACGAGAGGCAGGATGTTTAAGGTCAAACACGCCACCAATTCGGACCAATAGTAATCCCGAAAACAACACCACCAAACTGATGCCGAATAGAGCGTAGCCAACACGGATGGCTCGTTTGTTCTTTCGCTTTCGGGCTGTTATTAAGTGAACAATCCCAAACACCAAAAATGGGGCTAAGAACACCAATCCCAAGCCCACATGCCCCAGGAACATGAACATGTAGAACTGGTTTTGGTAAGACTCGCCACGTTGCCATTCGAGGAACGTGATGGTTGCTAGGTACAGGGAATTAGCGACTAATAGGGCTAGGATCGCGAATAAAACGTAGAGCAACCGTTTGAGCCCCGGACCAATCGCTGGTACATAGACTCTTTTTTTGGGAGGGTTAGGGGATTTTTCTGGAGAAGTAGTCATGCCGGCTGACAGCGATATTTATGAGAGTAGATCCCTAGACATACTAGGGAAAAATCTTCGCCGCAGATTTATTTGCGACGTCGATTGAGAACAAGCTTTTCAGGTGAGGGTCAGCAACAATGAGATTGCCACCATCTCTAGTAATACCGACAGGATTCTTGAGCGGTTCACCAGAGATTAATTTTTCTGGTTCTGATCCAACCTTTACTTTCCAAACTGCTTTAGCATAACCATCGCAAAGGTAAGCATTCTCCTCGTCATCGAGAACCAGTTGGTTCGGAAACTCGAAAGGGGTTCCTTTGACAATGATTTCAGCCGATTTGTCAGGCGAATACCTGACTAACGAATCGTTTACGTTGGCCAGAATCCAAACTCGGTCTTTGCCGTCGATCGCGATTCCGCGAGGTGGTGAGCATTTGACAAATTCGGTGACCTCTCCGTTGGAAGTCGGGACTTTGAAAACAGCACTTCTTTCGAGATCCGCGACGAAAAGGTCCCCTTTGGAATCAATAACGATCCCCATCGGAATACCGATGTAGCCATTGGTAAGTGGCTGCGGCTTCCCTTCGGCATCGAATTTGTAGACTTCACGGGTAGACGAATCCCCCGCAAAAAGGGTCCCATCTGCACCGATAGCCAAGCAGCGAACTGCATTCAGAGGGGTACGGAATTTCTTGGAGCCTTGGAAGTAGATCGTGGCTTTCCCATCAGCGACCTTCCAAATTCCTGGGAGGTTGCGATCAGCGACGTACATTTCACCGCTAGGCGCTTTGACCACCGCCAGCGGATATTGCATTTCCTGGGCGATTATCGTCTCAGAAAAAATCGCCGTAAATCCGCAAAGGGTGACGCAACACAACGAGACGAACTGAGAGAGGGTGGATCGAATCATTAAAAGTCCCTGATCTGGTTCCAAAACGATGGTTCGTCTTGGTATCTAGTTTGATATTGTTTTAGGAATTCGACGTGGGCTGGCGTATTGGGAAATTCCTGTTCCGGTTCATAAGGATAACGAGCCATACCACGAAATGGCAACGGCCCCGAATCCTGACCTTGTATTGTATTCAAATCTGCGTCTTTATCCCAACCAACATTGTAAATGATGAAATCGCGGACCCAGCCGGGGGGTAAAATCGTTACATTCGCTGAAAAGCGAACCGTCATCTCGTCTCCGGCTCCCATTACAACCTGCAAATCGTCCGCGTCGGCGATGAGTTTGGTCACATCACCATATTTGGTAAATGCTCCGGTCATCGGCGGCCAGATCGACTCTTTGGTAACGCTGTTGTACTCATATCTCTTGGGAGCATTGCCCGGTTGGGGGATCAATTCCGAAAACCCTCGATAATGTAAATCCGCATCTTGAAGCTCGAGCGGGGTGACAACGAACGAGTCTGATCGTGGTTCTCGCTCGCCACGTGTGTAGAACACCTCATCCCAGCAGAGTTCCATGTTGGAAACGAGCCGAATGCGGTGATCGTCACAAAGGAAGACGTCCGTCAAATCGATGGCAATGGTTTTAGTTTTGCCCCCTGGGAACCCGGCATAGGGGACGACTTCCACCCAGTTACCAGCGGCATCGGGCACTTGGATCGACGGCGGCTGCAGCTTGGGCTTGAGCGGATTCTCGTCACTTGCCAGATTGAGCGATGTACAAGTTGGGAAAAGCCATCCGGTCATATAGAGCACAATATCATCGCTTGATTTGGAGGCGGAATCACTCTCCCCATCTTTTCGGAAATCAATCTCAAGCCAATGGGGTTTCGTGAGACCTTGGTTGTAGCCTTCAGTCCAAGTTCTGGTGTAGCGTTGATCTCGTTTGTTTGTCCACTCTCTTAAGTCGTTTCCATTTTGATCCACGATCGATTTTGGGTACAAGCGATTTTCAACAGTACGTATTTTGAATTCGCTAATTTCAGCTGGACCTACTTTTTCGTTTGTAAAGACATCGATCTCTTTGGGATGGTCGACGGCTAAGAGTTTGACGGAATCAAAGTATGCCGCCTCCCAAAGTTCTTCGGTTATCTGAAGAACATAAGAGTCGTCTTTAGGCTTGAGTAGCTGGCCATCGATTTTGAGGTATTCCCAATCGCGAGTGGGCGCGGTCACTCCGGCGGCGAATTGCAATCCGATTGGAGCAGCCCAAAGGCAGTCGGTAACAAACTCGAACCGTTCTCCGTTCCATGCATATAGATATGGGCAAGACCCGCCCAGATTCTGTTGATCAAAAACAGTCACCCGGCTGTCCACATTAAAGATGTTATTAGGAATGCCGTTAGTCCATATGACTCTGGCAATGTCCGCTTGATTTTTCGGCCCCAGACCGAAACGTGTTCGAGTGCCACGAACTGCTTGCGCTTGATAGGTGCCATTAGACTTAATCTCAATCATCGAACCAACTCCGTGCATATTGCAGCGTGCACGTGGATTCTGGCTTCCATCCTCATCAGCCCGCAAGACGATCTCAAGCTGGTTGTTCTTGTTGCCTCCATTGTTACGAAGCCATTTCAATGTTCCTGTTTCCATTAATACGATCAAGTCATCATCTCGATCTAAGTCAAAATCGATGGATACAACGTGTGAAACGGGATCCGAAACCGAGATCGCACTACCGTCAGAACTTAGTTGGTAGTCCGCACCTCCGCGATGAGCCTGAACGCCATCTTTGCCCCACGAAACGACGTCACTGAAAGTATCGTTGTCCCAATCAAAAACGAGGATTCCATTCGTATTGACATCCGACAAGCGGGTTGCGGTGTTTGGTTGCCAAGAACTTTGCCCAACAGATCGCATTGTCACTAGAGTTAAACCCTTGGCGCCTCCCATGACGATATCCCAACATGCATCGCTATTTGCGTCGATTGCTTCTACAGCTTGAGAGCACCCCTCCGATTCTCGCGGCCAACTGATGTCTCGGATCACATATCTTCCATGAAGATTACTTGCGAGCATTGTCGGTCCTGTGGTTTCACCACCAAGCAAGAAATCGTTCAATACGTTTCTGTCTAAATCAAGAGCCAGAATGCTTGAGGTCGGTTGGTTTGCTTTAGGAATATTGGATGTGCTAGTAACATCAGCAAAAGTCCAATTGCCTCGATTTGACCAAATTGACAATCCAGAATTGGAAGAGACTATCAAATCCAAATCGGAATCGTGATCCATATCAATAGCAACAACTTTCCGAACTCCTTTTAGCTTAGCCATCTCATCAGATAACGGACGTACATTTAGTTCACGAAGGCCAGTTGGTTTGTTAAGAACGTTTTCAAAAAGGATGAGACCATCATTACCGTAAGCTAGCAGGTCAACGTCAGTGTCAACAAATTCATCCGCATCCTTCTTTCTCTGATCGATCGGGATTGTAGAAGGTAATGGAGATGGTGGAATTTGCTCGCGACTTCTTTGAAAATCCCGATCTAAATCAACCAAGACTAGACCACTAATGGAGGCCTCAACGGGGCTGGAAAGAATCTTTTTGGGTGTGTCAGATTTAGTGAGGCTCCAGGCCTCGACGCTATCGCCCGCGACAAAGATAAGATCCAGAATACCATCCATGTCGATATCCTCAGTCGCTATTGTTTTCACGTTAGCCACGTTTGGAAGTGGTGAATCTATTTGTTCAAATCTCGCGAATGAGTCGCTTCGTCTCCCCTTGAGCGCTGGGGTTAGCGATTCCATTTGGATTAGCGCGTATTCAAGTGGATCTTCTCGTCGCAGATAAAACAAATCTTGTTGGTACGCTATTTCAACGATCAAAACGTTTTTCATGCGTACCGCATGCCCTTGAGCGGCTTGCCAGTTTCCCTTTGCAATGGCATCTTTGGCCATGTCGAGTAATTTTGGTATAGGGGCACTACCAGGAGCGTTGAGAGGTAGAAAGAGTGTGCGACAAAGATCCAATTGCTCGGCACATTTAGGATCTTTCAGCCTTGCCAAGATTTCCAAATAGAACGTATTTAATACAAGATTATTTGATGATTGCTTCAGTCCCTTTTCCAGTAGGTAACGAATTTCAGGATAGTTGGCCTCCTGATTTTCAGGAAGCAAAAGCTCTACTAACTGAAAACATGCATCTTTACCAGCATTGGGTTTAGAACAGGCTTCTCTTAATAGATTGATTGTTTGAGCGTAATCCCCTTTCGGTTGATACAAACGAGATTCAAGTATCAATGGATCGGATGCATCGGGCTGAAGAGACTTCAAGTTCTTTATCGTCTCGAGACATTCTTTTTCGAGTTGCGATGCCTTGTTTGTATCGCCGGCCTTTATGGCGTTATCTATTTGAACGAGCAAAGCAACAGCTAAATTCTGATGGGCACTAGGATCCTTTGGGTACTGTTTGGTTAAGCTTCTGAAACCGTCGATAGCCGAATTTACCTTTGTTCCCGCCTTATCATCCGATGCCTTATTCTCGAGGAAAGCTAAAGATTGATCTCGCAAAGAAATCCACTTGGACTCCACGGCTGTATTCTTCGGTTGCTCGCTCTCACTCCAACAACCGGCAAGGAGCGGTAGATACAACAATGTAAGCGCCGTGCGTTGGATCGTATGGGATTTTTTTTGATGGTTCATCGCGTTTTCGGGAAGAGGCATTAGATTGTGGTCGAAGAGGAGTGTTGGTCCGTCATGACCTCTATACGTTTAGTCTATCAATCGCGTTTGTTTTTCGAAGCGGAGCAAGACTAGCTATTGCGACCAAACTCCAAAATAGCTTTAAATCCTGACAGAATTCAACCCTTTATCGGGGTCACCGACGCAAATTCTTCGTAAGTTGTTTCCAGCTCGTGAGCTCGATTCCTTTTTTGATAATGCTCTCTTTTTGCTCCGGTTGACTGAAAAGTTCAAAGTCTTGATGTCGACGCTTATGGCTAGTCGTAATGGCCTCGAGTTCCGGGCCGTCTAAAGCCGAGTGGATAATGAGCAGACTGATGCCATCTTTCAAATTGTCGATGGCATCGCTGTATATCGTTTCTCGTACAACCAAATCGTCGGGGCCATAAAACTGAAGTAGATAATCTAGCACGGGAAGTTTGCGTTGGTCCATTTGGTCAACCGTTCGAGCCATCGTCGCTGCAAAGTGCGGGTATTCACTCTTTTGTTCTTGAGACATCGATCGCAGCCATAACATCGGAAGATCGTATTCCATCGCGAGTTTGATATACACCTCCACTATATCCAACCGCGACATCACAGCTCCCATGTGAGTATCCAAATGACTGATAGGAACGCCGTGTTGTTTAGCAAGCTCGATTTGAGCACGCAGTTCAATCTCTACTTCGCTTGCCTTAGCATGCTCGGCGACTTGCGCGACACCTTTCCACAAGTAACCATCCGGATCGACAAGACTCGGTACTTTGTCACGCCCTGCAACCGGGCCCCAGCGATAGCCGGACCATTCGGAATTCAGGGTTAAGTGCACGCCGTAACAAAACTCTGGGTGTTGTCTCGCGTAGTCGGTGAACTCCTTGGCCCAGGAACAATTCATCATAATACTCGTGGACGTAACCACACCACTCTCTAGAGCGCGGATGGTGGCAACATTGGCCGCGTGGCACATGCCTGCGTCATCAATGTGAACGATTAACTTCTTCTTCAACTGCGAATCGGCTGCCGTCGATACGGAAGAAAACATGCTCAACAATGCGATTAAAAAGAGCCCAGACCAGGAAGAAAACCCTGGCTTTATGGGTCGATTCCGTTTCGATCGATCTGGCATGATAACCTCGTCATTCGTGAAAGCTGTTTATTACGTTATGCTCTGAGTCTACCATGTTCAAAGAGATTTGCATTTGCATTTGCGTTTGCAGTTGATACGTCAGTGACGACGGCGAGTTCACATGGAGTTCGTTGGGGACGCAAAGGCTAGATGAGAAAAAATCTAAATACGTGATCAGCAAAAAAACTAGGATTCGGTACAATCCTGAGGGTTGCCCGCTTTTCTATCTAGTTTCCGCGTTCCCAACAGATTTTCATGACCTATCAACCTTGGATCGATAACCCAAAGTGGCAGTCGCTAGTGGTCGACACGTACGCAGAGGCATTTCGCAGTTTGTACGGCCGCGTGCTGGTAACCGCACGCGATACAAAGTGGCTCATGGCGGCTTGCCATGCAGCGACAGGCCATGCCAGCAGTACGATTTTATGCGATTGCGAGGCAGGGATCGAGCAAATCGTAGACGGACGTTCACCCGGTCAGGAGACACCAGACGGTCGCGTTGGTGCGTATCTTCAGTTTCACGTGCCAAGATTCCGCAAAGATCGCGTAGAGCACTTGGAGCGTGTCATGCTGGCCCGTCTTAGCCAAAATGTTTTGACTTGTCCAACCACGCGATGCTTTAACGCTTTAGAAACCGACCCTTATTTTAAACTCGGGCGCAAGATCGCATTCTTTGGCGATGGGCATCAACGTCGGACGGAGATGTTTCAACAAAAAGGATGGACCATTCCGACCCTTGGGGGCGAGTTCTTTTTGAGTCGCAGGTTTGGGTACGCGGATGGAATCATGGGTGGGAATCTTTGGTTCCTCGGATTTTCTGAGGAGGCCGCTATCTTGGCTGCTGAGCGTGCCGCCGAAGCCGCTGACAAGCACCCGGATGTCATAACGACATTTCCCGGTGGTGTAGCCGCAAGTGCGAGCAAGGCGGGAAGCAGTTATAAGTTTCTCATCGCCAGCACGTTTGCAGAATATTGCCCGACCCTTAAGGATAAGCTCGGGGATCGTTCGCTAGTTCCTGAGGGCGTGGTTTCTATTATGGAGATCATTGTCAATGGATCGACGCTAGAACAAGTTGCGTCGGCAACGTACGCTTCGATTGAAGCGGCGCTGACGGTTGATGGAATCCATAGCGTCAGCGCCGGTAATTATGGAGGTCGGCTCGGCAAATCGTTTGTGTATCTTCATCCCCACCTGCATCCCTAAGATTCGATTCGCACACGTTCATGATTGAACAGCAACCAGGAATAGATCTTTACTACGTTCGGATCCCCAACGGTCAAGAGTTTGGACCTGCCGATCGCTCAACCATTTTGGCCTGGGAGACACAAGGAAGGGTTAACGATACTTGTCAAATTCGCTCTCAAGATGGAGGAGAACTCATTGGATTCGCGCTCTGGAAACAAGACAGCTATGCAACACCCGTCCCAACAAGCAGTCCAACTGGTTCACCTCGATATTCGAGTGCCAATGTCTATGGAGATCAAATAGGTCGAGTTGTGGTCCCTGCCAATCAGTCGGTCGCACCGGCACGAAGTCGTGCGACGACGGTTTTGATCTTGGGGATTTGTTCCTGGCTGTCATGCGTGACATTTTTCGCATCACCCGTTTGCGCTTTATTTGCGATTGGATTTGGGATTGCCGAATTAGGGAGAATCAAGCGAGGGGAGATAAATTCAGATGAGCGTCATATTGTGTGGATTGGAATAGTCCTCGGCGTTGCGAATCTCTTATTCGTTGTTATTTTCACCGTGTTTGGGTTGATTGCGGCGTTCATTCCATGAGAATACATCCATAATGCTCAGGGGGTTTTGTTTTATTGATTGTCATTGGAACCGGTAGATCCAATGGTAAGGGCGTAAAACCCTGATCGATTTTGTTTCGAACTAAACTCGTTTCGGATAGAACTGTGAAACTCATTATTGCCATTATCCAACCAACAAAGCTTGAAGAGGTCAAAGAGGCCTTAACGGAGGTTGAAGTGTTTCGACTTACCGTGCTCGATTGTTTGGGATTCGGGCGACAACGAGGCCAAAAGTCGGCCTTTCGCGGACAGGACATGTCCATCAATTTAGTTCGGAAAGTCCAATTGCAAATTGCGGTCAATGACGAGTTTGTCGAGCCGACCATCAACGCCATCCTCACAGGCGCTCGCGACGGGGAGAAAGGCCAGATCGGCGACGGTAAAATCTTTGTTGTACCCATGGATGATTGCATTCGAATTCGAACCGGGGAGCGGGGCCCCGAGGCGATATAGCCGCCGTTTCTGATTTCCCTTTTGTTAGCGCCTTGCCCGGAGAGGCTCAATGCTGGCATTACAGTTAGACGGTCGAGGGCATCCCCGTTCTGATTTCGGTGCTTTTTTTAATGGTTACGGGAACTGGACTCATTTTTAGGACTGGGCTGCCGACATAAGGATTAACGGATAGGTTGGATCCGACAATTGAAGCGGAAGATCCAGCGGCAGGGTAGCTTTCCTAATTGGGGTAGGGTCTAGGCATGGCTAGCAAACGTAACACCAAGCAACCCCAAGGACAGGTAAGCTTGTTGGACCGTTTGTCGGAGTGTCGCGTGAATTCGATTGCTGAATCGACTTTGCAACGAGGCGAGCATCCCGAGTTAGACCTCGAGGAGGGGATAAGGAGGGATCTGGAATGGTTGTTAAACTCCACTTCTTATTCGTCGGTCAAAGATTTGAGCCCGTGGAAGCATGTTGAGAAGAGTATTTTCAATTTCGGGGTTCATGTAACTGCGGGCAAGTTGCTGACGAACGCAGATGCACCTCAGATCGAAAAAGCGGTGCGTTTGGCGATCTGTCGCTTCGAGCCTCGCGTTCGTCAGGAAACGCTCACGGTAAAGGCGTATGCGGAAGAGATAAACCCTCATCGATTATCCATAACCATAGCGATTGAAGGCGAATACATGGGAGCGAGTGAGTGGAGGTCCTTTAGTATGCGGCTGAGTATGGACTCCGAAACGGGAATGATTCAGCCTGCAAACGCTAAGGCAGTTTGACTTAACTACAAAAGCGAAAATCGAAAAACTAAGCATGGATGCGTTATTCCTTGAGCAGTACGATCGCGAGCTAGCGTATCTTCGTGAAATGGGGAGCGAGTTCGCTTCGCGTTATCCGAATTTGGCTGGTAGATTAGGAATGGATCAGTTTCATTGCAGCGATCCATTTGTTGAGCGACTGTTGGAAGGTTTCGCTTTTCTGACAGCACGCATCCATAGGCGGCTGGATGCAGAATACCCACAATTCTTGAGAGGTTTTTTCGAGGCTGTCTTTCCTCATTATGTTAGACCCATTCCCTCGGTGGCGATGTTTCAGTTTGAGCCATCGGCAAACGAAGGCTCTTTGGTAGAGGGATATAAGATTGATAAGGGGGCTCGGCTGATAGCTTCTCCAGTTGATCGCCAACAGACTGGTGTCAGGTTCGACACGACAGCATCGATCGAACTATGGCCGATCAAAATTCGAAGCGCTCAGTTTGTGTCGCGTGATACAGTATCTCCGCTCGCGATTCCTAATTTATTTCATAGTTCATCCATTCGCGGCATCCTACATTTAGAGCTCGAGACAACGCTTCCTGCAAATTGGAGTGATCTTTCTTTAGATCGACTGAGATTACATTTACGTGGAGCTGAGGTTGCGCACCAGCTATTCGAGTCCTGTATTGCTCATACCGAGTTGATTGCGGTGGCAGGAGATCAGGAGTTAAGAAGTCTGGAGCAACAAGCCTGGCGCATTCTTGATGAAAAAAGTGTTCACGCTCCAGGTTTTGAAACCAGTGAGCAATTATTTCCAAGTGAATCACGATCATTTTCTGGCTATCGTCTGTTGCAAGAGTATCACATCATGCTTGAGAAGTTTCTATTCGTAGAAATTCGCAATCTACGTGAACACTTGCGGACTGTGCAAAGTCGCCGACTGAATCTGTTATTGGGAATAAGCTCCATTCCAGGGCGAGCAATCGAACGGACCAACGCCGAGCATATTGCGTTGCACTGCGTCCCTGCGATAAATCTGTTTAAAAAACGGACAGATCGCATCATATTGGATCACTCCCAACACGAGCATCATTTGGTAGTGGATCGTAGTCGCCCTCTCGATTACGAGGTATGGGGGATTGAATCCATGGCTGCCCATATGACCTCATCCCCAATCGAAACCGAATGTTTACCTGTCTATGCACCGAGCCATTCCGCGAATCCGGATGCAAAAGCACCGCTATACTTCTCGACAGAACGCAGACCGAGGTTGTTGTCTGCCGCTAGTAACTTTGCGTCGAGAAGTTCGTACGATGGGACAGAAGTCTTCGTGAGTTTGACCGACGCATCGCAAAATCCTTCGCGGCAAGATTATCAACAACTATCCAGCACGGTTTACTGTACCCAACGCGATCTTGCGATTTTGCCCCCCGCCCGCGGGTGGCGAAACGCGTTTCAATTTGAAGGAGCGGCTCCCATTGCCAAGCTGGAATGTATCCAGATTCCGACAACTCCTAAGATGCCGCTGGTTAGCGATGATGGGGAAGTCGCATGGCGATTGGTTAATCATTTGAATCCACACTACACCTCGCTCGAAGATTCGATCGATGGCGGGGCTGCTACCCTTCGCGAGTTGATGCGTTTGTATTCTCATCAAGAAAACACTCGGCTTCGCTTCGATGGAATAAAAAATGTCCGCCACGAGGCTACGGTGGCACGCGTACCAATCAGCGGGCCGCTCACCTTCGCTCGAGGAGTAGATGTCGAAATAACCATGGACGAAACGGCATTTGATGGTGGTGGTGCATTCCTGTTGAGCGCTGTGTTAGAAGAGTTTATCGCGAGATACGTAACGTTGAATAGCTTTACTAGAACCAAGCTTGTTACGACACAGAGAGGTGCTGTGTACGAGTGGCCACCACGAATGGGTACCACTCCCGTTCTATGATAGGAACACAATAGGTTTGGTGGTCAAAGATGAGAA
Source organism: Pirellula sp. (assembly GCA_046344995.1). GTDB lineage: Bacteria > Planctomycetota > Planctomycetia > Pirellulales > Pirellulaceae > JBKCUI01. The sequence goes on from JBKDKR010000007.1 coordinate 238,705, forward strand.
AACGGACTCGATAGGCAAGAACGATGGACGAAAAGGAATTCAGCCAAGAAGACAAATCTGTTGTAGTGGGTGGCGACATCAAGCTGCCTGCAATCGAGGCTACACGGTATTCCTTTTTCCAAGCAATGCGCGACATCGAAATCGCCAACAACGATCTGCCACGGATCGGTCATGCATTGAGTCCGTCGCGGGAGCCAGTGCGTGTTCGGCAATCGACTGAGTTAGGTTTTGCTCCTCACACTGTTTCCAAGATTGTCCGAAAAGAGTCAGGAGCGGCGGAGCTTGAGCAAAGATTTATCGGGCTCCTCGGTCCTGGGGGCCCCTTTCCGATGCATTTGTCGGAGTTGGTGAGAAATCGTTCGCGACACACGGGCGATGACGCGTTGCAAACTTTTCTAGATTTGTTTCATCATCGAATCGCAACTCTTTTTTATCGGGCGTGGAGTTCATCGCGCGCGTTTGTTCAAAGCGATCGACCGGATGACGATCGCTGGCAATCGTATCTCGAGTCCCTGGTGGGGATAGGCTTTCGATCTGGTTCGAACCGAGATGCATTGCTTGATTCAAGCAAAACATTCTTCTCGGGGCATCTCGCTGGACTGCGACGAAATCGAGAGGGATTAGAATCGATTGTGCAGGGTGTTTTGAATGTTCAGACACAGGTGCATCCATTTGCTTTAAGATGGTTGCCATTACCACTTAAAGAGCGTACGAGTCTGAGACGAAACAATCAGCTTGGTCGCTCTTCCGTTTTAGGTGAGAGGATTCCAGATCGCCAGAGCAATATCGACATCAAGATCGGGCCCGTAGATCAAACGAAGTTTCGTGACTTTTTGCCTGGTTCCGATGTGAGAAACGTTTTGCGAGATATTGTCAGGGGCCATTCGGGGCTTTCGATCGATGCTCGCGTAACGGTTTCTGTGGTACGAAAACAATCGGATGCGGTATCGCTTGGGAATGCAGGTCAGTTGGGCCGTACGGCTTGGATTGGTGGTCGAGAATGTCCACAAACACGCGACGATTACTCGTTCGATTTGCATGCGGTTGGTAAGGAATCCAATTCCAAGCGGATTTCTGAGACAACAGCGAGGAGGGCAGCATGAGCTTACCTCAGTCGTCTTCTACAATTCGGATCACGACTCCTTTAGGTGCTGACGTACTTGGAGTTGAATCATTTCATTGGACGGAATCACTGGGGCAAGGCTTTTCGGCAACGCTTGGATTGCTTAGCGATGAGTCGGATCTTGACCTGAAATCGATCCTGCATAAATGTGTGACGATATGGTGTGCCACCAACGATAAGGCGGGAATTTTCTTAAACGGATTCGTTTACCGGGCGGAGAATTTGGGAGCAGATGGTACCCATTTTAGATATCATTTGCAGCTATGTTCCTGTATGGAATTGCTTGGTTTTTCAGGCGGATACCGCGTTTTTCAGCAGATGTCGACTATTGACATTGCGAAAAAAATCTTCGAAGAGCGAGGGCTTAGTAGCAATCTTCAAAGCAAAACGACTCAGGTCTATTCTCCGAGAAACTATTGCGTTCAATATGGGGAGTCCGATCACGATTTTTTACAGAGACTATTTGAAGAGGAAGGGGTCTATTACTACTTCGAGCACCAAGAGAAGCAACACGTTCTTACCTTGGCGGACGATGTGTCCGCGCATCTTCCTGTACCAGGTTATGAAACGGTCGAATATCGTCTAAAGCTGCATCCTGGGTCTGATGAGTACCTATGCAACTTAAGTACGAGTGTGATTTACGGAACTGGAAAAATCTCTCTGGGAGATTACGACTACGAAAAACCAAGTTTGGCACTTGATGCGGTCAAGATAAGCTCTGCAGTAGAGACTCCATTAGAACGATACCATTATCCAGGGCGATACGCGACCGCGGATGTGGGTCAAAAGGCTGCTCAGATTAAGATGGAAGCCATCGATGCTCGTCGAGAGCGGGTGACTATCAACGGAAATACCAAAGGACTGAGAGCAGGTTGTACGTTTAAGCTTGCTGACCATCCTACGGAAAGTCTCAATACAGAGTACCTCACAATTTCGTCTGGGTTGTCGGTACACAATCGAGGATGGGCTACCGGAGAAGCAAATCATTTCGAGATTTCTACTACGTTAATGTGCCAGGCAAAGACAGTTCCATTTCGTCTCGAACAAAGTACTTCAAAGCCTCGCGTCTATGGACCGCAAATTGCAAAGGTGACCGGAAAAGCGGGCGAAGAAATTTGGACCGATTCACTTGGAAGGATAAAAATACAGTTCCCGTGGGATAGGCTGGGGACCAAAGATGAGAATAGCTCGTGCTGGGTACGAGTCGCTCAACTTTGGACCGGGAACACGTGGGGAGCATTTTCACTGCCGCGAATTGGCGACGAAGTCGTAGTGGAGTTCGTCAATGGTGATCCTGATCAACCTCTGGTAACTGGCCGCGTTCACAATGCTGAAAGAATGCCCCCGGAAACGTTACCTGATGCTCAAGCGAAAACAGTGTTTCGGACCAGAAGCACTAAGGGGGGCGACAATACAAACTTTCACGAGCTTTCGTTTGATGACACGCTTGGGAAAGAATTGATCTATTTTCATAGCGAGTTCGATTTTCAGCGAGTCGTAGAAAACAACGATTCTTTGAAGGTCGGCTTCGATAAGAAATCGCCAGGTGATCGCATCGTTGAGATCTACAACAATGAATCGATCAAGGTTGGCTTGGGGAGCGGCGCTGGGACTTATACGCTGGAGGCCGCCTCGGGGATAACTTTAAAATGTGGAGATTCGCAGATTCAGATAACCACCCAGGGAGTGGTCATAAGCGCACCTGCTATCACCCTAAAAGCGACAGGTGATTTAACGTCACAAGGTACAAACGTAACAGCTAAGGCCGATGCCGCTATGAAGATCTCGGGACAGTCTGCGCTGAACCTCGAGAGTCCAGGCGAGACGGTTGTTAAAGGAGCAATGGTAAAAATCAACTAAAGCAAAAAGGAGAGCTTTGGACCCCGATTCTACCAATGAAAAACTATGGTTGTTTCACTAACTTACGAAGAAGACGGTAATCGCCTTAGATGGTATTTGCGCCGTGGTGAGAAAGCGATTTTGGGCAACTCTCCTTGGTGCGACTTCGTGCTCCCGTCGCATGCAGACGAACCAATCGTGTGTTGCACATTGCATTTCGAAAACAGGCTCTTTGTTGAAGCAGATTCCGACGCAGAATTGCAGTTCCAAAATGCGTTGAAGGATTCTGCAACTTTAAAAGTCGACGATACATTCCATCTGAAGAAGTATCCGATTGCTGTAACATTTCTAGGTGTCTCCGAACAAACCTCTTTCACCGAAGAATCTCGTGAATCAGCTGGTTTGTCTGCAACCAAAAACGATGCGGGTCCTGAGAACACCTCTGTGCTTTGGTTTGATTACGCGTCGGTTCCGCAAATGGTATTAATGTCGGAGTCGGGAAGAAAGCTGTTTCTTTCCGTTAACGATCCAAAAAAGGCGATCGATTTGTTGGTGACACATGAGAATCTCGAGGACGCAGTGCGTGGACTCGCAGGTATGTTACCCTTGGAGCGACTGCTGAGCTGGTGCATTAACATGTTAGACGTCAGTGGAATCGAAATTGAGCCGAATAAACGGTCGCTATTGCAACGGTGGCAATCGGATCCGTTGGGCGTGCCAAAAAGCGATATGGCGAGCATTGTGACATGGAGTGATAATACTAATCCATGGACTCATCTCTTGGCTGCCGTGTCGTGGATTGAACCGAATGTGAATTCGTCGCAAACGTGGTGCCAAAGCTCGACGCTACAGATGATTGTTGCCAGCGTTATCGCATCCCTTCAACTGGCAACTGCGTCCGGTAAGGCTGAACCATTTCGAAGAAAATGTGTCGATAGCGGATTCAAGTCTCTTCAGTCGAGCTTAAGTGGTTTCGTAATGGGAGGATTTACTTGATGCCGCCTGCCGCGAGAGTAAACGATCTTCACACGTGTTTGGCTCTTGACCCAGGAGTCCCGCCGATTCCACATGTAGGAGGGCCAATCGTTGGACCTGGAATCCCAACCGTACTCATCGGTGGACAGCCGGCATCGGTCCAAGGAGATCAGTGTCGATGCATCGGCCCGCCGGATGAAATTGTAAAGGGGTCTGCGACGGTCTTGATCGGCGGAAAACCCGCGGTCCGAGAAGGGGATGCGTGTGCCCATGGGGGCAAGATAGCGCTCGGATGTCCTATCGTTCAGATTGGTGGATGAATTTTATGGTGAATTCATTCGGCGATAACTTGCGGGCGATGCACGAATCGTGGCGCAAGCCTATGGGGTTCACACGACGTCAATTTGCATTGGGCGTGACTGGATTCATAACCGTATTTCTGGTTTTCCTTTTCATAGGTTTGGTTTATCAATCTGTCGCAAAACCATTGGTCAGTGTTTTAGTTGTTGGGCCAACTATAAAAGCAGGCTCGATTCACGCAGACGAAGATTGTTGGATAGACTTGCCTCAAGTTTTTTCTTCTGCCTCCGCAGCATGCACGGCTCAGGATCTCGTAAGTTATTCTAACTCAATCTATGAACATGTTGTATCACCGGCGCAAGTTGTAAAGGAAATAGAAAGCCGAGAGTTTCGCGGCTCTCCATTAATGGTGTACTATTCGGGCGTTCTTAGTGTCGCCAGTCCGCAAGTTGCTGTGGTTGAGTCCTCCAAGCAGGCTGGTACGTCAACGCAAGCAGCTGAGCTTTGCGAGTTGATACGAGCGATCAAAAACTGCGATGCATCGATTGGCGTCGTTGTTCTAGATCTTACGATGCCTGATTTACCAGGACCACTATCGTTCGCCGCATCTCACTGTTATGAGCAGGCCCGATTGCAGATTGATACGGCCTTGCGTGGCGAAGGGAACGTCCCTGTCTCCATTCAAATGAATATGAATCGTATACCTCGCTGGCATGAATTGGGAATCCCCTCTGAGCTTGGCTGGGAAAAATCGATTCTCCCCAATCGATCTGAATGTTCATCGCGATTTATCAATGCGATCGATGCGTTCTCAACGCAAGGACGTGTTGAAGTCCATGCCCTACAAGAGCAACTTGGAAAACGCTCCTTTAACGATCAAAAGCCCGTCATTTATCAAGCTCAAACGGAGTGGCTTGGTAGTCCCAGCTGGCCGATTAACGATCGGTTCATCTCCTTTTCACCTTGGAAGAAAAACGGGGTAACGGAACAAAAATCGCCATCGGCTAGCGATGAAATCGCAGCGGATTTAGAACCAAAAGTCCTCGTTCGAAAGTCACTAGAAAACTACCAAAATCTTCTCCTGCTAAACCACAAAAAGAACGAAATCGCAATCTTGCCCTGGCTGTCTATTCCTGCGTCGGAGACCTACTCGTCAATACACCCCGCGGCATATTCGCTTCTTGAGAAAAATTATTTCATGCTGCGCACTGCACATGAGCTAGCTCCCGACGCTTTAGACCAGCAAGGGGTAATGTCCATCGTCGAAACGTTACAGGATGCATTTAACGCGAAGCCTCTGACGGATCGCGTTCCATCATGGTTGACCTCCTACTTCCAAGAAAACTTAGATTCTACGTGTTCGCAAGTTAATTCGATTATTGCTAAGGCAGTCCTCTCGTCGTACGGCTTCACAGCTTCGTTGGAAAAGGCAGAGACCGATTGGCTGGCGACGCTGCAAGCTTTGTTGGAATCAACCGATCCGGTTAATGAGTCAAGGATCATCGAGAGCTTAAAAAAGACTACAGACCAACAGTCAGTTTGCCTTGAGTATCGTTGGATTAACGCTGTTCTAGGTGAAGAGAATCTAGAACCTACGATTTGGAAAGAGCTGATACATACCAAACTACTCGGGCTTCGCATGATGTCTGATCCCCTACTCGTTTCGCAGTTTAAATCAAAACTGTCGGATGCGGGGCAGCAAATGGTCGCCGCAGAACGTTTATTGTTCGACAAGAGTCCTCCCGACTGGAAGAGTAGAGGGGTGCAATCGATCAAGAACGTCAAAGAAAAACTCAACGCGATTTATGCTGACTTTTCGGAATCGCGTAGCCAGCAAAGGCGGTCGATCACTTGGTTTTATAACGAGATGGTGAGATTGGATCACTTTTCGTTTCCTGCTCCGGAGTTGGAACCTGATGGGGGTGTCGCTAGGGACGAAGAAGTCCTCGCGAGATTCAAAAGTCTTTGGTCTAATCTATACCTCAAGTCCATTGAAACGAGATCCAAACAATCGCTAGACGTAACTGAGAAAACAGATTGGCTATCAGAAGATTTTTCTCGCATGGGGGCTGCAACTAAGTTCGAGTTCGTATCGAACGCAAAGAGAATATTTGAGCTGATGGGGGACGATTTAAAGAGCGTTCACTCAACGGATACAACTGGCCATGCGAGTATTGAGAATTCAATTCGCCCTCTTTCGTTGCTTTTTGCTCGTCAAGAGGTTCTCAACGAGAGCAATCTTCAGAGCTTCGATCCAAAACAAATGATCACAGAATTAGCATTGTTCAATCAGCAGCTAATAACCGATGCCGCACAGGGGGCGCAGACCTGGGAAGCAGATCTTCTTACCTCGTCTTCACGATCGTGGCAAAAGATCTCCACTCGATTAAGGCCCGAGCAATCAGACGGTGGTGTGGCAGAAAGCTTTAACAACTCTATTCGTATTGATGCACCACTTAAATTGGATTTTTCGACTCAGGATCAGATTGAGGGTGTGATAGGACTTCAGCTTGAATCTAACGATAATACCGTAGCAACGATCACTTCCGAATACAATGATACGCATTTGCAGTTGCAGCTAGGGGGCAAAATTCTTGCAAGTGGCGCGAGCTTGCCGTTTGATATTTATGGAGGGAAAACACGTCCATCCAATCTTCCCATCTCCGTACGTAAAATGACGGCTGCAGGGCAAAACTCACCCGTGATTTTATACGTCTCTCATGGAGGGCAAAAGAGACGTGCTGTCTTGGAATCGAAGCTGCCATTACCACAGATGATAAGCTTTGCGTTGCAGAATCAAACGCTATTAACTAGTAAGGCAAGCGCTGAGTTGTATGTTGATGGTGGGACTAAATTGGAGCCTGCTCTTGCTGGAAACAAACATAACCAAATGTTGATATCCGCGAAGAATCTCGATTTTCGGGATGCGTTGATTTCCCATAGGATAATGTTGAACCAAACTGATAAAGCGTTCCCGGTCCATGGCGTACTAGACCAATCAAAAGCAAAGCAGATCCTCAGTTCCTTTGGGGCTATGCCAGTGGCTGCTAGCACTATTCCAAGGCTCTACATACCAGGTCAAACGGAACCTGTCGCGTTTTTACCTGACGCCAGTTTTGCGAAAGTCACAGATACCAGTTTTCGAGAACTTGTGATTGAATCGGACAATCAGACCTCTGGGCAAGTGCAGTATACGATCATTAAAGCAAAGGCTATCAATCCTCGGCAGTTCATTCATGCTGCTGTGACATATCATTCAGAAAGCCAGATGATGGAGATTGTTTTCTCTCCGACTAAGCAAGATGGATTTCCTGTCGCGGGAGTGATCGCTCAATGCGAACTATGGGATTTGGCGACAGGCAGATTATTAGCAACGCCACAATGTGTGCTAGATCCGAACACGAGTCAGAAAAGCATTCGAATGAGCGTTGCTGGATCACAGGCCAAAAGCGTTTTGGTAAACGTGGCTATCGACAATTGGAAATCGGTATTTGTCTTTGAAATCGATCGCGATAGATCGGGAGTCTATGAACCCAATACAAGTTTTGTTGGTGCCGCGATTCGAGCAGCAGGAGACTCTAACGTGGTCAAAACAGACCTGTCAACCATTCAAGTTGAAATGGACCTTTGCATAAATGAACCTTCGTTTGAGATGAACCGTGATTGGATTCACATCGGAATTGATCAAAATCTTGATCGGACACTCGATGGGGAACCTGTTGCAGAGGTTCGAGACACGAAGACACATCAAACTGTGTTTCATGGAGTTGGTGCTCAAGGAGAGATGATTCTGGAATCGAAAATAGAATCGATCAAGTCTTCGCTTCCGATAGAGCACGAGTGGAATCGGAAAGGGGCCGTCCTAGCGAAGATAGTTCGCGCTGGTGAAACAATTTATTCGAATGGTCCGGAATTGATATTCGATAAACGGAAACCAGAGATTCGGTCCATAAATCTTCAGGGAGCAAGTCCGATAATTCTTGGAAAACCACTTGTAATCGAGATCGTGACGGATGATGCGGATCTGTCTGGAGTTGAGTTGGTAGAAGGAGGCTGGTCGGTGACCGGTGAGGCTGAGTTTCATGATCGCATGACTATTGTTCCAGCTCTTTCTAATCAGAGCAATCGTTGGATTGTAACGCTCCCTACGGCTACGATTCTTCCTGGCTATAACACTGTGTTGATAAGAGCACGAGACCGAGCTGGCAACATGAGTAAGACCTATGCTCTTCCCGTGCCAGTCATAACTGATGCTGAGTATCAAAAACAAGTTAACGCGGCGGCAACCATTATTCGGGGAAGATTGATCGCTGATTATAAAATAATGCCAGGAGCAAAACTGAAGCTGGGGATCGAAGCGGAACCGAATAACGAAAAGCGATCTGAGGTGCCCGTTTCGAATGCTGAGCTTAAAGTTATTGCAACAGCGATGGCTGACGAAAATGGTGCGTTCCTATTCAGTGCAATTCCTTCTGGAAAATACATTCTGGAATCAAATGTCATTTTGCGAGGCACCCGCATTGTGCAACGAACACCAATCGTAGTGGATGCCCTAGCGGGTCCAGCCGATTGCTCCATTACCGTTGGTAGGCAAAAATGAAATCAATACCCTGGTTATCAAAGTTGCATGAGGTTGTGATGGGCACAAATGGGAATCCAACATTATTGGTATTCGCCCTAGTCATCATCGTTAACTCGTTTGGATGTGCTGTGCACCCACCGGTCCCCGTGACTGCTGTTCCGGCAGCTCCCATGACTTTGCCTCGATATCTGGGGCTTAACACCGCATGGGGAGGGGTTCGCAATCTTGCGTACCGAACGAGGCTGAGAGCCAGTCATTACATACCAGCATTAGAGCCACATCCTGCATCTGCGATGCCCATGGCATTAGGTGATCCAGCTTGTATGGCAAGCCCCTCCCCGGCCGTTGCAGCGGCTGCAGAGCACCAAAACGCCGAAGCAGCTGCACCGGCTAAGATTAAGGCCGTGTCATATCTGGTTTCCGCTGCTCCGAGTTCGGATCCCAAGATAGAAGAAGCGATTCTAGCAGCGCTTGACGATGCGTCCGAATCGGTAAGGGCTGCTACGTTGCAGGCAATTCTTGATGCAAACGATAAGTGTTGTGAACCCGAATGCAGACAATCGAAGGCAAACGGAGCATGTTCGACGTGCGGTTCCAGCTGCGGAGGCTGTTGCACCCCTGCGATAGCGCAAAAAATTTACCAAATGGGTTATGACTTTGATGAAAAGGGCTGCCCACGTGAGCCAAGCGCACGAGTCCGACGATTGGCGCGTTTGGCGAGCCATGGGTGCCCGCCTTCTAATGTGTTGGCCTCAATTCCAATCCCTGAAGAGCTGCCTCCCGCTGAGGTCATCTCTGCTGCACGACAGCCATAATGGAACGCGAAGGAATCAAGCGGAACGTCATTACTGAGCACGACTGCGCATCAACCGAATTTATTCCCAACCAAGCTTTTTGAACGCTGGGGACAAGGCCTCTCTCCATTTTGCGTAGCCGGCTTCATTGGGATGCAGCAAGTCTGGAAATTCTTCAAGCTTTGCGTCTCCCTGACCATCAGCGAAAATAGTCCACGTGTCGACTAATGTGACATTATCGAACTGCGTGGAAAGCTTCGTTAGCATTTCGTTAATGGCTTTGATTTGGCTGGCAGGACGAGCTTTTTGCTCCGATGCAGGAAAAACTAGGCACAAAACGATGTGTGTCTTAGCGTTGCTTTCATTGATTCGCTTGATAATCAACTCGACATTGTTGCGCACCATGACCGGTTCCGCTTTTTCCTCAAGGTCGTTGGTGCCCATGAGCATTACGATCCCTTTAGGTTTGAGAGACAAGACGTCAGCGTCTAAGCGGTACAGCATGCCGCGAGTTGTGTCGCCACTGATGCCGCGATTGGCAAGCTTCATGCCAGCGAATTTACCCTGGAAATCATCTCCCCAACCTTGTGTAATCGAATCACCAAAGAATACGATGGATCCTTGATCCGCTTGAATTCTTTCGGCCCAGTGGTTTCGCTTCTGATTCCAAAGATTAACAAACCAATCGTATCTTCTGACGGGCCCTTCTCCTGCCATATCGTCGTTTGACTTAGGGATAGACAAGCTGGTTTGGGGAACCTTGTCTTGTGCGTGAGCACAGATTAATGAGGCGAGAGTGGGCAAAAATCCGAGTAGAAGAAGCATAGAGTTTTTGTTGATCATGATTATCTATCACTAAGTGTTAAATCAAGGAATCCTTCGAACAGACAGGACCAGCTATCTCGACAAATAATTGTCTAGATGAGCTGGTCCTTTATGTAAAACCGAAGATAGCAGATTGCAAGTCTTTAGGCTTAACAACTAGTCGCGAGTTACAACCCAAATATTTTGGAAGATAACTGGGTTTCCGTGATCTTGTAGGAACAGTGCCTCTGCGCCTGGTCCCTCTGGTTTGTTGCCAGGAGTGCCGTGTGTAAGTTCGAGATTGTCGTGGATAACAACTCCGTTGTGTTTGATCGTTACGCGTGCGTTAGTTACCTTTTTGTCGTTTTCGTAGCGAGCTGCTTTGAAATCGATATCGTAGGTTTGCCATGCGAGCGGAGGAAAGCACATATTCACCTTTGGCTTTTGGATCGAGTAGATACCGCCACACTCGTTGTCAGCGCCCTCGAGACCGAAAGAATCGAGAACTTGGAGTTCATATCGGCCTTGCATGTAGACCCCGCTGTTACCGCGAGCTTGTCCACGATCCTTGGGCATAAACGGAGTGCGAAATTCGATATGTAATGTATGGTCTTTCAGTGCTAGCTTCGAAGAGACATTTGTTGCCCCAAGGTACTTGCCGTCAACCAGTTTTCCATTTACCCATTTGTCGACGTTTGAACCGTCAAAGAGGACCGTAGATCCTTGGGGTGGTTTGAGACCGAGAGTTGGACTTTTTCGTTCGACTTTCTCCAAAGTGACTACGACTCGGTCTTCAGCTATAACCTCCATTTTTCCTTTGCCGATCTTGAGCTCAAAATTTTCTCCGTCGATGTAGAGGAATTCTCCTTGAACAGTTCCTTCTCCACGGTTGGTTTCATCACCACGTAGCCAACCATCTCCGGGCAAGCCCCCTTTGAAACCGACGACTTCGAATTTGCCATCACCCAACGCGATGACTTGAGCCCCCCAAGTTTCATCCAAGTCGCCGACCTGTAAACGACCCGCATATTCCCCTTGGATCTCGTATTCGACGCCGGCTTTGGCAGGGTCTGTGATCGTTTGAGCGTAGGACGCTGGGGCGATGAAAAAGGCAGGTGAGGTAGCAAGAGCAAAGGAAAGAAAAAATCGACTAACAAGTCGTCGCATGATGGCTCCGAAGGGGTAAAGGTGGGAGGAAAACAATATGGCACGCCTCGTAAAGAGTTGTAGACCGATTACATTGTGGCCTATGGTATTGTGATCTAAGGATGGTCCGCTAACAACCACGGAACGAGATCTGGGGATGACAAACTTCTGTCGTGCATGGGAGCTTTGTTGTAACTCGCGTTACGTGCAGATTTCATGGCTTTTTGGCGGTTGAATCATTCTACTCAGGCATTAAATGATGGAATGGAATAAAAAGCAATGTTGAAATTGATGGCCGTGGCGTCCATGTTGATTGCCGTTGTGTTTGTTTCCCAAAAAACGACTGCTTTTGGTCAAACGAAATTGCTGATCGATCCTCAGGTTAACCATCAATCCATCGATGGGTTTGGAGCGTCTGACGCTTGGACCGTCAATACGATGGTAAAGAAGTGGACTCGAGAATCGAATGATCGAGCGATTGAGGAACTCGCGGATCTGTTGTTTTCAACCAAAAGTGGAATCGGTCTCTCTGCATGGAGGTTTAACATCGGAGCGGGGAGTTCGCTTCAAGGAGTCGAGAGTTTGATTCCAGATCCACTCCGTCGCGGAGATCTATTCGTAAAGTCGCCATTTGGTCCCGTAGATGAAAGTCAACATATGGGACAAGTGCGAATGTTGCGAGAGGCGCACCAGCGAGGAGTCGCCGATTTCGTTGCCTTTGCGAATAGCCCTCCTTACTGGGCCACTAAAAACGGACTGACTCATCCTAACGATGGGCAAGATGTCGGTTCGAGCAATTTAGATCCCAAGCACAGGCAAGCATTCGCAAAGTCGCTCGTGGACGTGATCATGTATCTGCGTGGTCCGAAAGTTGGGGTGCCCGTGAACTATATCAGCCCTCTCAATGAACCAACGTGGGATTGGCAAGGTAAGACTCAGGAGGGCTGCCCCTATAACATTGAAGACATCAAAGAACTATACCGATCCGTACATACGCAATTGATCGAGGCCGGAATTTCCGACCACGTTCATGTTGATGGGCCTGAGTCGGTTGAATACACCGCTGCACTTAGTGACGCTAACAAAATTGCTTTTGATAAAAAAATCTATCAAGGCGGAATGCACAGCAAAAATGTCGGACGATATCGGAACTATATCGATGAGTTTCTGGGTGATCCCGAGATGCGTTCCCTACTGCAAAATAAGATTTCGATGCACGGCTATTTTTCAGACGCATGGCCTGATCGATTGGGAAAGCTCCGTGATATAACGTTCATGAATGTAAAGCAGGTGTCGCCGAATGCAAAAATATGGATGAGCGAGTTTTGTATCCTGGGGGACCCTGGAAAAGCCCGCTCATTTGGAGGGCCAAGTCATGATGCCAAGGATATGGAATTTGCGATCCATTTGGCGACGGTGATGCATCGAGATTTAACACGATTGAACGTTTCTGCATGGCACTGGTGGCTAGCAATCACACCATACGATTACAAAGATGGCCTGTTGAAAGTGTCACCATCGTTGGATAGCGATTCGATCGAGCCTACTAAGGCGTTTTGGGCGTTCGGAAACTTCAGTCGGTTTGTTCGGCCCGGTTTTACTCGGGTTCAAGTTACCAATCCGGATGAGTTGGACGGTCTAATGGTGTCAGCGTACAAGAGTTCGGATGCAAACACGATCGCATTGGTTATCGTAAACGGTGCTAGGGTTGAGAAATCGCTAACCGTTGAACTTGAGGGAACCGGGCTTCGTTTGGATCGCAAAAAGCTTCAGGTTTTTACGACGGATCAGAATCATGATCTACAAATAGCTTCGATTTCGGAAGAACTATCCGTATCACCCCGATCCATAACGACTGTGGTTATTGATGCAGTAAAGAATTAAGATCTCTTCATTGCTTTGTATCCGTGTGCGTCTCCCTCAGTGATCTCCAATCGCTTTGGGAGGGTTCTTGTAGGCCGTAACAAATCGCAAAGCGATGCAGTTACGGCAGGGAACGTCAGGAGTAATGTGAATTGTTGATTTCGACCTAAGTCAGGACGATCTTTGCCGTAACTTCGCAAAGCCTTGTTACGGTCTACGGCCTACGGGCTATGACAAGCTCAGCGCATCGAGCACTTTGATCAAATAATCGTAGGACTTGGCGACCGACGAGATTGAGACTCGCTCTCCAACTGCGTGATTCCCTTTAATAGTTGGACCAATTGAGATTGCGTGCAAGCCAGGCATTCTCTCGATTAACAGACCGCATTCGAGACCAGCATGAATGGCATGTACTTTAGGTGACGCGCCGAACATTGACGAATAGGTATCGATGGCAGCTTTTAGAAGTGGCGAATCGAGATGTGGTTTCCAGCCTGGGTAGCCATCGGCAATTTTTACTTCGGAGTTAGTCATCCTGGCTATGCCTAAGATGCTGGCAGTAACATCATTGAGTGCTTCGGGCGTGGTTCCTCGCACACTGCAGGTTACCTTGCCTGACTGTCCCGGCAATAGTTCAATGATTGCCATATTGCAGGATGCTTCGACAAGTCCTTGGATTTCTGGGGTCATCTCGCAGATTCCGGTAGGAATAGCCTGGAGGATTTGAATAAAGGTGCTCGAGGATGAGACCGATAACGCTCGGTTTTCTACAGGCTGAACTTCCGTGATTTCTAGGTGCAGCGAGTTGTCGCGGTTTGCGTAGAGTTTGTTGAGTTCTGCAACGATAATCGCGCTTGCATCTTTTGCTTTGGAGAGCTCAGATTTTGGTATCGCAACGACAGCAGTACTTTTGTCCGGGATAGCGTTTCGGCGGCTGCCACCCTTCCAATCAGCGATGCGAATAGAAACGGTATCCGATACCTTTTGCAATATCCTCGCGAGCAATCGATTTGCGTTTGCGCGACCTTGATTGATCTCCACACCCGAGTGTCCGCCTTTGAGGCCATCGAGACGAACGGAATAAAAACTGAGATCGTTAACCGTTTCCCATGTGGCGGCGTAACTTAGATCGACGTCACGGCCACCAGCTGCTCCGATGGTAATTTCGTCGTCATCTTCTGTGTCGATGTTAACGAGATACTTGCCGGATAGTCCGAGTTTGTCCGGCTCCATACCGATTGCTCCCGTCATGCCTTGCTCTTCATCGGTTGTAAAAAGCAGTTCCAATGCGATGGGTCTATGGCTGCGTTCTGCTGCAGCCATCATCATGGCGACTCCCATCCCGTTATCTGCGCCGAGTGTTGTGTAAGGAGAGTTGATCCAGTCTCCATTCGGATTGGGGGTTAGTCTCTTTTCGTTTGATGGATCGAAATCGCCCCGTTCCAACGGGATTTTTCCAGCTGATGCGTCTGCGCCGACGGTATTTCCCTCTTTGGTAACCGACACAATATCAACGTGAGATTGCAAAATGATGGGGGGCTTGCTGCTATTAGTCGTTGCAGGAACGTGTACCACTATATTGTTGGCTTTATCTCTGCAGGATCGAAATCCTAGCTTAGTTGCCCATGCCTCAACGAAATCAACAGCTAAGCCTTCGTTCTTTGAGGGGCGCGGTGTTGCGACCAAGTCAAAAAAATGAGTCCAAACGACGCTAGGTTCCGGAGTCGAAAAAGTAGGCTTCATAATTGTCTCTAAGTGTTTAAATCAGCAGAAGGATTTAACAAATCTTTGCGCCGAAGTTCTGTTTTTAAAAGGGATTGTTCTTGACGCCACTGGGCGATCTTTTTGTGATCGCCGCTTACCAATACTTCAGGGACGCGGTGCCCGCGAAATTCAGGTGGCCGAGTGTATTGCGGAAATTCTAGCAGTCGATTGCCTCGGGAGAAAGAATCGTCCCAAGAGCTAAACTCGTCTCCGAGAACGCCAGGGATCATTCGAATGGTGGAGTCTACCAAAACCATGGCTGCGACTTCGCCACCGTTGAGCACATAATCTCCGATGCTAAGCTCTTTTGGTTTGAGTATGTCAATGACTCGCTGATCAAATCCTTCGTATCTTCCGCACAAGACGATGAGTCGTTCTATCTGGGCGAGTCTCTCAACTCCTCGTTGTTCGAGTCGTTCGCCTTGGGGGGTAAGCAGAATGACCTGTGATGGTCTGCTATCGAGTGCTTGAACTGCTTCGACACATTTTATGACGGGCTCGACGCAAATCAGCATACCTGGTCCACCGCCATAAGGGCGATCGTCAACTTTGTGATGTTTTTGGTCGACCGACCATTCTCGTAAATCGTGCACGCAAATTTCTACCAGCTTTTTGTCGATGGCTTTTGCGA
Organism: Pirellula sp.; assembly: GCA_046344995.1. Lineage (GTDB taxonomy): Bacteria > Planctomycetota > Planctomycetia > Pirellulales > Pirellulaceae > JBKCUI01. The sequence goes on from JBKDKR010000007.1 coordinate 254,526, forward strand.
GAAGGCTTTGCGTTAGGTAGCCAGAAAAGATCTGAGGGAAGAGGGTAATGATGTCGACCCGGAACATTGGCGATCATACCAGTAGAGTGGGAAGCTACGCGGCCGCAGAATGCTTAACAACGGTCTAAAAGTCTCGACAGAGCGTGAGAGAGCGTCTGACCATACATAGCTGTATGCAAATGGTTTCAACGGATCCCAAAAAAGACGCAGGACGGATTTAGAAATCCGTCCTGATCATTATTCACATCAAGATGTCGCAAGATTAAGGTTAGCGAACAAACGCATTGACAGCGAATGACGGGCTACGAAACCGCCCGTTTTTGTCCGATGGACCTAAAACTATCTACGAAGCGACTGGAGCAACTACTGGTTTTCGTCCCATGCGTTGCAGAGCGTCTTGTTGTTGCTGAAGGTGAGAGCCATTGGATCCGTACTTCTTGATTAGGACGTCTACGTTTTCGCTCGGTTGAGCACCAACGCTGATCCAATAATCGATTCGTGGACCGTTTAAAACGGCTCGTGCATCAACTTCTTTGCACATTGGGTCGTAATGACCGAGTTCTTCCAGGACGCGACCGTCCCGAGGGCTTCTCTGATCGATTGCGCACAAACGATAAAATGGGCGGCTCTTTCGCCCCATTCGCTTCATTCGAATACGTACTGCCACGTCTCTATCTCTCCATCTGTTTCTAAAAACCAAGGGCCAGAATAATACCGACAAACTCTCTCAATGACGAGTCGTTTTTCCGAAAAATCCAGTTTGATGCGTCACAAATCTCTTTCGTGGCAAGAAATGATCGCTTTAAGGGGGATAGCCCCACCTTGGTTGGGTCTAATGCACAGCAGCTTTCCATCAGCGAATTCCTAAGTTCTTTCTGTACAAAGACCTAGCACATTACGTTGCGTTTTGCATGGTTTGTGTGCAAACCTTCACGAAAAATTACATCAGAAACAATTATATGCTTAAAAACCATGCTTTTTGAGCATGCTAGCAAATTCTTTTTTCGGAATCTGAGATCTCGGACCGGCATTTGCTAAGGTCGCCTAAACCTGTGTTGTGCGTAATGAAGACGCAGCAGAAGTAGTCAATTCTAAGGCGGAGAAGACGATGGTTCGATTTGCATTAAGTTTGTTCCTCTTGCTGGGGCTGTGTATGTCCACCCCAGCGTTTGGGCAGGGAGCTCCCTTGCCCGATACCCCTGCAACCGATGCGGCGGCGACGGAAGCAACGGCTCCAGTTGTTCCAGCGGGAGAAGCGGCGGCCCCAGTGGCAGCGCCCCCAGCTCCGGGGACCACGAATGGTGACCAGGCTTGGATGTTAACGTGCTGTGCACTGGTCCTGTTTATGACGCCTGGGTTGGCGTTCTTTTATGGTGGACTGGTTGGGAGAAAGAATATACTCAGCGTGCTGATGCAGTGTTTTCTTTGCATGGGTGTAGTGACGATTCTCTGGGTCGTCGTCGGTTTTAGTTTGGCATTTTCTGCGGATGATGCCGGGTTCGCTGGTTTTGTCGGCAACCCGATGACACACTTCATGTTGAAGGACATTTCGTTTACAGACGTTTGGCAACCCGTCCCAACTTACAACACAGCTATAAGCGAACAGACGTTTATGGCTTTCCAAATGATGTTTGCGATCATCACTCCAGGGCTCATTGTTGGTGCGTTCGCGGAGCGTATGAAATTCATCGCTTTTGTGATTTTCTTGCCACTGTGGTGCTTGCTCGTTTACTGCCCAGTTGCACACTGGGTTTGGTATGGTCCGACCGGATTCTTTGGCCTCGGTTCCTTCAATGAGGGGGCTGTTTCAGTTGGTGCTTTGGATTTTGCGGGTGGAACCGTGGTTCACATCAACGCAGGTATAGCTGCTTTGGTCTGCTGTATCGTTCTCGGTCCTCGAAGAGGATATCCGAAGCAAATGACAGCGCCGCACAATTTGCCATTTGCAGTTCTGGGTGCCGGTATGCTTTGGTTTGGGTGGTTCGGTTTCAATGGAGGAAGCGGACTATATGCTGGAGACCAAGCGGTAAGGGCTTTCGTTACAACGCAAGTAGCAGCCGCGACTGCAGGTGTTTGTTGGTCCATTATCGAACTGATTAGAAACGGTAAGCCGACCGCTCTTGGTATGATCACCGGTGCTGTGGCTGGCTTAGTTGCAATCACGCCAGCTGCTGGTTTCGTGGATGTTGGTTCGGCTATCGTGATCGGTGCCGTTGCAACCGTAGTGAGCTACATTTTTGTTGCTTTCGTCAAACCAGCTTTGGGCTACGACGATTCCTTGGATGTCTTCGGCGTGCACGGCATGGCTGGCATTTGGGGGGCAATCGCAACTGGGATTTTCGCAATTAAGGGCTTTGGTTTTGAGACCAATGGTGGATTAATCGAGGGTAACAGCTACCAAGTAGTTCTCCAGTTGAAGGCAGTCCTCTACACACTCGTGTACTCGGGTGTAGTATCCTTTATCCTGTTGAAGATCATAGATTTCACCATCGGTCTTCGTTGCACGGAAGATGCTGAAAAGATGGGCTTGGACCTAAGTGATCACGCCGAAACCGCGTATACGATCTCTTAATCTCTCTCGATCTCAAACGCTCAAATACTGAAAACGGCAGGCTGTCTACAGCCTGCCGTTTCTTTTTGGGGCTGTACGGATTCCGCTTTTTGTTCAAACTGATAGGGTCCCACAAAGTATCCTTTCCGTTGTCAAAGCTCTTTATACGAATTCTTATGGCTTCTCCTTGCAAATTGGTTATCCACGGCGCTTCAGGTCGAAATGGCAAACGACTTATTGCTCTCGGTAGCGCTGACTCTGAAGTTCAATTGGTTGGGGCTATTGTTCGACCCTCATCGAATTTTCTGAATCAAGATGCAGGTCAAGTTGCCGGAGGCGCACCACTCGGCCTTCCCCTTTCCAGTTCTTGGCCAACATCCGCTGACGCCGCTATCGATTTTTCCTCACCCGAGGGTTGCATAGAGGCTCTCCAGTATTGCGTCGAACACAAAATACCTCTCGTGATTGCGTCTACTGGGTTAACGAAAGAGCAAGTTGCGGTTATCGAGAAGGGTGCTCAGTCTATCCCGATTTGTTATGCGCCTAATATGAGTGTCGCAGTCAATCTAACGATGAAGCTGGTTCAGCAAGCTGCCCAAGCGCTCCGAAATGTTCCTGGTGGAGCAGATGTTGAAATCCTGGAAAGACACCACCGCTATAAGGAAGATAGCCCCAGTGGCACTGCCTTGCGATTTGGCCAAATCGTTGCCGATGAAATGGGAATTGATCGGCATGTGCACGGTCGTGAGGGACTTTGCGGCAAACGGCCTCACAACGAAATTGGTTACCACGCGATCCGAGTTGGAGACGATGCGGGCCAACATACAATCGTCTTCGGGATGATGGGTGAAACGATCGAGTTACGAGTAGCTGCTTCCAATCGCGATTGCTATGCGACCGGAGCTATTGCTGCCGCCAAATGGTTGATCGGCAAGCCGGCCAAGCTCTACAACATGTTTGATGTCTTGGGCTTATAGAAATGGCACGTTGTGACCAAGGTTACTTGTGCCGGATTTGCGGCGAAGAGGTCGATGCCATTACCGATAGCGAGCTCTATTTACGCTATGTTATTGGCGAGGTCGATCCAGAGATTCTGCATACTGCCTCGGAGTGCCATTTGACTTGCTCTCCGGCGGTTGCGCAGTTCATCAACGATGAACGCTTCCCATCTGTAACTTACGATGATCCACTCTTCGGGGCAAAGAACCTCGACCCTGAATATGTAAAGCAACGGAGTGAGTTGATCACGCAAGGGTACAAGAGGCTTTGGGAGATTAGAAAAGAGCGCAAGAAACAACTTCCCGTAGCGGAGTATCCACTGCCCGAAGTGATCGGGCGATGGAAGGATTGAAATAGATTTCTTAGGCTGCCTAGCTAACGCCGCAAACTGAAGAGAAACATGATCGCAGAACCGCCGAAATCCCAACACGCAGCGTAATCGAGGGAGAATATTCCGGCAAATTCCCTTGCTTAAGAGCTTGTTGCTTTAGTCGAACTTGGATGTTTAGGGAACGTGAAATGGGCACAGTTGCCCGTTTAATGGCATAGAAATTGGTCGAGAGTGACCAATCTACTATTAATGCAACAAGCCCTTAAGCTGCGGGTTGTGATCGACATCATCTCCAGGTTGTATCGCTAGAGACTTAATACTGGCAAACCTGCGCTTTGAGCGTGTTGTGCGAAGCTTGCCGCAACAGAGCGAACGACTCCTCGGCACACCGCTTCAAATGGCTTTGACAATACGGGATCTTGTAGCGCCTCGGCCAAACGTCCTTCGTCTGATTCTCGCCTCAGAGCAATTTGAATTGGAACCTCACCCAGGAATGGTACTTGGAGTTCCTCCGCCTTGGCACGTGCTCCTCCTCGACCGAATATATCGTAGGTCTTGCCCGTTTCGGGGTCGGTGAACCCGCTCATGTTTTCGACGACTCCCAAAATCGGAATCTTAGTCTTTTCAAACATAGCAATCGCTTTCCCTGCGTCGAGCAATGCGACTTCTTGTGGGGTGCAAACGATGACTGCACCGGTTAGCGGAAGTAATTGCGAGAGAGTCAAAGCCACATCCCCCGTGCCGGGAGGCATATCGATAATCAGGTAATCCAATTCGCCCCAGTCCGTATCTCTAAGAAATTGGGTAATCGACCCGTGAAGCATCGGTCCTCGCCACACTACAGCTTGGTTCTTTTCCAGCAAGAAACCCATCGACATGACCGGCATGGAGCCGCACAACTTCGGTTGAATTTTACCGTCGACAATTTCGGGGCGGCCTTCGAGGCCCAGCAAATGCGGAATGCTCGGGCCATAGACGTCGGCATCCATCAACCCAACCTTGGAGCCCATTTTCTCTAACGTTAAGGCTATGGACGCAGCCAACGAACTCTTTCCAACGCCTCCTTTACCAGCAGCGACCGCGATAACCGCTTTGGCCTTTAGCCCGATCTGCCCGATTGGGACTGGCGGCTTATGGAGATTTTCGAGCCTGATGTTTATTTCCTTAACACCAGGGATTCGGCTCGTTATAAGGCCTTTGAGTCTTTCGATAATTTCGTCCGAGATCGGCTTTAACAAAGACGTAATGCCATACCGGAATGAAATTCTTCCGTCGGCTACCGAGAAATCGCCAACTTGGCCAGTTGCGATCACCGATCTCCCCGTTTCTGGGTCTTTAAAGGACTGAAGAGCTTCTTGAATTTGTTGGTTGATTTCGAGATCTGACATGGTTTCCCTGTTTTGCTTAGTGTTTGGCTATCAAGTGTACCAAACCGGCAAAGGTCTGCTAGCGCAGCGAATCAAGCAAAAACGGCGGATCAAGCAAATGCGGGAGCCCAACGGAGAACCAAGAAAAATCAAAAAGTGAAAAGAATCCTTGGCCATGGACCAGAGGTGTCACACCCTGGATCGATGATTAATGGCGTCAGGGGAACAGCAAACGTCATCAGGAGGAGATGCTGCTGAGCCAAACAACATCCAAACAAATTTTGGTCACCTTGACGCTCCCAAAAGCGTTCAACCCTCTGCTCTCGTCCCCTCACTTCGAGGGCAGAGCGGTTGGACAAGCCTTTGAGGCCATCCCCCCCAAAGGCACACAGTTACGGCCACATATCAACATCATCGAAGCAAGGAAATCTTATCATGGCAAAGTTCTACGTACAAAGCGGATCCGTTCGAGCAATTGTGGACAGCTTGGACATGGAACGAGCTGCTCTCTGGGTCGTCAATGAAGTCATGACCACCACTCTTCCTATCGATGATATGAGCGACGACGAAGCCACCGTGGAGCAAGCAGACCGAATCGAAGGTCAATATCTTTCGGAGACCATTACGGTCAGCGAACAGGGCTTCGATCGCGACGATGCAACCGAAGTCGACGTGCTCAACGCATTTCGACATTGGTACGAACTTTATCAAGCGGTATCGATTTTAGCTGGTAAGCTTGGGCAACCTGAAGAAAGCGTTTGTGGAAGCTAAGACGTCGGTTAATCCAAGCGTTAAAAGGCAACAATGCTCACGTACGTAACCCGCTGCGTAAGGGATTGTTGCTTTAATGAGCCGTAACGCGCTAGCGTCCGGTTATCGGCCGGTAACCGGACGCTAGCGCCCTGCGGCCAATGATTGTTTTTAAAATCGCCATTAAAGCAATACGCCCGTAAGTCAGTGTTGGCTTATCTGGCTAAAGTTCCGGGTTCCAGTCTGGAAACTTCTCTAGTTGAGCTTTGAGAGCGAAACGAGCGCGATTGAGTCGTGATCGCACGGTTCCGATCGAGATATCTAAAACTTCTGCGATGTCTTCGTACGACATGTCTTCCATTTCTCGCAGAACAAGAATCGCGCGATGGTCTTCTGTTAGCAATGCCAAAGCCCTGTGAACCAGTTCGACATCTTCGGTGCGTCGCATTCTGATTTCGGGGCCATTTGTTGAGGCCGTGGGCTCTTGACCAGCGTTTTCTCTGTACTCATCTAGTGAGACCAAACCCTTTCGTTTGCGACGACGGGCCAAAGCAAAGTTAAAAGCGATTCGATATAGCCAAGTAAAGAATCGACTATTTCGTTGGAACGTGTCTAGCTTTAAGTAGGCTTGAATAAACGCCTCTTGGACAACATCCTCGGCCTCCTCCGTTGAGCCGACGACACTGATCATCGCAGTGTAAAGTCTATCTTGATACCGGCGCACGAGAACTTCAAAGGACCCGCTGTTCCCTCCTAGAGCCAGTTCAATTAGTTCTTCTTCGTCGTTCAACTGATAATAATCCTGGCCGACCGACGGCCGATGAATACAGAGCTTCCAAGTAGCAATTGAAGATAGCACTGGAATGAGCAAGCCCCAATGGGGGATTGAAAATGGTCTCCATCCTGGTGGGAAAGAGTATCGATTACGACGATTATTCCGGCTGATGCAATCGCGGTGTTAGGCAGCATTCCGAAAAACGCATTTGAAAAGAGGGTAGTACCCCCAAAAGTAGAACAATTGCCCTGAATAGTTTCGAGCGCGAAGAACCCTCGTAGCCGAAGTCGCCAGACTTTGGACAGCCTCGCAGGGGCGGGTTCGTAGCGTAAGCAATGAGTTTGGTTTCACAGTTTGAGTAGTTTTAGTTAAAATCGCGGTGAGTTGCTTCACTTAGGTAGTCCAACCAATCGTTTTTCATCCGCATGTCATCAATCGTTAACATTGCTGCGTATCGCTATTTTTCATTTGATTCGCTTGAGGAAAGGCGGAATGAACTGCGAAAACGGGCGACGGATCTCCGGCTTCGCGGAACAGTCCTCATCAGCCTCGAAGGGATCAATATGTTTCTAGCTGGAGAACGGGCTTCCATTGATGAATTTTTGGTTTTTATTCGTGGCTCCCACGCTGAATTAGCGAACCTCGAGGTCAAAGAAAGCTTGACCGACTATCAGCCTTTTCAACGTTTGGTGGTCAAAATCAAACGCGAGATCGTCCCGGTTGGGATGGACGGTGTTTTAGAAGTAGATACCAATCGAGGAGCCATCCGCGTCGAGCCCAAACCGAATGCAACTCCAAAACTGAAGCCACATGAACTCAAGGAATGGCTCGACTCTGGTAAAGATGTAACATTGATTGACACTCGTAACGACTACGAGACCGATCTAGGAACATTTAAAAATGCGATTGATTTTCGCCTTAAGACATTTCGAGATTTCCCGAAAGCTGCCGCCAACTTGCCAGAGGAAGTTCGGACTAAGCCAGTCGTGATGTTTTGTACTGGCGGAATCCGTTGCGAAAAAATTGGCCCGTACATGGAGGGGCTTGGATTCGAAAACATCTACCAACTCGAAGGAGGTATCCTCAAGTACTTCGAAGAGTGTGAGCAAGCTCATTACGAGGGGGATTGCTTCGTGTTCGATCAAAGAGTTGCAGTCAACGCTGGGCTGAAGCCTTCTGGCTACGTCGAGTGCTTCGCGTGCAGACGCGCATTGACCGAGGAAGATGTCCAATCACCGAAGTACATTGTCGCTAAGTCGTGTCCCTACTGTTACAAAGCCCCTGAGATTGCCAGACGTGAAAGACAAAATGCGATCACGGCCATCGCAAAGCAACAACTGGGGACGATTCCCTATGAGAATAAGAGATGGGTTTCTATCTCACGTCGTTTTGCGGGCTTGCCTCTGTTCGAGGCGCTCAATGAGTCGTTCCCAGGTTTTGGCAGAGCGTCTTGGGAAGAAGCACTTCGGAATGGCTGCGTGCAAGATCCTCGGCGAGGGTTGGAGCCGGCAGATCCACAAATGATCACCAGTGAAGGAGATCGGTTTTTGCAGTTGATGCCCAATACGGTTGAACCAGCTGTCTCATCAGATATTGAACTAGTTTACGAAGATGAGTCGTTGGTTGTTGTCAACAAGGGGGCTCCACTACCCGTTCATCCATCAGGTCGCTTTAATAAGAATACGTTGCTCGAAATTCTTAAACAAGCTTACGCGCCGGAGTTTCTTCGGCCTTGTCATCGCTTGGACGCAAATACAACGGGCCTCACTATCCTAGCGCGGCGTTACAAAGATTCGCTTAACGTCCAATCGCAATTCTCCGACGGAAAAGTCAGCAAAACCTATCTTGCTCGTGTGGAGGGAGTTGTCCCCTGGGATACGATGATTTGTGAAGCCGCGATTGACCGAGAGGCGTTGCCTAACGGAGGACGAAAGATTGCCGCCGACGGAGCGCCGTCCAAAACGGAGTTCCGAGTGTTGGAGCGTCACGAAAACTACACCATTCTCGAAGCACTTCCGGTGACCGGGCGTACCCATCAGATCCGGTTACATGCCGCATTTTTAGGCTATCCGATCGAGAACGATCCACTTTACTTGGCGGGGGGAGAAAGCAGAGCCCTGCCAGATAGGGATCTCGTGACCTCACCGATCGGATTGCATTGCTGGAAGATGTCGATTCGACATCCTCGCACGCAAGCGTTGATTGATTGGGTCGCTAATCCTGACTGGCATTCGCTCTCTTGAGGAATCGATTATTCACCGAGGGTTGGCTCGAGGTAAGCTGGGATATCGACACCATCAACAAAGCTCGACAGTGACTTGCTTCGTTGTGGGTGTTGTAGCTTCTTCACAGCCTTGCTTTCGATCTGACGAACTCGTTCACGGGTGACTTGGAAAATCTTGCCCACTTCTTCGAGAGTGTAAGCGTAACCGTCAGCCAAGCCATATCGAAGCTTGAGGATTTCTCGTTCACGATAGTTTAGCGTTTGCATAGCTTCGTGAATTTGTTGCTTCAATGTTTCTTGGTTGGTTTCATACAAGGGGTCATCGTTGCGATGATCTTCGAGAAACTCACCGAAGAAGCTATCATCGTGGTCTCCAACAGGTTGGTCCAAGGAGAGTGGTTGTCGAGCCATCTTGATCACGACGCGAGCATCATCGAGGGTCAAGCCAGCACGTGCTGCAGTTTCTTCAACGCTAGGTTCCCGACCTAGTTCTTGGATCAAGTCACGGGTAACTTGACGAACTTTGCTCATCGTATCGATCATGTGAACAGGAACACGAATGGTTCGGCTTTGGTCGGCAATGGCACGAGTGATTGCTTGGCGGATCCACCAGGTTGCGTAGGTGGAGAACTTGAATCCTCTTTCGTATTCGAATTTGTCAACAGCTCGCATTAGACCGGTGTTACCTTCTTGAATCAAGTCAAGGAAGCTTAGTCCTCTGTTGCGGTATTTCTTGGCGATGGAAACGACCAAGCGAAGGTTACCAGCGGACAGGTCTCGCTTTGCAGCATCATACTTGACGCGGTTTGCGATAACTCGCTGAACACGGCGAGTCAAGGTTGCTGGGGTTTCGTAGGTGATTCTCATCAAGTATCGAACTTCAGCGACGAGTTTATCAACGGTTGAACCGTCGGAGTGCCCTGCAACCTTGGCTTCTTCGATCCGAGCCTTGAGAGTCGCCATTTGATTTTGAATGGTGATCAGTTTGTTGAACATTGGCTCAAGTCGGTTGGTTCGAAGATTCATTTCTTCGACCAATCGAACAGCCTTGTTTCGGCGGCAAACCAATCGCTTCCAAGCGTTGCGACGATCTTCCATTGCCTTGGACTTGTCGATGGCTAGGTAGTAATCGCCGTGGTTTCGGAGGAGCAGGTGGCGAAGGGTTTTGATATTGGGACCGATTCGACGCATGATAGCAACCTTTTCGGTAGCGTTTGTAACGCTGACTTCGATGGTGCGATCCAATCTGAGTTTGCCGTCGCGAACTTGTTCTAGCAACTTGGTCGCTCCCTGGAGCATAAAGTCGGTTGCTAGCATCCACTGGCGGTAATCGCAGCGGGTCATTTCAATTTGTTTGGCCGCGGTGACTTCTTGTTGACGGGTAAGTAGGGGGATTTCACCCATTTGCATCAGGTACATTCGGACTGGATCTTCGGTTGCGTCAACAACTTCTCCGTCTGCTTCGTCCCAAAGAGACATTTCTTCGTCGAGCAAATCCTCGTCAATTTCTACGCCGAAGTCTTCACCGTCCACATCTTCCTCTTCTTCTTCCTCAAGAATTTCCTCTCCATAAAATGCGTCGTAGGAACCACCGAAGTCTCGGTCTTCGTTACGATGGGTGAATCCCGAATTGCGACTGCGGCGGTTAGATCGTGGTTGGTTTCGTCGGGTCATTTCGGCATCTCAACAAGGTAAGTGACTTAGACATTCGACAGACCCGCAAGGTTCCGTCTGATGCTTACCTGTATTGCAGGGGGCATGCCAGAAGTGGCTCCGGCGATCGGCGAAAGGCTCGTCCACCTTGTAAAAACAAGGGATTCTGAGCCCTACTCAAAAATTTTTCGGTTTCAAGACTCCAAAAAGGTTGTTTTTTAACCACACTTTTTTGTTTCGAAAAATCAACGTGATGCCAACGCTCAACATGCCCGATCTCCATTCTCCCATTGCACGGCTACAAAGGCTAATGCGACGCCGAACCATTTTGGCGATCGAGCGTTACCCGATGGTGGGTTTGTTTGGGATTACAGCCTCATTGATCGCTTTGGAGCCGTTGCTTGGAACGTTGCTTTCCAATGGACTGTTGGTGGCGGCTAGTATTTTGTTCACCTGTTGGATGGCGTCGGTCTTCGTTTGGGGGCGAAGCTTTTCGCCTGTTTGGAAGATAACAACATTATGTACGGTCGTCGCGGCTCTTTTGGTTTACTACCAGCACGGAACACGTGAGCGCACCGAACAAAATAAAGCGTTGATCCAAGCAAAATGGGATGCCACGAAGACCGACGATACAGGAATCGCGTGGGAGCCGATTGCGCTCCGTGGAACTATCGAGCAGTCGGTCTCCCTGCGTCCATCCATGACTCCCACGAACGCTGACGTAAATGCATCCAAGAACCCGAATTCCGTCGACACCGTCGATCCGTTGCAAACAGGCGAAGGCCAGACATGGATGTCGACCTCAGTCGTGCGCGTTGAGCAAATCCGAGAACGACAGGCTTGGGAAAACGTTTCCTTTCTGGCTCCGTTTTCGGTCATGGGACGATCGGATTTGTTACCTGGGGATCGGGTGGAAATTTACGGGCGATGGAAACTACCGGGCGTGGCATCCAACCCAGGTCAGCGAGATCCGACAGAGTTCTTTACATCTAATGGGTATGATTTTCAACTTCGGATTGAATCGGGCGAGCAGATTAAGCCATGGCTATCCCCTTACAAAATGCGACTCGATCGCTGGCTCAGCAAAATCCGTAATGTGGCCATCGATTCGATGGAAGCCAACGTTCCGTTAGGCATGTCCAGCTTGGCCTGCGCCCTGATTCTAGGGCAGCGAGACATGGCGTCTTGGCAACTCCAGGAAGAGTTGTTGGCGACGGGCACCATTCATATGCTCGCCATTTCAGGTTTGCACATCGAGATGATCGCATCGGCATTACTATTTTTCGGAGCTTTGGCGAGGTCTAACCACAAAAGACTGCTCTTGGCTGTTTGCTTAATCGTTTGGGCGTACACTCTGCTTTGTGGTGCTAACCCGCCGGTTTTACGAGCTGCGATCATGCTAAGCCTAGCGTACATGGCGAGAGTGCTCGGATGGCAGTTTTCGAGTTTGAATAATCTAGCCACCACGGCACTTATTCTCTTGATGTATAGGCCAGGAATCCTTTTTGAGGTTGGTCCGCAGCTTTCGTTTATTGCGGTCGCCGTCCTGATCCTTTCTTCTGAAAATCTGTCCAAACGACAGACGGCTCTTATGAGCTTGATTAAAGCACGAGAGGGGCATGGCATGCGAACCTACCGAGCAGTTGTAGCTTGGGTCTACTCTGCACTGCGCACAAGTTTTTGGGTCTGGATCATTACATTGCCAATTGTATGGAACGGATTTCACGTTGTAAGTCCCGTCAGCATTGCACTGAACTTACTGTTATGGTTTCCGACTATGATCGCCTTAGTGTCTGGTTTAGCCATGATCGTAGCCGGCTGGATACCAGTTATCGGGTCTGTTCTTGGAATTCTTTGCGGGGTTCCACTTTGGCTTGTGGACCAGTTCGTTGATATGGGAGAGTCGGTTCCATTTGGTCATTTTTGGGGCCCCTCTCCACCAGTTGCATGGTTGTATGGGTTTTATGCCATTGCTCTTTTATTAATGGTGTATTCAGGGCGGCGAAGAGCTTTTTCTCGAAACCGACTCCTGTTTGCGTTGCTGATTTGGCTAGGGATTGGGATCGCTTTTAATCCAACATACAAAATGTTGCACCGTTTTTTTTCACATGAGAAATCCCTTGTAATCACATTCATTGATGTCGGCCACGGAACCAACGCGTGGATTCAAACTCCTGAAGGTGAACTATGGGTTTATGATGCCGGTAGGCTCGGAGATCATGAACGCAGCTATCGTAGAATTGCGGATGCCCTATGGTATGAAAAGCACGCAACGATTGATCGACTGATTCTTTCCCATGCTGATTCGGATCATTACAACGGTATTCCTGGTTTGCTTAAACGATTCACAATCAAAAACTTTTCGACGACTCCTCAAGTTCTCGGGCATGAATCAGAAACCCTTGGTAGGATTACCGCATCGATGGAGAGCCTAGGTATTGGGACGGATGTTTGGACCACCGGAAATTCTATAGAGAGTTCTGATTGGTCGGTCCGAACAATTCATCCAACCGGAGACCTTCAACGTGTTTCTGATAATGCGTGTAGTCTATGCGTGTTGTTCGAGTTTGCAGGAAGACGGATTCTCTTGCCCGGTGATTTGGAGCCACCTGGCCTTCAAAAAGTCATTGATATGCCAAGCGTTCCCATCGATCTTATCATGGCGCCGCACCATGGATCTTTGAATGCCAAGGCTCGTGCGTTAGTCGATTGGTGCGATCCTAAAGTCATTATGATCAGTTGCTCAGATCGAACGAACACAAAGAAAGTGCTTCAGTACTTTGGCGGGGAAAAGCGAAATGTGTTGTTAACCTCTAGAGATCATGCGCTGAGAGCCATCATTTCTAGTGATGGACGGCTTACAATTCAGAATTGGCACGATGACGCTTGGATGACTACCAATTATCCGGATAGATAACAAACTCGATCCTACGGTTTGACGAACGTCCTGCCGGAGTGTTGTTATCGGCAATTGGGTAATTGTTACCGTGTGCCAAGGTGAACAACTGTGTAGTCGGAAGCTGGTTCCGTTTAGTCAACTGTTCCATCACCGCATTGGATTGGGCTGCTGCCAGTTGGTGGCTGGTTGTATAAGTTCCGCCATAGAGTTGGGCATTGTCGGTGTGACCTTCGATGGCGATCCTTTGTTGTGGATAATCACGAGTGATTACTTGTGCAATCCGATCCAGTGGACCTGACGCTGATGATGAAAGTTGGGCGGTACCCGATTGGAACAATTGGTCAGAAGGTACCCGAACTCTAATGACACCGTTATCTTCCTCGACGTTAAAACCCAGTTCTCGGATTCCGGTGCCAGACAATTTGCTGCTTGTATTGGCGGTTAGCTTGGCACCACCTCTTCGACGCTGCGCCGATTCCATGTTTTCGATTCGCTCAGCCAAACTCCGGGCTTGTTGGCTGGTTTGAGTTTGTGCCAACTTGGAGCCTTGTAATTGACTTGAAACCTCGGCGAGTTGTCTTTGCATCAAGTCGCTACGTTCGCGATACAACTGCATTTGCTGTTGGGATTGCGCCAATTGCGTTGTTAGTTGTCGGTTGTTTTCGTCGAGAAGACGTGCTCGGCGTTCTAGTTCCGCCATTTGAGCGGTTGCTTCTTGGCCGGGCTGTGGAGTCGTTGGCAGGCCGCCGAATCCCGAAGGAGTAGCGGTGAGGTAAGGATTGCTCCTATTGCAGCCGATCGGCACGCTCAACAAGAGCAGCAATGCAATAGGAGTGAGCACTAGTCGCGCGGCAACCCTAAGCCCTGCTTTGAGGGGCATAAGGTAATGAAGGGGATTTGCACGCAGTTCCTTAGCCATAGTGTTTTGCAAATATCAATTTCAGGCTTTGGGTGCAATAGAGGGTTCTAGACGAGCAGCTTGACTCGACCCCAACTATCAAAGAGAAACCACGCCTCGTTTCGGCATCGGTCAATACGCTTTTTCGCGTAAAATGGGACTGGGAGTTGCTATTTCGCGGTTCTAATGCAAGAATTCACGCCCTTTGCGTCATTTAAACTTCCTCCCCTTGGTACACGAGAGTCTCGGATGTCGGATCAATCTTCTGGCCAAATTGCTAACGTTCTTAATGAGACACGCCGCTTTCCGCCGACTGCCGAATTCCGGCAAAATGCTCTCATCGGCTCTCTCGCAGACTACGAAAAGCTCTACAACCAATCTATTTCTGATATAGAAGGGTTTTGGCAGCGAGAAGCTCGTGATCATCTTCATTGGTTTACGCCCTTTGAGAAAACACTGGAGTGGAATGTTCCTCATGTTAAATGGTTCTTAGGAGGCACAACCAACGTATCCTACAATTGCCTCGACGCTCATATCCATGCCGGCCACGGTGACCGCGTCGCGTTCTTTTGGGAAGGTGAACCTGGCGACCGACGTGTCTTGACGTACAAACAGGTTTACGAAGAGGTTTGCAAGTTTGCTAATGGACTTAAGAAACTCGGTATTAGCAAGGGAGATCGCGTTAGCATCTATATGCCTATGGTACCAGAATTGCCGATTGCGATGCTGGCCTGTGCCCGAATCGGTGCGATCCACTCCGTGATCTTTGGTGGATTCAGCGCTGAGGCCATCTCCGATCGCAACATCGACGCCCAAGCCTCTTTGGTCATCACCGCCGATGGAGGATGGCGAAGAGGCAAAGACCTCAGATTAAAAGAAACGGTCGATGAGGCTTTGAAGAAAAGCCCAAGCGTTAAGCATTGCGTAGTTCTCAAACGAACCAATAACAATCCACCCATGCAGAGCGGTCGAGATCATTGGTGGCATGAACTGGTGGCTGACGAGGCCTCGGAATGTGCGCCTGAAGTGATGGACAGCGAGGATTCATTGTTCATTCTCTACACCAGCGGTTCAACGGGGAAACCCAAAGGCATTCGCCATACGACAGCTGGATACAACCTTTATGCGAAGCGGACCTTTCAATGGGTCTTTGACCACAAGGAAAGCGACATTTTTTGGTGCACCGCAGATTGTGGTTGGATCACAGGGCACTCCTACATTGTGTACGGCCCAATGTCAGCAGGAGCGACCCAAGTGCTCTACGAGGGAGCGCCCAACTGGCCCGCTGAGGATCGCTTCTGGGAGATTATTGAACGCTATAAAGTCACCATTCTGTACACCGCACCTACCGCCATCCGGGCATTCATTAAATGGGGTGACGAGCATGTTGAGAAGCATGATCTGTCGTCACTTCGCCTGTTGGGTAGCGTAGGTGAGGGGATTAATCCTGAGGCTTGGATGTGGTATTACGAAAAGATTGGGGGAGGCCGTTGTCCTATCGTGGATACATGGTGGCAGACGGAAACTGGGGGAATCATGATGTCACCGCTGCCAGGCGCGGTGGATTGCAAACCTGGTTCATGTACCAGACCTCTACCGGGAATCGTCCCAGTTGCTCTCGACGACAACCATCGCGAGGTAGGGGAACAACAGGGTGGTATGTTATGCATAGCTAAACCGTGGCCAGGCATGCTCCGAGGAATATGGGGTGATGACGCCCGTTACGTTGAGCAGTATTGGAAACGTGTTCCTAACCATTACCTGACCGGCGATAACGCGAGAATGGATGAAGATGGTTACTACTGGATCATGGGACGAATCGATGACGTCATCAACGTTTCTGGCCACAGGCTAAGTACGATCGAAGTCGAGAGTGCTCTGGTTAGTCACCCGGCTGTTGCGGAAGCTGCGGCGGTAGGAAGGCCTGATGACATTAAGGGGCAAGCGATCGCTGTCTTCGTAACGTTGCGCAATCAAGAGCCTACTGAATCCCTCAAAGACGCGTTGAAGAAACACGTCCGCAAAGAGATCGGTGCCTTGGCGGTTCCTGATGATATTCGCTTTACAGCCGTTTTGCCGAAAACGAGAAGTGGCAAGATTATGCGTCGACTTCTTAGAGACATTGCTGCAGGCAAAGAAGGGACCGGCGATACATCAACCCTCGAGGACTTCAGTGTCTTAGCAAAGCTCCGTGGTGACGAAGAATCATAGCGAGCGATTAAACCATAGCCTAACAAGACTGGTCTCAGTCATTGTGGCCGACTTAGGCACCAGTGGTGTGTCAAGAGTGCCCTCGCTATGGCTTTTGAACAATCGATATCGACTGAAGCGATAAGCCCGCACAGTCCGGGATGGAAATAGAGTGGACACAGCAAAACAGCCAGCGGGCTACGCTGGCTGTTTTGCATTTTGTTTCAATGTCTCATCCCAATAAGGGGGGATCTCTACTTGGTCACAATCTTATTGGATTGCCTTAGAAGATCGATGTAATCGCAGGTGATACTTAGAACCTCTCGGTTGTAATAATCATCGATGAATACCTTGGCTCTATCCTTGGATTTGGGCATGAGCTCTTCTTCCTCTTCTTTTTCCGAATCGTATTCTTTACGGCGAGCCATGTAGGCTTCTTCGTTGAGAGGGATTTGCTTTTCAGCCTTTTGCCGAACGTAGGTTTCGATGCGATCCAATAGCTTGCTAAAGTCCGTGTTTTCCGAGATTCTCGTATTCGCACGACTTTGCAGATCCGACTTCATGGCTGCATCCACCATTTGATAATCTTTGTGAGGTTGTGCTCGGACCTTGCCCTCAGGGATTGGATAATCCAGGTCTGATTCCGAAATATCCAGCTTCGAAGTAATCGATGGCAGAATCACGTCGGAGGAAACACCTTCGAGTTGTGTCGAGCGACCATCGGGCAAGTAAAACTGCTGGATCGTTAGTTTCAAGCCACCTTGAGATCGCTTGGATCCGATGACCTGAGCAAGATCCAAAAGGGTTTGTACCGTGCCTTTGCCGTGAGAATTTGGGTCTCCCACGATCAATCCGCGAGAGTAGTTTTGGATGGCTCCCGCGAAGATTTCGCTAGCGCTGGCGCTCATTTTGCTGTTCTTGACCACGAGTGGTCCGGTCCAGGCGATCATCTGTTCTTCGTCGTCCAGGGATTCGACTTGACCTGAAGGAGTTTTGACCTGTACCACTGGTCCTCGTTCGATGAACAGACCTGTTGTTGCAATGGCTTCTTGGAGTGAACCTCCTCCGTTTCTAGATAGATCTAGAACGATGGCTTCGACTCCTTTTGCTTTGAAGTCTTCGATAATCTTGGCGATATCTCGGTGAGTGCTGCGGAAGTTACTGGAACCTCGACGAGCACCTTCCATATCGAGATAGAAGCTGGGTAGATTGATAAACCCGATTTTGTATTTGCTTCCATCTGGCTTTTCGCCGTGTTCGATGATTTCGGCTCGGGCTGCATCTTCTTCCAAGTTAACAATGTCTCGAGTGATTTGATAAATCTTGGTGTCGCCGGTGCCGCCGATTTTAACGTGCAGGTTGACTTTGGTTCCCTTTGGACCGCGAATCATGGCTACCACATCTTGCAGCTTCATGTCGACGGTTTCTACTACAGCAGTCTCGCCGTCTTGGGAAACACCAACAATAAGATCACCTGGTTTCAAGCGACCATCTTTATCAGCGGCGCCGCCTGGAACTACATTTTCTACAACGGTTTGACCACCATCAGGGCGGAGCGTCGCGCCGATGCCAAAGAATTTGAGCTTCAGATGTACATCGAAGTCATCCTGTTCGCGTGGGGACATGTAAGTTGTGTGAGGATCAAGCGAGCTTGTGAGGCTGGTCAAGTAGAGCTCGAGGAGTTCATCAACATCGAGTTGCACCTTCATGTTCTGGATGGTGCGATATCGCTTGTGGAGGGTCGTCTTGATTTCTTCTTCTGACTTCTTTTCCGCGCGGAGCGACAAGATCTCTAGCTTGATCTTTTTGCGAATACGATCTTTAAGTTCTGCGTCATTTGCAGCCCAGGCCATCTCCTTAGCATCGGCTGGCATGTACTCTTCGGCGGCGAAATCATGAGTGGCGTCGATTTGCTCATGAATGTAGGGCATCACCTCTTCCATTCTGGTGAGGTATTTTTTGTAAACGACATAAGCGAATCGGATGTCGTTTACCTTGATCAAATCATCGAGCTTGTCACGATAGACCATGAACTCATCGATATCTGATTGAAGCAAATAGGACTTGAGCGGATCGATGTTGCGGAGGAATATATCGAATCCTCGGTACGACATTTCATCGTCAAACTGAGGATGCGAAATGTGTTCACGTTCGACCAATGCGCGAACGGTACGGATGATGGTCGAGGTCTCTGGGGGCGGCTCGTTAACGTTGGCAACCCTGGGGATTTGAACAGGCTGTTGGGATAAGGCAAACTGAGACGGCGCGAACTGAGTGGAAAAAATCGTTCCCGAGACGAGCAATCCGCTAAGCAGTAATTTCGACATCTTGATAACTCCGTGGTCCGCTCGTATTCGCATTAGGAATCTCACACAAAGGAAGAACAATAAAAAATTTTGGGGTGGTATGAGGGGGCGAACTCTGTTACCCGATAGTGCATGGTAGGAGATGCCCCCCCTCAAATCAACACGGCTGTTTTCCTCAAATATCGCAAAATCAGGTCGGACAGGGGAGGAAAAGCGCGGAAAGTCCCAAATTACCCGTCGTTTTACCCTTGGACGAATTTCTGCCTGTCGTTAAACTCTTCACCCTCAAAAATCCGAAAGATCATGGAATTATGACAAAGCAAAAAACCCACAAATCGACCAAAAAACGGATGAGAATCACAGCTAATGGCAAGGTTAAGCACCGCAAGGCGGGCACCAGCCACTTGGCAATTAGCAAGCCGGCGAAGAAAATTCGCCAATTGCGAGGAACCCGCGTTCTCGAACACAACTTCGAGAGAGCAGTTCATGATGCTTTGGGCAAATATAGCTACTAGCATCGCAATTTTCGAATAGGCCCTGTTTTTTTACCAAGTGTTTGGGTTCTAACTGGTGCGGGCGGTACTTTTTTTGGGCCAGCCATTGCGACGAGTTTGCCTCGTCAGACCTGCATCGACCTGAGACACATATAGCAACAGAAGGTTGCCAGTAACATGCGAACGAGAAAGGGTTCGGCGCGCCGTCAGGCGAAACGCCGACTATTTCAACGTGCCGAGGGGTACGTTGGTGGACGTAGAAGACTTTACAGGACCGCTAAAGAAAACTTGGTCCGTGCAGGCCGGTTTGCTTACCGCGATCGTCGCCGCAAGCGTCGAGAGTTCCGTAGACTTTGGATTATCCGGGTCAACGCAGCTGCTCGCATGAACGGCTTGCGATATAGCCAATTGATCGACGGTTTGATCAAAGCTCAGGTTGAGATTGACCGAAAGCAACTCGCCGAAATGGCGGTCAACGATCCAGCAGGTTTTGCTGTGGTCGCTGCCGCAGCGAAAGCGGCTCTCGGCCTCAGCTAGCCGTATTTTATTGCTGAGTATTGTGCAGGCAGAATCGCCTGCCACGCGAGACTTCAAACGGCCCTAATTCTTAGGGCCGTTTCTCATTTTAGACTTAAAGCTTCACCACAACGCACAAACGTCACCCGGTCCAAGGCTATGTCGCTCCAAAATTTCTTCAATTCTCTCGATGAGCTAGTTAGTGAGGCTCGTGCAACCTTAAGTTCCGTTGACTCAGGCGATTCCCTAGAGGCCTTGAGGGTGAAATTTGTTGGTGCAAAAAACGGTGCGCTCAAATCGGTTCAAAAACTACTTGGCGCCGTCGACGTACCCGACAAACCGGCAGCAGGTAAACGATTCAATGAGGTCCGGGACGCGATCCAAGCACTTTTGGACGAAGCTACCGCGAGAATTGGCGGCGGTGCCGTTGCGAAGTCGGAATCACTGCCGGACGCCACTCTGCCAGGGCTTAGGCCTCGATTGGGGCAGCTCCATCCGATCACGCAAACGATCGAGCATCTCAAGGAAATCATGGGGCGGCTTGGGTTCACTGCAACCGAGGGTCCCGAGATCGAGGATACATGGCATAACTTCGTTGCACTGAATATTCCCGAAGATCACCCGGCACGCGACCCTCTCGATAATTTCTATTTGGCGACGGCCAAGGCTGCCAATAGCAGTCCGCTGGATCGCGATGCGATGCTATTGCGAAGCCAAACTAGCACGGTGCAGATACGTGTTATGGAATCGCAACCGTTACCGCTGCGTATCATATCTTTAGGTCGTGTATACCGACCTGACGCACCTGATGCGACCCACTTCCCGATGTTTCATCAAATGGAGGGTCTTTGGGTCGATCGCAATGTCACCATGGCTCAGCTCAAGAGTGTTCTACGTCTCTTTGCGACCAGCTATTTGGGAGGCGACGTTAACGTCCGATTCCGCCCTTCCTTCTTCCCGTTTACCGAACCCAGTGTCGAGGTCGACTACTGGTGGAATGGGCAATGGATCGAGTTTGGAGGAGCCGGCATGGTGGATCCGAACGTCTTTCAGCACCTCAACATTGACTCGGAAAAGTGGAGCGGCTTCGCTTTTGGTCTTGGTGTCGAAAGACTTTGCATGCGGCGATACGGAATCACAGATATCCGAGATCTTTACCGGAGCGATGTACGCTTCTTGAGACAATTCGCACAGTAAGTTTTACAACTTCCTAGACTTTAGAATGGACGAGCGAACACATCAAAGAGTTTGCTCCCAACCTTACCAACTCACTCGTGTTTCATTGAATCGGTTCGAACGATGTTAGTTTCTTGGGAATGGCTTTCTGAATACGTGAATTTGACGGTGGGGCATGACGAGATGGCGTCGCGATGGGCGATGACCGGGCTCAATCATGAAAGCACCTCGATTGTTAGTGGTGACCCCGTCGTTGATTTAGAGGTTACCAGCAACCGTGGCGATTGCCTTGGACACATCGGCGTCGCGAGAGAGGCAGCCGTGCTGCTCAAGCAGGAATTATGCATTCCGCAACCAAAGCCACAGGAGGGTGCCAATTCTGCAAAAGATATTCTCTCCGTAGAGAACCGATTCCCAGATGGATGTCCACGTTATATCGCGAGAGTGATCAAGGGCGTTAAGGTCGGGCCCAGTCCAGAATGGCTAAAGCGGAGACTGGCAGCGATAGGTGTCAAATCGATCAACAATATTGTCGATGCGACCAATTATGTGATGTTCGAATGCGGTCAACCGCTTCACGCATTCGACATGGCTCAAGTCCGCGGCGGTAAGGTAATTGTCCGCCCGGCTGAATCTAAAGAGGCATTCGTTGCGATTGACCACAAAACGTATCAGCTAGATCCGTCGATGGTGGTTATTGCCGACGCCCAGCGAGCCATCGCGTTAGGTGGCGTGATGGGCGGGGTTGATAGCGAAGTTTCTGAAGGCACGGTCGACGTTCTACTAGAGACTGCAGACTTTGTGCCGCTCTCTATTCGAAGAACAGCTCGAAAGCTGAAGCTTCATTCGCCATCTTCTTATCGTTACGAACGCAAGATTGATCCCAAGCAGATGGAGTGGGCATCACTTCGGTGCTGCGAGCTGATTCTGCAGTTGGCTGGTGGAGAGCTCCTGGTGGGAAGTGTTGATACAGGTGATAAGTCCACTGTCTCAGCCCCAATACAACTTCGTGCTCGTCGCATTCGAGACGTGCTCGGGATAGATGTCCCCTGGAGTGAATCGCTTGATATTCTCACTAGGCTTGGTTGTGCAATAGGCGCTAACGCTGCAACGGTCGGAGCAGCAAGTGATGATCAGACGGCTAGCATTCAGCCACCGAGCTATCGTATGGACTTGGTCCGCGAAATCGACTTAATTGAGGAGATCGCTCGGATTTATGGCTACGATAAAATTCCGGAAGACGCGATGGTGCCGATGGTCTCTAGTGCTCGCAGGCCTCGCGACGTGATGATGTCGACGGTTCGAAATGTATGTTGTGGCTTTGGTTTCGACGAGACGATGACTCCAAGCTTGGTGGGCAAGTCGCCGGCGCTCGCCATATCCCCATGGACGGATCTTGAGCCTTTAAAGACTTTGGTGCCGTTGCTTGAGGGGGCCAGTTTGTTGAGGCGATCGCTGGTTCCAAGTCTCATTGCATCGAGACTATTCAATCAGCAACAATCCAATCGCGATGTGCGATTGTTTGAGACCTCAGGCGTATATCTGCCGACCGCGAATGGATTGCCGATCGAGCAGACGCATCTTGGGTTGCTTGGCGACCAAGACCCCCGACTCGTTCTGGGGGCTTTCGAAGAGATCATTCATCGCACCTGCGGTCCAGCGTTTCTTGAAGCGAAACTGGAACGCCAGGTTGAAGTATGGGATTACTTGTCCCCAGGAACCGCCTTGTCCCTACATTGCGACGGCAAGATGCTTGGATGGGTAGGTGTCATTGCCAAGTCGATCGCTGACTCCATGAAATTGGATGTGGCAGTCTCAGTTGGGGAATTAAATCTAGAGTTGTTGTCGCAATATTCTCGAAGCGTACCCCAGTTGCAGCCTATCGTACCTTTCCCGGCGGTTGTTCGCGATTTGAATTTGATTGTCGACGAAGCGGTAACTTGGAAAAGTTTATCTTCTGTTGCTAGAACGGCCGCGGGTCATCTTTGCACCGGAATTGATTTCCAAGAAATCTATCGTGACAAGAAAAAGGACGGAGGGAACAAGAAACGGGTTCTCTTTAGTCTGAAATTGCAAAGTGCTGCGGAGACACTGACGAGTGGCCAAGCTGACGAGGTCATAGGCCGAGTCATCGAAGCGTGCAAGAAAGACTTCGACGCGACGCTGTTGGCCTAGGCTTTGCCTGAAAGCACTGGTTCGCCTCGGATTTACTTCTGAATTAAACCGATGAGTTAGCGAGCATGCGTTGGGTTCTTTCTCGTTTTGGAATGCTTAGCAGCAGGATATCAAAATGGAAATCTGCTAGAATGTGAACTGCGTTTTGTGTTTGCAAACGTGTTTAACGAACTTAGATTTCCTCTCGTGAGTTTTATCCATGCTTAAGAGTACTCGTAAGAATTTTATCTGTCGGTTAGCATTCGCTGCCTTGGTCCTCGTTCCTTTTACCGGTTACGCAAACGAATCGAATAGCAAAATGGGAATAGCAAAATCCAGCTTTGGAAAAACCTCCAGTGGCGATGCGGTCACGCTGTATACTTTGACCAACTCGCAGGGTAACACGGTCAAGATGATTGACTACGGGGCTATCATTGTCTCTATCGATGTACCAGATAAGACGGGCAAGCGCGCCAACGTTAACGCTGGCTTCAATAGCATGGACGGGTACCTAATGTCCCACCCTTACTTCGGCGCAACGGTGGGACGATTTTGCAATCGGATCGCCAAGGGCAAGTTTTCGATCGAAGGCAAAGAGTATACGCTAGCGACGAATAACGGCCCCAATCATTTGCACGGGGGTAAAGTTGGATTTGATAAGCTTATGTGGAAGGTATCTGAGTTGAGCGATGCCGCCAGTGTCGGGCTTAGGTTTTCTCTCACCAGTGCCGATGGAGATGAAGGATATCCTGGAACGCTAAAGGTGACTGCCGATTATGTTTGGGACAACGAAAATAAACTGTCTATCAAGTTTACGGCATCGACTGATAAAGCAACCCATTTGAATCTCACGAACCACGCGTACTACAATTTAGCGGGAGTAGGTTCGGGCAAGGTGTATGATCACGAGTTAATGTTGGCATGCGGAAGTTACTTGCCGATTAACGCTGACATGATCCCAACCGGCGAAAAAGCTTCCGTGAAGTCCACAGACTTGGATTTTACATCTAAGAAGTCCATTGGCGCTAGGATCGAAAAATTTCCTGAAACCGGTGGATATGATCACTGTTTCGTTGTAGACGGAACTCCTGGTCAGTTACGCAAAGCGGCAGAGGTTGTCGAACCCAAATCGGGCCGTACTATGACTGTATACACCACACAGCCAGGAATTCAGCTTTACACGGGCAACTTCCTCGATGGGACAGCTGCCAATGCCATGCTGCCAAAGCACGGGGCGTTTTGTTTAGAGACTCAGCACTTTCCTGATACTCCAAACCAGCCCAACTTCCCGACCACTTTGTTAAAGCCTGGCCAAAACTTTGAGCAATCCACCACGTATCAGTTCGGTGTTACCAAGTAAATAAGGTAAGCGTTTCTATGGGCCAAGCCATCGTCGACCCGGAGCAGCTTCGCAATTTTGCTTTACAATTGAAGCGATTTTCCGGTCAGCTTTCGGACGCTTCTACAAAACTCTCTCAACAAATGCAGCAGCTCGCTATAACCTGGCGAGACCAAGAGCATCAGAAATTTGTACAAGAGTTTGAGCAGGAGCTGAAGCAGCTCACTCGACTTATCGAGTCAAGCGAGCGTCACGTGCCCTATTTGGTTCGCAAAGCAGAGCTGATTGACGAATATCAGAGGGGCAATGGCTGAGGCAAATGTTAAAAACCTGGAGGCGTTAGAGGTATTTCAAGAGGCGATTACATCGCTTCGAGAAGGGGGACGCAAACAGGTTGACGATATTCGGGAGCAGTTGCAACGCATAAGCTCTTGGCTTGAAAAAGAGCTTCCGGATTATTGGAGAAATGAACATCGTCTCGCTGAGAAACGCTGGGTTGAGGCTCGAGAAGAACTGCTTCGCTGCCAAGCCAAGAGTCGAGCGGATGACGAAATGTCGTGCGGCGTCGAGCGAAAGAAGCTGTCTATAGCAACGGAACGAAGAGCCCTTTGTGAAGAGCGTTTAAAGGTCTTGCCAAAGTGTGCAAGAGAATGGAGTCAGATGTTGTTAGATGTCCAGACCGATTTGCGATACCTCGAGGATCTTTCGGAATCTGTTCTTTTGATTGCCGCTCAGAGGTTAGCAGATTTGATCGAAACGCTCAAAAAATACCTCTCGATGTAGCAGGCGGTTGGTACCGACATTCAATAACAAAGTGATTTCTAATAGGCTAAATCGTCTGTAAAATTAGAATCGTTTCCAAAAATTTGGGTGTCGACTAATCGAGAGGAGGCTCATTCCGAATTAGAATGTCGGGTATGAATGAATCGCAAAATGCCTATCTCTCTTTTTCAAATTCACCCGGCTTGCTAGCTGCAAGCGTTGTGGTTCTGATCGCGGCACTCGGCATAGGATATTGGAATTCGTCATGCAGCCAATGGCGACGAGCAGTGGTACTGCTGGAGATGATGCGATTCTTAATCGTCGCTACCATTGTCCTATTATTTAATCAGCCGGAATGGACACAAGAGTTTCGTCCGACGGAAAAACCACGGCTAGTCGTATTAGTAGACGATTCCCAGAGCATGGAAACGAGGGATGTGTTACCTGCTGGCGTAACGGCCAAGGTTGAGGCGCAAACTCGACGCGAAGCAGCCGCTAAATTCATCGAACCGGAAACTTGGTCCGAGCTCAATACCAACTACAGCGTGCAGATCGAACCATTTTCGAGTGGAGAGAACTCTCAAGGCGGAACAGATATTCACGCTTCCCTGGAGTCGGTGCTAGAGTCCAGTCAGCGCACCGCCGCAGTTGTTTTGGTGTCAGATGGAGATTGGAACCGTGGAAAGCCACCTGTTGAATCAGCCATTCGATACAGGAGTCGCGGCGTCCCCATATTCACAATTCCAATGGGTTCGACGACACGCCTCCCTGATTTGGAGGTTTTGTCGCTTGATCTACCGACGTTTGCCATCTCTGGCAAATCGGTAAGAATTCCTTTTACGATCGAATCGACTCTCCCGCGAGATCATGTCGCAACGGTTGTTATGGAAATGGCAGACGGAGAGCGACTGACGAAAGAAGTAAAGCTCGCAGCTAAGAGTAAGACTACGGAAACTGTCGTTTGGATGCCCAAGACAACCGGGGACTTCACAGTCAAGATGAACCTGCCAAATCATCCTGAAGAAGTGATCTTTACCAACAATGAAATCACGGCCCCGATTTCGATTCGTGAAGAAAAGCTCAAGGTGCTTGTCATCGATTCGCTACCTCGATGGGAGTATAGATACCTAAGAAATGCCTTATCACGAGACCCGGGAGTCGATGTTTCCTGTTTGCTTTTTCATCCGACTTTGGGAAGAACTGGCGGAGGTACAAAAGATTACATTAAGGATTTCCCCGATCAGATAGAGCAATTGGCAGAGTACGATGTTGTTTTCCTAGGGGATGTCGGAATAGAGTCTGGGCAGCTAACTCCAGAGCAATGCAAACTGCTCAAGGGATTGGTGGAGTATCAGGCGAGCGGGCTGGTGTTTTTGCCAGGACCTCAAGGCAACCAAGACTCGTTGGAAGAAACCGAACTCGAGCCATTGATCCCGGTTATCACCAACAGAGCTTTGGCTGAGGGAATTGGAGAAAAAACTCCGATGCATTTTGAGCTTACGGAATCTGGGCGACGAAGTTTGCTTACCAAGTTGGCTGATACGGACGAAGAGAACTGGAATGTATGGTCAACTCTACCAGGGTTTCAATGGCATGCGCCCGTGATTCGCGCTAAAGCTGGCACCGAAGTACTGAGTGTCCATCAAGAAACGAGCAACGAGTTTGGGCGGCTTCCCATGATCGTGACCAAGACATTTGGTGCAGGCAAAATCCTATACATGGCGACCGATGGTGCATGGCGTTGGCGACGTGGAGTAGAGGACAAGTATCATTATCGTTTTTGGGGGCAGGTTGTTCGGTGGATGGCCTACCAAAGAAATATGGCCAAGGGGGAATCGATTCGTTTTTTCTATTCCCCGGAGCAGCCAAGTGTGGGACAAACACTTGCTCTCAAGGCCAGCGTCATGAGCCAATCCGGCGAGCCACTTACTGCAGGGGATGTTCAAGTAGCCGTAACCAATGCAAATGGTAAAACCGAGTTTACCACACTGAACAGTGCAGGAGAGGACAGTTGGGGATTGTTCGAAGGTCGGCTGACAGTAAGCGAACCTGGTTTGCATCAAGTAACGGTTACTTGCAAAGAGACCGGTGCTAAACTAAGCACGAGTTTTTTTGTGCAAGGGACGGCGAAGGAACGAATCGGTCTGGCCGCAAAGCCTAAGGTTCTTGAAGAGCTTTCCAAAGTAAGTCGAGGATCGGTTGTACTGTCCCAAGACTTAGCCAAGTTGACTCAGATCATAAAAGAGATGCCAGATCCTCCGACAGTAGTAAAGCGATGGCAGCTCTGGGCGCACCCATGGACCGTTGGTGTCTTAGCAACATTGCTAGCAACTTTTTGGATTCTCAGAAAGCAATTTGGTTTGGTATAGCCAAACGCTAGTCTCTGTGGAGTTAGATCAGTGTTAGGTTGTCCCTGTGGATTACTTCTTCGTAGGGGCAGCGACCTAAGATCTGCTCGATGAGATCGGAGCGGCAGCCACGAATCTTGCGAAGGTTGTCCGCGTTATAGTTAATCAATCCACGGGCAATTTCCATTCCGTCCGTTGTAAGGATCGAAACGATATCTCCTTTTTGAAAGTTCCCCACGACTTCTTTGATGCCGATGGCAAGGAGGCTTTTTCCTTTTTCGGACATTGCCGCAGCGGCTCCCGGGTCAACAATCAGGCCGCCATTGGGTTGAGCCGAGAATCCGATCCATCGCTTCTTGGGTGCGAGAGTTCTTAGTTGCGGTGAGAAAGCGGTTCCTACCATTTCGCCTTGAAAGAGACGGATGAGGATATCTTGCTCTCTACCGCCAGCGATAACCACACCTTGTCCGCTCATTGTCACAAAGCGAGCCGCCGCCAGTTTGCTCGCCATTCCACCTTTGCTGACGCCCGTCTTTTTATCTTTAACCAGATCTTCGATAGATTCGTCGACGACATCAACAGTAGAGATAACTTTCGCGATGGGGTCAGACGGGTCTCGATCATAAAGCCCACTGACGTCTGAGAGGATGATAAGGCTACTTCGCTCCAACAGTCCGGCCACCATTCCGGCCAAGCGATCGTTATCACCAAACGTTGTTTGGAGCTCGTCGATGGCTACCGTATCGTTCTCATTGATGATGGGAATAGCCCCGAGTTCCAGCAATCGTCGAATGGTATTTCGAACGTTGAGGTAGGCGACTCGATCATCGAGTTCGGAGGCCGTGAGCAGAATTTGCGCGGCGAATTTGGAATGCTTAGCAAAGATCTCCTCGTAAACTTGGATTAGGTGAGTTTGGCCAACAGCCGCGACCGCTTGCAACGTTGCCAAGTCTGCTGGACGACCAGGGAGTCCGAGGCGGCCGACGCCGCTGGCAACTGCTCCGCTCGAGACGAGAACGATTTTTTTGTTGGCGCCCGCCAAGAATGCAAGCTGTCTCGCCAGGTTCTCAACTTGGTCGCGATCCAGAATGCCACCGTCCTTGGTGACTGTGCGAGAACCAACCTTAACAACCCAAATATCCGACTCGAGGAGAAACTGCCTCGGGTTAACGCTGCTCATGGTAAATAAGTGTAGGAGGAGCTTGAATTCCGTAAAACCTGCGATTGTTGAGGATGGTACGACATGACAGGTGCGGATGGGAATGGGAAAGTTTCAAAAATGCCAGCCTCTTGAGAGGATGCAAATGTGAGTCGCTGACAAGCGAGGCTACCGTATGGGCTCGCAAGGGCGGTCTATCGTCCTTTCCGGCAAAGCAGGTTGCCTGATATTGTTCGCAACTGCAGTCGTTTTACGCGTTTAGCCAAGAGTGCTCTGCCATGTGTCGGGCGTTAAGGGTTTTGAACTAGCCACAAATCCGGAAATCGAAACAATACGAGGCTTACAGCAATATCTCCTGAAATCGGCTTTCTCAGTTCGATTTTCCCAGGCAACAGGCAGTCCCTCCCCATTGGTAGATAGCATGGAAACATCATTAGTCTTATTGAAACCAGATTGCGTTCAACGTCGTTTGATCGGCGAGATCATTGGCCGCTTTGAGAGAAAAGGACTTAACATTGTTGCGATGAAGATGATTCAGGTAACCCCTGAGCTCTCTAAGCAGCATTACGCAGAGCATGTGACCAAGTCCTTTTATCAAAACCTAGAGGACTTCATCACCTCCTCGCCGATTGTGGCGCTGGCAGTTGAGGGGCTCGAAGCGATCCGAGTCGTACGAGAAATGTTGGGGGCGACTAACGGACTAAAGGCGGCTCCGGGCACGATTCGAGGTGACTTCTCAAGTTCACGACAGATGAATTTGGTACACGCATCGGATAGTCCAGAATCAGCAGCCCGAGAGTTAGCTTTGTATTTTGCACCAACCGAGATTTGTTCTTACACACCAACTTTGGTTGGCAGTTTCCGAGCTAGCGACGAAGGCTAGCAAGAGGTCGCTCATGCTGGATCAAGTTTGAGCGAACGACAAAAAAAGTGAGACCGACTTTTCGGCGATTTGAATTTCCGCAATGTGTGGAAAATGCTGGAATCAAGGTCGAGTTAATTGAATATAAAGATTCGTCAAATCATGCGTCGTACTGACATTCGCAACATTGTTATTATCGCTCACGTTGACCATGGCAAAACAACTATGGTTGACTGTTTGCTCAAGCAAAGCGGTCAATTCCGAGAATCGCAGCTACAGGGGGAACGCATTCTCGATAGCAACGACTTGGAACGAGAGCGCGGGATTACGATCCTCTCGAAGAATATTGCGATCGATTACAAAGGGGTAAAGATTAATTTGATCGACACTCCTGGCCACGCGGATTTTGGTGGTGAAGTGGAACGGGTCGTTCGAATGGCGGACGGTGCGTTGGTACTTATGGACGCAGCCGAAGGGCCGATGCCACAGACGCGATTTGTTCTTTCTAAGGCATTAGAGGTCGGTGTGAAGCCAATCGTGGTCATTAACAAAATCGACCGACCCGACGCTCGCTGTGACGAAGTCGTTGAAGAGGCATTGATGCTTTTATGCGACCTCGGAGGTGACCATTACATGGATCATTTTGACGTCATCTTTGCATCTGGTCGTAGTGGATATGCGACCCATGATTGGAAGACGCCGGGAGACAGCATGGTTCCGCTTTTGGACATGATGTTGGAAAAGATCCCAGGACCCGATGTTGAGCCCGATGCACCATTGCAAATGCTCGTTACCAACCTGGACTGGTCGGATTATGTGGGCCGAATTGCGATCGGACGAATTCAATCAGGATCGATGAAAAAGAACCAACAGATCGACATCGCTAAAGATGGCAAAGTGGTTCCGGCTCAAATCGCCAACCTCCAAATGTTCGATAAGCTGGGACGCGTCGATGCGATGGAAGGTAAGGCTGGCGACATTGTTGCGGTCGTAGGCATCGATAGCATCGAGATCGGTGATACGATCTGTAATCGTGGTGAAGTAAATGCTCTTCCTCGATTAACAGTCGACGAACCAACCCTGGAGATGATCTTCAGCATTAATACTTCGCCACTAGCAGGTAAAGATGGCAAGTATGTTACGACTCGGCAACTGAAAGATCGCCTGGATCGAGAGCTTGAGAAGAACGTAGCGTTGCGAGTTCGACCTGTTGAAGGTAGTGAAGCGTTTGCGGTTCGAGGCCGTGGTGTGCTTCACTTGTCGGTTCTGATTGAAATCATGCGTCGAGAAGGCTATGAAATGAGCATTTCCAAGCCGCGTGTCGTTCTCAAAGAAATTGATGGTGTAAAACAAGAGCCATACGAAACGTTAAACGTCGAGGTGCCAACTGAGAAAATGGGTCCCGTGATGGAAATGGTTGGTAACCGCCGCGGTCTTCTCGAGGAAATGACCAGTCGTGGAGAGTACACCCTTCTTCGATTTGCGATTCCTGCTCGTGGCTTGATCGGCTTGAGAACTCGAATGCTTAACGCGACGCAAGGTACGGCAATCATTCACCACAGATTCTCCGGTTATCGTCCTGTCGAGGCCGACTTGCCACGCCGTCAAAACGGAGTGCTCGTATCGATGGTCCCAGGACGAGCAATTCCTTACACCTTGTTCGCGTTGCAAGAGCGGGCGGAACTATTTGTTGCCCCTGGCGATGACGTGTACGAAGGCATGATCGTTGGTGAAAACGCCCGTGATAATGACCTAGTCGTCAACCCGACCAAAGAAAAGAAGCTAACCAACGTTCGGGCTGCAGGTAGTGATGAGAATATTATTCTCAAGCCACCGCGGCAGCTTTTCTTGGAAGCAGCTCTGGAGTACATCGAAGACGATGAACTAGTAGAGGTTACTCCCAATGTGATCCGGTTGAGAAAGGTTTATCTCCGCGAAACGGATCGCAAACGATATGGGAAGTCGCCGAGCGAGCTGGTAGCCAACTAGAAATGGCGTTTTAGGTTTGATCGATTTCTCGTCTCAAAAATTTGTGTCGAGTCACCACCTGATCACGATAGTGCGATAAGATCTGTGAAGTCTATCGCGTCCATTGAGATCAGGTTGTTGGGAGAAGAGCATCAATGAGCCAAACGAAACTGGGTTTTCTGTTTTTGTCTATCTTGTCAACTTCGTTGGTTGGTCACACAGCGAATGTCGCGGTTGCCTTCGACGATTGGCCTCAGTGGATGGGGCCAAAGAGAGACAACATTTGGCGAGAAACGGGACTCATTGACAAGTTTCCCAAAGATGGCCCGAAAATTGTTTGGCGAACCAAGATTACCTGGGGCTATTCTGGTCCGGCAGTTCACAACGGCAAAGTCTACATTACAGATTATCTGACGAACGATAACGTCAAAGATGCCAATTTTGGACGAGCTGGTTTCAATGGGCGAGAAAGAATCATTTGCTTGGATGAAGCCACTGGCAAAGAGATTTGGAAAAAAGAATACGATTGTCCCTATTCGATCTCTTACCCGTCTGGTCCTCGTTGTACTCCCGTCGTGGAGAATGGGCTCGTCTATTCGTTGGGAGCTGAGGGAAATTTGCTATGTCTCAAAGCAGATTCAGGCGAAGTGGTTTGGGAAAAGGCACTTAAAGAAGTTTACGGAACCAAGTCTGCACTTTGGGGCTACTCTGCCCACCCTCTTATTGACGGAGAACAGTTAATTACGCTGGCAGGTGGCGAAGGTAGCCATGTCGTTTCACTGAACAAGAAAACGGGTGCTGAGCTTTGGAGATCATCCTCCTCATCGGAACAGGGATATGCACCACCGACGATCATCAATGCTGGTGGCGTTCGGCAATTGATCCTATGCAAACCTACTGCAGTAACCTCGATTGATCCCGCAACTGGCAAAGAATACTGGAGCGTGCCTTACGAAGCGAGCAACGGTTCCATCATCATGTCACCGATTCAAGTTGGTGATTACCTATATGTTGCAGGTTACTCCAAAAAGAGTTTGCTGCTCAAGCTTAACAAAGAGAAACCCACGGTCGAAGAGGTTTGGCGCGATAAAGCTCGAACCGCTATTTCTCCCGTAAACGTTCAGCCGATTGCGATTGGGAATGTAATTTATGGTATGGACCAAGGAGGCGCGTTAATGGCGATCGAGATACCGAGTGGTGAGCGTCTTTGGGAGACAACTGATGCGGTAGGAGGCCGACTAGCAGGCAGCGAGACAGCGTTCATTGTTAAGGAAGCAGATCGTTTCTGGTTGTTTAATGAAAAGGGAGAGTTGGTCATCGCGAAGTTTTCTCCCAAGGGTTACGAAGAAATAGACCGGGTGAAAGTGATCGAACCATCCAATCTCGCGTTTGGTCGCGAAGTCGTTTGGAGCATGCCTGCTTTTGCCAATAAACGAGCGTACATTAGGAATGACAACGAGATTATCTGTGTTGACCTGAAGAAATAGTTAACGCCTGGTTTCAATCTTTTTTGCTTTAATAGGCAGCAACGCGCTAGCGTCCGGTTCCGGTTTATTCGTGGCCTCGGCCACGATAAAAACGGTCTTGCGGACTGTTGTTCCCCATTCGGGTGGTTTTTTGGGGGGCGAAAGCACTCCTGTCGTCCATGTCTCTATTTCGCTTGACCAATCTCTACAGTATGCAACTGTGAGCTACGATTCCGGTCTTACTGATGGACGCGGCTTTAGACGCTTCCCCGAGGAGAAACTTGGACATCGGGTTATAGAGTGCCACAGCACCCGCTAAGGTGTGATGACTATCAGAATGCTTGAAAAACTCGATGATTTTGGTGATGTAATCCGCTTATTGGCTCCTCATCTTCGAGAGCGAGTTCGATTCTTTCCTGCAAACAAGCAGAACACACGTAGCGACCGACCCGACAGTGAAACGAGTGAGGCCCCCGGTCCGGTGGTTTACTGGACGCATCATGCGCTTCGGACCGACGAAAATGCGGCACTTGACGTCGCTTGTCAGATCGCCAAAGCATTGGGGACCTCGCTGGTGGTTTACCAAGGGCTGAGTGAGAATTATCGATTTGCTTCGGACCGTCACCATTGTTTTACTCTTCAAGGGGCCCAGGATCTCGAGCGTCAGTACGAAGAACTCGGGATACGGTATGTGTTCCACTTGGACCGCGCTGGTTACAGGATTCCGGCATTAAAGCTGATCTCGGAACAAGCCTCGGTATTGGTGACAGATGATTTTCCTGGAGAGCCAACACAATTTTGGCTGGATCGATTAAGTCGTACTGCGACCACGCCCATTTTTGCGGTTGAAAGCAGTTGTGTAGTCCCAATGAAGCTTGTTGGGCGTGCTTTTGATCGGGCGTTTGCTTACCGCGACGCAACTTCGAAACTGTATGAAGAACGTATAGCGAAAGAATGGCCCGCAGTTACAGAATTTCCTATGAGATATAACGGATCGGTTCCCTTTGAACCACTGAGCTTGAAAGGTCGGTCAGTTAACGAGTTGCTGCAATTGTGTGATATCGATCATAGTGTTGGACCGGTGGCCGATACGATTGGTGGAAGCACCAGTGGTTACGCGAGGTGGGAGGAGTTTAAGCGGACAAAGTTATCCGGGTATGCACATCGCCGCAATGATCCCACGAAGGACGGGGTAAGTCGGATGTCTGCTTATCTCCATTACGGCATGGTTTCACCGATGAGATTAGCTCGTGAAGCGCACGCAGTCAAAGCAGAGAAGTATCTAGATGAGCTATTGATTTGGCGAGAGTTGGCTTACTGTTTTTGTTTTTACCGAGATGACTATGACTCCATAGAAGCCGTTCCGGATTGGGCTCGCGAAAGTCTTGCAAAACATGAAAGCGATCCCAGGGAGTGGCTGTGTACTTGGGAAGATCAAGCTCGTGCGCGATCGGGTGATGAGTTCTGGGACACGTGCCAACGAAGCCTGCTTCGGCATGGTGAGCTTCATAACAACGTGAGAATGACGTGGGGCAAAGGGCTGTTGAGGTGGACCAAAACTGGCAGCGAAGCACTGAGAACATTGATCGATCTGAATCACAGATATGCGCTCGATGGACGCGATCCGGCTTCTTACGGTGGAATACTTTGGTGTTTAGGGCAGTTTGACCGCCCCTTTGAGCCGGAGCAACCTGTATACGGAGTGGTTAGGAGTAGGACCACTGACGAGCATCGCCGGCGCATTGACTTTGAGAAGTATCAAAAGCATATTGATCGTCCCGCGTATCCGGTTTCACCAAAGATCGCCATTATCGGAGCTGGAATGGCAGGCCTAATGTGCAGTCGCATTCTCGTTGACCATGGCCTCAGCGTGCAACTCATAGACAAATCGAATGGAGTCAGCGGGCGAGTCGCAACGAGGACGATAGAAAAAGCGTTGCGATTCGATCATGGTGCACAATATTTTACCTGTCGAGATCCTCGCGTAGCAAAGTTTGTCGAGAGTTGGTTGCAACGCGGTATCGTAAAGCCCTGGTTTGGCAAAGTTGTGGATCTTTATGAAAGCGGTAAACACGAGGTCAGAAATGGGCACCAAAGATTGGTAGGATGTACATCCATGAATGCTATTGGAAAACACTTGGCCGAGGGGCTTCCTATTAGGACGGCTACGAAAGTGACACGTGTGGTTCGAAGCGATAAGACCTATGAGATTTTTGCTGAGTGCAAAGATTCTTTTGGAAAAGAGGTATCTCTCGGAAACTATGATTGCATTCTTTGGAACTGTCCCGCGCCGCAATTGGTTGGCATGGTACCGCAGGATTGTTCGTGGGTACCGGCTATTGAGAAAGTTCGGATGAAGCCATGCTGGGCATCGATTATCGCATTTAGTAGTCGTTGGGATGTTCCTTTTGACGGGGCAGTCGTGCATGACGATACAATCCGTTGGATGGCCAGGGATTCGAGTAAACCTGGGCGGCCTCAGGAATTGGACTGTTGGGTAGTTCAAAGCAACCATACGTGGGCCAAGGAGAACCTAAGTCTTTCTAAGGAAGACATCGTCTCTGTTATGTTGTCTCAGCTGGAACGACTAACCGGCGTCAAGCCACCCGAGCCACTTTACAGGAACAGTCATCGATGGTTATACGCCGATGTGGAGGTGCCTCTTTCGGTGGATGGGAGCAATCCAGAATGCAGTTGGGATTCCGAGAAACTGTTAGGTGCATGTGGAGATTGGTATCGCCATAAAAATATGGAGGGAGCCATGCTTTCCGGTATGGCATTGGCAGGGAGAGTTCTTGGGACATTAGCATCCCCAACAGACAGTCTAAAGAGCTACCTCGACGAACGAGCTTTGGTGACCAATCTTGGTCAATTAACATTGTTTTAGTGTAATAGCGGCATCTAATTCTCGGGATCTTGCCTGGAAAGAAGCGTCAAAGGGCATTAACTTTTTATATTGAAGACTGCATGTGCAGTTCAACTATAAACGCAGTGCTGTTACCGACAAAAGTTTAGGACGATAGATGCCCCTGGAACTTGGACTAGTCTTGCTAGTTCTTCTCATTGCCATCGTGATGTTTACGCTCGATAAGCCGCGTATGGATTTCGTTGCGTTACTCGTGATTTGCACTCTTCCATTGACAGGTGTTATTGATATCAAGGAAACGCTCATCGGATTCGGTGACCCCAATGTGATCTTAATCGCAGCGATGTTCGTTATTGGCGAGGGATTGGTTCGAACTGGAGTGGCACGTCATATTGGCGACTGGTTGGTCGTGACCTCTGGCAGTAGTACCAACCGATTGATTGTCTTTCTAATGCTCTCGGTTTGTTTGCTCGGGGCGACGATGAGCTCCACGGCTGTTACCGCACTTTTTATACCGGTGGTGTTACGAATATGTCGACGAACAGGAATTCCCTCGAGTCAATTGATGATGCCATTGAGCATGGCAGCATTGATAAGTGGTATGACAACCCTGGTTGCGACAGCTCCCAACATGGTCGTCAACGCGGAGCTTGTTCGTCGAGGCGATCAGGGATTCGAGTTCTTTAGCTTTACCCCATACGGGGTCCCCGTTTTAGTTATGGGAATCCTGTATATGTTGGTAGTCAAGAAATGGTTACCTAAGGGAAATGGCGCTGCATCCAATGGACACACGAATCGCCCTACTTTAAAGCAATGGGTCGAGAAGTATCATTTGGCGGGGCGGGAGCATCGCTTGCTAGTTAAGCCGGAATCATCATTGGTCGGTCGCCGAATAGAGACCTGTAACTTAAGAGAGGATTCCGGAGCGAATCTTGTCGCCATACAGCGAGATAGGCAATTATTGCATCCGACAGCCAAATCTGAGATTCAAGCTGGCGATATATTGCTTCTCGACCTGTTCTCACCTGATTCAGACATCGAATCGATGGCGGACAAGTATCAGTTAGTGGTGTTGCCATTAACGGGCGCTCATTTCACCGATCGAACGCAAGAGATCGGGATGGCAGAATTGATCGTGTCCGCTGACTCCGATTTAGTAGGTAAAACGGTTATACAATCTGGATTTAGGAGTCGATATGGTGTGTCAGTGATTGGTTTAAGGAGAGGGGTGAAATCGGTTCAATCCGAGCTAAAGCAGGAGGTATTTCGCATGGGAGACACATTGCTTGTCATTGGTCCATGGAAATCGATTCGAACGGCAATTTATCAAGGGGGGCGAGATCTCGTACCATTGCACTTGCCTCAAGAATTCGAGGAGGTCATACCAGTACCGGGCCGATTATGGCACGCGTTAGCTATACTCCTAGTGGTTATTGGCTTGATGGTATCGGGAGTCACTCCGAACGTTCAAGCGGCCTTGATCGGCTGTGTGCTAATGGGGGTCTTTGGGTGTATCGATTTCGAAAATGCTTATCGATCGATAGACTGGAGGACCATTGTTCTGATCGTTGGGATGCTTCCATTTCCGATCGCATTGTCAAGAACAGGAGGTGTTGAAATCGCCTCCAGCGCGATAGCGTCAATAACTTCAGGCTTCGGATTATTCGGAGTACTATTGGTGATCTTTCTAGCGACCAGTTTATTGGGACTTTTTATCTCTAATACCGCAACGGCTGTGTTGATGGTACCGATCGCTTTGTCGGTGGCAGATCGCCTGGGGTTATCCCCCTATCCGTTCGCTATGATCGTCGCACTAGCAGCGTCAACGGCGTTTATGACACCCGTTTCGTCACCCGTGAACACTTTAGTGGTGACGCCTGGTGGGTACCGATTCATGGACTTCGTTCGAATCGGGGTACCTTTTTCGATTTTGGTAATGATCGTAGTCGTGTGCCTAGTTATGTTCTTGATGGCTCCGGGAATTTCTCTACCAACTTAGTTTCTCCACCAACTTAATTGCCGCGTTCTCGACTGAGTTTACATTCTCTGTTGATTACCAGGCTTCTCGTGAAAAAGGGAACGACGATCGAATTGCTTCGATAGGGAACTTGTACTCTTACGGTAACGTTCGCATCATTGGGAGTTAGCACCGCAGGGTTAACGGTGACGGTCGCACCGCGGACGCGGCACAATTGGAGCATGTCATTCGCTCCGGCAATGCATTCCGTTGCGGTTGCCCCTGGAATGATTCCTTTTCGGGCTCCCTCGTAAGCAGCGGCTTCTGCGGAATGAAAAACCATGTTGGCGTGACCAAGCTCCAATGCACCGAAGAGCAACAAAAATGCAACCGGTGCAACCAACGCAAACTCAACGGCAGTTAAACCGCAGCGAAGTGTACGCCTAGATCTTGCAAGGGACATATTTGAAGGAACTTTCATTTCAAATGATTAGATGCAGTGTTTTATATTTCTCAAGTGGTTATTCGATTAGAACAACAGCCAGATTTTTGGCGATCTCACGAAAGACATCGTTCAAATCCGCTGCGTCATCCGCGTGAAAATGCAATCCACCTTGAGTAGCTTGCGCAACGCGGCGCATAAGAGACTGATTTGCATCACGGCTAAAAGTGATAGTGTGAACGGTCATATTGTTTGCCGCCGCATTTGAAACGGTCACGATGGGGCTTACCCCAGTGTTATGAATTCCGTCCGTCATTAAGATTATAGTTTTCGCTGCAAAGGGTCTTGTTCTCGGATCCGATCTTAGAGAGTTGATGCCTGTTTGGAGCCCTAGGCCAATAGCGGTTAGACCATTAGCTGGTAACGCAGCTACTTGAGTCCTTATCAACGAAAAGTCGTTGGTAAGCGGAGTAATGGGAGATGCAGTTGTCGAGTAGACGCTCAGGGAGACTTGAGCGAGTGGGCTCGAGTCCGCGAGTTCATCGAGAAACACGTTGACGGCTGATTTTAATGCAGTGAGACGCGTACCGGCGCCGAGTCGTGTTCCCATCGAACCAGATATGTCGAGAACCAGTGCAACGTCTCGAACGTTAGCTGCACTGGTGGAAGTCATGCGAGGCTGGAATCGACTGACATTTAAGAATTGGCCGAAAAACAAGGTTACGTTTCCGTCGGGAGATGTGTCGTCACGGCGACCTTGTACACGGACTGCAACTAGAGGATTCGTGCTTGGAACAAATTCAATTTTCTGACCTGAGGATCGTATCGTACCAAAATTGATTTGATCAGGACGAATGGTCAGATTCCTGCCGGCGACTCGGTTCTTGGCAGCATAGGTTACAGCGGCTGTTCTAGCTGAAGTTGCGTCTTGTGTACGAGACAGAGTGCTCGCGCCAGCTCTGGCTGCAGCGTCTGTTGCGGTTCGCAGTTCGGCCCGAACCATGTGCATGTAAGCGGTATCGACACTAAAGATTGCGCCGATAAAAAGTAGTATCATGACGACAGCCATGAGAATAATCATGGCGCCTCGGCGTTTTCGGATTGCTTTTCGTTGGTGCCTCATCTTGCTATTCCTTTTGCATGGTGGCGACGGCTTCGATTTGCCGGCCGGAGAAGATGCGGAATCGCGTGATCAGTCGATCATTGGAATTCACGCTAACTCTAACTGTGACGTCTGATCCGCTTCGTGTCGTCGCGGGATCTCCGGTAACAAAAGTTATGGTCGGACTGTTAATTCTTCTGGCGGATAAAACTTCTGTTGCCAAACGCTCTGATTGCACGCGTGTACCGTCTCTTCGGCTACCAAATTTGGCTGCCTCATAGGCGGCTTGCACAGTCGCTTGTCGAACGAAAAGCATATTGGCGCCTTCCAAAGAAGCGAATACGACCAGCGCAACCACTGGCATACAGACCGCGAGTTCCACGATAGCGGTACCAGTTCGCTTCGATCGAATAGTGTTCCGATTGCGTCGAGAGATCGAGGTTAAAAGCTGAGTCATTGCGAGTATCCGATTCCGGTTTATCATATTCAATCTAGCTCCCGGACTCTGAGCTTGTTTGTTTGTTGAGTCTCTTGGCGACCTTATTGAAGTCCTTAGATAAATCAGCCCAAAAATCTTTGCCTCGAAAGCTAATTTCTTCGACAGAGTTTCCTTCAGCGAGTGTCTTTAGGCTTTTCCGAAATCGATAGATTGGTCCGGCAAAGCGGTGGCTCATCTTTATGGTGTCGTATAAAAATGCGGGCAACAATGCGAGCGCCAACACGACCACAACTGCATGTTTGGTAGCTACGATCCTCATGCAATCGAAAATCGTCACTCCGGGATCGCGCAAGAAATACTCGATCGTTAAGAGAGTCAAAAAGAATAGGGCGAAGAATACAACCCAGTGAATCAGGACTCTAGTAATGAGCATCATCTGAACTGGTGTATCTATGAACAGTTTACTTCGTAACTTTGGTTTCATGATTATTGAGAAGCGTTATAGAATTGAGTTGATTGACTGTTTTCGATTTTGATTCAAGTGATACGAACCATTAGTGACCTCCGCCATGTCCGCCCGCATCTTCTTTCTTTTTCTTGCCCATACCGGGTGTGTACTTTACCGCAGCTTTGGCCCTAGGTTTCGAATGCCCATCAGCGGCCCCGTGTCCCGATTTGGCTCCACCATGATCTGTACTACTATCTGATTCATGGCCGGAGGCGTCATGGCTATCGTGGGATTTATCTTCCGAAGCTGTGCCATGTGAATCAGATGCAGCATGATTT
Source organism: Pirellula sp. (assembly GCA_046344995.1). GTDB lineage: Bacteria > Planctomycetota > Planctomycetia > Pirellulales > Pirellulaceae > JBKCUI01. Next base: position 295,305 of record JBKDKR010000007.1, read on the forward strand.
CCTGCGGCATGTTCGTCTGCATGCTGATCGGCGGAATGATCCTCTGATCCATGGCCAGCATCGCCGTGTTCGTCATGCCCATGGGAATCGTGTTCCGCATCGGAATGTCCATGTTGATCTTCTGGACCCGCATCGGTTTCGCTTCTTAATGTTGCGACGAGTTTGGGTCGTTTAGGATGGCTGGCATTTGTAAAGCTAAGAGCAAATTCCGGACTGGTTTTTTGTAGTTCGGTGATCGCAAGATCTTCCACGGATGTCGAGCCGATCGTTTGCACCAATACGTCAAGGAGCTGTGTTCTCAAGTCTGACAAATACGGATCGCGAAGAACTCTGTGGTCGACCTGACGAATGTGTTCTTCGATAGCTTGTCGAATTTGAGCTTGGTTGAGCTCGATTAGCTGTCTACTCTTGACTCGATGATTGAGAGGAACAATTGCGTGAAGACGCATTGAGACGGGAGTGTTGTTTTCATTGGGATATGCAAGATATGAACCAAGATCAACTTCGCAGGAAATGTCCACTTTGGCGAGTGATGCTTGATGGCGAATCAATCCTACGATGCTAGCGTGAAGGCCGACCATAACCAGCACTAGCCCGCCAATCCAGTATTTTCGGATGGTTTCCAACATGGCAATTATTTACTAATACGAGGACTCTGTAACGTCTGAATTCTGTAGGTAATCAGAACTCAACGATTTCATATTCTTGCTTGTTCGCAGTTCCCTTTTCCTTCGGGGCTTGGCAAGAAGACTATTCAAGCCGTCGAATAGTAGGTTACAACTAACGGGAAGGCTGATGTTTTTTCTTTTTTGATCATCAATTGCCTCGACTATAGGTTGGTATCTAGAATAGGTTTCAGTTACCTAGTTGAATACCGTCGAGGAACGATGCGTCTACTCACGGAGAAGAACGCCCCATACTCGCTAAGAGAGTTAAGTTTTTTCAACGAACCGTCAGAGGGAAATATGGCAGAATTTCTATTTGAGAATCCGTACGTGGTTGGTTGTGTTGGAGCTTTGCTCACCGGACTGAGTCTGTTTGGTTGGATTCAAACCGGAAACAAGATTGCAGTCTACGTCGGGTTGGTATTTCTTTTGCTGACGAGTTTTCTGGTTTGGCTGAATCTTTACGTCGTAACCGATCGAGAGCAAATTCGAGTCGTTCTAACTGATACGGCGCTCGAACTGCAGGGAAATCGTCATGATGCCGTGAAAAAACGAATTCACCCGGATCATACTCAACAGGTCGCGTCGGCAGTCACATTACTGCCGCGTATCAAGTTTGACGTAGCGAAGGTAACCAGGGTGCATTCGATCGAGTTGACCAAGGTCGGCAACAAACCGTCTGCTCGGGTTCGAATGAACGTATATGTTGAGGTCCAGACTGATTTTATGCCTGGCAAAGTGCCACGATGGGTTCAGCTAGACCTCGAAAAGTTAGGTGACCAATGGTTGGTCGTCGATTTCGTGCATAAAGAGGCAACATTCGAATTCTTAGGTAAAGAATGAAGCCTCATATTCATCTCGCAATGAATTTTAGACTAAGTCACTGTTGTTATCACGATGTAAACCTTCGTCCATTCCCAAGGCTGCAGTAAGTCGATCAAATTCTCTTGCGAACTTATCGCTGCTGCAGTGAACATGTTCTGCCTCAGAGATAAATCGAATCGACTCGTCTGGGTAAACGTCGTGTTCAATAAAGATTTTTTCGAATTGTTCTAGGGGTTTACCGTAGCACAAAAGCATCTTGTGCTCGTCGAACTGGATTTCCTGTTGCTTTCTCGGATTAAGAATAGCAATACCGGTACATCCATCATTGAGGATTAACTCTTCGTGATCGCACAAAATGCTCTTTAATACTGGAACATCAATGTGCTCACGATACAGATCGTTGTGATCGCTTGAATTGCCGTGATGGCTAGTTTCCAGAACGACGTCAACTTCGTCGCCGAGGCAATCGATCATGTCGAGAAACAGATCGAAAAGCCGTTCTCTGGATGCAGACGCCATGATGACAGGGACATCAATATTGTTCTTTGGATCGACGTACGAATCATGGCGGAAGCCCTGTTTAGGCACCACTTGAAGATCGTACGAGGGGCGAACCGCGTCCGTTAGGTCGAATGCACCATATCGAAAAACTCCCATATGAGCTTCGAGCTCATCGTTAGTTAGTTTTTCGAAACTAGAGGTGGGGGTCGACCTAGGAGCCGAGTCGGCCTGATTAGTTGTTTTGCTCTTGGGGAAGCCAGAAGCGTTTCCCATTGTCATTCTCAATAGTACGGGTTTTGTTCAACAAGTACGCGTTCCCCATCCAGTGCGGAACAACCAAAGTTAGGTCAGGTTCACGGAATGGTTTTGGATTATGCAAAGAATTCGCTCCATTTTTCCGTCGGCACAATCGTTACAATCGGATCTCTTTTCCCCAAGGTTCGCTTTGTGGAAAAGCGAACCGCAAAATCAAAGAAGTTTGGGTTACATTAGAGACGGTAACTGATGCTCGGAACCCTTGAGACGAAATCGGTCTACCCTGTTCGCCATGGAAGGCTAAGCAACCGTTTATAAATCGAATGAGAATCGGAATAATGCTCCATAAGAGTCCATTTGTATACTTACGGCGAGAGACAGGACTTCGCTCGCTGTTGATCTATATGTTTGCACCATTCGTTTGTGTACTAGTTGCGGGTTGCGACAATCCGCAATCGCGCGAGAAGAACTCAGATGAGTTGTTAAAGGAACTCTCTCAATTGAACTCAATGTCGACAGTTCATGATGAGAAAACGATTGCTGCTAAAGCAGAAAAGTTACTAAGCAATGAGTCAGTCTCGAGTGTGCACAACGCAGACGCCACGACTACGCAGGCGCCGACCAAATCCGACGCTGTGCTGGTGATTGATTCGGTCCCCGACAAACCTCAACAATCGCTGCCGGTTGATGATGAAAATACTTCTCCATGGATGTTTGATGCAACAAAATCGTACATAACATGGGAAGTTATGTACCGGGCCAATGTGCCGGTGGGTTACACATTAAAGAAATCAGTTTCGAGCAATCGTGGCAGCGAACCAGTGATCACCAACGATTTTCGTAGTGTTTTACGATTCGTGAAAGAGGGCAAAGAGGAACGTCGCGAGCTGATTATCAACTCCGTTGAGCGACCAAATGGCGAATTGATAAGTTTAACGACGAGGGCTCAGACTGGATCGGAAAGCCAGTCGGTTATTGCGAGGGTTAATGGATCTAAAGCGGTCTTGGAACTGACCATCAACCAAACTAAACAACAAAACGTTGTCGAATGGGATAGCAAAGTTCGAGGTCCCTTTGCAATAGAACAGTCCATGATGCGCAATCCGATGAAGGACAACGAATCGAGATTGATAAGGTTGCTCGATCCATTTTCCGGTCGCATTGTAGAGAGTCGTTTAGATGCAAATGCAAAATACAAATCACCCATAATGCTCGGTAAATCTAAGATGTTACGAGAAACCAAGGTTACGACCCGCGATGGGGGTGCACTGAACGAATCAACTCTGTGGGCTGACGAAGATGGCGTAATCCTGAAGTCGTATATTCAATCTGGTGACCTGCGAATCTTTCAAGTCGGAGAAGAAACCTACAAAGAGGTGGAAAGTGCTTTTGATCTTTCGTTTTCTACGAACAGAATCATGCCGCTTGCTATTAAACCTGGTAAAAGAGAAGCTTATCTTGATGCGATCGAAATGGAAAATCAAGTCATCTACAAGTTCGAACAAAAGCGATCGGATCCCTACAAGAGCATTTCCAATCGATGCAATCAACGAAAAAAGTCTCTCGATGCGTTTACGTCTGAGATCACTGTTTTTCGTCTCAAGAATCGTGAGGAACTTCCAGCAGGGGTTGAATCTTCGGATGAACCAACGCCCAGTGACTTGGATTTGTCTGGTTGGCTCGATGCGGGTAATCCCATATTCAACAAGATGTACGTCGATTTCTTACTTCAGTTTGAAGACGATGATTTACATCTAAAGGTGCTATCCGCAGCCAAACGATTGTCGGAAAAATTCGAATCAGTCGGATTCAATAATGACGTAAGAAAATTGGCGGTAGCTTTGAGCACTAACCGATTGAATTCTGTAGAACAATCAATGGCATTGATCGCCTTGCTTCGCAAGGACAAGATCCCCGCACGGTTGGCACTCGGCTACGTTTATGACCGAAATGCTTCTGAGCCCACAATGGTCTTTCAAGCCTGGGTAGAATATCACCATGCAGAATGGTGGTGGCCAATCGATCCGGTCAACCCAACAAAGACTGGAATGTTGGATCGTATCAAATTGAAAGAGCTCACTAGCTCATCATCTGATGTACGTCGTGAGATCACAAAAGTACTCGAATTGGGCAATGATGGCGTCGTTTCTTATAAAGATTAACGACATCCGAAAATTGTCATGGCTTTGAAAACAGAATGAAATGGGATGGCAAACGGCTGGTTAAAACCAATCACCTTTATTCTGGCTTTATCGCTGGGAGTTCGTATCGCTGGGGCTCTCTATTGGCAATCGTCGGTTCCGGATGGACCAAGCTGTTTTCGATTTGGAGATAGCGATACCTATTGGGTGCACGCGCAGCGCATCGCAGCGGGGGAGCCCTATCGCTATCTGAGCGATGAATCTCGAATTTTTAGATCTCCTTTGTTTCCGATATTCTTGTCCCCCTTTGCCTATTGGGCATCGGGCTCTGGATTAAATGAAATCGAGGGAGTTGTCTTGATTGTGCGGGTCTTCGGTTCCGTCTTGGGGATGGTTTGCGTTGGTCTCGTTTGGTGGATGACGAAACGAATCGGCGGAGACAGAGCAGCCAACTTGGCCGCTTTATTTGCGGCTCTGTATCCCGGGGCGGTGGGAATGAGCATCTTTGTTCTCAGCGAGATGATCTTTTGTCCGTTAATGCTCGGAAGTTTGCTTTGTTCGAGTATTGCGTTGGACGCAAAACAACAATCTCGAAGGTATTATTGCTGGACCTTGCTGGCGGGTTTTTTAACCGGGCTAGCATGCTTGGCAAGACCGAGCTGGGGCCTTTGGGCGGGCCTGTGGTGGCTCTTTGTCTCAATGAGATTGCTAGCAAAACGCGAATTAAAACCGATCTTTGTTTGCGGGCTGACAGGCTTTGCCTTCTTGGTTGGGATCACTTTGGCCATGGGCCCATGGTGGATTCGAAACTACCACATAACAGGCAAATTCGTTCCATCTACGCTTCAGGTAGGAGCAAGCCTCTATGATGGTTGGCACGAGGGTGCGACCGGAAGCAGCGATGAAGGGATGGCATTTGTTCATCGCTATCTAAAAGAGCAGCTTGTGGATGATCGCCGCTTAGAGGCTCTCGGAATTCCCAAGGAGTCGACGCTAGAGTGGCGGCTTGATCGACGAATGCGAAATGCTGCTATTCAATGGGTTCGTGAAAATCCATCTGACGCTATTCGGCTAGGAATGGTAAAGTTCTGGAAGACATGGAGGCCATTGCCTGTGGCACAGGAGCTAGGTAGTCGGGCTGTTCGCTATGCGGAAGGGCTCGCTTACGTTGTGATCCTAGGGTTCGGGGCTATCGGGTTGTGGTCAACCAAATGTCGTCCAGGAGCTTGGTTGTTCGCTATGCCAACTGTTTACTTTGGTGTTCTGCATATGACGTTTATTGGTTCGGTTCGCTACCGACAACCCGCAGTGCTGGTAATATGCGTCTTGGCAGGCTGTGGCATCATTTTTCTAATGGAGCGGATGAAGTTGTTTCAGCAAACGGAATTAAAAGAGTAACCTAAAAGAGTGAAGCCACGGATGGCAACAAACAGCCCAACAGTAGAACCAACAAATGATTTGACTCATTCTAAAGTCAATACTCCTAGTGCGAGTCGTCGACGCAGCACCAGCGGAGGTATCGTTTGGTTTTGCGTGATAGGGATTCTATCGTTTCTGGGTTACCATTACTTTCTCGGTCAAGCAGACTCAAAACTAACCAAGGAGATTCGAACTCGCCTTCAAACTCTTTTGCCTGATTTTCATGTTTCTCTCGACAACGCGACACTTCAAGTCGGAGAGTCAATCACATTAAACGGGCTGCGTTTACTCAAAAGAGTGGACCACCAGTACCGTGAAGTATTACGCGCTGAGCGGGTTACCTGCAATGGCCCTTTGGATTGGCTTGGATTGGCACAAGGGCAAGTGCCCATTCAAAATGTAGTCGCTGACGGAGTTCAAGTATCAATATGGCCCCTGGCAGATGGAACGTGGTGCTTACCTAAGCCAACGGGTAAGATGAAGCTTAATTCGCAGTTCCCAACTGTGAATATTAGATCAGGATTGATACGACTAGGTCACGAAATCGGGTCCAGTTCTCAGGAGCTCATTTTTCATGATCTCAGAGGGGTCGCGTCTCTTCTGCCCATAAGCCCTGATGCCGATTTGGTGCCGCCAATCGTTTTGGGTATCCAAGCTCAAGTAAAGAGCAGCCATTTTCAGAGCTTGGGTTTTTCCGCAAGTGTCGATGAGTCAGGTCAAAATTGGCGATTCAAAGGGGAGTTGATCAACCTCGATTTTAGTCCCCGCGTTGCTTCGCAGATTCCAAGCTGTTTGCAATCCTACTTTAAGTCCGTCGAGGGTTTAAGTGTTCGAGCATCGACGAAATTTGAACTCTCTTACATCAATCAGAACCTAGACTACAACGTCTATACCAAGGCTGAAGGAGGTCAATGGCAACACCCTCAGCTCAGTTATCCTCTGGATAAAGTAAGCGGCGAGCTCTTCTTAAAAAATAACGACTTGCGAGTCCGCAATGTAAAAGCACTTTGCGGTTCATCGAGCCTAACTGCATCAATCGACATGCAAGGCTTAAAAATGCCGTCTCCGATGACCGCTATGATTGAAATCAATGACTTGGAACTAGATCATCGATTGTTTCAATCTCTTCCGACTCAAATGCAGGAGATGTGGAATCGATTTCAAGCCAGAGGACATGTTGATGCCAAGGCAACAGTTCGGTTTGATGGTGCCAGTTGGCATCCGTATGTCGAAGTGTTAACCGAGGATCTTTCGGTCAACGCGGAATTCTTTCCCTATCCGTTGTCAAACATCGGTGGAAAAATCATTTACAACGACGGGCATTTAATCGCAAAGAATATGGTTGCCTCAGCCGGTGAACAAAGCTTGTCGGGCTCATTAGAGTTGATAAAGGCTAGCCCAAAATGGTTGATGGACTTTCAGTTCTCGTCGGATGGACCGATCGCCATTGATAAGAATCTGCTTACAGCATTAACGCCGAGAAACCAATCGAAACCAAGCGGTTTTCAAAAATTTGTGGATTCTCTTCATGCCAATGGAACAGTCCATTTAAAACACGCTCGATTTCAAAGAAGCGCTGATGACCCCACACGTATCAATCGATCGTTAGAATTGATTTTCTCAGAATGTTCAATCAAGTACGATCAGTTTCGATATCCCATAGATAACGTTCATGGTGAAATAACGGTCGACAACGATCGAATCATTGTTCGCGATTTCATTGGCAGAAACGATGCGACACGAATCAAAGCATATGGTCTATGTCAGTTAGATGTTGGGCAGCTCGATTCGGTGGATCTCGTATTCGACACCTACGATTTATCGATGGACGAAGAATTGCGCAACGCACTTACCAAGGGTGTGCAGAGTCTTTGGGATGAGATACAGCCGGTTGGCATGATGGGGCACGCTAAGGTAGAGATGGTAAAACGATCCCAAAACGAACCTCTCGACGTTAGAGTCGAAATGAAAAAGGATAGTGTCAAAGAGGAAGGAGTCGGACGTTCACTAGCTTTCCGTCCTCGGTCTTTGCCGTATTCGATTAATGATGTTTCGTGTCACGTTGCCTATAGCCCCGGTCGGATTGATATCCTTTCGCTTACCGGCACCCATGATGCGAGTCGACTCAATGCGGAGGGACACTACCGGATCTATACGGATGGTAGTTGGGATGGGACCATTCTCTGGATTCCATCAACCCGTTTTTTGGTAGACCAAACACTGCTCGCCTGTTTACCCCCATATCTAAGAGATCCATTGTTGAGACTGGATTTCCGTGGCCCGGTTAGTATCTCCGGATCGACCTTTGTCTCGTCTCCGAAAAATCCCAACGAGTCTGTGGTGAGGTCATGGGATATCGATTTAGAAATCGAAGATGGCCGGCTTGGAGGGGGCGGAATCGCCTCTGGCATGCGAGGTACAATTTCGATGGCTGGTGAGAATACGGCGTCCGGCCCCATGGCCTATGGTACACTCGAGTTTGATGCATTGGCGGTCAAAGGCATTCCGGTCATCGGCTTGACTGGCCCCTTTGCATTGACCAATCAAGACCTGCTATTTGGTCGCGAAGCTGTGTCATGGCAGGAAAAATATGTTATTCAAAAACAAGCCGCACTCGAAAGACTGAGACAAAACGATGTAAGTCTCGCGGTGGCTTATTCTGATAGAACAGGGATGGAAAAAGGGAACGTTTCACAGGCATCATTTCGAAACACCATACATGACCGACTGGACGCACGTTTTGTGAAACTGTCTCAAACGTCGTTAGGCCAAAAAAGCCTGGTTAAGAAGGGTAATCTCGTGGATGGTCCCGAACTTGACGTGACCGCTCACGATGTAACGGCCGAAACGCTGAGTGGTAAATTGTATGTGAGTGGAGTGGAACCACTCGATGGGAGGAGGGCGAGATACCGAGTACGTTTGGTGGAAGCTAATCTGAAAGATTGTTTGCTCGATCTCGGGGAGCCGAATCCTCAGACGAATGGGAATCTATGGGTTCAATGTGACCTAGCCGGTTCGTTCACTAATATGTCATCCCTGGAGGGTAACGGTAACGTATGGCTTAGAAACGCCAATCTTTATCAATTGCCGATTATGATTCGACTATTCAATCTACTGTCGGTTCGGCCCGATCAAAGTGCATTCGATGCGGTTGACATTCATTTTGGGATCGATGGTGATCGAATTCCCATTCACGACTTGTCTTTAGACGGAAATCTGGTTTCACTTAGAGGAAGTGGTTGGGTTAACATGAGGCGAGCCTTGCATTTAAACCTAGATGCCAATGTTAGTCGCCGAACAATCGTTGGGGCAGTCATGCGACCACTGCAGGGGGAATATCCATCTAACTTGTTTCGCATTGAAGTGTCAGGGACAACAACTGATCCAATTGTCCGCAGCAACGTTGCTTTGATGGGGCAAATGCAACGTCCTAACGCATTAGAGATGGGAGGGGCTTCGAGTCGTTAGGGCTGCGTAACCCGTAGTTCTAGGGCTCACTAACAATTGATTTATTGATTCTTCGATTGAATAAAGGAGAAGATCATGCAAGTACCGCCAGCAGGCTGGGCGAACCCAGCCGCGCACACACAGCAAGGGATGTCGAATCAGCGATCGAGCACGGTAACGACGGCTGAGTCCACCGCCAAACAACTAAACCCCATCGAGCAATCACAAAAGACGGGGGATCGCGACGCCAACGAACGATACGACGGACCAATGCCTCATCAAGCGGGGCAAGAACAAAAACAATCCTCCGACGAGACACCACAAGATTCATCGGGGGACTGTCTCCATCTCCCCGCAGACGATGGTGAAACGTCTGTACTAGACATCTCTGGTTAAGTCAACAAGTCTCACACCAGAGACCATCATAAGTTTCGTTCACGAGGTGGCCCCGAGTAGACGATCTTGCCACCATTCGATGCGGCTCCGGGCCCCATTTCGATTAGCCAATCACATGCTTTGATCACGTCCCAGTGATGTTCAATTACAAACACACTGTTTCCTTGATCGACTAAGTTCTGTAGCACGTCAATCAGACGATGCACGTCTTGCGTATGAAGCCCCGACGTCGGTTCATCCAAAAAATATGCTGTCTGACCAGAATTTGTCTTAGATAGTTCTGCTGCGAGTTTGATACGTTGAGCTTCACCACCGCTAATCGTCGTGGCTGGCTGCCCGATAGGCATGTATCCTAAACCAACTTGTACCAATCCCTGTAAAGGGCGGTTTAACTTTGGTATCTCGCTAAAAAAATCAGCGGCTTCGAGAATAGACATGTTGAGAATGTCTGCAATCGATTTGCCTTTAAAACGAACCGCTAACACCGATCGCTGAAATCGATTTCCTCGACATTGAGGACACATGATGTAAACATCAGCAAGGAAATTCATTTCTAGCTTGACTCGTCCTTGGCCAGCACACGATTCACATCGGCCCTTTCCAGAGTTAAAGCTGAAAAAGCTGGAATCAAAACCTCGCTGTTTCGCATCACGAGTCGCTGCATAGACTTTTCGAATATCGTCCCAAAACCCGCAATAAGTGGCCGGAGTGCTTCGAGGTGACCGCCCGATAGGAGACTGGTTGACGACAATCAATCTCTCGATCTGGTCTAACCCGTGGATTTCTCCAACATGCTTGGGATGTTCTATGCTCGCTTTAGATAACTTCGAATGGATCGCGGGAACAATCGAATCCTGAATGAGTGTGCTTTTTCCGCTACCACTTACTCCCAGGATCCCCACCAAGCGTCGCAAGGGAAGTCGGCATGAAACACTTTCTAAATTATGTAGTGTGATGTTGCGAACTTCGATAGCGGGCGAATCATCACCTGTTTCACGATTTCGCGAAGCAGGGGGAGCAATCGCGCCTGACAGATATCGTACGGTGACTGATTCTGGGTATTGGGATTCAGATTTCGGCCTGATCAAATCGGACGGTGGTGCCTCGACCAACAATCGCCCCCCTTTTGAACCAGCCGTTGGGCCGAAGTCGACGATCCAATCGGCCGCTTTCATGATTTCGTGATCATGCTCGACGACGAGAACTGTGTTGCCCTTATCTCTAAGTTTGATTAGTGATTCGATCAGCATTTCAGTATCAGATGGATGCAGGCCTACTGATGGCTCATCCAGAACGTAGCAAACCCCGGTGAGACCAGCTCCTAAACTCGACGCCAACTTAACCCGTTGCAACTCACCACCGCTAAGGGATTCGGCACTACGGCCTAAACTCAGGTAACCTAACCCAACATCCTTCAGAAAATGTATACGGGAGTAAACTTCACGGATAAGGGGCTCTGCAATTGTTGCTTTGCTTCCCTTGAGTTCAAGGGACGTTAACCACTTACCAAATTGATCGATAGGCATCTCGACCATTTCGTGCACATTTTTATTCTCAAGTCGAATGGCGAGAGACTCTTTTTTTAATCGAGCGCCGTGACAACTGGTGCATGGAGTTCTACTTTCCTTAGGACTGACCCCGAATCCCTCGCAAACCGGACATGCACCGTAGGGACTGTTGAAGCTAAACGTTCGCGGTTCAATTTCGGCGATATTGACTCCGCACTCAACACATGCATAGCGGGTTGAGAAAAGAAATTCTTGGGGAGCCTCGTTGTCCCGGGGGATCGTAACAACTTCAACAAGACCATTCGAAAGTCTTAAGGCAGACTGAACAGACTGTTCGATCCGTGTATAGTTGTCACTGCGGATAACGAGTCGATCAACAACCGCCGAGATTGAGTGTTCTTTTCTCAGAGCCAAAGTTGGAGGATTGTCGATATCAATCATCTCTCCATCAACTCGCGCCTTGAGCAAACCGGCTTTCGATATGCGTTCAAATACTTCCGCATGGGCTCCCTTGCGGCCAATCACCATGGGAGCCAAGATACCGATTCGTGTTTCATCTGGCAGCTTTCGAATTTGATCGAGGATACTATCTGCGGATTGCCGATCGATGGGTTTACCACATTTGTGACAAGCCGGAGTAGCACAACGCGCCATTAAGAGCCGCAGGTAATCGTAGATCTCTGTTACGGTACCAACCGTGCTTCGCGGACTCAAAGACCCTTGTTGCTGATCGATGCAGAGTGAAGGCTGGAGCCCGAAAATGGCATCAACATTGGGGCGTTCCATTTTGTCAACGAATTGCCTCGCAAAGCTTGAAAGACTTTCCAAGTATTGCCTTTGCGCCTCCGCAAATAGCGTGTCGATAGCGAACGAGCTTTTGCCACTACCACTTACACCTGTGACGACAATGAGTTTCCCGCGATGTATATCGATATCGATATCTTTGAGATTGTGGGTTCGAGCGCCTCGCACTTGAATGCACTGAGAATTAGACGTTGGTTTTTCGTTCCGCTTCGTGAAGCCAGTGCTCATTGCTTTAAGCCCATTTCGTAGAGCATATAAAGTTTTGGCTCAAAGAGTGTATTAATTGGCACAGCGAGAGGGCCATCATCCATCGCAAACTGGGAAGCAACGCGAAATGCGTCGGTCGACAGGTGTTTTCGTGGGACGTCTGTGAGAACTATGGAATCCAGTTTCACCGAAGAAGGCTTCTTGACAGCCAAATTAAACCCCCATTCCCCAAACGAGTTTAAGAATCCTCGAAAGGGAAGCACGCGAAAGTCTGCGCTCTCGATCGTTTTATTAATGCACCAAAATGCTTCTCGAGTTACGACAGGTGATGCGCTTTGCGTGATAAGACTACCGTCGTCACTTAACACCCGAGCGATCAATCCATAAAACTCTTTGGAATACAACTTATTGAGTACTTCGCTGTGCGGATCTGGAAGATCTATGATGATTCGATCGTAGAAACGATTCTCTTCACTTAATCGGAGATAAGCTTTTTGTACAAAGTTAAACGCATCCTCGTGATAAATGGTCACCTTGGGATCGTCGAGGCTGTTTTGATTCATACGTACAATTGGCCCAAAGGACTTGCTCAACTCAGTCATGCGAGGATCGATATCGACGAGATCGATTGACTCCACGGTCGAGTACTTGAGCACTTCGCGAATGGCGAGTCCATCTCCACCGCCGAGTATGAGAACCCTGCGAGGCAACGACCCACAGCTCATGACTGGATGAACCAGTGACTCGTGGTAGCGGTGCTCATCGGATTGCGCAAACTGTAGGTGTCCGTCAAGGTAAAGACGAACCTCTCCGTTCCGAGGATGTTTGGTAACGACTATCCTCTGATAGGTCGTCTGCTCCTGAAAGATCATTTCATCAGCGAAGAGTTGCCCTTCGGCGAATTTGGAAATGGCCGAGGAGTAAAAAATCCCACCAAACAATAAAGCGATGATAAAAATGGTAGCCGGCCAGTAACTTCTTAGTTCGGGGAAAGGTTTTCGCAAAACGACCAAAGCCAAAGCGGCGACACTTATGTTCAATAGGCCAATAGCGAATGAAGAACGAAACAGTCCCAAGCTGGGAAGGAGTAACAAAGGGAAACTTACGGAACCAATTAATGCGCCGATGTAATCCAGGCTTAAAACGTGCGCTATAGAATCCGAAATGCTCCGAGACTCGGTCAAAATCCTAGTTAAGATTGGGATTTCAAGCCCTACCAACGTACCGATGACCAGGGTCAGTGAATACATAGTCGGCTGATATAGGGCATAATAGGGAAAAACTAGAAAGAGAATCATTGCGGAAAATCCACCTATTAGAGCGACGGTGATTTCAATCTGAACGAATCTAAGTACGAGGTCCTGATTAATGAACTTAGATAGATACGATCCGATTCCCATCGAAAACATGAAGAGTCCAATCGTAATGGAAAACTGCGCGACGCTGTTACCGAGCAAATAGCTCGAGACCGCAGCGATGATTAGTTCGTAAGCGATGCCACAAAGTGCAACGACAAGCACTGAGGCAAGCATCCATGCAGTCTGTTGGGAAGATAATTCGCGAGTGTTCATCTGAGATAGAATGAGGGGAGACAATGATCAGCTCAAGGTCGCACATTCTATATCCCCAACCTCAATCTATACCATAGCGACGCATTTTTTGGCGCAAAGTTGACCGATGCAAACCGAGTTTAGAGGCTGTTAACACACGATTTCCGTGCAGTCTGTGAAAAACTTCCTCTAGAAAAGGCTTTTCCACGGCTGCTAAAAACTCTTCGTAGAGAATTCCAAACTCTTCATCCGCAGGCACTCTACTAGTGGTTTCGCTATCCAACCATTCGTCAACCCAGGCCTGGATTGCCCTACTCAATGCCTCGGAGGAATTCGAATGCTTCAGAGGGATCGAGGCTGGTTCGCGCAGAGTTCGTATCGCCATCTCGAGGTCGGTTGCATCGATAAAACCTCTCAACTGCAGCCCCCCCGCTTTTTCGATGACATATCGGAGTTCTCTTACATCTCCAAGCCATTCCTGGGATTGTAACCAGGCCTTGGCATTTTCGTTAAGTTGAAGGCTTTGGTCTGGGCTGAGTCGACTCAGGAGGGCTTGGGAGATCGGAATTGTGTCCTCGGGGCGTTCCCTAAGAGAAGGTATTCGGATCGCAAACGTTTTCAGGCGGTGTTCGAGTTCGGGGAGGAATTCTTCCGTCTTGACGAGTTCAGAAAGCTCGCGAGTCGAGGCCGCGATGATCCTTGCATTGCATTTCACGCAAAGCGTCGAACCAAATGGTGTATAGGTGCCATCGTCCAAGACTCGCAACAACTGATGCTGAGCATTCCTTGGTAAGTCGGTAACCTCTGATACGTAGAGAGAGCCTGAGCCGGCTAATCCCAAAAAACCAGTTCGTAAGTCATCGGCACCATTCTCGTCGTACATGGTCCCTACAAGTTCACGTTCCAAGCTATTGAGAGGGATTGACGCTGGAGTCAGGGGAAGGAATGGTGCATCATTTTGATCGCTGTTCTTATGAATAGCTGCCGCAACAGATTCGAGTGGTGAGCCCTCAGGGCCAACTAACATGACTGGAACATTGGATCGAGCGGCAATCGCAATCCACTTGTAGACATCCTGCATGGCTTTCGAATGACCTAGCAACAGTGCTTCACCAATAGATATTCGAAAGTTCGCGGCGGGCCGCAGCGGCACGGAATTGTGAGCCAATGCCTTATTGATTGCGCGCTTGATATCGTTTAAATCGAAAGGTTTAGGAAGATATTCCGCGACTGATGTTCGCATGGCTTCAATCGCTGTCGATAAATCTCCAAAGGCGGTGATCATAATGACCGGGATGTTTGCCTGGGTTTGTGTCACGGCTTCGACGATCGAAAAACCATCTCGTCTGGGCAATCTGAGATCCGTGACGATCAAATCGCACTTTAAATCGGGCTGCTGAATCGCATCGATCGCATCCTCGGCATTCGAAAACGTCCTTACAAATGCTTCTTCTCGTTCGAGGGCTTTTTTTAATGACCAACAAATGGCGGGTTCATCGTCCACAACCCATATCATTTTGTTTTTCACGTTAGCAACTCTTCTCGATAGCTAGTGGTGTTTCGTGTTTACGTACAGAGACTGGTACACAAAACTCAAAAGAAGTCCAACCATTTGAGCGATCCCAAGAGATACTTCCTCCGAGTGAAGCAGCAACACGTTTGCACATGGCCAGCCCAAGCCCAACCCCTTCTGGCTTCGATGTGATGAAGGGTTCAAAAAGTTGTTCCGCGATTTCGGCTGGTGGGCCTTGACCGTTATCGCAAATCTTCCAAAGAACTTTTTCTGTACGGTACAAATTGGAATTGGATTTCGCTCTTTCACTATCCGAATCGCATGAATCGAAGAGTGCCGGCGTAACATAAATCTTAACTTGTCCGTTAGGACCTGCTGCTTCCATTGCGTTTATGACCAAATTGAGCAGTGCACCAGTCACTGCATTACCCGATTGAATCTCTAAGTGTGATAGTTTAATCAATTCGTTCGATTGAGAATCCGTTGGCGGAAAAACGTCCACTGTTACCTGCCGATGGTTCGCCATCGGACGAACGAGATCCACAACGTTCCGAAGTAAATCCACGCATAGCACTGGTGGTTCGTTTTCGTTTGCGATTCCTGTTTGAACGGTAAGTAGTCTTCGAACCTGTTGTTCAGCCAGATCCATTTGCTGCGTGGCTATAGCGATGGCTTCGTAATCGGTAGAGTCCGATTCACAGGTTTGCAGAGCTAATTTGGCACCAGTCAAATGATTTCTGAGTTCGTGAGCTAAACCGCTAGCGAGAAGTTGTATGAGTCGGGTCCGTTCGTTTTCTGCTATTCTCTTTTTTGATTCGGCAAGCTCAATACTCATCACTCTCATCGCTGTCTGAAGTGATTGAATATCATCATTTGGTCCAGGTGGTTGTTCGGAAATGGTCGCCCCAGATGCAATTGCTTCGACCTGTTCTTTTAGTAAGCCGATTCTGCTAGTGATGCGCGACGCTTTCCACGTAGCGACGATTCCGACGCCAATGGCTGAAAGAAGCCCGGTAATTAGCGGCAATAAAAACGAAACATTTAGAAACTGCGAGGCGTGCTGCCGCTCCATGATTAGAAGATGCCTGCTGCCTGATGGAAGCATTAGCCCGAGATAAGGGCTGTCAGTGGTTTCCTGGAGATTAAGCGGAACCGTTGAGAGATTATTTGGAGGGGATGACTCTATCACATTTAGAAAATGAACAGGCACATCCATTGTGGAGGCTGAAACGAATGGGGAGGATTGCTGCGAAAAGCCAATAACAGCAAATTCTAATTGCGAGAGTTGCTTGAGCTGATTGAGAACTTGCGGAGTTAAAGGAAAGGGGGCATTAACAATCAGTTTGCCAATCGATTCCATCCGTTCAACAGAGACGCGATCGGCCGCCCGGTCTGCAAACCATCGAGACACAAAGGCAACCGAGCCGCCAATCACCAAAACCGCTGAAAGGAGCGGAATCAAGAATTGTCGCAATAGCGATTGGCGGCTTGAGGAAATAGACACTTGCAAGAATTAACGAATCCTCAACTCGTCAGTCATCAATGCCCAGGCTTTGGGGGCTCCCGATTGATTTTCAAGAGTTGACTTGAGCAAGGTTCGGAGCCCTGTCAATTTAAAGCCGAGTTTGCCGAGCGTTTGCAGCCATTTCGCTTCGGCATCAGCAAGGATCTTGTTCGTGACTTCGTTAGAATCTTCATCTCCGAATAGCGAAAGCAATCCGCCAGCTGATGCAGCATCAGGTCGGTGCACGACTTTGTAATCTGCAACACCGGCTTTCTTCGCAATCATGGTGATGCAATCATCGACCCCTCCGAGCTCGTCGACCAATCCTGCTTGCTTTGCTTGCTCCCCGGACCATACACGTCCGCCAGCAAGCGACTTGAGCTTATCGACAGGGATCTTTCTGGATTCGCTAGCGTAGTTCAAGAACTTACCATAGACATCGTCAATAAATCGTTGCATGTTGGCGATGTCATCGTCTGACCATGAGCGATCGATGCCGTTGAGTGCGGCGGAATCATCGAGAGCAACGGTTTCCACGTGGACACCGACTCGACGCAGAAGAGATCCGATACTTATTTTCAGAGAAAAAACACCAATCGAGCCTGTAATCGTGCCTTGTTCTGCGTAAATCGGTTGACCGATACAGGTCACCCAGTAGCCGCCCGAAGCGGCAACTTCGCCCATGGAAAAGACGACAGGTTTCTTTTGAGATAGCTCGAGCAACGATTGTCGGATCGCTTCGCTTGCGGTGGCGCTGCCACCAGGTGAGTTGATGCGAACGACGACGCCTTTGACTTTTTCTTCGTTGATTAACTCTTCGATCGATTTCACGGTTGGACCAGCTACGATTGAGCCTGGGGACGCATCTTTGCCATCTACAATCGCTCCTTGGAGGTGCAATACGACGATGGAGTCGTCTTTGTACTTCATTGTAGATTCTTTGGGGCCAGCCATGATGCTTCCCATGACTTCGAAGAATGACTTCTCTCGCTTCGGTTTCGCCTTGGGTTTTGTCCACTCGATGTCAGCACCAATCATGTCTGTGATGGTTTTTTTCATTGAACCGTACGGGGCTAGTTTGGTAACGAGTCCAGCCGCGAGCGCTTCGTTAGGCAGGAGCATTCGTTTCTTTTGAAGTTCGCGAACGGCAGCTGTTGTGAGCCCACGTCCTTTGGCAATGCGAGAGACTTGAGCTGCATTAATGGACTCGAGCATTTTTAGATAATGCTCCTTTAGGTGCGAGCTCATTTGAGGATTGAGATACGGTTCTACGGCACCTTTAAAGTCACCTGCTCGTACGACCGATGCCTTGATACCTACGAGATCCATTGCTTCTCGGTAGAAGGTTGTCTCCATTGAGGAGGATGGCATATCGATGGAGCCAAAATCGGCCATGATGATATCGTCGCATTGAACCGCGATTGCGAGGTGAACATTTTCCGCGTTTTCAATCCACGCGATTGTTTTCTTACCCTTTTGTTTGAAAGTCGTGAGCCTGCGTGAGAATTCATCGAGTTGGGCAGGGTTCAAAGAGAGTGCAGGATCCGACAAGTCGAACAAGAGGTGAGTTACGTTTTCTTCCGCAGCCACTTCGTCGAAGTAGTCGCAAAGCCGATAGAATGATTTAGATTTTTCTGGCAGTCCGCCCAAGAGCAAAGCAGTTGGATCGAGCGATGGGGCTTGGGCTAAGTCGGAGTACGCCCCGCTCATTGCGAGCCAGCGTAGTTGTTTTTTAGGGGGAGCTTTTTCCTTGGCAACCTTCGTTTTTGGTTTGACCGTTTCTTCTGAAGCTACTTTTTCTGCATCTTCTTTTTTTTCCGACTCTACAGTGGCTGCTTCCGCTTCGGATTTCGCGGTTTCTGATTTCTCTGCAGCAGGAGGCTGAGTTTCTGTCTCTTTTTTGGCCGTGGATGAAGCTTCAGAAGCAGGTGGTTCCTGCCCGAAAGATAGTCCGTAAGAAAACAGCTGCGTGCAGGTTGCCCACAAGATCATGGACAACAAGCCGACGGAAATTGTTGGCGACATAGACCTGTTCGTAGGTCGAGAGCAATGTGAAAAGACCATTTGCATAGGGATATTCCTTGGTGGTTATCTAGGTAGTTTCTATCGAGTTGGTAGAAGTGAGAGGGACAGTTATTGTGAATTATAGCCAAAGATCTAGTAAACTCTCGAAATCCAGCTTTCCGAATGTCGGAATTCTGTATTTTCCAACCAGGGCGGCTGAATAACAATAAGAGCCGTAGCGACGCGACGCAGTAAAATGCCAAACGTCTTAAAAGCCACAAGAAAGCGGACAGATACGCGGGAAGTTAAAGAATTCGGAATGATCGTAACAATCGACGGGCCAGCGGGAGCGGGAAAAAGTTCGGTGGCGAGAAAGCTAGCCGATTCGCTTGGGTTCGCCTTTTTGGACACCGGAGCTATGTACCGATGCGTGACGCTTCAGTGCTTAGAGCGCGGGGTCGATCTGAGTGACCCGAATGGCGTCGTAGAAATCGCCCGCAACTGCGAGATAGAGTTTCGTGACAATAGGGTGTTTGCGAACGGAGTTGACGTCACCGATGCCATCCGCGACGTTGCGGTGAGTAGTGCCATCAGGTTTATTGCCGACAACGTCAATGTGCGTGAACTCATGGTAAAAGCTCAGCAGACCTGGGCCGTTGGAAAGGATGCGGTTACTGAGGGGAGGGATCAGGGGACAGTGGTCTTTCCTGCAGCGGAATGCAAGATCTTTTTGACAGCGTCGGCCGAAGAAAGAGCAGCACGCCGCTGTCGACAGCTGTCGGCTATGAATAAAAACGCGGACTACGAGGCGATTTTGGCAGCCCAAAAGGAGAGAGACCAACACGACTCTTCAAGACCAGTCGGTGGATTGGTGGCGGCGAAAGACGCGTTGCAGGTCAACACCGATTGCTTGAGCGAAGAACAAGTTCTCGATCGTTTGATTGACATTGTTCGTTGCAAGCAGGCCGAGTCGAGTTCAGTTGAACGATCTCATTCCTATCCAATCGATTGCTCACCGAAAGACGAACCGGAGGTCGGAAATGGAGTGGCGTGAGCGGTTTTGGACTACTGGTCGCCGTTTGTTTTACCGTTGGTTACGCTTAACGTCGCGAATCATTGCGACCGTTTTTTTCGGTTTTAGGACGGAGGGACGCCATCACCTAGACTTTGACGGCGGAGCCATGTTGCTCTCGACTCACCAGTCGGTGATGGATCCAGTGTTAATCGGTTTGATTGCTAATCGCCGTTTGAACTACTTGGCCAGAAAGACATTGTTTAAGAATGCCGCATTTGGTTTCTTGATTCGTGTGCTAGATGCGATCGAGATTGATCGAGATCGAGGGGGATTGAGCGGGCTTAAAGAAATGCTGAAGCGCCTCAAGCGTGAAGAAGCCGTGTTGATGTTTCCAGAGGGAACCAGGACCATCGATGGGGAGGTTGGAGTATTAAAGCCGGGATTTATACCGATCGCGCGCCGCTCTGAAGTCCCTTTAGTGCCAATTGCCATCGTCGGCGCCTATGATTGTTTGCCAAGAGGTAGCCGATTGCCAACATGCAGGCCTATTTCGGTTGTTGTCGGGGAACCATTGAAAATAGAATCTTACGAATCGATGTCTGACGGTCAGTTGTTAGCTGCAATGCAGGAGCGTCTCGCGGTGTTGCACACTCGCGGGTTAGAATTACTAAAGGGCAATGATGCTTGAATTCATGGATTGCCCTCATTGTGGTAAACGCATTCGGGTCGAAGCCGTGCGTTGCCATAAATGCGGTAAGACCGTTAGCGAAGCAACTCGACCGAGAACGTCAGCCAACACTGGCTCCGCGGTTCGGGAAAAAACGCCCCACCCCGAAATTGAAGGTGCACCCGAACAAGCTGCCGTTTATGGTGGCTACGATTCCAAAGAGGACGATTTTGATTACGAAGAGTTTTTGGAAGAAGAGTTTGGCAAACCAAAGAAGAATCGAAAATTTTGGTACTATGTAGCGTGGGTTGTGATTGCATCCCTGATGTTACCGATCGTACTCCAAGTCCTAAAGCTTCTCGGTGCCTAGCTGTCGTCAGAAGCTTGATTAGAACAGGAAAAAATAGTGTCGTTGTTTGCGATTGCCTTGGGTCTTTTTGTACTCGCGATCATCGTATTTTTGGTAGACCTGTTTATTCCCACCGGTGGTGTCTTAATCGGTGTAACAGGCGTGCTGGCTATTGGTGCCATTGTGCTTGCCTTTATGCACAGCACCTCAACCGGAATTTGGATGGTGATTGGTACTTTCTTGGCGATTCCTCTTATGTTTTGGGCATTTATCGAGCTTTGGCCCAAAACTCCGGTAGGCAAGAGGCTCATTGTCACTCCAGAAAAGGCGGACGCATATGTCTGGTCTGACGCGAAGAATTCTGACCCGAAGGAATTGGTCGGTGCCCTTGGCACGGTTGTCGATGAGCTGTTGCCGAGTGGGATCGTAAAAATTCAGGACCGCAAGTACGAGGCCATAACAGAAACAGGTCCTATTGAAAAAGGTAAAACCGTAAAGGTCGTGGGCTTAGACTTGGGGCGACTAGTGGTTATTGAATCCAAGGAGCGGGGCGTGGGTTCGGCTCCTGCTCAGAGTTTTGGACTGGACCGCCCAGCCAACGAGTTAAATATCGACTCGCTTGAAGGCTAATCTACAGGACGGCCTATCGAACGGGGCGATTTTTGTAACCGATCGCCTCGTTAGGATTGACTTTATCTAGGAATCTAGGATCGGTTTGGTTTTAGGAAAATTCGACAATAAAGGATAACGAATGAAGATAGGATTGCGCTGGTTTGGTCATTCCACCTGGATGGTGAATGCGTGTGGAATTCGCATTCTTATAGATCCGTTTTTGGATGATAACCCTTCGTCTTCGGTTAAGGCGTCCGAGGTTACGCCTGATTTTATACTGATTTCGCATGGGCATTTTGATCACTTGGCTGACGCCGCGCAAATCGCGAACCGGACCAATTGCCCGGTCTATTGCAATTATGAGATCGCTCAGTGGCTTGGTCATAAGCATGGCGTGACGAACGCTATTGGTATGAACATCGGCGGCAAGGCTAAGGCTGCTTTTGGTGAATTGCAGATGGTCTCTGCCGTCCATTCGTCAGGATTGCCGGACGGAGAGTATGGAGGACTAGCCAGTGGTTTCGTGTTACGGTTTATTCTAGCGGATGAAAAACATACTCTTTATTACACAGGCGATACAGCGGTGTTCGGCGATATGGCTTATCATGCACGCCAAGGTATTGATACGCTTATTGTTCCGATCGGTGATCTGTTTACCATGGGGCCCGATGAGAGCATCGATGCAGTCCAGTTAGTTAAACCCAAGTATGTTGTGCCGTGTCACTACAATACTTGGCCTCCGATCGCACAGGATGCACAGTCCTGGGCAGACACTGTTCGAAGCATGACTTCGTCGGTCCCGCTTGTTATGAGCCCAGGTGAACAAATCGAGATCTAGAGATAATGGCTACTGCTAATCCAAAGACGGTTACGGTTCGAGACTGGTTGTCAGTACGATGCTCTCTTTATTTCGGACTGTTTTCGATCTTTGTATCTGGGTTATTGGGGCTTGGGCAAGAGTCTTGGGCGCTGCCGTTACTGGTTGCCGTGGCAGTTGCGATTGGGGTGATTTACACCGACTGGTTAGAGTGGTTTTCTTTAAACCGGTTTTTCGTTTACGTGTTAATGATTGCTGGCGCATTTATTGCCATTATGCAATACATGACTAATCCTGGGGCAGATAGGCTACTAGCGGTGGGCAATCTCCTAGTATTCGTCCAACTGCCCTTAGTGTTTCAGAAGAAGGCTAAACGAGTCTTTGAGCAATGGGGTGTATTCTTATTGTTAGAGCTTGTCGTTGCGGCATTGGTGAACGACAACGTTTTGTACGGCGTGATGATGGTACCTGTGTTGGTTATCGGCTGCGCTGCCATGATGACGCTGGCCCTTTACTCATCCCGCATGTTGCACAACGACTCGAGAGTTGAGTCGACGAATATCTTATCCAGATCTATGAGATGGCTTGGGATGGAGCCAATGCTCTCTAAGAGATCGGCAAACATTCGCTTGTCATCTATGGACGATGTCTTTAGTTCTGCGACAGGACCAGAACGCGGGGGCTGGGTTCGATGGAGCAGTCTCGTGATTCCTATCACATTTAGTGTGTTTGTGTTTGCATCTGCATTCTTCTACACCTTGCCCAGAACTCAGATCGGAGCCTATCAATCGAATGCATGGGGATCCTCAAGCGTTGGGTTTTCAGAGCAGGTTTCACTCCGGTACCAAGGGGACATACAGCAAAACGAATCACCCGCTTTCCGAATGGTGATGACCGACGAAGAGACAGACAAGGAATTTCGTCCAGCTGCTCCGCCCTACATCCGAATGACCGTTCTCCACAAGTATTTCGACGGTCCAACGCACGGGGTTTGGCAACGAAGTGATACTACTGTCGCTGTGAATCCGAGAACTTTTCGAAAGGTCCCTAAGGGGTTAGAGGTAGAACCACTCTTGGCTGAGGATTCGAATCCTGTCTTGGTTTCCATAATTGAAAAAGCCAATTTCGGTGCCTCGGTCGCCAGCATTCCTCCGTACTCTCAAGCGAATACGCCAGAATCGTATGTGTCCCTTCGACGCGATTGGCGAATGGTTGATACAGAAGAAGAATCCATACTAAAGACCACTCGAAGACGTTACAGCTTTAGAACCTATGGCTTTAGAAAGGGTGTTGAGAAATCACTTCTGCTCGATGTGTCGGACGTGATTCCCGTCGAAACCAGCCGATACAAAACCAATGACTCAATGAGTTTGTACACTCGTGACGAGCTTACAGATTTTCCTCCATCGCTCACACCAATAATCCCGTTTCGGGATAAGGTGTTGAGTATGGCGACCAATTTGGTGGACAGCAAATTCTCGCATGCCAAATATCTTGAGAGCTACTTGGCTACTTCTCCCGAGTTCAAATACTCGTTACGAAATACAGCTCCAATCGATAAACAGGTTGATCCGATTGTTGATTTTCTACTCAACAAAAAGAAAGGGCACTGCGAGTATTACGCATCGGCACTCGCGATGCTTTTAAGGTCGATGAATATTCCAACGCGGATGGTTAGTGGATATCGTCCGAGCGAGTACAACGAAATAGGTAAGTACTTTCCTGTTCAGCAAAAGCATGCTCACGTTTGGGTTGAGGCCTATTTTACGGTCGACGAACTGAAAGAATCCTTCATGTCCGAAATGGTGCCCGATTGGGTAGAGACCGGGATGTGGGCTCGATTAGACCCGACTCCATCGGGAGATGAAGCAACAGGATTAGATTCGTTTAAAACTCCAGATGGACAAGCGTTCGGAATGCTTCAAGAGTTGTGGTCCGAGCTGGTAATGAATGTCGACAAGTCCCGACAGAGTAACATGTTCTCTTTGTTCGGCGAAACGTCCAAGGACTCGTATGAAGAATACTGGGAAAAAGTCGCAGAGTTGCTCGAGAGTCTAAAGTCCAGCAGTCTTATAGGCGGCCTGTTATCGCCCGATAAGTGGTTTTCGTGGCGGGCAGCCTTGGTGATAACCGTTTTTTGCGCATCAGGAGTGGGATTGTATAAATTGGTTGTTTGGTTCTTTCCTGGGCTTATGCCTCGACTAAAAACCAAAGTTAAATCCAAGAACCGAATTACTAAGGTCGACTTCTACAATCGAGTCTCGAAGGTCCTGAAAAAAATGGGCATTAACAGGCAACCGTGGGAAACGCCTCGCGAGTTTCTATCCTTGGCATCGCAACGTCTTTCAGAGAAAGGTCTCGTTCTGGACTCTTCGTTTTTGGCTGCCTGTTTTTACGAACTACGTTTTGGTGCAGAGCCATTAAGTGAAGAGGAAGAAATCAAACTGAATCAGATCGTCGGAAGCTTAGAGGCTTTCAAGGTATAGGGCCAAATTCGTTTACCGCTTTACACGATCCTGCCCAAGGGCCACGGTAACCGGTTGGTCTTTGCGGATTAGATAGTACTTGGCAGTTAACGAGCTCTGATAACTATTGTTTGCCAACACCCAAGCGAGAGATTTGAGGTTCGGAGTTTGCCAGTTCATCACTCCGACAATGACATCGCCAGTGCTTAGCCGTTCGCGTGCCGCCGGGCTGCCTGGGCGGACTTCTGTAATCTTCAAGCCACCCTTGTATTCTTCTCCTAACGCCTTCAATTGATTTCCGTTCACAGGGGTGACACGTACGCCAATTCGATCCCAAGCCACGCGAGATATCTCACTCTCTTCCGTTACGACATTGTTCTTTTCTAGGACGATAGACTGAATCACAGACTGGCCATTTCGCCCTAATTCAATGTTGACCGACTCGCCTGGATCACGATCGAGCAACGCCAGCTCAACTTCCAGTTGATTCCGGACGGTTACTCCACCGACGGTGATGATCTCGTCCCCCGTTCGTATATCGCGAGATGATTTGTTCGAAGTCGATTCGTATTCACGTACGATGAGCTGACAACCGTCTTCACATGGCACTCTCTGACATAGCAATCCGTGCGAGCCAGACTTTCTGTATTGGGCCACTAAATTGGCCATAACATCTAACGCATTATCAATGGGGATGGCGAACCCTATTCCTTGTGCACCCACTCGGACGGCGACATTGATCCCGATGACTTCGCCATTGGTATTCAGCAAAGGGCCGCCCGAGTTGCCTGGGTTAATATCTGCGTTGGTTTGGATAAGGTCGGTGTATTGTTGAGATCCGTTAACAGGAATATTTCTATGTAGAGCGCTTATGATTCCCACGGTGACTGTGTTTTGATAACCGAATGGGTTACCGATTGCGATGACGGACTCGCCACGCAACAAATCATCACTACGACCAACATTGATCGTTGGCAGATCCCAGTCGACGTTGATCTTGATCATAGCAAGATCCGTTTCTGGGTCGTAATTAATCAACTTGGCAATCGTGGTGGTACCATCCGCGAGTGTGACCTCAATTTTTTCGACAGAATCCACAACGTGATAATTCGTGACAATCAATCCCCGACGATCAATGATCACGCCGGTTCCCATTCCATTGACTTCTTGGCGAGTCGAGACACCGTTTGCAGATGTATTAGAAACAGTCTTATTGCCTTGGATGTTGACGACGGCGGATTCCGTCTTGCGGATCGCTTCTACAATGGGAGTAACTCGTGGGTTATCTTCACCGCGAAGGGGCGTTGGACTCGCCGTGACTACAATCGCCGCGCTCAAGACTGAAGCATGAACAGCTCGACGCAGGAATTGAGTTAGACGAACTTTCATACTTGCTTGGCTTCTTCATACGCGGGTTGACGATCTCACTCACCTGCCACGTCTCTGGGTCGAGTTGCACGAGTCGTGCTGGCAGGTGAGCGTCAAACGTAGGGATAGGATCGGTCATTCCGGTTAGCCTCATTACGGCTGGCTATGGTAGCAAGCAAGGCCGACCTATCAGGAAACGTCAACCCAGAATCTCCAAAGTAACAATTGCTAGGACGCGATGTTTGTCCACAGCACCTCCTCGGAGATGGTTCGATCTGTTAAAATAGTGTAGTTAGACAGTTCAAAAGATTCTTTCGTGAGGCGATGATTGACACAGCCTTAATCTTTTTGAGTCTATAAACACCGCATTGTCAGGTTCGAATGAAATGTCCTTTCTGTTCTAGTGATAACGATTCTGTTCGGGATTCTCGAATCGTTGAAGACGGTAAAGCCATTCGACGGCGAAGGTTTTGCAACGGTTGTAAGCGTAGGTTCACAACATACGAGCGAGTTGAGGGCTTATTACAAGTCATTAAGCGAGGCGGTGATCACGAAGACTTCAGCCGAGCCAAAATTGAACGGGGGCTAGCTGCTGCCTGCTGGAAGCGAAAGGTCAGCGTCGAACAAATCCAGACTTTAGCTGCGGAAATCGAGGCTCATATTCTCGATACTTATGAAAAAGAGGTTACCAGCGAAGAGATAGGTAACCTCTGTATGGAGTTCCTACGCGAGCTCGATCAAGTTGCTTTTGTTCGATTTGCCAGTGTCTATCGTCGATTTAGCGATATCCAAGATTTCGTAGAAGAATTACGCCCCATTCTAAAGGGAGCACCTAGACGGGGGGATTCGTAGTTTCCAGGCGTTTGTGAGTATAGGTAATACACGCTGCTTGGAGAGGCATTAGTCCAAAAAAAGGATTTTTGAAGTTCTCAGAAATCCAAGATCCCAAAAGGGCTCGACGAACGAGTACAATGCTTAGAATATCTGCGGTTGAACAAATCTCTTCCAATCCTCGCGAATTTGGGCCATTCCTATTTCTACGTTTACGCAAAACGAATTAGTGCAAAGCCGCTGGAAATCGTTAACCGCTGAGGTTGATCAATTTCTCACAAAAAAGCTTTCCCTTTTGTCAGAAAGTTGCCCTTTAATTCTACGCCAGGCCATGCATTACTCGCTGTTGGCCCCAGGCAAGCGATTGCGTCCTGTATTGTCGCTCCTGACGTGCGAAACCATTCTCGGCGATCACCTCCCTGCGATGGATTGCGGTGTAGCCCTCGAGATGATCCATTGTTACTCACTCATCCACGATGATTTGCCTGCCATGGACGACGATGATCTGAGACGGGGGCGTCCGACATGCCACATCCAGTTTGATGAAGCGACCGCAATCTTGGCTGGCGACGCCCTACAGGCATACGCTTTTCAGGTAATCTTGGAAAGCGACTTGAATTCCACACAAAAAGTGGCTGCATGCCAGATTTTAGCCGTGGCAGCCGGAGCTGAGGGAATGGTGGGTGGCCAAGTTGACGATTTGCAAGCCGAAACGCAGGGCGGGGATGCCGACTTTCTTATGGCAATTCATCGCCGAAAGACGGGCGCCATGATCCGAGCCTCCGCACTTATGGGGGTGGAAGCCGCCGGCGGAAGCGATTCAGACCGCAAAGCGTTTGAAAAATACGGCGACTGTATAGGAATTGCCTTCCAAATTGCAGATGACCTCCTGGACGTCGAGGGAAGTTGTGAGAACACTGGAAAGCGTACGGGAAAAGACCAGAATCGTGGTAAGCTAACATACCCATCCTTTTGGGGGGTTGAGGAAAGTCGCCGCAAAGCGGAGCGTTTCATCGAGGAAGCCTTGGAATCGCTCCAGGGATATGGAGAGGCAGCCCTGCCGTTAAGGCAGTTGGCGAGGTACATCATCGAGAGGAGCCAGTAAATACTATGCACGAAATGCTTTCAAAACTTGAGTCTGCAGAAGCATTGCAGTCGATGACCGATGAGCAATTGGAGCAAATTGGTTCCGAGATTCGAGATGTTCTTTGCAATCTGTTGGCGACGAGAACCGCTCACTTTGCCTCCAACCTTGGAGTTGTGGAATTGACGTTGGCGTTGCACAGCGTTTTCGATTTCCGTCGCGATCGGTTGATCTGGGATACGGGGCATCAAATCTATCCTCACAAACTGGTGACTGGTCGATACCATGAGTTCCAGACCATTCGAATGAAGGGCGGATTGATGGGTTATCCGAACCCATCTGAAAGTGACTACGATTTGTTTATGACTGGGCACGCCGGCTGTTCCGTCTCTACGGCACTTGGTCTCAAGAGTGGTGATGATCTACAAGGTCAAGGTAGTCGCAAGAGCGTCGCAGTGATCGGCGATGGCGCTTTCCCCTCCGGAATTGTTTTCGAAGCGATGAACAACGCTGGAGAACTGAATTCCGATTTGATCGTGATTTTGAATGACAACAAAATGTCAATCTGCCCTCGTGTTGGTGCAGTCGCCAATTACCTAGATCGCCTTAGAACCAATCCTTTCTATACGGGCCTTAAGAGCGAAGTCGTCAAGGTGCTCAACAAGCTCCCGCTATTCGGCGACCCTGCAGAAAAGTTGCTAGCCCAAATCAAAGAAGGGGTAAAGGCTGGCATGGTCGGCGGTATGCTCTTTGAAGAATTCGGGTTCAAGTACATTGGTCCAATCGACGGCCATGACATCCGATTGCTTCGCAAGTATATGGAGATGATCAAAGACCAGAAGGGCCCCACACTTTTACACGTGGTCACTGAAAAAGGTCGAGGTTATCGTCCGGCTGAGAAGGATCCGGTTTACTTCCACACGCCGCCAGCGTTTGCAGACGAAGCCGGCGCGCCTAAGGTTTTGAACTCTTCGGAAAAGCCTGCGTTCACAAACTACGCACGGGATGCAATTCTCTCTCAAATGAAGAAGAATCCCAAGGTTACTGTTATGACTGCAGCCATGTGCCAAGGCAACAAACTTGAGCCGGTTCGTGATGCTTTCGCCGACCGATTCTTTGACGTGGGCATATGTGAATCCCACGCGGTTGCTTTCGCAGCCGGTCAAGCCAAGGTTGGCATGAAGCCGATCGTAGCGATCTATTCTACGTTCATGCAGCGGTCGTATGACCAGATCTTCCAAGAGGTCGCGCTGCAGAATCTACCAGTTACCATGATGCTCGATCGCGCGGGCTTAACTGGCCCAGATGGCCCAACTCACCATGGTTTGTATGACATCGGTTATATGAGAGTATTCCCTAACATCGTTATGATGGCACCGGGTGACGCAAGCGAAATGGAGCCCATGCTTGAGTTTTCATTGGCTCACAATAGTCCATGCGCCATTAGATACCCCAAGACCGCTGCGTTGACCTTTGATCGACCACACCAGCCGATTGAATTGGGCAAATCCGAATGGGTTAGATTTGGCAATGACGGTGCCATCATCGCCTTTGGCGCGATGCTTCAGCAGGCGCTCGAGGCCGCGGATAAACTCAAGGTCGAAGGGCTCGACGTGGCTGTGATTAATGCACGCTTCGCAAAGCCGCTCGATTTAGCGATGTTGGCCCAGGTCTTTGAGGATTGTCGATTTGTTGTAACCGTTGAAGAAGGGGCTCTCATGGGTGGATTTGGATCCGCCGTTCTTGAAGCTGCATGTGCCAACGGATGGGACACTCGCATCATGCGAACGCTCGGGATTCCCGATCGTTACATCGAACATGGTGAACGAGGCGAAATCCTGGCCGAACTTGGAATCGATGCCAACGGAATTGCAAACGTTTGCAAACAACTTAGCGAAAAGTACTCTGACGCCAGCAGTGCACGAGTTTAGGAACTCAGATGAACCAAAACCCTGCCGTTTGGTTGCGAGAAGGCCGTTTACCCCGCGTTGCCGTGCTCGCGGCCCCCAATCGCCCCAGGGTTGCTTCAGAGTTACCTAGACTGCTTCCTTTTATAGAGAAGCATGCCGAGGTCGTGACCGTTGACAAAGACTTTGAGCATGACTTTTCTGAGTGCACTTCTGACTTGGTAATTGTGCTAGGTGGCGACGGATCTATTTTGCAATCTGCGCGTCAGATGCAAAACAATCAGCGTCCAGTTCTCGGAGTAAACCTCGGGAAGCTTGGGTTTCTGGCTGCCATCCCACCCGAGAGTTTTGTCGCTTTTTGGAGTGAAATCGCGTCCGGCCGATTTGAAATCACAAAGCATTTGATGCTCTCTTGCGAAGTCTATCGAGATCAAGAACGTCTCCACTCTATGCTGGGGCTCAACGAAGCCAGCATCTTGGGAGGCCCACCTTATTCGATGATGTATATCGACTTGAACATTGATTCCGTCTTGGCTACGACCTACGCTTGCGACGGCCTTATCATTAGCACACCCATCGGTTCAACAGCGCACAATCTTTCAGCCGGTGGTCCTATTCTTCGGCGAAACCTCGAAGCCTTTGTCATTTGTCCAATTAGCCCTCACACTCTTACGATGAGGCCTGTGGTCGATACGGCCGATCGCGTCTTCGAATTAAGGTTGCGAACGGAACAGAGCAGCGCGAGTGTCGTCGTGGACGGTAGAGTCTTATGCCACCTGGATGAGAGTTTGCGAGTTCGAATCGCGAGAGCAGATTCCGTGTTTAAACTTATTTCTGTCCCAGGGCATGATGATTATCAGGCGCTCCGCGATAAGCTCGGTTGGAGTGGCAGGCCGAGACTAGTGGAATAGTTCGCCTCCAACTCAATCAAAGCTACCAAGAACCAGTAGACGAATGCCATGACGGCAGAAAAAACAGAAGCGATTGTTGTCCGTACTGTGCCATGGAGTGAAACCAGCAGCGTTGTCACTCTCTTCACTCGCGAATTTGGTAAGGTGACCGCGGTGGCCAAAGGGGCCAGGCGATTAAAAAGCCCGTTTGAAAATGCCTTGGATTTGCTAGCAAAATCTCATGTCGTATTTATCGCGAAATCGAATGATGCGCTCGATATCCTTACGGAAGCCAAATTGATTAGGCGATTTCGATCGGGACAGCGTGCATTGTTCCCTCTCTACTGTGGCTATTATCTTGCTGAGCTGGCCTATGTGTTCACGGAGAACCATATGCGATTGCCAGGCGTTTTCGAATCCTTAGACGAATCGCTTGTTAATTTGGATGAAATGCAGGATCCAGCGAAGATCGTGCTTGGATTTGAACTTAAATTCTTGTCGCAACTTGGGCATTTGCCGACGTTTGAACTTTGCGCAGGTTGTGGTCATTTTGTAGAGTCCGACCCTGGTGGTACGTATTTATTCGGCGCGGAGGCGGGCGGACTGTTGTGTTCGAACTGTTTACCAGGGCAAAGGAGCGTACTGCGAATCCGTTCGGAGACCGTCGACTGTTTCCGTCAAGCGATTGTAGAAAGCGAAAGCAAGAACGAAGACACATGGAACATCCCAACCATTTCGAGAGAAGAAGTTCGGATTGTGATGGAGCGATTCCTTTGCAGTTTGGTGGATCGTCGTTTGCGATTGATGGACTTTCTAGACGATCTCCGACGTTGAGAATTGTTGACGCCTTGTGGCATTCCTGTTTTGACGCCAGCAAACTTTGGGCTGGAATTGTTTGTTGCTCACTCGCAGGATGCGCGTCCCTGGGCTTGCGAGATGACGACGAATACGGACGAGCTCGACGTGCTATCGAGAGCCATTCTGATAGTAAAGGGAACTTCATTAGGCCTGAAGGTCGTCGCGCGGAATCAAAGAGCAGCGGCGTATTGGACACTATCAAGTCAGCAGTTGGCATAGAGCCTAAGCCAAAAGATGTTGACAAAGCTAAAGCACTTTACAGCCAAGCAGAAGGTTTATTTGAGGAAGCCAAGGGCCTCGAAGGGGACCAGCGAGTTGCCAAGTTCGACGAAGCAGCTAAAAAGTATGATGAAGCAGCCAAACAATGGCCCAGCAGTTACTTAGAACAAGATGCCTTGATGATGGCGGGAGAAAGTTATTTCTTCTCGGAACATTACCCTAAGGCTTCGGAACGATATACCAAGCTGACCAAAGAGTACCCTCGAAATCGATACCAAGATAAAGTCGATAGGCGAAGGATGGAGATAGGTAATTTTTGGCTTCAGTATCCCGATAAGTTTTATCATCTCAATTTGGTAGATCGTAAACGCCCCTGGAACGATACGAAGAACTACGGCAAAAAAGAACTTGAGAAGCTAAGGCTTGATAGTCCAACCGGAAAGATTTCCGACGATGCTACTATGGCCATTGCAAACACAGCTTTTCTCGAGGAGCGTTGGACCGAAGCACTCGATACATACAACGATTTGATTCTCACTTACCCCGGGTCAAAACACCTCTTTGATGCTCACCTCATGGGCTTGCAAGCTGCTTTGCAATCGTATGCAGGCCCGGAATACTCCCAAGAACCGCTGGACAAAGCAGAAAAGCTTCTCAAAAACATCGTCAAGTTCCCTGAAGAGTCTAGGCGAGAAAAAGAAGCGATCGATCGAGCTTACACGGATTTGCAGAACTATCGCGCTGGCTACGAATTCAACCGCGCGATGTTTCGCTATAATCGCGGCGAAGGAAAAGCAGCAAGGATGTACTGCGAAAATATTCTCAACGAGTATCCTGACACAGCGTATGCAGACCCAACTCGAGAGCTGATGACAAAACTCGAAGGTATGCCGGATGTACCCACTCGGTACCTACAGTCTCTAACCACTTTGTTCCCGGAGAACGATAAGTTTAAGCCACTGATCCGTCCGCTACCGGCCGAATCATTGGACTCGCAACGAAGAGATGAGATTTCTCGGACGGCAGATCGGAACGCGCCCTACGGCGCCTCGAACGGTAGTAACGTAGGACGACGCTAAATGGTTTCCCATCGTTTCGTCACTCTGTTCGCTCTTGCGTTTGCGACCTTGGTCGCAGGTTGTGCTGGCTATCAATTTGGAAACCGCTCTCTCTATCGGAACGACATTCGAACCATACACATTCCTGTTGTGCGGTCTGATTCTTTTCGTCCGGAGCTTGGGGTGTTGCTAACAGAAGCCATTCAGAAAGAGATCGAACGCAGGACACCCTATAAACTATCCGATTTCGCTTCGTCGGATTCTGTTTTGAATTGTCGAATAACCGCTGACTCGAAACGTGTGACTGCGGAAACGCCGACCGACGAATCGCGATTACTCCAAACGGTGATGTCGGTCGAAGTCCAATGGGTGGATCGACGCAATGTTCCGTTAATTGAAACCCGTTTCTTGCCCAACGGTGAAACGACCTTCTATTTTGCTGATAACGAGAACTTTGTTCCTGAGGCTGGGCAATCGATTGCAACTGCCAATCAGCGACTCGTCGAAAGACTCGCCAATCATATTGTTGATCAAATGGAAATGCGTTGGTAAACCATGCGTGCCGTTCTTCAGCGAGTGACTCAAGCATCGGTAACCGTCGCCGGTGAGTGCGTTGGCAAGATTGATTCCGGCTGGCTTATTCTATTAGGAATCGCGAAAGAAGACTCGCAAGAAACAGTCAAATGGATGGCGGAGAAGTGTATTGGGCTACGAGCATTTGAAGATTCTAACGGCAAGATGAATCTATCAGTCCAAGACATCCAGGGTGAAATTCTTGTTGTTAGCCAATTTACTCTGTATGGTGATTGCAACAAAGGGCGGCGACCAAGCTTCGATTCTGCCGCGCCACCCGAAATGGCGGAATCTCTTTACGTCGCGTTCTGCGAATCGATAGAAATGGCTGGCATTACTGTTGCGAGAGGCCGATTTCGAGCCGATATGAAGGTCAATCTTCTGAATGACGGCCCGGTTACATTGATCTTAGAGCGGTAGCTAGACGTTGTTCGGTGCATTGAGGTGTTAAGCGAGCCCGTCAATTTCTTCTTCAACCTTTTGGACTTCGTCTCGAAGTCGCTTGATAACTCGACTCCTAGCTGCATAGATGCTCCCAACACTCTTGCCCTGCGACGCTGCAACATCCTCTATGGATTCTCCTAGAATCGCGGTCCTCCAAAAGGCTGTCCAAACATCGGGAGTATAATCGTTTTGGATTCGCTGAGCGGCTTTTTCGAGCAACGATCTTCGGTAATCAAGATCATCCCAAACCGAGTTCTGGTCTGGTTCCACTAAATTCTGGAAAGCATCTGCAGCCTCTCCTCCAACCGCTCGATCTTTGGGTTGTCGTTGAATCGCGTTGATGGCCGCGTTTTTGATGATGGTCTGTAACCAAGTCCTAAACATGGCGACATTGGGATCATGAGGCCTAGCAGCCAAGCTTCTAGCGACAGACATCAAGACCTTTTGCGCAACATCGTCTGCGTCGGATTCTTGCAAGCCTCTACGCCGAAGTGAAGCCAAAATCGCGGGATGATAGATTTCGATAAAGGTTGTCCAAGCATCTCGATCGTCCAAATCACCAAGCCTGTCAATCAAGCTTAATTGAGTCGTTTGAAATCGATCTGACATGAGTTTGGACAATGAGGTAAGTCGCGATTTGGCATAGTTTGAGCGATCTAAGTTTAACTCCTTAGAACCATTGAGGGTATCGAATCGCAATAAAAAAAGGCGAGGTGACTATCCTCGCCTTTCTTTCACTTCAACTAATCCACAATCTGATCGGTCAGCTTAGCTAACAATCGGAACTTCGTAGCCAGCTCTTTGCTTACGTGCTTGCATCGAAGCCGCTTGTTCATCCCCTTCGATCATTTCTGTTTCAGGATTCCACTTAAAGCTTCGCTTGAGGCGTGCTGCAATAACCGATAGGTGGCAAATGTTCATAGTTTGCAAATGGGAGTGCAGATCCGATACCGGAGTGCCTCCTTCGCGAACGCATCGGAAGAAGTTGGCTTTGTGCCATTCGAACGGCTTCCCGTTGTAGAGTTTGACCAACGCCTCTTCATTGAAAACATCCTTGTCCCAATTCTCTTCAATTGGTGCGCCACTGATCTTGCCTCGGTTGACGAAGATTCGCCCCTTGGTACCTTCAATTAGAACTCCGTTGTCGCCACGACTTGTAACATGAATCTCCATATCGTTTGCAAACTTGTGGACAATATTGAAATCATGGGAAGTGTTGTAGTGATTGTCGACGGTTGGATAACCATCTTTAAATTCCACTGGGTGATTCGCGTCGGAACCGTCAACTTCGACCGGGCCAGATCCCTT
Source organism: Pirellula sp. (assembly GCA_046344995.1). GTDB lineage: Bacteria > Planctomycetota > Planctomycetia > Pirellulales > Pirellulaceae > JBKCUI01. The sequence continues at coordinate 330,509 of JBKDKR010000007.1, forward strand.
GTTGGTCATGCCCGCGGCCCAAAGCGCGATATCTATGTGGTGAGCACCCCAGTCTGTGAACTTGCCACCAGAATACTCATACCACCAACGGTACTGGTAGTGGCATCGCTCTTTGATGTAGTCGACCGGCTCCACTTGACCTTGCCAAACATCCCAATCCAAGTGAGCAGGGGGAGCTGACTTCATAAACGGTCCGCCGACATCGCCCCCGTTGATGCCGCACGTGATCTTCTTGATGTCTCCGAGCAATCCATTCTGAACCATGTTTACCGCTCGCATGAATCGATCTTTGTCAGATCGTTGCTGGGTACCTACGATGAACACTCGATCTGGATACTTCATCGCAGCTGCGCGGATGCGGACGTTTTCCTCAAGAGTCAGCGTGAGTGGCTTTTGGCAGAAGACGTGCTTGCCAGCTTGCAAGGCTTCGATGGCGATCTTGGTATGCCAGTGATCTGGCGTAACGATGGTGACTACCTCGATGTCTTTGCGATCAAGCAGTTTGCGATAGTCTTTGTACATCTCGGCTTTGCCTTTGCCGATCTTGTCACTGTTGCGAGCTCGCTCCATGTGGTTGGTATCCACATCGCAAACAGCAACGACATCGCCAAAGTTCGCTACCCCCTCGGCGTCGCCGGTTCCCATGCTACCCGTTCCAATGCAACCAATAACGAATCGGTCGTTAGCTGAAAGTGGCTTTGCGTTAGCACTGGTAAGAAAATAAGGGGTAGAGGCAGCTGCTGCGGTGACGGCAGCGGTGGACTTCAGAAAGTTTCGACGCGTTGAGCGAGTCATGTGTATGGCTCCAAAAGTGAAAGGACAAACAGTCCTCCCATTTTGGCCCAGATTGAAAGGAAAATAAAGCTCCGTCGGGCTACTTCTTGGCTGGTTTCTTGCTCCTTCTGAGTAATTCTGCTTGGCTAGAAGTGTAATGTTTCAAGCTCTCCAGATAGTACCTACCTTCCGGATCGATGCAGAAAACATAATGAAGTCGCCACGCTTCATGCATTTCCTCCGTTAGTTCGGACCAGCTTAAAAGCTTTGCGTTCGGATCCAGCGACAAAATCTCAATCGGAGTCAGTTTCGTATTGTATAAGTCAATTTTCAGATTGGCATTCGTGGTTTTAATGCTCCATTCGCCATGAGCGAGCTTGCTTTGATTTTCCGAAAGAGTAGGCGAATCAGTCGGTAATCGGAGATTGTTCGCCTGATGCGTTATTAAGTTGAGCGGCTTGGAATTCGCGTACAACTCGTAGCCCACGCCGTTGGTTGACCCGTCGGATGCGAGCGTAATACTCGTGACTCTCTCTGGGTGGCTGGCATGTTCAAGCGGCAAACTCGTAGATCCCCAGTAAACACCTGCGTTGTTTTGCAACAATGCGATTTGTAGACGATTGCTTTCCAGCCACATCACGAGAGACTCGAATTGAGTTGTGTCGCTCATAGATGTTGAGGTCCGAATCGTCAGAGGTAGGCATGTGCTAAGGTCCTCAATTCGACCGAGGTTAATACTCCAGCTCTGGCCCAACAATTGGTTAATCCTCTCAGAGCGAGCATCTGTTAGCCGCTTTGGGGTTTGCTCATCCCCCAGATCGATTGGCTTCAGTCGTTCCCCGCTCCGTGTTCGCTCCAAAAATCGCTCGGAATCCGGAAAGCTCGTTATGTCTTCATACCACTTTTGAGCCAGACTTAGAGTACTTGGCTGTGAAGCATATTGGTCCCATTTGTTTCTCAGTTCGAATTCCGCTATTCGAAAACTGCTGTTAACCAATTTCGATTGCGTTAAAACATCTCCTTCGCCAATTTCTTGTTTTTCAGAAGGGAACGAATCGAGCCGTGCAAACGATGATGCGTGAAATCGATCTGGCTGCAATGTAGCTGGAATACTTGAGCAATACCAGCGAGATGCCTCGCCATCCCGAGAGACATCGATTTGGGACAACGAAACGTAGAGGGGAGCATTGTTGGTCGCATCGAATGCTTCGCCTTTGATGGGAACGATATCGCATTCAAATCGAAATCCGTTTGCAGTCTTGGTAACGCGGAGTTCTGGTAGCAGATGACTAGAGGGCTCGGCTTCTTTTTTCGAAAGATCCTTTCGAAAAGTCCTGAATTGTCCATTAGGAAAAATTTCTATCTCTTCAAATTCCAATGCCAACGGTGAAAAAGACCACGCAAAAAGTATGTGATCGTATCTGGAATAATCTAAAGCGGGTTCACCCTCAGTTGGGCTGACTACATTCGTATCAACCACATCGCCATGAATGCTAAATCGTGACCCATCAACCGAGATTTCAAAACTCGAGCCAGGAGCCACCCCTCGTTGCCAAGGAGACTGTAGTCGAACAAATTTGATACTCGGTTTTTCATCCGTGCCAAAGACTTCGGTGTGGCTGAGGGTTGAACAGAAAAAGATGACTAGAACCGAGAGGCATGGGAGAAAGTCTCTCAAGCTCGAGGAAGTCCCGGGTAGCCGTGATAATGTTAAAGAAGATGATGTTAACGAACCGGCCAGTTTGTGTCCCTCCGATTTGATGCCGTTGTGTCTCTGCCGACCGTCTAAACCGCCAAAACATCGATTATTCTTGGTTTCTGCAGTCAATTCGGATGGAAAACGCATGGAATCTCCGGGTTGTTTGTCACGGTTTTGGCTGGACTTGGAAACAATTCATAAGGGAATGTTTATTACACCTTCAAGGAACTTGGAGTGGTGGCTAAACTGTTCTCTTTCCAGTTTACAGGTTTCTTGGTTCTGATCCCTCCAAGGGAGGTAATTTCGTGGCGTCTGGCAAGTACATTTTTACGAGCGAATCTGTTTCCATGGGTCACCCAGATAAATTGGCTGACCGAATATCTGATAGTGTTCTTGATGCACTTTTGGCACAAGACCCCATGAGCCGGGTCGCATGCGAAACGGTTGTTACAACGGGTCTAGCGTTGATTGTTGGTGAAATCACCACCAAGGCAATTGTGAATTATGCCGACATTGTTCGCCAAGCCATTTTGGATGTTGGCTACGACGATGATGAAACCGGTATTTCCGGCAAGACCTGCAACGTCATGGTTGCTTTGGACCGCCAAAGCCCAGACATTGCAATGGGTGTCGATTCTTCCGACAATAAAGATATTGGCGCAGGCGACCAAGGGTTGATGTTCGGTTACGCTTGTAACGATACCCCTGAGTTGATGCCCCTCCCGATTGCATTAGCTCACCGAATCACCAATCGACTGACCGAAGCACGTTTTGCCAAAGAAGTGGACTGGCTACGACCTGACTCTAAGAGCCAAGTGTCGATCGTTTACGATGGCTTTAAGCCAGTTGGAATCAATAACGTTGTTGTTTCCACTCAACACGCACCATCGGTATCCCAAGCAGAAATTCGATCATTCGTAATCGAAAAGGTCATTCACCCTTGCTTGCCAAAGGAACTGATCACTGACAGTATCGAATATCACATCAATCCAACCGGTAACTTCGTCGTCGGCGGACCTCACGGGGACAGTGGTTTGACCGGTCGCAAGATCATCGTCGATACTTACGGTGGCTGGGGACGACACGGCGGTGGTGCATTCAGCGGTAAAGATCCAACCAAGGTTGACCGAAGCGCTGCTTACATGGCTCGCCACGTTGCCAAGAACATTGTTGCCTCTGGAATTGCGGATCGCTGCGAAGTTCAAGTTGCGTATGCAATCGGCGTTAGCAAGCCGGTTAGCGTTCGAGTCGACACCCAAGGCTCCGGTAAGGTTGCGGACGAAGTGATCTGCGAAGCAGTGAAATCGTTTTACGACCTGACTCCACGGGGAATCATTGAGTATCTCGATCTGCGACGACCGATCTACGTCAAGACCTCCTCTGGGGGACACTTCGGACGAAACGATCCTGAGTTCACTTGGGAAAGTACTGCTAACGCCTCCAAGCTTGCGAAAGCCGTATTGGGTTAATCCCCGATTCAAAGCTCTTGAATCGGATGAGCGTTCCCGGCAGTTTAAAGCACTTCCTCCTTGCGTTCAAACTCCTTGTTCTCGCCGCAATCATATATTGGTTGTGGCGAAACTTTCCTGAGGAGCATTGGCAGGTTCTTACCAGTCAAAAGAAGGATTGGAGCTTTCTCGCCCAGGGGTTAGTAGTAACCCTAACGGCCATCCTCGTTTCTTTTTGGCGCTGGATGCTTCTTGCCAGAGCTGTGGGTGTGGCAATGTCACTACCCGAGGCAATTAGGCTTGGCTTCATCGGCAATTTGCTCAACCAAGTCAGCATTGGTTCCGTTGGGGGTGACCTCTTCAAAGCGATTGAAGCCGCTCGGCGATCACAAGGAAAGCGAACCGAAGTCGTTGCCTCTGTTTTAGTGGACCGGGCCATTGGATTGCTCGGATTGCTTCTGATTACAGCAACAATTCTTCAGACCTCCAAACTACACAATGGAATCCTAGATACGATTCGCTGGGGTTCTACAATCCTGGCCGCGATCGGAGTGATTGGCTTGCTGGCTGTGGCAACCTTAGGACGCAAATTGCCAACCAAGCAGCTTTTGCGGCTACCCTGGATAGGGCACCATGCACGTAGATTCGTTGATGCTTGTATGGTCTTCCAGGGGAGATATCGCTTGCTCATGGAAGTGGTTCTTTCGAGCGTCGTGGTGCACACCCTTTTGACACTGAGTTGCGTGCTGGTTTCCCATGCTTTGTATGACCAAACGCCATCCGTGCGGGATCATTTTACAGCAATCCCTCCTGCAATTGCGGCAGCAACCCTGCCCATTACTCCGGGCGGATTAGGGCTGCAAGAAGCCGCTATTGATGGGCTGTTTAAGCAGATAGGAGAACTGCCTGAAGGATACTCTCCTTTAGTGATGGCGATTTTCTTTCGCGGACTGCTGCTTGCGACCACTTTGATAGGGGCAATCTACTATTTGACAGGAGCTGGTCGCCAGCCAAAACCTGCTGATCCAACAGTTTGAAATTTGTGTTATGATGTAGATTGTCCATTTGAAGTTCCAGGAACGAGGTTGCAATGTCTAGATTGACGCTCCGAGTAGTGCAAGGGGCTGACCGAGGCAAGGTTTTCTCTGACATGAAAACCCCTATATCGATCGGGAGAGAAGAAGGAAACTCCATCCAGCTTAACGACGAGCGGATAAGCCGTTTCCATTGCAAGATCCAGGAAGACAATGAGCATCTGGTTCTGACCGACTTAGAAAGCACAAACGGCACTCGAGTCAACGGCCAAGACTGTCAGCTTAGGATCCTACGGTTCGGCGATATCATATCAGTGGGACGGACCATGCTTTTGTTCGGGACGCACGAACAAATCAACTCTCGAGTCCAAGAGAGCCTGACTGCGGTCGAGAAAATCGCTGGTAAAACCCCTGAAGAAGATGACTTGGGCGATTTTGATCTAGGACCGGGATTGGCTGAATCTGTTCGAGCTCTGCGAGATCTAAATCAGCCACCACCTCTTCCGGATCGGCTAAGTCCCAGCCAAGCCGCCCAGCTAGCAGAATTGTTTGAGTACTTCCACGCTCGAGTCGGAGAGGTCATTGACGGAGCCCAACACAATGAAAAACGAGCAAAGATCGATGTTGACTTGGCAACTTGGCAATTGATGCTTCAAATGTACAGTCGGCTTGCGGAGTTAATCCGTGGCATTGCAGATCCTGACTTTCGACTTCCAGGCTAAGATACGGACATCATGACATCAATTGAATTCACGAAAATGCACGGAGCGGGTAACGATTACGTGTACGTTAATGGCTTTGCCAATTCCCTCCCAAACGATCTTGAAAAACTGGCCATCGATATCTCCCACCGTCGATTTGGTGTTGGTGGTGATGGATTGATTCTCATTCTCCCGAGTAAACAAGCCGATGCCCAGATGCGCATGTTCAACGCGGATGGCAGCGAGTCGGAAATGTGCGGCAACGGCATTCGTTGTGTGGCCAAGTATGTTTACGACCACGGTATTGCTACGCGTGATCAACTCCGCATCGAGACAGGCGCCGGGATTCTTTCATTGCAAATCCACGCCAAAAACGGACTTGCAGAGCAAATTACCGTCGACATGGGGGAGCCCCGTTTAGAAGCCAGCTTGATCCCCACGACTTTAGCCCCCGCTGGCCAACACGTGGTAAACGTTCCGATCGAAATCAAAGGCCGCAAGCTCTTCGCAACCTGCGTGTCGATGGGAAATCCTCACTGTGTCATATTTGTTCCTGAAGTTGACGATGAATTAGTTCTCGGCATCGGTCCCCTCATCGAAAAGGATGATCGGTTCCCGAAAAAGGTGAACGTCGAATTTGTTGAGGTCTTAGCCCGCGGTGAGGTTAACCAGAGAACTTGGGAGCGGGGATCAGGAGAGACGTGGGCCTGCGGAACAGGCGCAAGCGCGGTTTGTGTAGCGGGAGTTCTAACGGGTAGAACCGATCGCACGATTGTTAACAACCTTATCGGTGGCCAGTTAAAACTGACTTGGGATGAATCCACCAACCATGTCATGATGACAGGTCCAGCCACAGAGGTATTCACAGGACGCTGGCAGGTTCACGCGTAATGGGTAGCATCTCGCTTCGGTCCGTAGCGAGACAAGCCGCAATTTACACCGTTGGTAAGTGCTTGTCTGGTCTCGTAAACGCCTGGATACATACCGTCGATTGTAAAATCGCTCGGCGAGATCCTCTCGGGGATCCGGCCATGTACGGATTTAAAGATCCAACGATCTTTGTCATCTGGCACGAATACATGTTAGTCCCTACCTGCTGCCGTCAAGGCTGCGGCTTGGTACTCCTGGCCAGCCAGAGCGCCGACGCAGACTGGATCGTGGGATTGGGCAATCACTTTGGCTACAGCTCCGTGCGCGGTTCCTCGAAACGAGGCGGAAGCGAAGCCGCGTTGAAAATGGTCAAACAATTACGAGGCAAGAGTTTTGTTATCACTCCAGACGGACCGAGAGGGCCACGACGAGTCGCACAAAACGGGTGCCTGTATTTGGCAAGCATGTTAGGGGCCCAAATCGTTCCTATCGGCGTCGGGTACGAACGCGCTTTGCGGTTTAATGGAGCATGGGACAAATTTGCTGTTCCTAGACCTGGCGCTCGGGCTCGATTGGTTCTCGGTGAAATTATGCGAGTCCCCAAAAAAGTGAGCAAAGAAGAAATCGAAGTCCTGCATAAACAGTTGCAAGATACCTTGGTCGAGGTGACCACCGAAGCCGAGGAATGGGTTGAGCATGGACGCAAACGGGATGACGAGCATCCGTTCTACACTACCTTTAGAGAGACTCTTTGGCCATGACCGGATTTCTTTGGAGCAACGACGAAGAGGCGTTTTTTGGCAACGAACAAAAAGATGCCCCGAAGCAAGCTGCAAAGAATTTGAAACCAGGCCCTGGCCAATCGCTGGATGCACCTTACTCGGTCAGCGAATTAAACGAGTGCCTCAAGAGAATCATAGACAAGACCTTTGGCACAATTTGGATAGCCGGTGAAATAAGCAATCTCACCCAATCGAATGCGGGACATATCTATCTTACGTTGAAAGACGCCGGAGGTCAGATTGCTGGGGTCATTTGGCGATCTACTTTGGAACGAATCGATGTCGATTTGTCTGAAGGTATGGCGGTCATTGTCCAAGGTCGATTGGATGTGTATTCACCTCGTGGCAATTACCAAATCGTCATTAGCCGAGTTGAGGAACAAGGACTCGGGGCGCTTCAAGCGGCCTTTCGAAAGTTATACAAGAAGCTGGATTCAGAAGGATTGTTTGCGCAGGAACGCAAAAAGCCGCTACCTCAGTTCCCGTTTAGGATCGGATTCGTAACCAGCCCCTCCGGTGCTGCAATCCAAGACTTTCTTCAAGTGTTAAAGCGACGATGGCCCGTAGCGAGTGTATTAATTATCCCATCCAAAGTACAAGGGGAAGGAGCAGCCGAGGAGATCGCCCGAGGAATTAAAGCGGCGGCGCGAATTCGGCCGGAGTTGGATGTCTTGGTGGTTGGGCGTGGTGGTGGCTCGATTGAAGACTTATGGGCCTTTAACGAAGAGATTGTCGTACGAGCGGTAGCAGATTGCCCGTTGCCAACCATCTCAGCTGTGGGTCACGAGATCGATGTAACTTTGTGTGATTTAGCAGCGGACGTACGTGCCTTAACACCAACGGAAGCAGGGGAGATCATCGCTCCCCATCGAGAGGAGTTGCTAAATCAGTTAGAGGGTGTTCACAATCGTCTTCGGAGTTTAGTCGGATACCAATATGAGCGAGCCGAGGGACAATTAGCGTCGCTTGCCGATCGGCCGATCTTAGCCGAGCCGGAACGACTTTTGGAACGGCCGAGTCAACGACTGGATGACTTTTACCGAGACATGGATTTGGCAATTGACCAAAAGCTAGAAGCGGCCAAAAACACATTGCAACAGCATGCACAAGTTTTAGAAGCGTTGAGTCCTCTCGGCGTATTAGCCCGGGGATATTCGCTGACAGTTGACGCCGAGACGGGCAAGCTAATCACATCGGCGCAGGAAGTTGTTCCAGGTCAAACTATCAGAACCAAACTTGCCTCCGGCGAAATCCAAAGCACCGTGCTCCCGCCCCCCTAACTACCGAGGCCACCTGGCCCATCTTGTATTGGCCGAGGCAACGAGGCCCATATTTTGTAGTGGCCGAGGCTACGAGGCCTTTGCATTGTCGCGAACCCTGCTAAACCCCCAACCGACATCCCCCTCCCCCGCAGCGCCACTGGCCTCCTAGCGTCGTCCACTACAAAACCGATGCGTAGCATCCGATTTTCCCCGTAGTGGACGAGGCTACGAGGCCTTTGCATTTTCGCGGCCGAGGCTACCAGTCCCATTTTTTGTAGTGGCCGAGGCAACGAGGCCTTTGCCCGGGCACGAACCCTGCTATGATCTCAGCACCAGTGCCATCGCCCTTCCCCCAGCAACGGCGGCCACTAGCCAACGTCACACACCCCGTTACTTATTGCTGCCCCCGCTCGTCATGCCGAATCGAGAACATCTCACTCGATTGCCAAGGGAATATTATCTCGGCCAAACGATCGTTCATTGGACGCATACCATTCGCGACCGAAAGCAAGGTTGGCTGACACCTGTATTCCTTTATCGATTCAGAGAGTTGCTTACGCATTCTATGTTTCGATACGGCATAGCCTGTCCTGTGTTTTGCCTAATGCCAGACCATATCCACATGGTCTGGATGGGGCTCTTAAATGGAACGGATCAACTAAACGCAACGAAGCACTTTCGAAGTAGATGCGAAGATTCATTGGAGCGTATTGGATTCGCGCTGCAGGATCAATCGTATGATCACGTTTTGACGGACGAAGAGCGTCGCCCGGAGGCATTCGAACAGATCTGCGACTACATCGCCAGAAATCCAGAGCGAGCGGGACTGGTTCCGATTGATGGATATGCACAATACAAATACACGGGTTGTATCATTCCTGGCTATCCCGAGTTACGACCTTTTGATCCAAGTTTTCGAACCAGTCTTGATAAGATCATTTCTCACCTCCGCAAGCATGGCTTGCAGCAACTCCACCGTTGAGCCCCGTCTTGTAGTGGCCGAGGCAACGAGTCCCATTTCTTGTAGTGGCCGAGGCAACGAGGCCAGCCCCCGTAGTGGACGAGGCAACGAGGCCTTTGCATTGTCGCGAACCCTGCTACGCTCCCCAACCGACAACGCCCTCCCCCCGCAGCACCACTGGCCTCCTAGCGTCGTCCACTACAAGACCGATGCGTAGCATCCGATTTCCCAAATCGCAGATTCCCCCGTATTGGCCGAGGCAACGAGTCCCATTTTTTGTAGTGGACGAGGCAACGAGGCCTTTGCATTGGCACGAACCCTGCTACACCCCCAACCGACAATGCCCTCCCCCGCAGCGCCACTGGCCTCCTAGCGTCGTCCACTACAGGGGCTGGCCTCCTGGCGTCGTCCACTACAAAATAGCGCCTTCTGGCGTTGTCCCATGGACAACCTGGACATATGCCGGTTTTATACGGCGAATGGTGCAATCGACTCTTCTCGCCAGCCTCCCCGGCATCTAAACTTCAGGTCTTTAAATATCGCCGTTATCTATACTGCTTCTTTGAAAATGACCAAGACTACAGATACCTGCATGCGTTTTCGACAACTCGATCGCATTTCGGAGATTATCCCCGGCGAGAAAATCCGAGCCACCAAACAAGTACAAGGAAACGAAGACTATCTTCGAGATCACTTCCCTCTGTTTAAAGTCATGCCCGGCGTCCTGATGCTCGAAGCCCTCTTCCAAGCCTCTTGCTGGCTCATCCGCTGCAGCGAGGAGTTTCGACACTCTCTCCTCGTGCTTAAAGAAGCCAGAAACGTCAAGTTCGCAGACTTTATGACCCCAGGCCAAACGCTCGAGGTGACCGCCGAAATCCTCAAACAAGAGGGCAATTTAGTCACTGTCAAAGCTGCTGGCACTAAAGGTGAAATCGTTGGCTGCGCTGCTCGGCTCATCATCGAACGATCCAATCTTAGCGATTCCGATCCCAACTTGGCAGCTCTCGACGAATACATGCGCGAGAGCATGCGAAACGAACTCAAATTGCTTAAACCGGAGTAAACCGTGTACAAACTTTTCGTGATTGCCTACCGCGAATACGTGGCGATGGTCGGAACCAAAGCATTTCTCTTTAGTCTGATCATGATGCCCATTCTTATGTTCGGTAGCTTTCTGTTACTTCCTACTCTCCAAAAAGTAGGTGGCAATCGCGAACTGAAAATTGTGGTCGCTGATGGCACTGGAGTCCTATTCGAGGAACTCAAAAAATCCGCTGATGCCTACAACGAATCCATCGCCAGCCAGCCCGCACCCGACGCCAGCGATCTCGGTATGTCCCCTAGCGACCGTTACATTCTCGAATCCTCCCCCTCCTCGACACTTAATGATGAAGACCGTTGGAATCTAAGTGAATCGATCCGACAAGGAAAAATCTACGGCTTCGTTGAGATCCCGAAATCCATACTCGATAAGCCAGACTTTGCTCTCGCACTCGATCCATCGGCACCCATAGCAGACTCTGGCTCTACACTAGCAACAGAGGGCTCGGCAACAGAGGGCTCAGCAAAATCACCAGACCTCACCAAATTCTATAGCTTTGATTCGATGATGAGCCCCGCGAGACGCTGGCTCTCCGGCTGGTTATCGCAAAAGGTACGAAGCACCCGCATTCAACAGTTTCAACTCGACTCCCTCGATCCGCGAATTCTGCAAATGGTGCGCAGCGATGTCGATGTCGTCGCGAATCGCCCTGTAGAAAAAGAATCGCCACAAAAGGATCAATCCCCACTCGATGCCATCAAAGCCATGTTTCTCCCCTTTGGGGTCATGATGCTCATGTTCTTGGTCATCATGATGGCAGCCCAGCCTATGCTCGAAAGTGCGATGGAAGAAAAAAGCCTTCGGATCTCGGAGGTTCTTATCGGCGCTGTCAGCCCTTCACAATTAATGGGAGGCAAACTACTCGGAAATGTTGCTGGCTCCATGGTGATCTTCCTTCTTTATGGCTGCGGAGGACTCTTTGTTCTGAACCAGCAAAATCTCATGTCGAGCTTGCCTGTGAGTGTCATTCCCTGGTTTATCCTTTTTCAAATCTTGGGGGTCCTATTCTTTAGCTCGATCTTTCTAGTCGTTGGTGCATCCGTCAACGAACTCAAAGAAGCTCAATCTCTCTTGCTTCCCGTTTGGCTAATGCTCATGGCTCCAGTGATGGTCTGGTTTATCGCAGTGCGGGACCCTAACGGATTGGTCGCTACGACGTTGAGCTTCTTCCCACCAAGCTGCCCAATGACTATGGTATTGCGACTGGCATCGGGCACGACCGTACCTGCGTGGCAGCCCGCTCTTGGGGCCATTGTCATGCTGCTGTCCACTAGCTTTATGGTTTACCTAGCGGGCCGAATCTATCGCGTGGGACTCCTAAGAACCGATGGTGTCCGTTCGATCATTCAATTGCTTCGCCGAGCATCTAGTCAAGGATAATTCAATCATGATGCATGAAAACAAAAGCTCTTTAGAAACCGAAACGGCCGAACAGCTTCGCTCACGTCAGAGGTTATCGCTCTGGCTTCTCGCGTTCTTCACAGCCGTATATGCCGTCTTTATCGGGTTGTGTGCATTTGCCTACAACCTCGTCTCCAGAAATGAAATCGCGGGAGTCCCCGTAGTCGTCTGGTATGGACTCGGATTGATTCTCCTCGCGATTGCTATCGCTGGACTCTATGGCCGACTAACACGCGTAAGATAAACTTAAACGGTCGCTCGCATGTCTGCTGATCCAATCACAAATTCTCCGTCAATATAGTCGACGGAGACGGGTGTCATGTCATCCGCATCTCGCTTGAGCAATTCGCTCGCGATTCGGTTTTGCAACCTTCGCTGAATCACTCGCTTGAGCGGTCTGGCTCCATAGACCGGATCATATCCCTCGTCTGCAATGGCATCGATCGCTCTCTCGGAGATCGAGAATGGCACATGCTTTTCAAGCAGCTGTTGCTCCAGCCGTCGAATCTGCAACCGTACAATGCGATGGATCTGATCTCTGGCCAACGGTTCGAAGATGATCGTCTCGTCGATTCGATTCAAGAACTCAGGCAAGAACCTAGCCTTCAGCGAATCTTGTACCGCCGCATGCATATCGTTCTCGTCCCCACCCTCCTCTGCTACTCGTTGAATCATCTGGCTACCGACGTTGCTGGTCATGACCACCACGGTATTGGTAAAATCGACAGTTCGGTTCTGACCATCCGTCAGTCGACCATCATCGAGCACTTGGAGAAGGATGTTAAACACATCGTTATGCGCCTTTTCCATCTCATCAAGCAACACGACACTATATGGACGTCTGCGAACTGCCTCGGTAAGTTGGCCCCCCTCTTCATAGCCGACATATCCCGGAGGGGCACCGACCAAGCGACTGACCGTATGTTTTTCCATGAATTCGCTCATGTCAATTCGGACCATGGCGGTATCGTCGTCGAACATGACCTCGGCCAGCGCCTTGCAGAGCTCCGTCTTTCCAACCCCAGTCGGTCCAAGGAATAAAAAGGAACCGATTGGTCGATTTGGATCTTGCAAACCACTGCGACTTCGGCGCACCGCATTGCTAACAGCCTCAACAGCCTTTTCTTGGCCCACGACGCGCTGATGCAATCGATCCTCCATCACTAGCAGCTTGGCTCGTTCTGATTCAAGCATTCTCGTAACGGGAATACCTGTCCAAGAGCTCACAACAGCCGCAATTTCATCTGGTGTGACTTCCGTTCGGAGCAATCGACGCTCTTCGTTCGGAGTGACTTGCGGATGTTCGGTCTCTTCGGATTGTAGTTCAATGATGAGCTTTTTGCGTTCTTGATCCAATTCGTAAAGTCGTTGATAATCGCGTTCTTCGACGCCGAGTCCCGCGGATTGCTTGTCCTTAATCTTGGCTTCAAGCTGACGAAATTCCCCTTCGACTTGATCGAGCTTCTTGCGAATGGATCCCACGCCTGACAGCCCGAGCTTCTCGGCCTCCCATTTTTCACGCAGGGTTGCCAGTTCTTTTTGAACCTTTTGAACTTCTGCTTCGATGTCAGCCAAGGAATCTTCCGTATCGTCGTCAGACGATTCATCGTTTAATTGTCGCTGAGCAATTTCGAGTTGTCGCAGTCGACGCTGCAACGAATCGATTTCGACAGGGACGCTATCCCGTTCCATCGCAATCCGAGCTGAGGCCTCATCAACGAGGTCGATCGCCTTGTCTGGCAAGAAACGATCCGAGATATACCGATTCGACAATTTCGCTGCTTCGACGAGAGCCGCATCACGAATCTTAATTCCATGGTGTGCTTCATAGCGAGGCTTCAAACCGCGAAGAATGGTAATCGTGTCTTCAACGCTTGGTTCACCGACATAGACAGGTTGGAAGCGACGTTCGAGAGCAGCATCTTTTTCAATGTGCTTACGGTATTCATCGAGAGTGGTCGCTCCGACGCAGCGGAGTTGGCCACGAGCAAGTTCGGGTTTGAGCAGATTGGCAGCGTCACTCGATCCCTCTGCAGCACCAGCTCCGATAACAGTGTGAAGTTCATCGATAAAGAGAATCACATCACCACCGGAGTCTTTGACTTCTCGCAAGACCGCTTTCAAACGTTCTTCGAATTCACCGCGGAATTTGGTGCCCGCGATCAAGGAGCCCATGTCGAGGGCAATCACACGCCGATTTTTGAGTGATTGAGGAACATCCCCAGCGACGATTCGTTGAGCAAGACCTTCGGCTATTGCGGTTTTACCGACTCCCGGTTCACCGATTAGGACGGGATTGTTTTTGGTCCGACGCGATAGCACCTGAATGACGCGGCGGATCTCATTATCTCGGCCAATGACAGGATCCAATTTGTTTTTGGTGGCCAAGTCCACGAGATCGATGCCGTACTTTTCTAAAGCTTGGAATTTGCCTTCAGGGGTTTGGTCCGTGACACGAGCGCTACCTCGCACCGATTGGAGCGCACCGAGAATATCGTTTTCGTCGATCCCCATCAGTTTGAGGACATCGCCCGCTTTGTTTGTGGTGCGGCAGAGGGCGAGCAAGAAATGTTCGGTGCTAACATATTCGTCTTTCATCGAGGTCGCGGCCGATGCTGAGGCCTCGAGAACTTTTTGCAGGCTGGGTCCGATGCCAGGTTGACGGCCTCCTGAGCTGCGAGGTAGCCGATCAAGTTCGCTGGCCGTTATGGTTTGAATTTTTTCGAGTGAGGCGCCGATTTTTTTCAGGAGAGGTACGACCACCCCTTCTTGATCATGGAGAAGCGCGTCGAGAAGATGCAGAGGATCCAGCTCTGGATTCCCGAGTGACGCGGCTTTGGATTGAGCCGCAACAATGGCTTCTTGGGCTTTGATCGTCAGTTTGTCCATCCGGAAAGTCATAGAGCACCTCTGATTTGGTTTCGTAGTGAAACGGTTTAGTTGGCAGTTCCAACTGCATGAAACCACCCTAAGCAAATCCCGGGCCAATCCAAGGGATCGAAATCGTAGAACGGGTCTCCAGGCCCGTTCCCGCCCCCATCCCACCCCGCCAGCGTAAGCGAGGGACTGCTTTAAATCCCATCCCAAACGCGCACGTGGATTGATTGCCCTTTTCTCCCCCGGCCTCCGCCCCCCCGTAGCCGATCTCGCCAGAGATTGGACTGTCTCCCGAAGCAAGAACTCCCTCTTTCTCAAACCCATTTTTATTACCACGAATTAAACGAATGACACGAATGTAAAACCTCACAATCGCAATGTGAGAACTATCGGTGGATCACTAATACCCTTCTAAAACAAGCAATCAATTAGCCACAAGAAACACAAGAACCCACAAAAGAAGAAATTAACAACCTCAATCCATGCCCTCGGCATACACCATCCAACCTTTCGTGTCCCCTTGTGTCTCTTGTGGCGATCCCTCCGGCTGTTCAGTTCTTCATTCGTGTCATTCGAAACATTCGTGGTCAAATCTTCGAAACATGTTTTCCAGCCCAAGGAACTTAAATTTTATTGACATCGCCAATCCGATTCACTAAAACCAATTCAACATCCACTGAGGGGCATCCCTTTAGAATGGATGTAAGTCGTTTAAAAAATACAGACGCCTGTTCTTTATTGATAACGAAACGACCGTATCAAGTTTCCTTGGGCCCTGCGTGAATTGGTGTTTAAGAATAACGGACACCGACGGGAACGAAGTATCTACAAAACTCCCAAACCGATCCTCCCCGTAGTGGACGAGGCAACGAGACCTTCCCGTAGTGGACGAGGCAACGAGGCCATCCCGTAGTGGACGAGGCAACGAGACCATCTTGTAGTGGACGAGGCAACGAGACCATCTTGTAGTGGACGAGGCAACGAGACCATCTTGTAGTGGACGAGGCTACGAGACCATCCCGTAGTGGACAAGGCAACGAGGCCATCACTCCCCAATACCAGCCCGAAAGCGCAAGTGGAGGGATTGCCCTTTCCTAACCCCGGCCTCTCTCGCGCGAACCAGTGAGACGTTCCTTAAGTTGCGTTTGGCCTTAAGCGTTTAACGCTCAGCTCTCTAATGCTTCAGAATCGTCAACCGGGATGCAACATGGCTAAAGCGCGCGTCGCCGCTAGTCCTAAATCCAAATCCCTCAGCCACAAAAGACACAAGAACCCACAAAAGAAGTGCTCAAGACATAACATCGGCGAGCCGAGTCCAGCCCTTTTATGTCCCCACGTGTATTTTGTGGCTATCCCTCCGGCTGTTAAGCTCTTCATTCGTGTCATTCAAGACGTTCGTGGTCAAACCTCGTAAATCACCCCGAATGACACATAGAACCAATCCCTATCCACTCGCCGTTGGATTATCCCGCCGACTATCCCCTCTAAGAATTTTGCGTGCCGCATCTCGTAGCCAACCAGAAAATCCTCTTCTCGGTGGCAGATCTGGAAATGTCGTCTTCCCAATTAGAGTAGCGACTCGTTGCTGCGGCTTCGGTGCAGAAATCTGCTTGGCATCTTGAGCCTGCGACAGAGCCAGTTCTGATTGGCTATCCTCTTCAACCTTCTCTTCAGCGACTGCTGGAGTAACACTACTGGCAGGCACACTGGTTGGTTTAGCTGCGATTTGCGTAGGGTTACTCAATGCCGCGGACAAGTGCAATCGATCCAAAGGGCTAACGATCTTGATATCCGGTCTCGCCAAAACATGCGTGTAAATCATCGTTGTTGCGATATCGTTATGGCCAAGCAATTCTTGAATCACCCGAATGTC
>JBKDKR010000008.1:0-23265 GCA_046344995.1 Pirellula sp.
TTAGTACCGGCCAACTCTTGGTCACGGACTCGAAAAGGCTCTCGACGTTCCGCAACCAATTGAGGGCAATTGTTCTACTATGGTATGGAGGAACTGGTACTTCCATTGGCAACCTGAGTCATACTTGGGATGCGAACAAGAACAAAACTTCCGAGGGCTTTGGCGGAACGATGAGCGCTTACGGGTTCACTTCAGCAGGCACCGGCTACGACGACGAAGATCGTCTCACGGGCTATGCTCGCACAAACGGAACCTTGACTCAGTCTTGGAATCTGACCAAGGTCGGAGATTGGACCAGTGTTACCACCAACGGCACCGCTCAAAACCGAACACACGGTCCGACCGCACGAGGGGAGGGCTCTTGTAGTGGACGACGCTAGGAGGCCATTTGCACGGGAGACCGCCAGCCGCATCGCTAATAAGATTCGTGCCAGGCAGTCGGGCCTCGTAGCCTCGTCCACTACAAAACCGAGCACATAAAATCCCAAAAACCAGCTAGCAACCCGCCTCTCACCCCGTTTACAATTTAACGCATGAACAATCACCCCAATGCCACACCCGCAAGCCCATCTCTCGCATCGCCGCTCTTCGATGCCTCGTTCGATTCCATCGAATCGCTCACCACCACTTTCACATCGCCTGTAGTACCTACTTTAGAAACCACGACCGTCACCGAAGTCGCACTAGGCTACCATCGCAACCAACAGTACTGCATCACCGCTATGACCACGTCAACCGGCGCGGTCGCAGAGCGCTACGCTTACACCGCGTATGGTCAATCTACGATCCTAAACGCTAGCGGAACTGTGCTTACGAGTTCTGCCGTTGGCAATCGGTATACGTATACAGGCAGAGAATGGGATGAGACCCTAGGCCTTCATCACTTCCGTGCTCGATGGATGAGCCCGCTAGCAGGTAGGTTCTTGGGTAGAGATCCGATTGGGTACCTCTCTGATGTTGGACTTTATCGCTATATTTTTTCCTCCCCAATGTCGCGACTCGATCCAAGCGGATTGTTTTCGGTTATGGATGGTGGTGTGGATAAGCCGAAAGTTGCCTCTGAAGTTGAAAACGCATGCAACGAATGTTGTTGTTGTCCAACCAAAATAACCGCAACCGCGCAAGTCAGTAGTGTATCGTCTGCTCAAGTTTATTCTCAATCCGTTACAATAACGATCTCGGTCACTATGACGTACAAAAAGGCTCCTGCTGGAGCGAAAAGCACGAAATGTGCAATGGCATTTCTTGAATTTGTCGATCCGGTATCAACGGACGAGTTGTCTCCTTATCTCAAACCAGATTCATGGTTTGACTACACCAGAATTCCGGAGGGGCAGTGGCTAGATCAGGTTCAGCGATTTCCAAGCTATTTTGATGATTGGAAAAATTACCAATCGCCCGAGTCTAAAGCTTGCAATGGGTCATCTACTTGGACTGGCACGGACCAATCGCAGCAACCACGAATCAAAGCAGGTCAAGTATACAACTTTTGGCAGCTTGTTGGTGTTCGCGGAGGTGCAGACTGTAAGTGCAAACCACCAAATATTGCGATTCTCAATAACATAATCTACGACCCACAGCAGGGTAATCCTACTTTCCAATCCCATAACCTTCCACTTCCAAAACCAAATAGACCAGGAAGACCCGATTTGCCAAATGGACTCGAACCGCTTCCGGTTTTCCCATAGTCTTGATTTTCAATGCTTGCCTAGAAGATCCAACTTCAAAAGGCGTTGTTTATGAAACTACAAAATACGAGCCTTTTTACCACCGGCATAGCATTTACAAGTTGCGTCTTTTGCTACATATTGTTGGATCTAGTGGACTTAAGAAAGTATCAATCTGCGTCGGCATTTAATAACTCCGTCACGGACTCAGACACAGTTCTTAAAAAGCTCGGCACACCATTTGAAACGCGGCTTGGCGAACGTATTGATGAGTATGGAGCCCGTGAATCAGGATTTGAAGTGTGGTGTTATTGTACAAGGTTTTGTTGGCTAGGATGCGGCTTTGGAAAGAACTCAAGTCCACAATTGACTCGTATAGTTCGAACCGTAGACCCTCGAAGATCGGCTGAAACTGACATGGTTGTTGAAATATGGATGAAACATGGAATAGTAAAATCCGTTGTTTTTAAGGATGACCGTTTATGATGAATTATTTACGATCTGTTCACAGAATAAGAGATAGACTCAGTCAGTAATGCCCCCGCCCAAGGCGGACGGGTAGCCGGTTGGTCTCGGTGGGGTGATTTGCCGTTTTCCCAGTCTTTTCCCTATAGGATTACCAACGGTGTTTTGGATTTCCTATTGTCCCGATCGGTGCTCAAGCGAGCTATTAGATACCGCTTTCGAGCACTTTGTTGCACCGAATGCGGTCATTTGAAGAGGGTTTTTGGCTTTCGGCGGATACGATCCACGCGGTCGCATGGGGAATGCAACTTTCCTGGAACTTCGGGCATTGTTGTGATCAATGCAATGCACTCAAGTTAAACTGCGGTTTGACGCTGGTAGCGTCAACCGTGTGCTAGCGCACGATCGGCTGATGGGAGCGGTAGTTGGACCATCGATAGTTCAAAGCTACTCACACGAGAATTAAGGAGTGGCACTAGCCGAAGTCGCCAAGACTTTGGAAAGCACCCCAGCAACGCATCCAATCTGTGGCCAGATCGGCTACCAACTATTGTCCCCTGCCGTAACTTCACAGAGCTTTGTTACGGCCTACACGGCCACCGGGCTCCGGCACGCAAAGGCAATCGACATTATCCTCGAACTGCGGCACTAGTCAGGTTTCGGATGATCCGTTCGGATAAGTCGACTCCGCATGCTGCTCCGGTGGCTTTCCAACCCGGCACGGCGTTCACTTCGATTAGCACATTTCGTCCGTCTAAAGTTTCAATCAAATCGACTCCGACCATCCAGCCGTCGACCAGTCGGGCCGCTTTGTAGGCGATGTCAGCTTGCTCAAAAGTCGGCTCGATTCGCTCCGCTTTTCCTCCCTGGCTGACATTCGACCTCCAGTTCCCTTGTCCATAACGCCTCACGGTATACAGTTCGTCGTCCAGGACCAACAATCGCAAGTCAAAACCCTCGTTTGGCAAGAACTCTTGAACGTAGATAACCGCCTGCATCTGCGCCAGTGTGCTAAAAACTCGCCAAGCCATCTCACGGTCTGTAACACGTACCAATCCGCGTCCTTCTCCTCCGAAAATGGGCTTCACAATGCAATCTTCGCCGAGTTCATGCCAAGCCTCTAACGCATCATCTCGACTTTGGCAACATACCGTTCGCGGAGTGAGTATGCCCGCCATCCGCATCTTGTCCAACGTTAACCATTTGTCGATGCAGATCTCAAGGCATCGAGGTTTGTTTAACACAACCGTGCCTGATTGTTCCACAACGTGCAACGCATTCATTCGAAATACGATTTGTTCAATCGAGCCGAGCGGCATGGAACGCACGAGCACTACATCGTAGTCGTTGAGTCGCACTGTCTCTTCAGCAGATAATGTGCGGCTATTGTCGGTCACTCGACAGGCTTTAGCATAAAGCTCTGGTCCCGACCAAACACTTAACGATTCAAACGAAAGGGTATCGACGAGGACGGATGGATGAGTTGTATTCTGAGTAGCGTTCTCATTCCACGCGCTAGCAGCCCGTTTGAGTTCACGCATGTAGTAGCCCGAATAGGATCCCAATACTCCGATTCGAAACGGGTTCTCCATAGCCACTGCCTTCACGCTGCTTTTCGTCGCTGTTTTGCTGGTGGCTCACGCCATCGTCGATGAACCCACCAATACTGTTCTGGGTGCTCCAAAATCACTCGTTCTAAACACTGGTTATACCAACGTGTCATGCTCGATACACTCGCCAAGTGTTCGCCAGGTTGCTGCGGATCAGCGACCCCCAATAGTTGCAACGAAAACCGTAAAGGTTGTCCCATGCGTACATTGGCACAAACCACCATCGGTGCGCCGCTGGAAAGTGTGAAGAGTGCAAGAGCCTTGTGACACGAAGCAGGCTGCCCAAGAAACTCAACCCAACATCCTTTATCGCCAGCGTGTTGGTCTGCCAGCAATGCCAGTCGCCCGCCTCGTTCCAGCAACGATTGCACTCGCAGGGAAGAACCTTCGTTGGACAAGAAGTGTTGCCCCCCCATGGATCGAAAACCCATGAAATAGTCATGCACATAACCATTATCCAAAGGGCGAGCGATAGTCGTCGAATCGATTCCGAACAGCCCCGTAAGAAAACTCGCCAACTCAAAGTTGCCGAAGTGTCCAGAAACAATGACCACCGGTCTTTCTTGGAGCAACGCCCGAATCAACTCCTCTCGCTGAGGAACGTGAAAGAAATCATGCCAGTTCTCGCGTTGGATCTTTCTTGCGGCATGCGCGATTTCACAACACATTAGAAACAGATGATGCCACATTTTGAACTTTGTGTCATAACGCTTCTCTGCTGACCATGTCGGAAAGATCTTAGTCAAATTCTTTTCAAGCAACTCCTTGCGAACAGGAATCCAATTGGCGAATGCATATGCGAGCAAACGGCAGAGTCGATCGCAACGTTCTAGCGATATTGCCTGAATAACCGACATCACGATACGTAGGCACACATACGCGACCCAATCGCGAAAAAGATAACTCTGGGTCGCTCGACCATGCTCCGAAATCGTTTCCGACATATACCCATCCGTGGACTTCATCTGTGATGCGCCGAATCGTATCACATGCGGTCGTGTAACTAAAGTCCGGTTACAAAATCGATCAAGCGGCTCGACGTGAAGATTCCGAGCCATGCAGAATGCTAGCAATAATCGCTACTTCTGTTCGGTCGACGTATTCGATTGCTGTGCGATTCGCAAGGATCGAATGACTTCCTTTAAACGATCCTCGAGAATCTCCCGCCCCCGAGTAATTTCTAACTCTACATCGAGTGCCCATACATTCGTATTTTCGATTTTCGGGACGGCGATTTTGGCAAGATCTTTGCCTGTGCAAACAATCATATCGCACTGTGGCAAATCAGAAGCACGAACACCGATTTCTCGGATGTCTCCTCCCGTGTAGAGATGATGATCGGGAAAGATGACATTGTCTGCTACGTTGGCTTTTAAGTCTGATAGCGTTTGCAGGAATGCAGGTGGGTTTCCGATTCCACATACTGCCACCACATTCTTATTCTCCAAAGATGCGACTTCGAGCTGCTGTCCAACACTGTTTCTCAGTCGAACGGGAGCATGACGCGTTTCGACCCAACCCGCCTTCGGAGCATAACGCTGAACTCGTGATCTGATTTCCGCCAGCCTTTGTGGAGCAACCTGATCCGTCCGAGTCGCTATAACAATATCTGCTCGTTTCAAGGACCGTAGCGGCTCCCTTAGCAAACCACGCGGGAGCAAGTGTCCGAAACCGAATGGTTCGCGGGCATCCAACAACACCAACTCCAGGTCTCTCGCAATTCGACGGTGCTGGAAGCCATCATCGAGCAACAGGAGCTCCATATCGAGCTCTTCGGTTGCGATCTTAGCAGACGCAATCCGATCGGGAGATTGCAAATGTGGCACATCCGGCAGCAACCATTCCAGCTCTTTAGCTTCGTCGTTTCTGCCGTCGACGCCGGCTCCATAGCCTCGAGACAAAATCGCAACTCGTTTGTCTTGCTCCCGAAACCAGCGAGCTAGGAAAGCTACCATTGGTGTTTTGCCCGTTCCACCTGCCGTCAAATTTCCAACCGATATGACAGGAGCTCCGACCTCCAGGGACGACTTGAAGCCTCGATTGTAGAGCCAATTTCGCAGCGCAACTCCGGCAGCATACGGCTGGCTAGCACACCACAAACCAGCTCGCATCAGTATTGAAGCAGGCGTATTCGAGGGATTGGTGATAATCTCTTCCAAACGTGGCATTTGTAACTTCGTAGCCTTGAACGCAGTTGAAACCCAAAAGGGTGGGTGAAGGTCCACAAAAAAGGGTTGGGGCGATACCTCACCGGACGGGCATGATAAAGAATATTCCCAGGAAAAGCGACCTAGCTTTTTTTCAGACTCGGGACTATTCCCTTGGGAGACGCACAACTACGACCTGGGCTGCGGGGTCATTTTCGGGATACTTTACTCAAGTGATTACCATGAAACATTACCTTATGAGAGGGCTTTCCGTAACGACCGTACTTTTCGGGCTTACGTGGTATGTTTCCTACCTTTCGAATGAATCCTTGAGCCAGCTGCCGCAAAATGCTTCGGGGCATCAACCGTCTAGTGCAGTGAATAGTATCATGCCGGTTGCGGTTGCTTCGGCGGGAACATCGATAATGGCCAGCACGGTGCTTTCTAATGGTTTTCAACAAATTGCCATTTATGATCAACCCAAACAGACGATGGCCGTTTACCATATCGACCCAAATTCCGGTGACATCCAGTTAAAGAGTGTTCGCCGATTAGATGCCGATTTCGCGCTCCAAGAATTCAATCTGAGCGAGCCAACTCCATCCACGATTCGAAAAAATGTCCGATAGCTTTGATTTTGCGCCTGTTTCTCAGTTGATCGGCTTCCACGTTCTCGAAGCCACCGAAGAGGATCGAGCGATTGGGCGAGCTATTGTCGAGCTTGCTGTGGATGAGAGACTTCACAATCCGATGGGACGAGTTCATGGCGGAATGCTAGCTGCTCTGGCCGATGCAGCAATGGGCATCGCATTCGGAAGAACTCTAGATGATGGCCAGGACTTTTCGACGATCGATTTGCATATTCACTTCATGAGGCCGGTTGTAAGCCGCAAACTGATCGCAACCGGTACGCTCATTCAGCGAGGTCTACGCGTCGGTTTTGTCGAATGCCAAATCAAAGACGAAAAAGGCCGCTACATCGCCTCCAGCAGCTGCAGCTGCACTGTTCTCTAGCCGTAACTGCGCAAAGCCTTGTTACGGCCTACGGTGTCTTGTTAAAGCCTACGGCTGAGCTATTTGACTTGAATAGGCTAGTCTGGTCACTACCACAGCCGTGGTGCGCCTCCTATTCCCTTGTCTTTTGCTCGTTCTAATCATGACCACCACGAGATAGAACTCTGCGTGAAGGAAGTTTTGGATTTGCTATCCGCAGAAGATCGGCAAGTTGTAGAGCTGCGATTGGCCAACTACAGTGTCGAAGAAATCTCGCAAAAAATCAATCGCAGCCGACGATCGACCGAACGATCACTCCAGCGGATTCGCGAACAGCTAACCAAAATTCTTGATTTGGAAATTTAGTGTTTTTTCTGGCGGGCTATCTGGCTCCAAGCATCCATGGACGCATCTCCAGGAACTCGCCAGGATCGATATCGACTTGCAGTATCTCAAGGGGTTCGAAGTCGACCTGAACGACTATGACCTCATCGGAAACCGGCAACTAGGTGCATGCGTCTCAGATAGGCCACTAGATCCGATTGCATGGTGGGGACCAATTCTTTACGAGGACTATCGTGGCCGCACTCGAAAGGATGGGTGAGTCTCGGTCATTCGGCGCCGGAATCGCTTTAAAGAGCCTTGATTCCCGATGGCCGGAGCCCGGTTTCCTAGTCGGAGACTTTGAAATCCAAGAGCCCATCGGAGCGGGCAGCTTTTCACGCGTCTATCTGGCGATTCAAAACTCCATCGGCAAACGGCGCGTGGTTCTCAAGTTTACCTCCATGCCGAAGCCGAAACCGAATGGTCCTACGTGCTCGGATGCGAGCCAATCCTCGCCTCGGATTATTTGGTTCGGGCCGTAGCAAGAATCGAATCTCTACCGAACGAAGCTTTGGACGATCTGACACGTGCGGGAGAACTCGATCCGAGTTCCACAGTCGTTTGGCAGAACAGGGCTTACTTAGCTTCCGAAGTGATGAAGGATGACGCCACGGCGATCAAATGTCTCAATAAAGTTTTGGAACTCCAGCCGTTCAACCTTGAGGGCCTTAGCGGACGAGCTGTTTTGCACGCGCGGATCGAAGGTCGACTTCATCTTACGTTTTCGCCGCTCGGGTCAGCAACCCAAAGCAGTTTCAGTGTTGATATCGTTAACGCTGCAGGAGTCAGCGTAAAAGACAAAGCGATTATCCGTTCAGATGGAAGCGGGAGCATTGAATTGTATGAACCTGTTCCATCGACGACCTACTACATATCCGTAAAGACGAACCCCAACATTCAGCATAGCGGCATCAACTACTTAATTTCTGTCAATCTGGCTACACAACCACTCAATGCCGCACCACTGTTCTCGGGTAGCATTACTGGTAACGGCTCACGAGATCATTATTTGTCGATTCACAAAACTCAGCTCTACCATTTTGACCTACTCGCTTCAGGTGGAACAAGCGATAATGCGCTCCAAATGACCGTTATCGATCTCAGGACTGGACTTGATGTGTTCGTCATTGCTACACCGAACCAAGTTCGACGTGGGGACGCGGTTTGGCTAGATGAGGGACATTACATGATTCGATTCACACCGCGCAATCGACCTGGAAGCCCCAATCGATCCGTATCATGCAGCGCTAGAATTGCTGAGCTATCAGACGACCAAGTACCCCGCCTGTGCTGCCCCCAATTCGAGTGGTCGTCCCTATCCAAAGTCCACGGGGATTGATCTACGTGTAAACCTTTAACTGGTACGAAAATTCTTCGTCAAATTCCGAAGAACCATGGCGGACAAAACCGGAAATAGTCCTCTACAGGATGTAAGCCAAAAGAAAGAAACTTTGGCACTAAAAACGAGGCACCACTTTGTGCCACAACTCATTCATGTTGGGAGTCCTGTTTATGTCTATGTCTATGAAGAGCCTGCTTAAGAATTTCTGCTTAGTCGGTGTTACCTCGCTTGCTTCTATGAGCACAGCTTGGGCTAACAACGTTCAAGTTGCGTTGGAAGGTTCACTTCTCAAAGTTATTGGCGACAATCTCGCTAATGATATCGTTATATCACAGAACGTTGCTGGAGATATCGCTGTCACCGGTCGCAATGGTACAACCGTTAACGGCCGCTCATCGTTTCGGCAACGCCGCTGTTGAAGGTGGTCTTGGAACAGATTCGATTCGC
This sequence comes from Pirellula sp., assembly GCA_046344995.1. Classification (GTDB taxonomy): domain Bacteria; phylum Planctomycetota; class Planctomycetia; order Pirellulales; family Pirellulaceae; genus JBKCUI01. The sequence continues at coordinate 9,056 of JBKDKR010000008.1, forward strand.
GTTATTGATTCCATCATCGGGGATGAAGCAGCTGACCGAGTCACCATCACCGACACCACCATGGCCAATGTTGGAACCGTAGAAACCAAAGGCGGAAACGACCGAATCGATGCATCCCTGGTGATGGCCTTCGCGTTTGCTATCGATACCGACAAGGGGGCAGATATAGTCAACGTCACAGACATGATGACCGCCGAAGATGTACGTGTCTTTACCGGTACGGCAAATGATCGAGTAAACCTAACGAATGTAATGAGCGGAAAGTACCTCATCGCAGCCGACTCGGAGTGACTTTCACACCGAGTCGGCTTTTTCCATTTCAAATTGTGCCCCATGAGTGGCCAAGACAACGGGGCCAGGCTGCATATCGCTTTCCGCATCCCATAAATTCGCAAGACCTGGTTACGGCCTACGGACAGTATAAAAGTCGGGACTTGAAACATCGCCCAAAACGAAGAAGAATACTACGATTGACGATCTTTGAGAGTCATCGCGGCTTGCGATACGCCTGCTTTTTCTTCGTCAGTTAACTCGCCAAGCATGGGCTGCATAGGCCCCGTTGGTGCAATGGCAGCCGAAACAGCATGATGCAATACTCGGATGGGATTAATGCTGTTCCGCAAATCCTCGAGAGGAACGAACTTCTCACGAATTTCCTCGGCTTTATCGAAATCCCCACTTTGTATCGTTCGTAACATTTCAAGCGATAACTCGGGCGCAACACACACGCAACCACTGGTGAAGCTACTCATCCCAAAATCACGCATATGAATGATGGCTGGTTGCTCTCCGATTCCGCTTACTAAAATATTATTAGGAATCAAACTCAATATCTCATCGAGATACTCATCCTTGGCAGGATCATCCCTAACAACTGCATATTTGATCCAGCTGACCATCCCGTCACGAACAAGCCCCTGTACCGTAGTCGGGCTAAGCCAGCGATCATGTTTGAGATAAAGCACGATTGGCTTTCCGAATGATGCGACAAACTTGTGAATACCTGAAACAATCCCTTTCTCATCGGCGATCTCTTTCTGCGGAAGAATCATTACCGTCGGAAACGGATAGTCTTTGAGCACTTCCGCTTGATCCATCATCATTCCGTAGGACGGACCTACCGATGGGATAACCAAAGTATCGATCATCGTGTTTTCCACGAGAACATTCAAAGCTGCCGCGTACTCTGAAGGCCGAAGATGATAGAAAACCGCATTGCCACCATACAGCAATGTTGAAATTCCAGCTGACTCGAGATGCTGAATAATGCGAGTATTCTGCTGATTGCAAATGCGGCCATTGGAATCTCTTGCTAATGGAGGCACCGCGATGACGCTTTTAGCCAACACTTCTGGGGTTACCGTGATCGTTCGCATGGCCGATTCCTTGTTGGTGAGCTGTTATAAACGCTTTTACGGCGAATCTTGACGTAGGACAGCTTGGAATCCGTCCTGCGACTTACTGGCGAGCACTAAGCGAGTTGCTTTAATCGAGGGAGTAGCTCTCGCTCGATCCACTTGGTGTCAATCGTTCCATCCACGAACTCTTTTTGTCGCAAGATGGTTTGTTGGAAGCTGGCTGTCGTTTTGATACCTGTGATTCGCAGTTCGCTCAACGCACGTAGCATGCATTCAATTGCTTCGTCGCGTGTGGGGCGATGCACGATAATCTTGGCGATCATCGAATCGTAATACGGTGGCACGACATAGCCTGGATGAGCGTGCGAATCGACTCGAACCCCCATGCCGCCGGGAATGTACATTCGATCTATCTTCCCTGGGCAGGGCTGAAAGTTCTTATCGGGGTCCTCGGCGTTGATGCGGCACTCGATGGCTGCCCCCTTCGGCACAATGTCTGCTTGCGTAAATGGTAGCCTCTCTCCCGCAGCGACCCGGATCTGAGATTGGATCAGGTCGATGCCAGTTACCAATTCGCTGACCGGATGTTCCACTTGAATCCGAGCGTTAACCTCGATGAAGTAGAACCGATCATTCTGATCAACGATAAATTCGACCGTTGCCGCGTTGTGATAGTTCGCTTGTTTCACCATACGAACTGCTGCTTCGCAGAGTTCTTTTCGGGTGGCTTCTGGCAATCGAGATGAGGGGCTTTCTTCGACTAGCTTTTGATGCCGCCGTTGAGCGGAGCAATCTCGCTCGAACAGGTGGCATACGTTGCCGTGCTGGTCCGCGATAACTTGCACCTCGACGTGGCGAGGTCTATCGATGTATTTCTCTAAGTAGACGCCAGCGTTGCCGAATGCGGCTTTGGCCTCAGCTTTAGCCTGGGAAAGCGATGTTTGTAAAGAGGCCTCGTCTGCGGCCACTCGCATCCCTTTGCCACCACCGCCAGCAGTTGCCTTAATCAACACGGGAAAGCCGATCTTTTTGGCGGCTTCTAATGCGTCAGCTTCGCTTTCGAGCAATCCATCGCTTCCGGGAACAACGGGCACTTTAGCAGCAATCGCCATCTCTCGGGCAGTATTCTTATCCCCAAGCTTTTCCATAGCGTCTGGCGAAGGTCCGATGAATTCAAAGTTTGAGCTTCGGCATGCTTCGTTGAATTGAGCGTTTTCTGCTAAGAAGCCATAACCTGGGTGAATGGCATCGGCACCGCTCGCTTCGGCAGCCGCGATAATTCGCTCGAACTTGAGGTAACTATCGATCGATTTAGGTGGTCCAACACAGAACGCTTGATCTGCGAGTTCGAGATATTGGGATCCGCGGTCAGCTTCGCTAAAGACCGCAACGGTTTCGATCCCCATTTCTTTACAAGCCCGGATGACGCGCAGGGCGATCTCGCCACGATTGGCTATCAATACACGATTAAACATGGAGCAATATCCTTAGCACCGAGTTTTTGTTAACCTCGGGTGTCTACCTTGAAGAGGGGTTTTCCGAAGTCGACGGCTTCTTCGTTCTTAACGAGAACCTCAACAATCTTGCCTCGAATTTCGGCTGGGATTTCGTTAAACACCTTCATCGCCTCGATGATGCAAACAACGGTGTCCGGCTGAACGATGGTCCCGACCTCGGCAAAATTCTTGGCATTCGGATTGGGCTTGGTGTAAAACGTCCCAACCATCGGCGACTTAATAATCGCGATGTGAGCTCCATCAGCAGCAGGGGCTGCGGCCGCAGGGGCTGACGCTGCTGGTGCAGCGGCGGGCAAGGGTGCTGGAGCAGGCTGCATTGCCATAGGTGCTGCAATAACGGGCTGGCCGTGCCCCGCTCCGCAAAGTCGAATTCGTTGATTTTCATGGCGGAGATCAATTTCTCCGAGGTCGTGCTCCTTCATCAATGCGATCAATTTGCGGATTCGCTCGATGTCAAACACGTCGTTGGGATGGTTCGATTCCGTCATGTGACAAGCCTTTGGGATCCCCGGAAGTTCTGAAGAGTCTCACTACATTCATGGGTGAGTAGACCGCTCACCTTAGGTTTTGGTGGGACTTTGAGAAAAAAAGCTCATTTTTTGTCCTCACCGAACCACGTTTTATACAGTCGAGCTTCGACTCCTGGAAGCCCCGACGTCCGCCCGTATACCGCCTTTTCAGCCAGTCTGCAGCCATCTCGCGACCGGTTTCCACTCAATGCGAATTACTACCACCAAAATCGTGCCCCACGGGAGAATAAGCCGCAAAGGCACTGTGCATCCAAACTAGCTACTTAGGCTTGTTGGGGCGTGGTTTTCGATCCCCTGGCCTAGTTCGTTTGCCCGGTGAATTACTACCTCGGCCGGAATCACGATCGGACGATCCATTGGAGCTGGGCTGATCTTTCTTTCCAAACCACTTTGGAAACATTTCGGCTAGCGTCTCGGGTGGCTTGGTCATTTTCTCGCGTGGTTTGTCACTCGATGGTGCGGAACGCTGCGGCGCAGCTCCGGTTCCCATTTTGTTGACGGTCGAAATGATGTCTGCTGAAATGTTTTCTGGTAACTCGACCGTCGCTCCCTTGGGCGTGAACTTCTTGATCAAGGCACGCTCTACCAAGGACCACGTCGAAGAAGTGATGAAGTAAATACACAAACCTGATGGAACTCGGAAGAAGAAAACTCCCATCATGACCGTCATGAACATCATCATTTTTTGAGCGATAGCTGTCTGCTCATCGGTCGCTTTCGGCATCAGCACTTTTTGCTGAACAATGAATAGCACGACGGTAATGATAGGCAAAATGTTAAAGTACGGACCGAAATAGCCTGTTCCTCGACCAGCGATGAAATCCCATGCCCACGAATGCCACTCGAAGAGCATGTCTGGACCGGCCAAGTTCGAGCACCATTCCCACCCAGGAATAAGTGGCTGCTGACGCAGCTTGATGTCGACCGATACGCATCGATACAACCCGATGATAATCGGCAACTGAATGAACGCAGGTAAACAGCCTGCAAACTGATTGATACCCGCTTTCTTGAACAGCATCTGCTGCGCGGTCATCATTTTGCGAGGATCCTCTTTAAAGGCCTCTCTCAACTTGGCTGTATGCGGCTGCAACGACTGCATGCGTTGCGAGTTGATGGCCATCTTGCGACTGACCGGGAACATCAAGGATCGCACCAAGACTGTAAGAAGCACAATCGCCAATCCAAAATTCCCCACAATGGCATAGAAGCCATGCAACACCCAACCCAATCGCTTAGCAAAAAATCCAAAGATGTCCCAGCCATAGTACAAGACTTGGTCCATCTGATAAGCAGCCAACAACTCGGGATCTTTCGGCCCAGCAAACACACTAAACGCCCATGTCTTCTCCGAATTCGCTGCGATCGTAATCGGCTCGCTTTCGACCCAAAAACCTATGTTGGCAGCTTGATGCTTTGAATACGGAAGCTTGGTCGCATCGGAATAGAGCGAGTTCAAAACTCGTGCATTTCCCCGACTGAGGAGTTTCATCGAGTCAGGCGTTTGCGGACTCGGGAGTAGGGCTGCAGTGAACGACTGTGCATCAATCCCAATGTACTTCAAAGTCCGAGCGGTTTCCGAGTGGGCAGAACCAAACAAAACCGTATCTGGCATGGTCGGTTGTTTGACCGCATGATCGACTATAACGCGATTGGTGAACAACGTTTGGACGTTAGCTCCATCGTTGATGATGACATCGCGTGCTCCTGCGGCACTGAAAAAGAAGGGAGATATCTTGGTCGGATACCACCATCCTTCGAGCGACACGCCATTGATACCGTCTTGTCGTAAGGCAACCTTGACTTCGCTCGCCCCACGATTGCGGATGGTGGTCACAAGCTCTACGTGATATTGCCAAGCGTCTACATCATTCAAGTTTTGGCTCGCGGTCGGCTTCTTGAGCCTATATTGCTTGACGAGCTCTAAATCTCCCTCAACGCCGGCTAACTTCAAGTAGGCGCTTAAGGGTTTCACAAATTCAACCGCCATACCACCTTCGTACTCAACGTATCGCCCCGCCCAAGTTCCATTGAGGGTCGATTCTAAACCAAGTATCGATTGATCACCTTCTTCGATGGATCGATCACCGACGGAAGCCAATGTGGTCAAGCACGATAAATAAGGATCATTGCCGGGAACCTGCTCCAAGCGAAAATCATCTTTTGATCGGACGAGATCCAATGGCATCTCACCCAGCTTGACCTTAAAGGTAAGTGGTTTAGTGTCGCGATTAACTTTGACTTCTATTTCTTGATCAACTCGCCAAGTGTCAGACCAATCATCCCACTTGCGGCGGGAGACATCCCCCTCAAGCCCGGTCCAGCCTATGATTTCATCGTTAACATTCAGGCCGACAAGAGCCGTATCCTCAACGCATCGAGCTTCGGCCGCTGGACTACCTTTTGGCACGGTGCGAAGGATGAGTTCTTTTGGCTCAAGTCCCAGGTAGCCTGGATAGCCGCGAATTTCTTTGGTTTGCAGAGAGCGATAGATGAGTTTCCCTTTTTCGTCGCGGTCGACGATTTCCACTCGCTCAATCCCGGCACCTTGGTTGTCCAGGAAAACCAGAAGCGAGTAGCCATCTTCGGCAGACATGCTACCGAGGATGAAATGCTCTCGGGATACTTCATCGGGAAACTGGTAGGCTGGGTCGGCTTTAGCCTGGGCCAGCTTTTCTTCCAGCTGCGTTTTTCGTTCCTTTTTGGCCGTCTCGAGTTCGAGTTGGAGTTTTTCGGCTTCCTTTTGGCTGAGCTCTTTGCTGCGATTCATGCTGTTCAAAAGCAGGAATATGGAGATACCCAGTAGCAGAAAGGTAAAGAATCTTCGATTGTCCACTGTCTAAATCTCATTGGTCGGCGGAGGCGACCGTTGGGGGGTAATGTCGATAAGCCCAGGATTTTCAGGCCTATGCGGTGCGTTGCCTAGTGCAATTTTGCCTAACGAGGTGCAGAAACGGACGTAAAATAGCAAACTTAGCCCGAACCAGATTGCATCTTCGTCAATTAGGCTCAGATCTAGGAAGAAAAAGGCGGGGCAACAACAGGTTACGGCCGATTGCCCGGCATTTGCAAGCAAAAGGCACTAAATCACCATAGATCGGCCTACTCTAAGCCGATTTCGCCAGACTAATGACTCGTCGTGCAACGCTCAAGCATATTCGATTCCCGAATTTACCGCTTCTCACAAACTGCGACAGCGTACCCCCACATCGGTTTTGCACCAACTAACGATCACTTTATCTAGACTCAATCCGTGTCTTGACGTTTCGTTTGTTCCTCCTTGTTACGAACAGTATTTGATATCGCAATCTTTTCTCTTGGAATCCGTTTGCGATTTCGCTTTGAACAATACTGGTCACGTGTTACCACAGATCCTGCAATAGTCAAAGTGTGACCGATATTCTTCGAAATTATGGAAGCAATTAATCCCACTCCGTTCGATGGGATTCCAACGCACATTCGAATGAATGCATCGTTATATTCTTTCGTATTCAACATGCTACAACGCGACACTTGCATTCGCCTATTGCATTATCTTTAGTCAGGCTAACGAAGGAGTCCCAGGCGAAAAATGAAACGACCCTCCTACCATGCAAGTTTGAATATCTTCGATCAAATCGATTCGATCTGCCGCGAGTACCGTGCACTCTGGAAGCAAGGCAAACGGCCCAGATTGGAGCCATGGATTGACCAAGTTCCCAAGCAATGCAGTACTTCGACAAATCAATTATCGCAGCAGAGAAGATCGGTGCACAGTACGAACTGGCTCGAACATTGATCGACAAATCATTGCTCGATCATCCACAAGCGGCATCCGATCGACAACGTGGGTTAGCCCTGCTCGAATCACTAGGCTGTGTCTTGCCTGACGCCGAAGTCGAATACCTTGGCTTGGATCGTGCAGCGCATCATGACCGCTCCGCCACAGCCCGGACGGAAGACCCTCCCGCTGTAAACCTCATACTGTCGGCGAGTAAGAAGTAGTCAATGAAATGTCGATAAATCGTCCTTACTCGCTTATTGAGCTACGGAGCTGCGAGCTTGCAACAGAGACATCTCGGCTTCGGGCAGGACGGTATGGAGTTCCTGCAATCTTGTCAAACCTTCCTCTCGAAGCGTCCGTTGTTCCTCGCCCTCGATGATCATCGACTTGTCGATTAGCGAGCGGGCATACTCGCTCCGGTTACCGAACTTGGTCGCTTCCTTCAATGCGCGATCAAAGTATCGAAGGGCTTTTCTCGTTTTACCACACGCCGCAGCAGCTCGGCCCGATACGCGATAGGTATGTGCTCGCATGTTGGGAAACAACATGGCCCAGAAACGCGCCTTCGATGCAGCGCGACTTCCACGTCGCAGTTTGTCCCTTGCAACCACTTTCGGACCACGCGACCACTCCGCGCCGACAATGGCCTCCGTATGCAGCGAAAAAAGCTGCATGGAGTAATCAAAGTAGAAAAAATCCGAGTGCATCTGCTTTATCCCGCTCCGAAGTATCTGTTCCGATTCCTCGTATTGGGACCCTTGGAGCAAAGCTCTCCCAAGTTCCTGCGACGCAACCGATCGTGTGAAATGCTTCCTGACCATCTCCAGTGCCTCTCGGGCATACTGGATTGCCTCTTCGAATTTCCCTCTTCTCGACCAGGCATCCGCCAAACCATACCTTCCCCAAGCACAAATGCTCTGGTCCTGTATAAGTTCACCAAACCTCAGTTCCTTTTCGGCTATGGTTTCAATCGCCGTAGCGTCTCCTCGCTGGGATGCAATGTGGCGACGCACATGCAGATTCAATCCTGAGTGCCAGTCCTTGGCTTTCTCAAGTTCATCCTGGATCTCCAAGAGGTACTTCTCAGCGATATCTAGATCACCACGACAATACAGGGACGATGCGATATTATGCTTGCTCAATGCCTGTACAAACGGGGACTTGCATCGATCCAGCCGAGCGAGTGTGTCTCGGATGTATCGCTTTGCAAAGAACTGTCCCATAGCTCCGGACAGGGACAAGTTCATCGCATATTTGGAATGCGACAGGGCAATCGCGTCTAAATCATCGGAATACTTGGCGATTAATGCCAGGCGAATCGATCCGTAGATATAGGCAAATAGATCCATTTGCGCTACGATCCAGCAATTCAAAAAATAGATATCCGAGGCTAAAGAAACATGCCTCTCATCGGCAAGGTTAGGTTTTCCAATTCGTAGCCATTTCGGTAGGAGCTGGAAACAGAGTCCCGACCACATGATTCCCACCAGTAGATAGAACTTTGACTTCGGCTGTTTCTCACCTATCAAACTGAGGGCCTTTTCGAAATGACTGCGAGCCTCCAAGTTAAGTGCTTTTGGAATATAGCACTTGCCCAAACCGAAGTGGGCTTTGGAAAGCTCAAACGAACCGCTTGCGTAGCTGATCGCCGTTTCAAACGCGTCGACACTCTCCCGAATTCGGCCTTGAGCAGAGAAGCTGGTACCTAAACTCTCGAACAAAGTATAACGGTCCCGTTTCGGACGCCCCTCCATTGCAAACTGTTTTGCTTTCTCCAGCAGTAAGATTGCATCGTCATGAGCGTACGTCGTGGTTGCTTGGACGCCTGCGTTCAGGAGGTACTCAAACGCCTTGTCATGGCAATGAGCTGCTAGAAAATGCTCTGCCAACATGGCGTCGGTGATGTTTTTGCCCGCTTCGCGTTGTTTCTCAAGCGATTCTCCTATGACTTGGTGAATCCCTTGACGTCTGGTTGCCGACAAGTTCGCTAGACAAGCTTCGCGAAGTAAATCATGGGCGAATGTCAGTACGCGCGGCTTGCCAGTCTCGCGAAGTATCTCGCGACCAAGCAGATCGTCGATCGTATCGAAAAAGCCAAAGTCGCTATCTTGCCCTACGATGGCTTGCAGTAAATCGACATCAATGTTCGAACCAATGGCTGCCGCGACTGAAAGGGTCTTGGCTGTCTTCTCGGGTAAGCGTTTCAGCCGCGATTGAAGCGCCTCTCGGACCGTTTCCGGCAATGATTCCCTGTCCGTCCCCTTATCCGACAAACGCCATTGCAGACCATCAAAGATCACGCGGTCGCTAAGCTTCCACTCGCGAATCGTTTGGCAGATATAAAACGGATTGCCTAAACAATCGGTCCCGATCCGATCACTCAAAGCAGCATCAACTTCATCGATCCTAGATCCCAATTGGCTGGCAATGAGTTGTTGCACACTCTTCTTGGGAAGAGGCTGCAACGCGAGCTTGCTCGCTAGTTCCGACTCGCAAAGTTCGTCTACAAAGCTAACTGTCTTCGAATACTCGGTCGTGTTTCGCGTCGAACCCACAATCGCTAACTGAGGAATCGCACCTCCCCGTATCTCGGCATCTTGTCGGGCGATGATCGCACTGGAAGCAATGTGCCGCAACAGAATCACCGAACTTCGATCAGCCCAATGGATATCATCAATAATGAGCAGCATCGGCTGGATCTTGCTGAGCTCTACAAAGAAGTTGCCTATTGAACGAAATACATACTCGGTGTCTCGCGGTGTTTCGAACTGATCGGTGGGAAGATTGTTGGCGAGCAAAGCCTTAAGATCGGAGCCGCATCGTAGTAAATCGATTGCGTGCTCCTCAATTATGGAGTCGACCGAGGTCGATCCCACCGTGGAACCACCTGCTTGCAAGAAGGTCGTTGAGGCAAGCACATCGGCTTGCTGCGATTGCACGGCACGACGACGAAATTTCTCTCGTTCGGATAGAATCTGCTTGAGGATTTCGGCGAACGGCTGAAAGGGGGCTAGGTTTCCGTCAAAGCAACGGCCATCATAGATTTTGGCACCGCCAACAAACGCCGCTCGAGCAGCACGTTTAATCAAGCTCGTTTTACCGATGCCGGCTTCGCCTGCCACAAAGAGAATGGTAGGGCTGCGTTGCTTCTGAGGCTCTTTGCTGTCCGTTGAAATACGGACGCTGCAATGGGCCATGATGAACGACTCCATCACCTTGAGCTCTTCGTCTCGGGCGATAAAGGGAGCGACCAAGCCACTAGCAACGAGCGGGCTTGCGCTTGCTACTTTATGATCCGACCAACCCAATTCTTCAGCGAGAGCTTGGCGTAAATCAAGCGTCGAGTTTGGCCTAGACGCAGGGTCTTTGGCTAAGAGTTTGGTAATCGCACGCTCTGCTTCGACCGATAGATTCTTGTTGAACTCGCGAGCGCTCGTTGGTGTTTTGGTCAGCTGGGCGGATACCAATGCCTGGGCATCTTTGCGACATTCGTCAAAGGGATGTCGACCTGTAAGGATTTCATAGACCACCATACCGAGGGAATATAAATCGGCTCGATGATCTAGTTCCTCTCGCATAATCTGCTCGGGAGCGCAGTAGGCTAACGTCCCGAGGAAGTTAACATCACCGGTTAGGGACGAGGAGGAATTAGCGAATTTGGCCAATCCAAAGTCCGAGAGTCGGATATCGAAACCTTTGCTGTCCGGCTTGCGCTGGACCATGATGTTCGCAGGTTTGATGTCGCGATGAATGATCCGTTTGCTATGAACGAAATCAACTGCTTCGCATAGTTTGTAGAGTGCTTCGTAGATCTGCAGTGGGGGTGCGCCTGTCATGATGGTGGCCGGTTCGCCAGAGAAAAGCTCCATGGCGAAGAAGGGACCCGATTTAGATTCACCGTATTCGAAGACTTCAATCAGATATGGATGTTTCAGCGAAGCGATGGTACTGAATTCGCGGGTGAAACGCTGTTTGGCTGATCCGCTAAGGGAGTTGCTCATCATTTTGAGAGCAACTTGCTTTCCGTTCGAGAGATCTTCGGCCAAGTGAACGATGGCCATACCTCCGCGTCCTAACTCGCGGAGAATCCGAAATCGATGATTGATGATATCGGGCTGGATAACGGGCCGTGCACCGAGAGTGCCAACATCTAATGTGGCTTGTAAATCCTGGCTTTGGTCGATGGAGAGATTCATTTTCGTTCCAAGCTTACCGTTACTTGATAGGTTCTCTGCAACGATCAAATGGTTCGGCGACCTTTCGTTGTAAGGGAATCACGAGTTCGCAATTTGCAGGATTAGCTTGCCTTGATGATTCCCTGTAAAGAGTTTGTTCATGGTCTCGGGCGCATTTTCGAGCCCGGAAACTATGTCGAACTTATACTGGATCTTTCCTTCCTGATACCAGTTTAGCATGGACATGACAGCTTCCTCCGCGCGATGAAAGTAGTCACTCACCAAGAATCCTTCCAGACGAGCTCGCTGGTAGAGTAATCGCAACAAATTGCGCGGTGGGTGAAGATCGTAACCATCTCCACTCGATTCGTTGTAACAAGAAATCATGCCGCAGACGACCACTCTTGCGTGAAGATTGATTCGTTCAAGTGCGGCTTCGAGTATGCGGCCTCCTACGTTATCAAAATAGATATCGATGCCGTTCGGACAAGCCTTGGCAATAGCATCTGTTAAAGACGTCACCTCGCGGTAATTGATGGCATCATCAAAGCCGAGATCATTTTTGATCCAATCGCACTTCTCCGGTGTTCCAGCGATACCGACGACGCGGCAACCACGGATCTTTCCAATTTGCCCAACGAGAGATCCGACCGCACCGGCTGCAGCAGAAACGAGAATCGTCTCGCCCTGCTGTGGCTTTGCAATATCTAGCAAGCCGAAGTAGGCCGTCATCCCGTGCATGCCAATTGGTCCGAGATGCCAGCTTTGCGGCACACCGGGAATTTCAACCAAGGGGGACCAGAAGTCGTTTGGCGTAAGGACTTTATAGTCTTGCCAGCCTAGTAGCCCGAAGACCTTCGTTCCCTTCTTTATAGCATCGTTCTTTGAGTCAACGACGGTGCCAAGACCAAGACCTCGCACTACCTCGCCCAATCCTTGCGAGGGAATGTAGGTTGGCTGTTCGTAAAGCCAGAGTCGGTTTGTAGGATCCATGGAGAGCATTTCGACTCGGACCAACGCTTCCCCGTTTTGCAGAACCGGAATTGGCGTTTCCGCCAGATCAAAATCGGTCAACTGTGCAATCCCTAAAGGCCGTCGAATGAGACGCCATTGTCGGTTCATAACTTCTTCGATTGATTGAGAGAACGCCACGGATGGAATATTTGTAGCTATCTAATTTATGGAGGGGTTATTCGGTTGGAGAGGCGATTTCGCCACCTTGTATTGTGGAGAGAGCCCGATAAGTCTGCATTGCAATGTCATTACTCAAATACTGAACACTACCATCGCAGAATGCAAAGTTCGCCCCGCCCGTGTGAAGGCTTCGAAAGTTAGAAATGCGATGTGGCCCACCGCGCCAGCTTGGCGTTGAATTGAAGATTTGGGTAACATCGTAGTAAGAGTCTGTAACGGGCCGCTTGTTTAGCTTCTCCACGGTACTGCCAAAACCACCTGCGTACCGAAATCCACCTGCAAAAAATAGAGATGGGTTTACACCACCCACCAGCCAACCGTGGACCGATTTTAACTCGCCCGCCGGATTGACTGCGATCTTCGTTGTGCAACCAATTCCCTCGCACATGTCGTGTCCCGAGGCGGCTTCACCAATTGCAAACGTATTGCTCAAACCATCGGAAATCGAGCCAAGTTTCGTTTTTGAGTTACCGCTAAACACGCCAGAGTCTTCGTTGACCGGACGAGGAAGGAATCCAGGTGAGAAACTAAAGGCATCATTCCTACCAATATTCATGCCATAGGAACAAGTAGCGTAGCGTCCTCCTGCCGGTATCCCCAATGCGCCAATGAAGGGATAATTGTGTACCCGCTCTGCCGTGTCTGATGGGCACAAGAAGACAGGCTCCACAATTTGGACGTTTTCTGCCGGTTGCATGTACCAAGGGATTGAGGTGTTTATTCGATCGGCAACTGCACTCTGCTCGAGAAAAGGAAGTATCGACACCCAAGCAGTCCCCACCGCATCAATCGGGGAACCACCGTTCACGAACTGCATTCCAGCTGGAAGTCGTCGGTGGGCGCTTTCGTAATTCAATAATCCCAACCCAATTTGTTTCAAGTTATTGGAGCACGACATCCGCCGTGCTGCCTCTCGAGCAGCTTGCACCGCAGGTAATAACAATCCTACCAGCACCCCAATGATTGCGATGACTACGAGCAACTCGACCAGAGTAAAACCAGGCCTGATCCTACTACGATACCTATGCACGAAACCTGTAATGCTAAGTCGATACATGATGGTTCTCCCGAACTTATTATCCACGAACGAAAAAGAGTGCTATCGGAATCGATCCGGCGAATTGCCACTGGTTATCAAATCAACAATTTCGTCTAGTTCACTCCAGAACCAATCTTGATTTGTCCCCCCTGTCAGAAGATCCTCCGTTTCCGCATCATCAAAGATAGATTCGGAGTTAAGAAGATAGCTGCCATTGAGTGAGGCTCCTGTTCCCTGTCCACGCAAGTTGGCAACCCGGGTCGCAAAGTTCCTTGCCGAGGTCGTCCATTCGTTTCGAATGGCAACTAACGCAGATCGATCTGAATCGTGGAGAGTTGCACCAGAGATCAATAGATCTTCTCCTCCAAGCCCTTGAAGATTATCCGCCCCTTCGCCGCCAATCAAGAAATCTCGTCCAGTTCCACCGCGGAGTAGATCATTACCAGCCCTACCTAAAAGAATGGTCGCCACAGAAGCTTGCGCGATAAGCGAGTCATTTCCAGCACCACCAGAAACTAATTCAAAACCGCTTGTATGCCCCAAAATACCTGTGGCGTTCCCCAACGTTGTTGAAGGTCTCGACAGATCAATCTGAACACCATCAACCCACGCACCGTAGCTGATGGAATCGAAA
>JBKDKR010000009.1:0-32697 GCA_046344995.1 Pirellula sp.
CGACAAGTATCTCGAAGAACATAGCGACCAGTCCGACGTGGCCGTGCACAACAAAGTCCAGCGCAAGCTTGCCGAATCGTTGGCACCGTTCTTCGATGCACTTCATTCGGAACTGAAGCATCTGGACCGCGTCGTTCGTGCCCACCAAAAGCATAAAACGGATCAAGCCAAAGCCGACGGCAAACGATTCAGTGTTGACCGCGACATGAAGGAACTCAAGTCGCGCCTTGAGCTACTTCATTCCGAAATCCGCAATGCCGAGAGCTTCTTCAGTCATGTGGCATGGCTGCAAGAACGATTTCCAGCCGCGAAATATGAAGACGTTACCGGGCTGTGCAAGTTAGCATCGCTTGTGGAGATCAAGGAACAGGATTACTCGCTCAACCCAGGACGATACGTTGGTGTTGTCATCGAAGAGGATGGAAAGACCGAGGAAGAGTTCATCGAGGGACTCGCCGAGATGCAAGCGACTCTGGAAGCTCTGGATAACGAAGCCACCGAACTTTCATCGGTCATTCGTCACAACGTCAAGCAACTCATCGGGGACGAGTGACTATCTGGTTAGCCTCCGGTTGTAAAGAAACGACAGCTGTCTGCAATATTCTGTGCCAACATCAGTTGAGCGGATTTTTCAGCCGGCCAACTGACGACGATGGCATGATTTGGATTCGAGGGTAAACCCTGGCGATTGTCGCGACGAATGGGGTCAGGCTTTACCACCAAGCCCTGTGAGAAGAACGATTCTGCGGGAACTTCGGCACGTCCATGAAGTGTCTTCTGTGTCTGACTGGCAACCTGAGTGCACAATCGCCAAACTTCTTCAATTGTCGAACTCTTGTGTCGATTTACGGAAAGGTCGTCATAAGGATGCGGGATAAAGGCTCCGGCCTTGACTCGTCCTACCGTTAAATCGCTGGATGTCGCGGCACGAACGTATTTGCTAGAGAGCACACAGCGCGATAGTTGCTCTGCGGCTTCGATGTCGGGCACATCATCTTCGTTAATCATGCTTTTGATATCTTGGAAATCAATGACAACAATGACTTTGGCCAGCCATCGATACATGCGAAACTGCCGTGATGGCGGTTAGCCCCCAGCTTTGCGGCATAATGAATTTCACCATCAATTACGCTCAGAACAATTTGGCGATTCTTCGATTGATACCATTCCAATGAGATCGCCCCGTCTGGATGAGCTGAAAGGCTTGGCGCAGCGAGGGTTTCCGGAATCTCTTCAAGCAAATGGTAAACCTGACGCAAGGTGTCCCTCGATACCGGCAGGCCGCTGAATCCATCCCAGTTCGGCTCTTGGCATTCTCCCCAGACTTCTGCAAGCTCCTCTCGCAATTGACTGTCGAGACCGAATGTTTCGGAACATCTTAGGACGCTCGATTGAGCTTCCATGGACTGACTTACCGTTCGAGCTGCATCACTAAAACCGGTCGTGATTCTTGTCATTTGCTAAACTCGTCGTGGGCTTGTGGGGTGATGAGATTAAAAAACGTCTTGTCCTTTAACCATTTTAGGGCAAGCAAATGGGATGGTGAACTGTCTAGCTCAAGATGTGACTCCGCAGTCATTGCGTCTATGTCGATAATAAGTGGAGCTGCTCCGCTTGGATTGAGGTTACTGGGTGGGATCGTCCTGACCACATTCACCTGATAAGGATGATTTGGAATTCGATGGAGACTTTGGTACATAAAGCCGGACGCAGGCAAATCAGCGTTGTCAAGACACTCTGGCGGATGTCGAAGATAGGCTCGAACGTCGTCGAACGACTTAATCTCTATGACGTTGATCGATCGGACACTTAGCCGTTGGATTTCGCATGGCTCTGCGCAATCGCGGTACGCCTTCCAAACTTTTAGGCCCTGACTGACAAATTCGTCCCAACCACAGTACGGTCGGAGGCGGCTGAGGACGACACCTTGATAATCAGTTTGCACGATCCACTTTTTGTCTTCACTTTCCAGTCGGAGTCCAATCCACGGGCGATTGACCGTTTGTTGAGTACTGCCGTCATTGACAATCATCGTTTCGATCGACTGCGAGTGAATTGGGAAAGAATTCGGGAAGTCGGCCATTAGCTCCTTAAATCGGCTTTGCCAAGCTAGATCTTGAGACCCAAACGACGACCGCGCAGTCCACTGAACCACCGATTCTACGATCGGCGACGAAGCGAGGTTTGGGAAACTTTCATCGAATGGTGATTGGTTCATTTCGCTAGTTTACACTTTTTAAAAACTAGTGGAACGGAGACCTTTGCGGACGATAGAGCGGCATGAGTCACCAAAGTTCGATCATTTGAGCTTTCCACTGTGATCGACTTACTCAATGCATTTTGAACGGAGCCTGCTTAGACGCAAACCATTTTGTCGGGCTGAATCCGCCGTAAACCGTTGTAAAATAGGGACTTGCTTCCTTGGACGCAAATCCCCAGCACCTCCACACCGAGCGGATTGCCAGCAAATCGTAGTTTTCACGAAAATTCGCTGATGTAAAGTTGGGCGGGTCAACTTTACATGAAGGGACCGTCGTGAAAGATTGGTGTGGTCTGCGCTTCACGGCTCTGCGGCTTGGAAAAAGATGAATCAACAGTCACCGAAAACCGAACTCGCCTTGATTCCGGCCGATTTCGTCCTGTGGTTTCGAAGGTTGCCCATGATGCATCTCAGCCTGTTGGACGGAATTTGGGAGCTGCGTTATACCGAGGCGTTCAGCGTTGTATGCTGCTTGCAAACCAGAGATACTCGGCCGGCCTGCTGTCAGACGCGTCTCTGTCTTCCAGTATCTTCGTGGGATCGTTGAGGCTCTGGTTGATGGGCAAGATGTAACCGCTGTTGAACAAAAGATTAGCGAGTTGCTCGATGAAAGTGTCGTCGTCAACGACGCAGCGCAAGAGGTTCTAAAGGAACCCAAAGAACAATGGAAGATCATCCAGAAGGGGCGAATCTGGGATTTGAGCAAGACCGACTTTGAAGCGTTGAAGCACGATTTCAAAAAGGTCGAGCATAAGAATATTGAGATCGTCGACCTGTTGGCATTCCTCAAGAAGAAACTTGAGGAGATGCTCAACAAGAATGTCAGCCGACGTGATTTTGCGGAGAGGTTGCAAGCGATTATTGATCGCTACAATTCGGGAGCATCATCGACTGAGAACTACTACGACGAGCTAGTCAACTTCGCCGAGTCGATGAAAGCGGAAGACGAGCGCAGCGTTCGCGAAGGATTGACTGACGACGAGTTGGAGATCTTTGATTTGCTCAAGAAGGATAAAATGACCGAGGCCGAAACGCAGAAGGTAAAGCTCGCTGCCAAAGCTCTGCTAAAGCGAATTCTCGAAGAACATCCACGCGTCTTGATCGAAGATTGGTTTCGCGAGTCGCAGACTCGACAAATCGTCAAGGATGCGTTGGCAGAAGTGCTTGATGCCACGCTTCCAGAAACGTATGACAAACAACTGTTTCAGAGAAAGCGAGATGACGTATTCGAAGTGATTCTCGACTACGCACTTAGCGGAGCCAAGTTTGCAGCATAGTTCGGTTTGGTAAACATCAAACCTTTCGAGCCTTCGGGTTCGCTACGCCCGACGGCACTGGTGTATGAGTCAACCAAATTGTCATAGATCAAATGCGGCGATCGCGCGACGCAACGAGGGTTCAAGCAGTTCGAGTTGGATCTTATTCAACTGCCTGCTCAGCTCATCAATCCTCGCGCCAGAGCGCGAGTAGCTTTTCTTGCAGGCCTGCGATCTTGGCTTCGTAGTCATCGGCTCGCTCGGTGACACGCATGGCTTCGCTGGCAAACGCGGTGATCTTCGATTCATGCCTGTCGCCTTCTATCCAGATCTTCGTTTGCTTAATGTCCGCATGCAGCTTCCCTTGCTCGTTGGCGGGCTCCGTCAACTCTTCATTCGCAGATTCGAACCGCGCGAGTATCTCTCGATCCTCACGGGCTCACTAACTCGGTCGACGAAAGGGATCAACAGAGAGATCATGTCCATCAAACGACGAGCAGGCGGTTTTCGCCATAGAGATAAGTTCAAAACAGCCATCGTTTTCTACCGCAGAGGATTCGATCTTCACCCACGGTAATCCCGGATGGACCAAATCTTTGCTAAGCTTCGATCTACTGGGTAGGCTTTCGATAGATCAAAGCACTCCTCATAGCCCCCGACTCGACTCTCTGGTCAAAAACGAAGCCAATTTCCAATGCCCAGTCAGAAATCTCTCGCTCTGAGTAACAGCGTCCTTGGGTCACGTGCATCAGAAGAATGGAATACTCCGCCACATGAAGCGGTCCGGTTTTATTCTCATTCAAAAAGGTATCGTGAACCAACATCATTCCACCGTTCTCCAAGCTATCCCATGACCGTTGAAGAATTTGTTTTACCGTTTCTTCGTTCCAGTCATGCAGCACGTTTGACAACAGGTGAATATCAAATCCAGCAGGCCAATGTTCAAACAGATCGCCTGCGACGACAGAAACGCGATCGTCGAATCCTCGTTCAGAAATCGCTTTGCGTGCAATCTGATCGACAGGGGCTTTCTCGAGCACCGTTGCATTCAGTCCGTCATGATGAGCACATAATGAACAAGCATATACGCCGGAGCCCCCTGCCACATCAAGCAACCGTTTATGCTCCGAAAGCTTAAGTTGCTTCGCCAGTACCTGAGCAAGAAAAACGCCGCGGCAATCCATCATCTCAGTAAACTCGCGCGCGAACGACTCCGTCTCCATGGCTTTATGCCAATCGTCGTGATTCTTGCGGCTTGCAAAATTGGCGGGTTTATCGGTTCGTAAGCACTCAAGCAAATCGCGTGCAATCGGTCGATCGGAGGTTGGCGGAAAATAAGGACCGATATACCAAGGGGATCCTTTTACCAAAAACTCTCGCGCGGACTGGGATACCTCAAACACTCCCTCATTACAAACCAACCAACCGCTGGCTACGAGGAACGTAGTAAGCACATCAGCCGGTCTTCGATGAATGCTGAAGGTCTGGCAGATTGTCTCTAATGTTTGTGGATTGTGCGCAATATGCGTGAAAAGATCGAGACTCTTCAAGGCAACGATGAGCATGTCGCTTGCGTACAATGCGTCCCGATGCCTATAGATTGAACTGGGGTCAGTCGTCGGAACCGTTGTCAAATCGAACAATGTAACACCTCACCGATCTATTCTGTTTTCAAACCAACGATTTCGCCATTCGGACCGATGTCGAGCTGGCGGGCCGCCGGATTTTTTGGCAATCCGGGCATGAGCGTTATTCCCTCACACGTCGCTAGTACAAAGCCTGCTCCAGCACATAATCGAACCTCTTTAATGGGAATAACAAAACCGCTTGGTCTTCCCAAAAGCTTTGGATCATGAGAAAGAGAGTATTGTGTTTTCGCTACGCAAATCGGTAAACCGCCATACCCTTTACTTTCGAAGCCAGCTAACAATGCCTTAACCTCCGGAGAAACTTCGATTCCAGACGCCCCGTAAACCTGTTTAGCTATTGTTTCTAGCTTTGCCTCGTACGACAAATCGAGGGAGTAAAGGGAGCGAAACTGAGACTTTTCCTCGCACGCTTCGATGACGGCATCAGCTAGTTCTAGCGCACCATCGCCACCTCGCGCAAACGATTCAACTCTCGCCACTCGAGCGGCACCGGCTTGGATCGCTAATGACTCGATGAGCCGAAGTTCTGCGTCGGTATCGGTCGGAAACCGATTGATCGCAACCACTACGGGAACCCCGAATTGTCGCAAATTTTCTAGGTGCCCACTCAAATTGGCGATACCGCACTCGAGTGCAGAAAGATTCTCTCGCAACAAATCTTCGGGCAGCGGGCGGCCAGGCTTAACATCAAACTGTCCGCTGTGATACTTGAGCCCGCGAACCGTACAAACCAATACTTCTGCAGAGGGAGCAATCCCCGCAACTCGACACTTGATGTTGAACAGTTTTTCTGCACCCAAGTCCGAACCGAAGCCACTTTCCGTAACGACATAATCGGCCAACTGTAACGCAATTCGATCGGCAATAACCGAGCTATTGCCATGAGAGATGTTCGCGAACGGGCCTGCATGAACAATTGCAGGGGTGTTCTCAATGGTTTGCACTAAGTTTGGCATCAATGCCTTGCGCAACAAGACTGTCATGGCACCTGCAGCACCGATCTGCTCGGCAGTAACCATTTGGGCGGCATGGGGAGACGTTACGACGATCGCCCCCAGACGTCGCCTCAAGTTCTGCAGGTCTGTGGCGAGGGCGAGTACCGACATCACCTCTGATGCTGCGGTCAAATCAAATCCTGTCTCCCTTTGGGGAGCCATAGGCACGTTGTTGAGCCCTGTTTCAATGTGGGCTAAGCCTTTGTCGCTGATGTCGATCGCGCGGCGCCAAGTTATATCGCTGGAATGAACGCGCGGTTCCAATCCCCGTTCACAATGGTTATCAAGCATTGCGGCTAGCAGATTATTAGCAGCAGCAATCGCATGGATATCCCCTGTAAAATGGACATTGATGTCTTCGGATGGGATTACACGAGATCGACCACCTCCTGCTCCACCTCCTTTGATGCCAAACACCGGTGCGAGCGATGGTTGCCTGAGAGTCACGACGGAGCGCTTTGCCCGTTTGGCCAACCCCATCGCTAGGCCAATCGATACGACCGTCTTTCCTTCTCCGAAAGGTGTAGGATTGATTGCGGTAACTCCGATGTATTTTCCTCTTCTCGGAGCTGAATCTTGGGACGTTAGCTCAACAGGCAGTTTTGCGGCGAATTTCCCGTACAGCTCCAGATCCTCTTCGAGGATTCCCAGCTGACTAGCAATCTGCTGTATCGGTAAAGGACTGCCATTTGGCTGAACGGAATTGGTCACCGGCATGCTCCCTATGCTGACTTGGAGGGTTTGGGCACTCGGTTCAACAATCGCTGCCACCATCGCGATCGCTTGGGGGCATCGTGATGTTCGTCCGACTGATTCGACTTGGCAAAATACGTGCCGAATTTATCGACCAAAACGTAAAACAACGGAGTAAATATGAGACCGAATACCGTTACGCCTAACATTCCATAGAAGACCGCTATCCCCAACGCTTTGCGCATTTCAAAGCCTGCACCTTTTCCTAGCAACAGTGGTGCCACACCAAGAATGAATGCAAACGAGGTCATTAAAATAGGCCGCAATCGAACTCGGCAGGCTTCTACAGCTGCAGACCATCGATCGGCCCCCTCTTCTTGAAGCTGTTTCGCGAACTCCACAATGAGGATCGCATTTTTTGCTGCCAAGGCAATCAATACGATAAAACCGATTTGTGTAAAGATGTTGATATCGGATGAGTAAATCCATAATCCGCCGATGGCAGCTAACAAACACATTGGCACGATCAGCAAAATCGCTAACGGCATTGACCAACTCTCGTATTGAGCCGCCAATACCATAAACACGAAAGCCACTGCCAATGGAAAGACCAGCTTGGTCAATAAATCGTTGTTGACCTTGATTTGCTGTAAAGCCAATTCTGTCCACTCAAAGCCCATCGACTTAGGAAGCTCACGATTGGCAATCCCCTCCATAAGCTGCATAGCATCACCCGACCCGAGTCCCGGTGCTGGATTGGAAACAAAATCTGCTGTTGGATACATGTTAAATCGATACACGATCCCCGGACCGGTGATATCTCTGAGTTCAATCAGCGTCGCTAAAGGAACCATCTCCCCCTCTTGGTTTCGAACTTGTAATCGTCCGATATCAGCCGCTGAAGCACGGAAGGAAGCGTCCGCTTGTAAGTTTACTTGCCAGTTGCGACCAAACCTCGTGATGTCGTTCGCGTAGGCCGCTCCCAAATAGATTTGCAACGTTTGAAACACGTCGTTCAAAGCAACACCAGCCGACTTGGCTTTTTCGCGATTGATGTCGATGTAAAGCTGTGGCTCGTTCGCACTATAACTGGAGTAAGTACCAGTCAATCGGGGCTCGGCCGCTCCACTTGCGACCAGATTCTCTAACGCACCTTGCAAAGCAGAAGGTCCTATTCCAGCTCGATCTTGAACTTGCATTTTCATGCCAGCGCTAGACGCCAATCCATCGATTGGCGGAGCCCCTAACACTACGATTTGAGCATCTTGAATGGTGTTAAGCTTCTTTTGAATGGATCGAATCAACGCATCGGAATAGAGCTCTGGCTTGCCACTGCGTTCTTCAAACGGAGACAAAATCACGAACAATCCAGCACTGTTAGAAGCGTTCGTGCTCGTTAGAATCGAGAACCCTGGAACGCTGACCGTGTGTTCAACTCCCTCGGTGTCTAACAAAATGGAATTGATTTGTCGGGTGACTTCTTCCGTTCTTTGCAAGCTCGCACCATCAGGTAGCTTTGCATTGACGATCATGTAACCTTTGTCTTGACTCGGAATAAATCCTGCGGGAGTGACTTCGAATCCTTTGATCGTCAGGCCAATTAGCCCGATATACAGAACAACGAATACTGCGCTGAGTTTTAAAACCCCTGAAACCGTTTTGCCATAAACGTTGGTTAGAAGGTCGAAAATGCGATTGAACACAACGAAAAACGCTTGCAACAATCGATTCACAATCGGGTGCAAGACAACTCCAACGACAAAAGCCGCTACGCTAACTGCAGCAAAGACACCCCAATCAAATGACGACCAGACCACCGGTTCAGCCCCATGTTCACCGCTGGATACAGGCACACCGGCGATGCTTGCGACGATAGGAAAGAGGAATCGATAGGCGAGGTAGGCCGCAATAATTCCAACACCCCAGGTCGGGAGGGCTTCTTTGGGATGCCCTTCCTTGTGAGGTTTAATAAGAGTGACCGCTCGAGCAGGAGCCATTGTCATCGCATTAATTGCGGAAATGATCGTCGAGGCTGCGATGGTTAGCGCGAACTGCTGGAAGAATTGGCCCGGAATTCCGGCAATAAACACGGTGGGTAGAAACACCGAGCTTAAAACGAGGGTGATAGCAATCACGGGTCCCGTAATTTCTTCCATCGCTTTGATAGTCGCTTCTCGCGCAGGTAGCCCTTTGGACATCCATCTCTCGATATTTTCAACGACGACAATTGCGTCATCCACTACGATACCAATGGCAACCACGAGTCCTAACATCGATAGGTTATTTAAGGAAAAACCAAGCCACTGCATGACCGCTAAAGTTCCGATGAGCGACACTGGAACATCGATCATCGGCATCAACGTGGCTCGCCAATCTTGTAGGAAGACCAGCACCACGATAAAGACGAGTACAAAGGCCTCGATAAGAGTCTTGTAAACTTCGTGAACCGATTCTTCGACAAAGACGGTAGTGTCATAGACGATCGCAAAATCAATTCCCTCGGCGAATCGAGTCGCTTTGAGCTCCTTCATTTTCTCTTTGATTGCGTGAGCAGTCGTCAGAGCGTTGGAGCCGGGGAGTTGAAAGACGGCGATCGTTACACTCGGCTTGCCATCCAGAGAACTGCTCACGTCATAGTTTCTCGCGCCGAGCTCCGTTCGAGCGACATCTCCTAGACGTACCAGTTCCGTCCCATTTCCTTTAACAACAATCTCATTAAATTGCTCCGGTTCCAAGAGGCGTCCCTTGGTGCTGATTGCAAGCTGAAATTCTTGTCCGGCGTTTGCGGGCTCTTGACCGATCCGACCTGCTGCAACCTGAACGTTTTGCTCACGCAAGGCATTGAGAACGTCGCCGGCGGACAAGTTTCTAGCTGCGAGCTTTTGTGGATCGAGCCAAACTCTCATCGAGTAGTCCCGTGCACCTAACATATTCACGTCACCAACTCCAGGGATTCTCATCAAGGCATCTCGTACCTCGATGGTCGCAAAATTGGAAAGATACAACTGGTCGTATCGTGTATCTGTTGCTACCAAATTGACCGCCAACAGAATGCTCGGCGATTTCTTCTTAGTCGTGATCCCTTGTCGCTTTGTCTCTTCAGGTAGTTTTGCTTCGGCGATGGCGACACGATTTTGCACCAACACTTGGGCTTGGTCGATATTCGTACCCAATTCAAAGGTAACGTCGAGGGACATCATGCCATCATTCGTACAACGAGATGACATGTACATCATCCCTTCGACGCCGTTGACTTCTTGTTCGATCGGGGCAGCAACGGTATCTGCTACAACTTGTGCGTTGGCACCGGGATAGAAGGCCGTAATCTGAATGGTCGGTGGTGCGACGTCAGGATACTGGGCGATTGGCAATTGCATCAACGAGATGCCGCCCAGCATCACGATGATGATCGACAAAACGGTTGCAAAAACAGGACGATCAACAAAAAAACGAGCTAGCATGCTTTATTCCTTTGTTGATTTGGTCGGAGCGGAGTTTTCGACAGCGTTCACTTTGCCGCCAGCTCTTGCACGTTGCGTTCCATTGACGATAACTCGGTCGGTTTCCTCCAAGCCAGATCGAATCACTCTCATGCTTCCATCCAGGATTCCCAAGCTCACATCGCGGCGTTGGACGACATTGTTCGAATCGACCACCAACAAATATTTGATGCTCTGATCACTTTGGATCGCACGCTCAGGTACCAATAACGAATCAGAAGGTTTCCCAAAAGGAATTCGGACTCGGACGAAGAATCCAGGAGCAAAAAAGCGATCTGGGTTGGGCATAACAGCTCTAACGAGAAGTGTTCCCGTGTTAGGTCTTACTTGGTTGTCGACAAAATCCAGGATACCTTCATGTGAGAAATCGGTCTCGTTGGAAAGTGCCACCAGAACTTTCTGATTCAATTCTCGAACGTGAGTGAATTGCACGCTTTCACCTTGAGAGCGTCTCAATTCACGAAATCGCAACACAGCAGCTTCATCGACGTCAAACGAGATGTGAATGGGATCAACACTTGCGATGGTTGTTAAAGGACTTGCATTGATTTGAGTCGAAGAGATCAGGTTGCCGACTGTAACGCTTGCCTGGCTGAGTCGGCCTGCGATCGGTGCTTTGATGCTGCAAAATTCGTAATCGAGTTCGGCTTGAGCGAGAGCTGCTTTTGCGGCGTTGACTTCTGCTGCCGCGTTTGCTTGTTGTTGAGCAATTTCATCTAGATCTTGCTGAGCGATGGAATTGGTCGCAGCCAGGGTTTTGTTTCGTTCTAAAGTGATATTCGCAAGTTTGAGTTGTGATTCCGCTTGTTGGAGTCGGGCTTGAGCGTTGTTGAGTGAATAGAGATAAGGCCTATTGTCGATCTCAAAGAGTGGTTCGCCAGCGGCTACTTCCTTGCCATCGGTAAAGTGAATCTTGGTGAGATAACCTGTTACTCGGGCGCGGACCTCAACGTAGTCTGGGGCTTCGGTGCGTCCAATACATTCGTAAAACTCCGTGACTGGTCGTTTCTCTGGCAATTGAACAGTAACATCTGGAAGCGGCGGTTCAACCGGTGCAATCTCTCTGGGACTGCATCCGGTCAATGTGAACACCGTCAACGTTAGCAATGCGATCAGAGTACCTCCGCGGGCCATCAAAACTCGCTTTGGATTTGCGTTGTAACTTGTTGTAGAGATAGGTAACTCTCTAAAAATCAACATTTTCATCTTGCTCCGCGACCGCCAGCTTGGGAAGACAACTTTGGACCTATCATCAGGCTCCAAATCGAATTGCACTTTGCACGGAGATTGGAACATCGCGATACGGCAAACGCAAGATCCAAGGGAGCGTAGACGCAAATCAAATACTCGAGGAGGGATCAGCGTACTTGAGATCGTATTTTTCTTAAACCGCAGGTATCAATGAGGCTTGTTTTACTACCAGCTATTGTTCTTCAGCAGGAGGAGTCATTGGCTGTCGATTGTGCCAGACATGTCGAAACCAAGTTGGCAAACGAAAGGTGTTGGGATTTTGATGCACAGGAACAGGAGGCTGTACCGGATTTTGGACCTCTAGCCTCAACTGCCCATAACAATGGTTAAACTGCTCGATAAAGACGTCAGTGGCATTGGGAAGCGACACAGCGCCGACAATCTTTCTGCCTTGCCGAATCACGCCTTTAACGCATTCTCGATCGCTTCCTGACGACATTGTTATGGCTTCCGTAAGTTTATTTGAGGATCCATCGCTCCAACCAACTGTAATTTGAAGATGGCGATTAGTTCCTGTAAAGAGGCTGGGTCGATGGAATCGACTCGATTCGTCGCTTTACACGCGGCCCCTCGAACTCCAATTACATCCGCTCCGACCTTCATTAGTGTAGGAAATTCAGACTTACGAAGCGACCCCGCAACCGCGACCGAGATGCGTTGTTCGGCTGCAAAATGAATCATTTCCTCCAATACTTCATGATTTAGATGATGAATCAGACTGCGACCGTCCTTGTTAAAAGTATCGATCAGAATGCGATTGCCGCCAACCTCTGAGGCAAGCTCGACAACGGCTTCCCATGCCGGACCCCTTGCAAATTCCCTATCCGCGTAAAACACGGGAATCAGTCGACCTCGCGAAAGACGACCTGCCAACTCCCGGAAAAGCAAACTCCAATTCCGGTGGTCATTATCGAAGGGTATTTCTGAGGTCGATCCGTGATTTCGATTGGAAAATGCCAGCTTAAAGCTAGTTGCCTCGTCGAAACGCTGTATGTAATCCAGCAATTCAAACATGCTGGCTTCCCGCGATTCTCCCAATGCAACACTAACTCGCAACCCTGGAGACAGCCTAGCAGCCAATTGCTCGATGGCTGTGGCGGTCTCAAAACGAGGGCGTCCGAGTGGCCCTTGATTTGGGTCTTTCACGTCCAGCCAATCCACTTGGGCTGCAACAGCGATTTCTGCTTCTCTGAGATCCCGAACGCTTACGAGTAAACGAACTGGACATTTTTTGCGGGATTCGCCCGGTGTGTCCATAGTGTGGAGTGTTGTTACCATGTCAAGTTCTATGTACAACTAATGAGCCTCATTTAGAGGCGGGGCACTGTAAATGGCTCAGAACAGACTTTACGAATGACCCAAAGCCGGAAATGCCCAACAGTCCAAACAGGCTGCGTTTGTCAACCTCAATGAGTATTTGATCCATCAACCAAGCGAGAGTGGAGCAGGTTTGAGCGTTCAATTTAGTTATATCACAAATCAGGAATCTCTCCATTCTCTTTGCGAACAAGTAAGCGCGCATAAACGAGTTGCCTTCGATACGGAATTCGTGGCTGAGGACTCTTATCGACCAGAGTTATGCTTACTCCAAGTAGCAACTTCTGACGGGGTGGCCATCGTCGATCCTTATCGAGTTGAAGATTTGACCCCATTTTGGTCGTCGTTAGTCGCTGCGAATCACCGCGTAGTTGTTCATGCAGGTCGTGAAGAGCTACTTTTCTGTTTTCGGTCCGTCAAAAGACTGATCCCTAACTTATTTGACGTTCAGCTGGCCGCTGCATTCCTAGGTCACGAATATCCTGCTTCTTATGGCAACATTGTTCATCGCTACACCGGCAAGAGCTTGGACAAGGAAGAGACTCGCTCGGATTGGCGAAAACGACCACTTTCCAACCAACAGCTTCAATACGCGGCTCAAGACGTGAAGGATCTCCTAGGGCTCGAAGAAAAGATGACCTCGGAACTCGATGCCTCTAATCGTACAGCGTGGTATGAGGAAGAGATTCGTACCTGGCAAGAAGATTTGGAAACTTACGAGAATAGCGACAACTGGCATCGAATCAGTGGCATTCAAGCGTTATCTGGCTCCAGTTTGGCCATCATTAAAGCTCTTTGGACCTGGCGCGAACAAAGGGCTCGCGAAAAGGACATACCACCTCGCAAGGTTCTAAGGGACGATTTGATGATCGAATTAGCTCGTCGTGGGAATGGAGATGCCCGACGCATGGCGACTCTTCGAGGCATGGAACACAGGCACGTCAAACAGTTGATTCCCGAACTCGTTGAGGTGATCCAACAAGCTCAGAACGATCCTATCCCAGCTTGGCCCAAAAAGTCGCGGCTCGGGCGTGGGCAACCGCCTGCTATGCTCACACAGTTCCTGGCCGCTGCACTAGCCTACATATGCAGAACCAAAAAGATTTCTCCTGCTGTCGTCGCCACCTCGGACGACCTTAGAGATTTTGTAAAGTACCGCCTCGAGGGCCATGAAAAAGACTGGTCACCCCCAAGCCTTATCACAGGTTGGCGAGCGGAAATCGTGGGGCGAGAGTTGGATGATCTTCTCCTAGGTAAAATTGGAATGGTGCTCGATAATCTCCAAAGTGACCTGCCAATCCGATTCCATCGCATATGATGTAATTGCGGTACGATGAACGAGCGACATGACTGATCGCGTTGGGCAGAACACTTAGGACGAGGCGAAAGTCGGCATGGAACCTATAATGGATGAATCCGACGAATACAAAAAACTCCGTATCGGAATTTGGACCACTACGGCTTGTTTTGCCTTGGGAATTATTGGCTACATTGTTAGCAAGCTTCAATCTACAGACGGATTCGCATGGGGGACAGTTTGCTACGTCCTCGCTTACCTGTCCGGGGGTTATGGAACTGCTACCTCAGCGCTGGATTCTTTGCGTCGATTCAAACTGAATGTGGACACCCTGATGCTTCTAGCTGCACTCGGGGCCGCTATTCTAGGTGAATGGGGGGAAGGCGTCGTTCTGCTATTTCTATTCTCACTGAGTGGCACGCTCGAAACGTACGCTGTCTACCGTACCAACCGGGCTATCGAATCGATTATGAAGCTTCGACCTCGCGTTGCCTCGAAAGTGAAATCTGAGGGAGGAGAGGATGAAGTCGTTCTTATCGAATCACTTGTCGTAGGCGATCAAGTGCGAATCAAGCCAGGGGAATGCATACCCGTGGATGGCGAAGTCGTTGAGGGAGAGGCATGGGCAGATGAATCTTCATTAACTGGCGAGAGCAACCCCGTCGAAAAATTTGCTGGCTGCAAAGTATTTGCAGGGGCCATGAATAGTCGAGGAACGTTAATCGTTCGCATGTCAAAGAATCCTGAAGACTTTACCATTCAAAAAACGATACAGTTGGTGCACGACGCACAAGCCCGCTCGACTCCGTCCCAACGATTCGTTGAGTCGTGGCAACAGCCGTACGTGATTCTCGTTCTGGCTGCCGCGTTGATGACATTTCTAGGTACAAAGTATCTGCACACGAAAGAATGGGGCGATGCGTTTTACCATGCGATGGTGGTTCTGGTCGCTGCATCTCCCTGCGCGGTCGTGCTGAGTGTTCCTGCCGTTATGCTTTCAGCCATTGCCGTGGCTGGAAGAAATGGAGTTCTTGTCAAAGGCCCCATGTTTCTAGAATTGTTAAGCCAAACGGATACCATTGCTTTCGATAAAACAGGGACAATCACTCGAGGAAAACCGACCGTTACGGAAGTTTGGACACCAAAGGAAAGCGATCCGAACAAACTTCTTTTGCTCGCGGGCTTGATCGAGGCGCAAAGCGAACATCCACTCGCGATTCCAATTCTCGCGGAGTTAAAAAGCCGAGGAATCAGCCTGCCGGCCGAAAAGATAAAAGACTTTCAAAGCCATACGGGAACAGGTGTGCATGGTACCGTCATGGATCATTGGGTCGGGGTTGGCAAAGAAGCCCTATTTCAGTCACACGATTTCAAGATGCCTGATGACTTGAAGTCAGAAATACAGCGCATGCGAAGCCAAGGCATGACGGCTCTGCCGGTCGTGACTTCGGACCCGAAATTGTATGGTGCGATAAGTGTTATCGACCCGGTGCGCAAGGAAGCAGAGCAATCGATTCGCGAGTTAAAAGAATTGAAAATTGAAAGACTCGTTATGCTGACCGGTGATGATTTGCTTGTTGCGAAATCGGTCACAAAAAATCTACCGCTCGATCAAATCTTCGGCGGCCTTATGCCTGAAGATAAAGTGAAGCACATTGCGAAACTCACCGAAGGTGGCCATGTGGTCGCTATGGTAGGTGACGGAGTGAATGATGCACCAGCCTTGGCTGCTGCACAAATCGGCATCGCCATGGGCAATCGAGGATCGGATGTCGCGTTAGATGTGGCAGACGTCGTCTTGATGCACGACGATTTGCGCAAACTTCCCTTTGCGATTCGTCTCGGAAAGGTTGCACAACAACGCGTTCGAGTGAATCTCAGATTCGCATTCGGGATGATTTTGATTTTGCTGATTGCTTCGTTTTTCGACATGCCTTTATGGCTAGGTGTCGTGGGGCATGAGGGGAGCACCTTGTTGGTTGTGTTCAATGGCGTCCGATTGTTAGTGTGGAAAGACCGACACGGTCAGCCCGATGCCGACTTGCAATAAGAAGGCCTAATCCGCAGGATTTGGTCGACGTTTACGATCTTCATGCAAACCGACGGTGACCATTGATGGCGTTGGTCCCGAGGTGCAGTAGGCTGAGGGGTTTCATTGCTCAGCGTCAAGCAGTGCCGCATCGCTAACAATATCCAACTATACAAATTCTACTTCTGGTGAAGAAAGTTCACTCCGAAAGAACCTTCGGTAGCGACCAACTCTGCCACTTCAGGCATAGTTAGTAACGCAGGCGGGATTCCAACTTGACCGCGTACCAAGTGATCAGTCGTTAATCGTTCCGCGAAAGATGCGTTACTTTCACGGAGTGATAGGAGACTATTAGTCGGGCACCTCGGGGGTGATCCGAGATGTGCTAACCAATCGTCGAAGCTTTCATCTTCGGGGATCTATCGTAGTGGACGAGGCAACGAGTCCCTTCCCCCTCGTAAGCCGTAACAAGTCGCAACGCGAAGAAGTTACGGCACAGCACGCCAGGTCTAAAATGACTTGTCGGTTTAGGGATGAGTTATAGGGATCCCCCTGCAGTAACTGCGCCGAGCCTTGTTACGGCCTACGTTGCCGCCGACATCTTGCGGGATATCGACCCATTGGCCTGTTTTGAGATCGATGCCCCCGGCTGTCATCATGCAATGGACATGAACATGCATGAGCATTCGCTGTCCCCAGGTGTGAAGCGTGATTAGAATGCCTGGTTTGCAGCCGAAATGCTTGGCCACCAAAGAACAGTGCTAGGTGAAGTTATGGCGAGAATCGCTCATCTTAGCCCGGAGGGCGACATACGTCCTGCCGGTGTGCGTAAGCCACCGGTTTGGATGGCATTTGGTTTTTTAGCCCGGATGGGCGACACACTGAGCGCTGGGGAGAGCGGCTTCGATTGCCGAGATCAGCTAAACCGAACTAGCAAAGTGATGCACCGGACTTCTGTGCCGCCCGCCGGGCTTTAAGAGTGCTGCGGCCCGAGGTCCGGTGGCTTACGCCGACCGGCAGGACATATGTCGCCCTCCGGGCTAAAAACCGAAGAATGACCATGCCGAGAGGCTCTGAAAACACAGAGTAAATCGAAGTGCAATGCGGTCAAAAGGAGATGGAGTTTACGGAATATCGAAGTCTGTGGCACACGAAGAATGATATCGCGGCTGTTCATTCTCCCTTGAGGGAGAGTCGAGCGCAGCGAGGAGAGGGTGGAAACGCACCGCATTGCGATCAGCGGTCTCAGGGTCAAAGGGACTCCTTGCGTCGTTCACTACAAGCACCCTCCCCTCGTGATCGTATACTCCACTCGACCCTCCCGTTTCTCGGGTGAGTGAATAAGAATGCAACTCAACATCATGTAGTGGTGGCTTCACCAACAGGAATATGCATCGATCGGTGAGCTCGAAATCGGCGAGACAATAACCTGCTCACAGTTAGAGTGTTCGTGCACTCGTGTGAGCAGCTTTGAACTGTTGATGATCCAATTACCGCTGCCATGAGCCGATGTGCGCTAGCACCGGTTAACGCAACCTGCGTTAGTACACGGTTTTACTTAAGTGCATCGCAACGAGAGAACCAACGCCCGAACCTCTATGAAATTTGCGATTAGCACGCGACTTCTCCCGCCACCATTTGGTCTTGTGCCAATGGAGCGATGAGTGAGTGGCTACTGAAAACGTTCCCCTTTCCTCCGTCAGGCCGAAGGCCTGACGGAGGAAAGGGGCTAGGATGTGGTTCGCGTCCTTGGTAGCCATCCAGTCATGCTCCCACTGGGATGAACCCAAGTGGCGAGCCTCAGACCGAATTCGGTGCAACAAAGTGCTCAAATAAGGTCTCTAACTGCTCATCTGGGCATCGATCGGGACCCTAGGAAATCCGAAACACCGTCGGTAATCCTATAGGGAAAAGATTGGGAAAATGGTAAATCAACCAGTTCAGACCAACCGGCTACTCGTCCGCCTTGGGCGGAAGCATTACTGACTGTTCTTATCTCTCATTCTGTCGAGACCTAAGCCCCACCAATCACAAAAAGCAAGATGAACATATATGAAAAAAACACAAACTGAGAAAGGATCGCAATAGTGAGAAACGATTTTGATTCAAGTAATCCATAGCAGTTTGAATAATGCGCTACGCAACACACAAGTAATGGGAACAAACCTGCGAGAAACAAATAGAGCCTGTCACCGACAACACCGAATCTGTTAGCGATAAAAGTACTGCCATACGGCAAACAGCAGATAGCGACAAATGAAGCGATTAGAAGTAAAAAATAAATCATATCGGTCTCCTTTTGATTTGATGCTCTCATTCTCATTTTTTGATCGCTTACTAAACGGTGGAATCATCTCTATCTTGACATGACAACACTCGTCATGACGATGAATGTTTGAGCCAGACTGAAATCACAAGCACTTGGTTTTCACGAGACTCAGATTTTGCCCTAAAGTGCAGTTTCTCTAAGCAGCTTTCTTAAGCTCAATGTTCGGAGACGCGACTTCATCAAGCTTGTGTCGCAGCAATCGGTTTTCGTCTCGCAACGACTTGAGCATCACTCCCACATGAAGAAAACAAATCGGCAAGAAACAAAAAAAGGTTGTGATCCCTACGTTGGCAGATCCCGTCATGAATCGTCCCGCAATATCGGCTATGACTGTGATGAGACAAAGGCCGCTACAAAAAATCGCTGGAAGCCATGGAGCTAGTTTATCGCGCATCATCGATCACCTTATGTTAACGACCCACGGTAAGTGGTGTTGCTGAATGGGCACTGGATCAATACGCCGACAACGAATCTCGCAATTTTTCAAGCCTCTTAGGGGAGATGCTGACTCGTGTGCCGAGGTGCTGCGAATGAATCGACACTCGCAACTCCTCAATGTGCCAGCGATATTCTAACAAATTTCCGTGAGGCTGTAATCGATCACAACCCACAAGCTGCTTACCTATTTGCGGAATCGCTTGAAGGGTTGCTTGCGAGGGCTGAATCTGCTGCAATCGTTTGACATAATCATCCCAGAATGCTTGGGCGACACTCTCCGTCGCGAGATCTTTTTGCGTGCCGACCGTTTTCAGTCGCTCCGCTCTTATGGCAAGCGATTGAAGATAGCGAGGAAACTCCTTGAGCCAACACCATGGCACCCCCCAAGCCAACGAATCTCGCCAAAACTCGTCTGCCTGTTCGCGTATCTGTTTCAAGTTCACGCCATAAGAGCCCGGGGTACGCTCCAGCAAAGCTCTCAGTTTGTAATTGGCCTCCGCAACCTTGGGCAGCCACCGCGACACCTCGCTCGCGGCCAAACCAATTCGCTCCAATCGCTTCATTCTCGCTAAATCAAAATCCAGCTTCGTCCTCATCGCTGGCGCTAAGGCCTCGGCGTTCCAATTCTGATCAACAAAGGCAAGTCTCGCGACTAAATCTGCTAACAAGTCTCTGAGCCGTTCGCTTGGAAAACGATCCGATAACCATAAACCAATTTGTCCCAGTTGCGGAAAGTGCTGAATATGGCTCCGTATCTCTTTGCGATCCATGCGCTGAAACAATCGTACATTTCCTACCCGCAACATCTGTTCGGCTAGCTCTTTGTGATCTACTACAGTCGTCGCAATGGTCTCCTCAGATGTAACCAGGCATGGGTAGAGCTCGATCCGTACTCCACCTCGATTCTCGACAACCGATTCTGGCAGAGATTCCATATCCCAACTTGTGATATTGCTTCGCTTCCAATCGTAAGACACCTCAGCGGATTTACCTGCGGGGGTGACGAACGCAGCCGTCTGCTTCTCTCGTTGTGATTGTTGTAGCTCGACTAGATCACGACTTGATTTGATCGTCTTGCCTTCTTGATCGATTAGCTCAATCCGCATGCGAAGATGCTGGGGTAGCGAGTTCACGTCAAAGTCGCTGGGCTTAACCGGTTCGCGTATGTATTTGGAAATCACTTCGCATATCGACTTCCAAAAGGGAGACTGCTGTCGATGCAACTCGCTCAGCGCTGGCAACAAGGCAGTGACCGTGTCAGGTACGGGAACCAATTGACGACGCAATCGCTTCGGCAACGACTTAATCAGGTAGGTCAGTTTTTCTTCAATCAAACCAGGCACCAACCACTCTAACCGTTCCGAATGGATCTGATGAACCACCGCTTCAGGAACGGCAACACTAACTCCATCGGACTCGTGTCCCGGCTCGAATTTGTATTGGAGGGGTAATTGCGTTACACCTAATGATACCTTTTCAGGAAAGAGTTCGTTGACTTCCTCGCGATCGATGGGCAATACGATGTCATCCCATGTCAAAAACGGTGACTGGTTTGCTTCCGCCCCTTTGCTTGATTTTTTTCTGTGTTCTAGCTCGCGATCCCATTTCTCCAAACTCACTCGATCAACAACAGAGTTCGGAATACATTGCTCATAGAATTCGACGAGAACCTGAGTATCCACAATCAAGTCTCGACGCCGCGTCTTATTGGCTAGGGCGCGCACCTCTTCGATTAGTTTGCAGTTGTGCTCCCAAAACTTGGCCCGCGAAGAAAGTTCCTCTTGAGCTAGCCCGTGTTCGATCAAAAGAGTGCGGGCTAAACTTGGATTGAGTGGCGGCAACGCTACAGCGACGCGAGGAGAAACAGGCAATCCGAATAGACTGCCTCGACGCATGACCATCGCTCGGCCTTGTTTGCGACTAAAGTGGGGCTCGTCATATGAGTACTTGATAAGGTGTGCGGCCAGTTGTTCGATCCATTCTGGCTCGATGTAAGCGACCGTTCGGACATACCGTTGAGTTGTTTCGACCCGTTCGGCGGCAACAATCCATTTGGGTTTGCTTAGCTTAACGCCGGACCCAGGCCAAAGTGAAACCTCAAGATTCTGAGCAGCCCGGTATTTGCCAGGCTCATCCATCATGGCGATTCCCGATAACAAACCAGAGAGTATCGATAAATGCAGTCGATCGTACCCCTCTACCTGAGTCGGTTTAATATTCGACGGACTACCCTTTTGCTCATCACCCCGCAACTCTCTAACAGCATCGCGTCTAAATGCATCGCGGCCTCCGGACTTCGGATTTCGTTCCTGGTGCGGTTTCGCTTGATCCGCCACCGGTGCATCCAGTGGTAACAGCTTCAGCCGTCGAGGTTCGAATCTAGCTTTCGATTCTTGGCAGCTTTCTAACAACTGCCGATGAACATCAGCCCACTCTCGCATTCGAATGACGGACAAAAAGTTATCTTGCAAGGCTTTTTGCAAACGAGAGCGACTGAGGTCTTCGCGTAGTTTGTGATAGAAATCCCAAATGCGAAGAAACGAAACGAAATCGCTGGTCGGGTCGCGAAACTTGGCGTGAGCTTCGTCGGCAGCGGCCGCTTTCTCCGGCGGTCGCATGCGAGGGTCTTGCGATTCGATTGCCGCTGCCACGATCAGCATTTCGTTCAAGCAACCGTTCTTCTCCGATTCGATAATCATGCGCCCAACGCGAGGATCGACCGGCCAGCGTGCAATCTTGCGACCGATCTCGGTTAATCGCTCTTGTTGATCGATAGCTCCGATTTCGAGGAGAACATTCATTCCCTCGCGAACCGCTTCCGTGCGAGGTGGATCGAGCCATGGCAAGGACTCAAAATCAGAAATGCCAAGCGACTTGGTATGGATTATGGTTGATGCCAAATCGCTTCGCCGAATTTCCGGTGTTGCAAACTGAGGCCGGGACAAAAAGTCTTGCTCGTCGTAAAGCCTAATGGCGATCCCTGGCCCCAGTCGCCCGCACCGTCCGGATCGTTGATTGGCCGACGCTTGTGGTATGGGCTCGATAGGTAATCTCTGCACTTTACTCTTGGCTGCAAACCGAGAGATCCGAGCTGTTCCCGAATCGATCACGTATCGAATGCCAGGTACAGTTAGCGAGCTTTCCGCGACATTGGTTGACAGGACTATTCGAGTTTTCGAATGGGGCTTGAACACTCTCTGTTGTTCCGCTTCGGTGAGCCTCGCGTACAGAGGCAATACCTCGACATCATTCAGTCGACCGATTCGCGTTAAATGCCCTCTCAGTTGTTTGGCAGCATCGCGGATGTCTCGTTCCGAGGGGAAAAAGGCTAGAATGTCACCACGTCCCTCAGCAAACAACTCATCCACCGCATCGCAAAAACGATCCATGACAGACGCGTCATAATCTTCTTCGGTGTTTCTATTTGCTTCCTGATACCCAAGAGCGCCGCGATAGCGAATTTCGACGGGATAGCTTCTCCCTTCCACTTGGACAATAGGAGCAGGGCCAATCGCATCAACGAAATGTTCGGAGAAACGGTCTGCATCGATCGTCGCGCTCGTGATCACGATTCGCAGATCGGGCCGCTTGGGCAAAATGTTGTGAAGGTAAGCCATCAACAGATCGATATTCAGCGACCTTTCATGAGCTTCGTCAACGATCACTAGATCATAAGCATCGAGAAAGCGGTCCCGTTGAATCTCAGCTAACAGAACCCCATCGGTCATCAATTTGATCAAGGACTCAGGTTTGGTCTGGTCGTTGAAACGGACTTTATAACCAACCGCATCCCCCAGGTTGGAATCCAACTCTTCGGCTAGCCTGGTTGCCACCGATCTGGCTGCGATACGGCGTGGCTGCGTGTGTCCAATCCAGCCATGCTTTCCGAACCCTGCTTCAATACAGAGTTTGGGAAGCTGAGTACTTTTTCCGGATCCCGTTTCGCCGCATAGAACTAAAACCTGCCGGTTTTGTAGCAAATCGATGATCTGCTGGCGGTAATTGGAAATCGGAAGCTCGGGATCATAGCTCAGCGTGACCGACTTCTTTTGGCGATCGTCAAACACAGCCTGAGACTGCTGCAAGGCATGGTTCCAACGCTCTATATCGGCAGCTTTACGTTGCCCGCTGGGCAAGCTCAAAATCTTGGATCGCTGATGCTTGAGACGAAAGTAATGTCGCCTCAATAAATTGGCAGGATCCAGATCTAGCAAGCTCGCGCTGGTTGAACTCGGATCCGAGTTCATCGAGCTCATGCTCTCTCCCAGCGAATCGCGAACATTCGGGCCAGGACGATAAAAATCGCTCCCGATGCGGTTAGCACAGCAAGCTCGGTTCCGATTTGGTCAATGGATAGCTCGCGCCAGAAGACTTTATTAAAACCCTCCAATGCCCATGCATTAAAAGTCCAGAGACCAGCCTTTTGTATTGTTTCACTCATCAAGTACCGAGGTACCATGCTGCCTCCGAGGGCACTCATGCTCAATATCACAATCGTGGAAACCCAACCCAATTGCGTTCGGGATTTGCACAACGATGCTAACAACAACGCAAAGCTAGAGGATGCACCTGCTGTGACAACGGCCATTGCCGTAAAGCCGACCCAGTGTCGAGCTAGATCAATCTTGAAAACGAATGCGCCCCAACTAAACATCAATATCATCTGTGCGACGCCGATCATCGTCAAATAAGACCATTTTCCGAGCAACAGCTGATCCATGGTCAACCTACTGCTGAGCAAACGATCCAAGGTCGAATTCTCTAGTTCTTCCAGCAATGACCCGCTGGCGGTAGTGGCCGAGAAGAGTAAGAACATCACGGCGATACCAGCAGCATACATGGCGATGACAGGATTGGTTTTTTGCCCCCCCATCAAATCGACGGAGAGAATCTCAGGCATACTAGATCCATTCTTCGCAACTGCAGCGTCGGGGGCTGCTACCGGTTTTGCAAAGGACGCAGGAACAACAACTGACGTGTCTGCGTTAGAGTTTGTGTCGGTAAATCTGACAGCTGCACCTCGTTCCGCTGCAGTCGCAGCTTCCGCAGCGACCAAGTCCGCTTGTGCTAAGTAGACAACCCGCTGAACAACTGCCGTTAACACTTGCGAAGAGACTTGATCGAATGAATCGGTCAATACCTCGATTTTTGGATTCGCCGTCTTTTCATTTGGAGAGAAGACAACAGCGGCCGATACCATGCCTCGTCGTACTAGATCTGCGCCAGCATCGCGTTTGAGGAGCACCCAGGAAGCATCCTGATTTTTGTCGTTGGTGATTCTCAACGATCCTTGCTCGGACAACAACTCGACAGATCGGCTAGCAAGCTTTGAGTTGGACTCATCACATAGTGCTATCTTTATCTTGGGAGTCGACGAGGCCGAATCCCTCGAACCAAAGATGATTGCAAAAATGCTAAAGAAGACGATCGGAACTATAAAAGTCAGGAAGAGCTCGGAGCGGTTGTTGCGGAGCCGCCTCCAACTCGTTTGAATAATTGTAAGAATCACTCTCGCAGCTCCTTGCCCGTCAAATGGAGGAACACATCGTGCAGATTTGGTTGATGAACCTCCAAGTCCTTCACGATACCTCCACTCCTCTGAATGCGAGTTAGCACACTGGGTAGCTCTTCCGCAATATTGTCAACCGTGATGACGAATCGATTATGCTTCGAATCCCACCTCAGCCCCGGAGGAGAGACAACGAGCACTCCCTCGATCTCGAGGAAGACCTGACGCTTTGAGCCTACCGTTTGTTCCATGAGGTCTTCGAGGGTACCATCCGCAACGACAAGCCCATGATCAACAATCACGATACGATCGCATCGCGATTCCGCTTCATCGAGATGATGCGTTGTCAGAACGATACTAGTACCAATCGAATGCAGTTCATCCAGCATGTCAAATATGCGTTGCCTACTCTGTGGATCGACCCCGACAGTCGGCTCGTCAAGCAACAGAATTCTTGGTTTATGAAGAACGCCACAAGCGATGTTTACACGCCGTTTCATCCCGCCAGAAAAACTCTTAACTAGTTCATTGGCTCGATCCGACAAACCAATCCATTCCAATGCCCAGTTGACGCGATCTTTTAGTTGTTTGCCGCGCAGCCCGTGCAGCTGACCGAAGCACTCAAGATTTTGTCGGGTCGTTAAATCGAGATAAATTGCTAACTCTTGCGGAACGACACCCAGTTCTTGCAAAACGTTCGGCTCGCGAATGGATTTACCAAACAATAGAATTCGTCCCGAATCAGGGCGAGTTCTTCCGCACAAAGTCCGAATCAGCGTGGTCTTTCCAGCCCCGTTTGGCCCAAGCAAAGCCAATCGTTCTCCAACATTGACTTCAAAGCTCATGCCTCGCAAAGCATGGTTATCGCCAAACCGCTTGTTGACCGACTCGACTGTCATTGCCATAGGCTCAATCGGAATCGAATCCGAGAGGTCGAACTTCTGTGGTTGGGTTACAGTCGGCACAATAGGTCGTCAGGTCGAGTGTCGGAACTTAAATTGTTTA
This sequence comes from Pirellula sp., assembly GCA_046344995.1. Classification (GTDB taxonomy): domain Bacteria; phylum Planctomycetota; class Planctomycetia; order Pirellulales; family Pirellulaceae; genus JBKCUI01. The sequence continues at coordinate 25,529 of JBKDKR010000009.1, forward strand.
TGGCATTCGCAAAACATCGGATTTCTGCGTTTTTCGGGACCTTCCCGCAAACATCGCAAGCCCTTGATTATAAAGACCCTGTCGGTTGAAAGAAACGTTGAAAAACTAGGAAGACAGATTTCGATTCCTAGCACACTGGCTTGTGAAGATCTCGAAAAGTCCCCGTTTTCGCTGATACTTTCGAACTATCTGATGATTCGTTGGCTGTTAATGGCATCCATTAAGGTTGGCGATGGGTTCTCAATTTCGATATGCTGCCGCTGACCGTTTTCTTCGAGCGTGACGATCATTCTTCGATTGCTTGGCGGCGGCGTTACGTTAGCGCTGGCAAGTGAAATCGATTCTGCGAGCGACGGGGATGTGTTTTGAATCGAGCCTGAGGGGGCGTTGGCTAGGTTGCTGTTCGGCTGGGATTGCTGCTCGAAAAGCCGTCTTAGGCCTAGCTTAAGCAACTGCGAGTAGACGACTTCGGGAGCGTTGTACAATCCCTCGTCAAGTTCATCATCTGCGGCGTAACACACCCCGATTAATTCTCCTCGACTATTAAACAATCCACCGCCACTTCGACCCTGGACCGGTTTGCCTGAGACCTCGACATTTGCTGGCCCTAGGTATCGATTAAGCTTGCTGATTCTGCTGTCACGTTTCGATGGGAATGCTCCATTGTCACATCCCCAACTGAATACCGGCTCCCCTTCTCGCAGCATTTCACGATGATCCATCAATCGTGCAACTGGAACGGCCATCTCTGGACGAAAGGAGATCAACCCGATATCAGTCTCATCTGCACGAAAGTCGATGAGCCACGCTTGATGAGCACGTGGTTGCCCACCAATAAAAGTTTCGACAATGATTGGTGTCGTTCCATGTGTGTCGCGAAACAAATGACCACATGTCAGGACGAGCGCTTCGCCATTATAGGTGTCTATAATCGTGCCTGTTCCTATCGCCTCGTGCGATGGCTCGTCCACTCGAATTCGCACGGTAGCTCCAGATGGATCTGACGGTGGTCGATTATCCACGGCACGGGATGGCGTTACTGGTGACGATGCCAAAGCCACACTCGCGTTTGGGCCAAAAGTGCTATTGGTCTGAGTCGTTGGATTAGGGATGGCTTGCTGATGCGAAGCAGGAACCACCTGAGAAGCCATCGGAATCGAAACACCTTGAGATTGCCCTCGAACTTTGAGTTGAGGTTCTGATGATGTTACTCGATTGTGATTTAAACTATCTGGAGAAGAGGCGGCAGTCATGCGATGCTCAATGTCGCGAAGGCTGGTTGTTCCTAGGACTCGGTCGACTTCTCGTCCATTTCTAAGCAACAACAGCGTCGGAAACGAACGGATCTGCATTCGCTTGGCCAAGTCAGATTCCTGTTCAACGTTACTCGTTCTAATAGCCCAACCGGAGCGAATAGCTTCCTCGACGGCCGGCCAAGTTGTCTCGCACTCGCGTGATCCAGATTTATAAAAGAAAATGCCGACGCAATCACCAAGCGGCTCGCCAGATGCTTTTACGCTCCACGTGAGCACTAGCCCAAACATGAGCAACCAAATGCGACCATTCATTGTGCAGCGTCCTACTGAACCAATGCGAAACCACGAATATTCCATGAAGCGAGGGAATCCATCCTACGCCTTGGAAGTTTCTAGAAACTGGGCAAGCAACGCAAGATCACTCGATGCAGGGGCTCACCGAATTCTAGGTTCTTAGTACAATCAGACGAAAATATATGCCGTTTGTTTAGCTAGCAACAACTCACCTAGGAAGTATTTGGCCCAAAATGGAAGTCGTAATCACCGCGGTCGGACCTGACAACGTCGGGTTGGCGGATCCCATAATCCATGACGTAACCAGTCGCGGTGCGAACATTGCCGAAATTCAAATGTACGACCACGATGAAGCGGCCGTATTCGCAATGATGTGCCGCCTACAAATCGGCTCGGACGCTCTGCCGATGCTCCGAGACTCTATGCGGGCCATCGCGGACAAAACGAATCTGGAGATTCGCGTCTGGAGCCCAGAAGAACGAGTTACTCGCCCCAATCTTGCGATCTGCGTTACGTATCTGGAACACACGCCACGTGCTGTTCTCGAAGCGATTCGCGACGGAGTGATTCGCGCCAACCCGGTTGTGTTAATTGGCAATCGTCGAAAATGTGAACCACTAGCCAGAGAATTCGGTGTCCCCTTTGAAATGATCGGTAACGACGACGGTGTCGCAGACGAGGCCAAGATGGTGAGCCTCATCGATCGCTATCAAGCGGACTATGTCATCCTGGCTCGCTACATGCGTGTGTTGCCTCCTGATACATGCTGGAAATTTGCCGGTGGTCGAATCATTAACCTTCATCATGGATTGCTTCCCGGCTTCCGTGGTCTGCGGCCGTACCATGACGCTTACGCGGCTCGAATGTTAACCTTTGGCGCAACCTGTCACTTTATCGTCCCCGAACTCGATGCAGGTAATCAAACAATTCAACAAACCGCCTTTACCGTTCCACCCGGCACTAAACTCGAGGATGTGATTGCTCGCGGACAGACTGAAAATGAACCTCGCTGCTTAGTGGAGGGTGTGCGACGCGTCTGTGCTCGCGAGGTTCATCTTCATTTTCATCGCGTGATCGCTCGCAATCCAAAATAAGATCTTAAGCAAACCCAAGTCCCCCAAAAATCATTCGCTTCCTATTACACACAGAGTCTTAAAATGAATCCTCACGGAGCTCCCGCTCAACTTCCTGAACCATCCATCGTACCGGTCCAAGGCTGGCATTGTGGTCATTATTTCTATCGTTGGAATCGCGCCGTTTTAAAAGACCTCTGCGTTGACTCCGCTGCCAAAAGCGATTTCTGCCAAGCTATATCGGCATCAGATATTACTCGCCCCGAACGACTTCAATCGTTCATCGTCAGCGGCCACAAAGCGGACTTCGCATTAGTGATGATGGATCCAAACCCCTTGACGATTGATCACGTGCACCAACGATTAATGGCAAGCAAACTGGGGCCCGCGATCGAAGCAGTCTACTCCTTTACCTCCATGTCCGAGATCAGCGAATACTTGCCCGATAAAGACCAATACGCGCAAAAACTCATTCGGTCGGGAGAAGATCTCACGTCACCAACCTTCTTGGCCAAGGTGTCGTCTTACGAAAAACGACTGCCGATGATGTTCGCTCAGAGGCTAGCTCCTGAGTTTCCAACTTGGCCTGCTATGTGTTTCTACCCGATGAATAAGAGCCGAAATGTCGGTGCCAACTGGTTCTTGCAACCTTTCTCCGCTCGCATGGAGATGATGGCTGAACACGCTCAGAGTGGTATGGCCTTTGCTGGACGAGTCACGCAATTAGTGACCGCCTCGGTGGGGGTCGACGACTGGGAATGGGGCGTGACGCTCTGGGCTCGAAACCCGCAGTTCCTAAAAGAAATCGTGTACACGATGCGATACGACAAAGCGAGCGCTACGTTCGGTGAGTTTGGCCAGTTCTTTACCGGCTATCTGTCGAGCGCCGAGCAAATCTTGTCTCATTGCCGAATCTAACCAGCATCGCGAAAACGAAAAAAGCCTAGTTGAATCTAGGCTTTTTCACACATTTTTTCAAAGCGGACGATATCAACAGTCCGCACTACTCATCCGAAAGTGGCTTGATCTTAGGTTTGGGCAAACTCTCATCGGCAGGGGGGCCCGCGTCGCTGGATGGTGGACCAATTTCCATTTTCGGAGTGGTCCTTTGCTCTGGAAGTTCTTCCGATTTGCTCGCTCCGGAACTGTTGTCCGCGGGCTTTGCCGCCTCTACCTTTTTGGCATCGTTCGTCGGCTTGGAATTGTCCGTCTTAGGAGCCTCTACCTTTGCAGGTGGCTCAGCATAGGTCGACGGCGCACTGCTAGTGGTCGCTGGACGAGACTCGATGATTGGGTTGCCGTACATATCGATTGGAACCTTGTAGGTTCGCGTACGATAGGTCATACGGGTTTCCGTCACGGGCACCGTCTTGGCAACGCGTCGAGGAACTTGAACTTTTGTTACGACCTTTTCCGTGTAGGGAATGCGGACGATCACATCTTCGTTCACGATCTCATCGCGATAAGTTGTAGTCGTTACGGGAACCTCTTTCACAACAACTTCAGGCAGGTATTCTGTCTTTTGTCTTGCGACTTTCCGTGTAACCGGTTTTTGAACAGTGTGCGGAACCAGAACCTTTTCTTCGTATGTTTCCATACGTTGAACTTGGACCGGAGTTTGTTGCTCCACGATTTCACTGGTCATGCGGGTCGTCGTGACGGGAACTTGTTGTTGGACAACTTCCTGTTGCATACGAGTCGTGTTAATCGGAATTTGTTGAGCGACGACTTCTTGCTGCATGCGAGTCGTCGTCACCGGAACTTGTTGTTGAACCTGTTCGGTCACCATTCGCTGGGTATAAACGGGCACTTGCTGCGCAATTGTTTGAGGCATGTAGCTCGTTTGCGGCACTGCGAATTGTTGCAAGTTCGGTTGGTACACATTCTGCGTGAGCACTTGGCCGGCAGATTGATACGGAACCCAACCTAATCCCCCCATGCGATAGGCGGTCTGCCCCGTTTGAGGATTAACTTGGTAACCACCTTGTTGCCAACGCATACGATGGGTGGTATCGCCAGGTTGATAATAAGCTTGCTGCACATATCCACCCATGTCGGCGACAACAGGTTGATAGGTAGTCACAGGCTGCAATTGGGTATACTGCTGAGTTTGGTAAGTCAGATCGGTTACGGGACGCTGCACAGCGTAGTTTTGCGTTTGCATCGTGGTTTCGGTAACTGGACGCTGAACCAAGTACTGCTGGGTCTGGTACGTTGTTTCCGTTACAGGACGTTGCACCGTGTAGCTCTGCGTTTGCATAACGGTTTCAGTGACGGGCTTTTGGACCATATAACGCTGTGTCTGTATCTGCGTTTCAACAACTGGTCGTTGCCGGATAACCGTTTGCTCTACTTGCGAGGTCTCGTTGACCATGACCGTTTCGTCGACTAGCTCTTCGCGAGTCACAGGTTTGTAGACGGTATGCTGTTCGTACTTCTTGGTGGTTTCCGTGACTGGTTTGCGAACAGTCCGTTGGCGTTTCTCCACTCGTTCTTCAACGGCGGGACGATAGGTAACAACCTCTCGTTCCTCCATGAAGTCTTCGTAAACGACCCGCATGGTCGTGACGTTAATGGGTTCCTCGACGAGTTGTGTCTCCAAGCGGTATCGAGCTACAGGAACACAGTCACCGACAACGGCCGGCGTTTGTGCCATGGCAGGCGATCCTAGAAGCCCAGGCGTCAGGCCGCTAGCGGTTGTTGCAGAAACGATAGAACCAATCCACAAAGCTTGGCGGAATTGTTGGCGTAGTACTTTTGCATTCATCGATTTATTTGTCTCCCGTTAGCGAACTATTTCTCAGGGACTTGAGAGAATCCGCGCACAATGAGATTAATTCTGGTACAAAACTCGCGACTATTCAAATAAGAAAGTTAATTAGGTCGATGATTTTCGGCCGAAGTCGTTGGCAGCTCGATCTTTAGGAAAAGTCGATCTTTTTTTTCGTCTGTTGGCAGTTGGTGCCCATCAGAATTGATCCAATCCGCATAACCGTTATGATCGTCACAGACCCAATTGCCCAGATTGCCTACGTCTCCCAGTCGCTATAACAGCAACCTTTGTGAGTGAACACTTGATAAACGATAACGCAACATGCGATCCATCACACAAACCGACCGTCTCGACGCTTCGTGGAGATGTCGATTGGATGGAAAAACTTATCGCGAACAAGATTGGGGTTTTGGTCGTTGGTCATGGCACGCGTAATCCTGATGGCACACGGCAACTGATTCGTTTGACATCCGAGATTCGATCACGGCTGCCTGGGGTTGCTGTCGAAGCGTCGTTTCTTGAACTGTGTGAACCGGACATCTCGCAAGGTTTGTCCAAGCTGAAAGAGCACGGATGTTCCGAACTTTTTGTAATGCCGATCTTGTTATTCACTGCGGCCCATGCCCAAGAGGACATCCCAGATGCAGTTGCAAAAAGCTGCACCGAACTGAATTTGCGGGTTTTGGGACAGACGATGTCATTGGGAACACACCCCATGGTGCTCGCGCTATCCCGGTTGCGATTTGAGCAAATCGTCACGCCGAGGTCATTTTGTGAAGTCGGACATTGTTCTTGGGGGGCAGATCCCAACAAACGCTGTTTGCCCGAAAATGTTAGGGAGGATTGCTGCCGATTAGGTGCTTGGCATGAATCGCTTCGATTGGATGGGGATGGAGAACAAAAAGCCGGGCTGCGAATCGGTCTTGCCATGGTAGGTCGAGGCACGAGCGACCCAGTAGCCCGTGGTCACATGCTCGAGCTGACCCGATTGCGAGTGGAGTCGACGCCGGTTTCGTGGCAACAGACAGGCTTTTTTGCTGGGGGGGAGGTTGATGTGGATCAGTTATTGGAGGCGGCGGCTTTAGCGGATTGTGATGTGGTTGTGGTCCAGCCGCATTTACTTTTCGAGGGGGAATTGATGAATAAACTGCGGTCCAAACTCCAGGCGATGCGGAGTAGATTTCCTGGGAAAACATGGTGGTTAGCAGGTTGTTTAGGGGCGGATCCCAGTTTGGCGGACGTTTTTGTAGGGCTTTTGGGAGAGCAAGTCACCGCGGTTGTAGGACTTGCTAAGTAAGGCGACAGTTCCTAAAATCCCGGGTGTCGTTGTAAAACGAGGAGGATAGCCGAATGGTTAGGAACCTGATTCGAAATCAGGCGCCGGGTAACCGGTTGAGGGTTCGAATCCCTTGTCCTCCGCTTCTCGAGATGCCTGATTCCTTCGAATTTGTGCGTTTTCCCTTGAAAATCCGCAAAATTCGCGGCGTTCTACTACCTTCGACTCCCTTCGATGCCGCGTTTGCTGCGCCTACCCGGCGCACTTTTTCGGGGTCAAATGCGCCGCATTGTGCGCCGCTTTTGGTGGCTCGGTTGTAGTCCGCATCCGTCACCAATAGATAGCTCTTCTTGGCTACCGCTTCACTGTTGCCCAACCAGGCGCAAACAACATGCCGGGGGTGATGGCGTTCTAGCTCGGTTTGGCAACTGGCCCGCATCGAGTGGAAGAGTCTCACCCAAGGGGCTATGCCCGCCTTTTTGAGTCGCTTCAGAAAC
>JBKDKR010000010.1:0-6416 GCA_046344995.1 Pirellula sp.
GCCGGTATAAAAAGGCGGTTGTAGTGGCAGAAAAATCGAACGCAGAAAAATGAGTCGTGTATCTTTCTGCGTTCGATCTTTCTGCCCTATCAGGATTTCTCTTCTGCATTGACGACGCCGTAACGGAAAGCGAAAAGAGGACGGGGGTTTTTCTACTTGACCGTTCGAAACGAGTTCGGGTTATCTGAATTCGTCGAAGGCACGCTCATTCATCCGATTTGGTCGGTTGACCACAACGACTGGGTTTCGATTTCGGATCTTGAACCAGGAGAACGACTCCAAGGTGCAGAGGGAATTCTCTACGTCGAATCCATCGACCTCGTCCGCCGCAACGTTAGTGTGTACAATATCGAAGTCCACGGCGAGCATGTGTACCAAGTCGGTGAGCTTGGGTTGTTGGTGCATAATCCGAATGAATGTTTTAGAGTTATGGATGCGGCAGAATTTGCTGGTGCAAAACTTGGGAAATGGGCGGACAACGTAAACGATCTTGATTGGGCTGGCTACAAATGGGTCTGGGATAATGTAGATGATGCGAACAGTTGGCTACGCTTTCTTAAGAATTCCGGAGAACATGGCGGTATCATCACAAAAATCGACACATTGCAAGATGTGTCGAAGTATCAAAGCTTCCTGCATCCCCCGCAGGGAATTGCACGAGTGGTTCCATTGAACGAGCTTGGTAGAGCAGTTCGTATTTTTCAGTAACAATATCATGCTAGTGCTTAGATATTCCGATTCAGATAGACAGTATTCTTGGTTCATAAGATCCTTGACTAGCGATGGTCACTTTTTTGGTGACCTAACGGATAAGAAGAACCTTCAACAAAGAAATTTCCGTGGAATGATTAGCAACGTCGATTTTTCGAGGATTGAAAACAACCTCCAAGTATTGACCAGCAGCTCCGATCAGAACTCAACCTACCAATCGCAATTGCCATTTCGTTTTTCCTTCGGAATGGGCCTTAACGATCTAAGGCTTCGGTTATGCGCAGAGACATTTGATCTAATTCCGGATACATGGAAAGAGATACTTGAAATAATCGAACCATCACTAAGTCGTGGTTTAGATTGTTCAGTTAATGATACGTGGATCGCGGCTTTGAGATATCAGTAAAAAGTAAGGCTGAAGTCAAAGGGGGCAGGACTCATTGTTTTCCAGGTCTGGTCGATATAAACCGTCAGGTATGCCAAGACGACCACGAGCTGATGAAACTGTTGGGCATTACCATGCTTTGAATCGCAGGTCCTAGATCCGTGCCACCCACATCAATGCTGCTCTCTGCTGATTGGACGAGGTATATGTCTGCGAATCCGGGCTCTCAAGCTCAAGCCTTCGATACTATTTTAGACGCGTCTAGGCGAGTTGATGCAAAATGGGGCACGAATACTGTTCAGAGCTTTTGGAGCAACCTTATGTCAGGACGCTTCACACCATATCCATAGAGGGAATGTTGCTTATGTTTTTGCATTTGAAACCAACAACTACGGAACCATGTTCGCTGCGTTGGGATGAATTTGAAGCGGTAGGTAACTTATGGTTGTGTCGCGGATGCAATTGGATTTACCCAGTTCGAAGTCCAGTCGATATTTCAATTTCGCAACAGTGTTTGAAGAACGTTGATCTCACGTTTCTGATGGGTACGGGGATTTTGCTTGCGAATGAAGCGTTGCTATCAAAGCTGCCACGAGATTTAGTTCAAACGAAGTTCGAGTTGGGGAATGTGACCTGTAGAGATGGAAGAAAAATTGAAAAATGGAAGTCAATAAACCCAGTTGACCGGATAATTGTCAGGGGCTGCAAGAATGTCTCGTTTAGAATCTGTGCTCAATGTAAACGCAATGTGTACTTTGCGCAGGGGGACCCTCATGTTCTTAAATCTCAGATTAACAACAGATCAGTTTTTGGTACAGATGGCTACGGAATTCTAGTTGAAGAGAGCATAGTGGACACCACAGGAATCTCAAAATTAAGAGGAGTAGACGTCGAAAAAGTTGCTTGTCTTGAAGAACCGCTTGATGGGTATCCTCCCTTAACGTGGTCACAGCCTTCCTAGCAGAAGCAAAAAGGGGGGGCGAGGGTGTTTGTGCATTTATACCCGCCCGTCGATTCGTCGGTAGAACGAAAAACAGCGCGCCAAATTATTCAATGAACCTCGATCACAATGCATCGCAACGACGGCGGTATTGTCGATGCCGAGTTGCTTCGTCTTGTGGGTGGATCGCCCATCACAAGATCATCGCTGGTAAGCTCCTACCAATGAACATCGAGGAGCTACAAGTAGAAGGCTTCGCGCTAGTAACTTCAATTGACGATTGCCCAGAGATCGCAGGTGGGGAAGGTAGTATTGTTACGGCTACCTTCAACACCCGGGAAGTTAACACGATCGCGCGAGCTGAGATCATCGGCCCCGATGGAACGATCGAGACGATTAAAGGCACGCCTATTCACCCCATCTGGTCGGTAGATCGCAACGATTGGGTCCCTCTCGGTGAACTCACCGAAGGCGAAACACTTCAGGCAGCCGATGGCATCGCCACCGTTTTATCGCTCGCCCTCGTCACTAGTTCGCTCCCTGTCTACAATATCGAAGTCCACGGCGAGCACGTTTACCAAGTAGGCGAACTTGGGCTGTTGGTGCATAATACGTGTCCGACTACCCCAGTTAGTGGACTTGGGAATATCGGCAGTCACTTACCGATAGCATCCGGTGATGCACTGAACCACGGAATCAAGTGGTTGGGTGCCGGATACAACGAGATTGCCCCCGATGTGTTTAGAAGCGCGGACGGATTGCGACAGTTTCGTATGACTGCAGCGGACCTACTTGGTTCCCATGGCAAAGTTGGTCCACACGTTCACATCGAAGCATTAGACAAGTTTGGGAAAGTAATCGAAAACCTGCACTTACCGATCTTCTAGATCAAGAAGGACAATTCGTAACTCATGGCAAAAGTACTTATGACTACTACTGTTGCTCGCTGCAAAGCGACTACGTTACACTCCACAGGACATTTTGATTCTCAAGGAACACCAGTCGTTGACAAAATGATCGAAAATCCTTGTGCACTTTCGATCGTATCCGAAGACGGTTCCATCTACCTATGGCGTTTGAATGAAGAGGGCGAATGCGTTGCTGATACTTGGCATATGACGGTAGACGAGGCGAAACGCCAGGCTGAGTTTGAGTTCGAAATAGATCGGAGCGGATGGCGTAGTAAAGGCGAGTAGACTAACGTGGCGCTGCTTCAATTGAGGGACTATCAGCGGCGGCACGCAAGAGCTATGTATCCCTAACAGAGAATGGAAGTGCCATTTGTGCCACCCATATGGTGGAGGCCTATCCCGATGCATCGCAATGAGATCGTCGAAGTTTTTTGTTCTTTACGCCAAGGGCGTTGAGCAACATAGCCCAGGATAAATGTTTTGCCAATCAGCGAAGAACGGCTTCCTGGTATATTAAAACATTTTAGTGGGATGTGATGTGAACTATCGTATTGAAACTAGCGGGATAAACAAGGTCGCTGTCGTCATCAATCCTCTTGTTGATAAAGATGTAGAGGAGATACGTGAATGCATGATTAATTCGATCGAGATAGTGGATGGAAAAGGTTGGAAGGGGGGGAGTATTAATTTCTTGTGTGGCATGGATTTTGTTGAGCACTTGAGTGTGCGAACGATGCTAGCACCAGCTCAAGACATCGATGCGATTGAGCAGTTAACGAATCTCAAAACACTTGAGTTCGAGACCTGCTGCAAGTCGCGTGTTAATTTTCAAAATCTTCCCAATCTAGTGCAATGTAGCCTAAAATGGCGAAAGGGTTGCGAATCGCTATTTGAGAAAACAAATCTTAGGTCCTTAGTAATAATTGGCTACCGCAATCCCCGTCTGCCAATTGAGTCCCTAATCGGGCTTCAAAAACTCCAGGTTTTGGATTCTAGCATCGATTCGATCGATTTTCTACAAGGCATGAGTGAGTTGCGTCAATTACGTTTAGCCGAGTTGCGTCGGTTGATTCACACAGATGCCATCAGTGCGCCTTCTAGGCTTCAGTTTCTGGAAATTGACTCTTGTCGCGGATTCAGGAAAATCGATCAAATATCGTTGCTAACGTCACTTACGTACCTATGCCTGCTGAATCTCGGAGAGGTCGAATCTTTGGCACCTCTACTCAATTTAACGAAACTTGAGGCATTTTTCTTTTACGAAAACACAAATATATTGGATGGAGATGTTGCGTCGTTGCGCAAGCTCGAAAGGCTGCAATACCTGTCTTTTGCAAATCGAAGACATTATAACTGTAAACGTGAAGACTACTTGCAATACTTTAATAAATACAATGGTAAGACAATTCAGTTTTTGGATTGATTTGTCGTTTACTTTTTTTTTAAGCATTGTAGATGAAGACTACGTTAGGCTGTATCTGGGAGTTTGGCTATGAATGACAAAATTTTAGAAATTTCGTCGGATGGGGAGAATCAACAGTTTAAACGTAATGGACTTCTTTGGGAAGATCCAGCGGCTTGGGGATTACTCTTGGCGGACCTTGCTAAATTCATTGCATCAACCTATCAAGCAGAGTTGAGAATTAACGAAAAGGATGCTCTTAAACGAATCGTGCAAGGGTTGCAGGCAGAACTGAACGACATATAACGACATACTTTATTGCTCTCCACTTTAGAAAACAATCTGGGACAAAACAAAGGAGGCAGGACCAATACTGTTCGGCACAGGGTTTGCGAAAGCGAGTGATTCTAGATGGATTGGCACTAGGCAAAGCGAGTGCTAAAGGTTGTGTCGGTATCCGGTGTCGCATTGGGCGATGAAGATTGAATATCCGCGCAGCAGCGAACGCCTCCGAAATACTTGATTAGATCGGAGCGCATTGTCCCTAAGAGGACTTAGATTTTAGCTTTTCGATATGTGCGTCGTGCCACCCACATGGGAAAGACCTATCCCGATGCATCGCAACGACGGCGGCATCGTCGATGCCGAATTACTCCGCCCACGTTGGTGGATCGCCCATCACAAGATCATCGCCGGTAAGCTCCTACCGATGAACATCGAGGAGCTACAAGTAAAAGGCTCCGCGATAGTCACTTCAATTGACGATTGCCCAGAGATCGCAGGTGGGGAAGGTAGCGTTGTTACTGCTACCTTCAAGACACGTGAAGTTAACACGATTGCCCGTGCCGAGATCATCTGCCCCGATGGAACCATCGAAACCATCTCAGGCACGCCTATTCACCCCATCTGGTCGATCGATCGCAACGACTGGGGCCCTCTCGGTGAACTCACCGAAGGAGAAACGCTTCCAACAGCCGATGGCATCGCCACAGTGTTATCGCTTGCCCTCGTCACTTGCTCGCTCCCTGTCTACAATATCGAAGTCCACGGCGAGCACGTGTACCAAGTCGGTGATCTCGGGCTGCTAGTGCATAACAGTGATCTTACTTGCAGTATGCTAGGCCTAGACGATGCGAAGTACGTTGTGGATGGTACGATTCATGTGATCGATGACGTTGCCTAGGCTTATATTAATCGAGTAGGTTTGCAGGCAGGTGTCAAATCAGGAGGAGTGGGCTTTATGAAGATCACTCAAAAACTAATGGACTCTGCGAAGAACATGGGAGCGAAATCAATTTTTGCTGAAGCTGAAATAAAAGAACAATCGGGTCAACTAATTGATATCCTCTATAAGCAGGGTTGGAATGGGTATAAGGATTCGTTTAAGATTTTCTTGATGAAGGATCTCTAGGCAATGGAAATTGACATTACTCCAGAGATCAGGGCATTTCGAATATTCAAACGAGTGAAATGTTTCCGGTTTTGCGATTGCGTGTTGGATTTGCCTTCGCAAGCACGTACCTTAGTGGATTTGATTGCCAATCATCACGAAAAGCCGATCGGGTGGTTACCGAATCATCCACATGTGGAGAGGGATAATCCTGAGCAGAATGGCCAGCGTTTTTTGATACTGACGGACAAAGCTATTTATGATGTTTGGTCCGAGCGTGTGACGCGGTATTGCTACAGCGATATGGGCTGGCCCAGTTGGGAAGGAAAGAAATCGGATCTTGATCGAGGTGGAATTCTCCAAGTATCGTCCGTTCGCGGAAACGAAATGCAAATACCGGTAAACTACTGCGACAGCACGGGAGCCTCGATCTTCTCCGTCTGGAGATATCTTATTGCGATCTGCCATCGAGAAAGACTTCGACGGAATCAAAACGGAAACGCTGAGACGCAGAGTTCGCAGAGAGAGCCTTAAGCAAGCGATAATGGGACGGGGGTGGTTTTGTTTCTCGCCGGTATAAAAAGGCGGTTGTAGTGGCAGAAAAATCGAACGCAGAAAAATGAGTCGTGTATCTTTCTGCGTTCGATCTTTCTGCCCTATCAGGATTTCTCTTCTGC
>JBKDKR010000011.1:0-150130 GCA_046344995.1 Pirellula sp.
GGATTGGCGTCAGCAAGTCCTTGATAGATATCCTTGCCTTCTTGAAGGAGTTTCAACGCTTCTTGTGTTTTACCCAGCTCCATCGCTATTTTTCCGTACATACCGCAGCTCCAAGCCAGATCGCGTCGCAATGGCAAATCCTTCGGGTTGCGCTCCGCGAGGGTTCGCCTTAGCTTTTCTCCTTTTTGGTAGAATTCCAGCGCCTTGTCGAGTTGCTTGCGATCGAGATAGGATTGCGCAAGTCGGTCATAACAACTAGCAAGTCGCCTCGAATCGTCCACGTTTTTCGGCCTCTTGCGGAGGATTGCTTCGCGGAGAGCCTGTTCTTTCTGATATTCTGCGAGAGCTTGCTCGGCGTCGGTGGCCGACTGGCCGCGTTGCATGTGCTGATCGGCTTCGATATCGCTCTCCCCCATCAGTTCAGAGATCGTCTTGCGCGACAATTCCCATTGGGCTTTCTCTAAGACTGTTTTGGGCAGACGCGCGGTGATCGTATCGGTCCATTCCATGCTCTCTTGCTGATAGCCGAGCTTCCGCAATCGCGCCTCGAGATCCGGCATATGCGCTCCACCGTAGATGATACCGACACTCTTGACATTCGGCTCCGATTCGATGATCCCATGGAGGTCATCGAGGACCACTTGATTGCGATCGCAGATGATCACCCGGTCCCGTCCGGTTACATTAGACGTGTGAATAGGTATCCGTGTCATCTTGGCCATCATCTCTATAAAGAGTCGCTTACCCGTGTTTTTGACGTTGGGCATGCGTTGGATCAGACCCAGGAAGGGTTCCATGATTTGCATCGGTAGCCATGTTTCCGTCCCGAATGCAATCTCGGCGGAAACGCCCTGAGCTTCTAAACGTTCCTTGACTTGGTCGGTCGACAGATCACTGGAGCGCCAATGGGGCTTTTCTTCGACCATACCATCACCCTGAAAGGTGAGATCCAACAACTCCGTCGTCCGTCGAATTATTACCGATCGAAGTTGAAGTTGTTTGTCGAAATCGACCGTGGGTGTCCCCTCTTGTTGGGAGAGCAGGATGTCTGCGTTTTCGCCCTCTCCTCCGGGCGTCTTGTCTGCCCCGAGCGACACGATTTCCAGAGAGTCCGTGGTGACATCGAACTGGAACTCGTTTCCCCAAGCGTCCACGGCGAGATCCGCGAGCGCCGCGAATCGCAGTTCCATAGTCTGCAAGTCCTTAATACTACGGGGATTGCGTTTCTCGCGGTTTTCGAACGCCTTAGCGAGCATGCCTAGGGTTTGCAGACGCAATTTGGTCGTGGCAACACACCATATTGCGTCATCGTCCTTGTGAAGGGAGTATGCTCGTCGGCCGGTCCCTGGAGGGTTCGCCCTCTCGAACAGGACAACGTCATTGGTATCCAGTTGCTCCTGCCGTTTTTCAAAGAAAGATCGGTCCGCAATATGCATCATGCTGTAGGTCGTTACGACCGGACCAGCCTGGCCTGGGCGCACGAATCGCCGCGAGGCGACTTGCAGGACCACAGTACCCGCTTTAGGATCCTCGACGACTTTCGCAAACTCATCCTCAGTGGATGTAAGAGTTGCCGCGTTGAGAATCCGAGGAGGCGCAGCGAAAAGAATCAAACATGCTGCGATGCAATGAAACAAGGTTCGGACGAATTGTTGGATCAACATGGACATCTCCTCGATATAGCTCAATGCACTTTTGAAGTACCCAAATACGCCCAGCGAGCGACGATGCAGCAAGCCCAAACACAGCGAACTGTGGCGGAACCGGCGATTGGCGTCTTCGGACGAAAACGCGATCTTCGACTTATGATGCACCAAATCGCGAAATTTATTTACAGATTCTAAAACAGCTTTACCAGTGCGGTGGCACATTACGAGCCCCTGAATCAATACACTCTTTGCACTACGAATGAAGATGGTCACCTTTGCGTGCGGGAGATGTTCGGGCTTTGCTGCGGGAATTCTCGCGTAGGACGCCAAAAGAGTCTCACATGTGACAAACCAGAGACACAGAGATCGGTTGTTGAATCGACGAAAACACATAGGATGCTCCGAATAGTAGGACTCTATTCCACCGATTCAGAACTCTCGTTGAAACACGTACGCGCAACCACTTACAACGATGCAAAACAAGCTGATACTTGAAGCGACCAGGCTAAACACGTTGATCCATTGCTCTTCCGGCAGTTCGATGTTCCATACGACTTTGACGCTCACGATGGCAAAGACGATGGCGATGGGAGTCAACACGCCGCACAGGGTTGGCAACGCGTTGGATTTCGACCAAAGCGAGGCAAGCAATGATCCCCCGATCATCGAGGCGAGGACTGCGAAAACGGGATGAAGAACCACGACATCCCAGGCACGGGCCATCCCGACGGACATCGCTACAAAGAGCATAGGGGAATTTGGGTCCGAAAAAGCCCGCGCGTCTCTGGTGCTAGATACCGCATCTGCTGCATAGAGTAGACGGTTGGCTACAAACCACGCAAACAAAAGAATACTCAGAGTAAGCAGAACTACACTCGCGACAACGATCAACTTGCTCAGATAGTTCCGCAGTCGCGACGGAGGAAGGCAAGCCAAGAACTGCGACGAACGATCGCCTCGTTCAAGGGTGATTACACTTGCAGATAGCAATGAACTAAAGATGATAACGACGACGATCCCCAGTGAGACCCCAGTCGCAAGAATCCCCGCAATCATGAAAAGCATCCCGCAGTTCTTGAATGGTTCAATTCCTTCTCGAGCAGCCGAGAAGATTAAAATGGTGGAAGCAACAAAACAGGCAATCAACGCACCGACCAAACCGCGCAGATAAAGGCGCAATAAACTAAAATCCTTCCTGATAAGTGCCCAGATCATGATTCAATCTCCTCAAGCTGACGTAATGGGCATCAGATGGATCAAGACGCCTTAGATTCTCGAAACGCGATTCAGAATTCCCGCTGCACTCGATAAATGCAGCCGCTCGCAACGATGCAGCACAAACCGAACCCGGTGGCGACGAAGCTAAACAGTTTGAACGCTTCTTCAAAAGACATGAGCTTCAGCAGCGCTACGGAGACTATAATCGCCACGTACACGAAGATGGGAGTCAGTAAGCCGAAAATAGCTGGAACGGCATTGACTCTCGACCCCCACGAGGCGAGCAGCGACGCCCCGGTCGTCGAGGCAAGGACCGCGAAAAGCGGAAAAAGTTGATACAGAGTCGCGTCGCTCCATGCATTGGCGAACCTGAGTAAACCCGCCGTAAGAACCGGAAGATGTTTTGTTTCGTTAAACTTCTTCGACAACTCGCTAGATCCCAAAGACATTTCTCCGGAATGGTTTAGTTGATAGGCGATGAACCAAGCAAGCAAACAGATAACCAGAGAAAGCGAGACTTCACTGGCGACTACGACGAGTTTGCTCAGATAATTTTGGAGGCGCGTGGGAGGCAGACATGCAAGGAACTGCGACGAGCGATCGCTCCGCTCCAGTGTGATGATGCTACCCGACAGCAAGGCACTGAAGATCGTAACGATGATGAGCCCCGGCAGGCTTCCGCCCGCAAGGATCGAGGCAATCATGAATCGGGAATCTGCGAACGATTGACCCACTTCGCGAATATCCCAGAAGATTAAAATGGCGGCAGCAACAAAACAGGCAATCAATGCACCGACCAAACTGCGCAGATACAGGCGCAATAGACTCAAATCTTTTCGGATGAGTGCCCAGATCATGATTCAATCTCCTCAAGCTGACGTTTGCGACCTCGAATCACATCCTTGAAGATATCCTCCAAGCTTAAATCGATAACGTTGCCTCCGAGCGCATGATTCTCGGACATCAATTGCTCGAAAAGATCCTCGGAGAAGGGGCTGACCGTAACCGTCCAATCACGGCGCGACAACCGCTGGAACACGGCTTGTTCGGGGATATATGCTGGCAGTTTGCCGTCCGGGAGCACGATCTGAACCCGTTTGATGTTGCTGCGCAGATCGTCAATACTGCCGCGAGCGATGAACCGACCATCGACGAAGATACCAACCTCGTCCGCAACTCGCTCTACGTCATCAAAATGATGGCTCGAGAAAAAGACTGTTCGCCCTTTGCATAAATGACGCTGCAACACGTTCTCGAGAAACTCCTCACGAATGATCGGATCGAGTCCCGAAGTTGGCTCGTCCAGGATCAGGACGTCGGGATTATGACCTAAGGCGAGGATCAGGCTGAGCTTGGTTGTCATCCCTTTCGAGAGCGACGCCACCTTCTTTTTCAATGGCAGTTCGAATGCCGATAGCATCTGGTCTGCCAGATCGTTGTCCCAACGAGGATAGAGCTTGCTCACAAAACCGATGACCTCTCCGACCTTCATCCAGCGATAGATGCAATGCACCTCGGGCACGTAGCCGATGCGCTGACGCATGGCCGTATTGTGCACGCGAGCGTTCTCCCCGAAAAGTTTGACCTCTCCGGCGTCGGGCGGAGACAGTCCCATCAACATGCGAATCAGACTGCTCTTTCCGGCTCCGTTGGGACCGAGCAAACCGAAGGTTGTCCCCTGACGGACCGTGAGATCGACTGCATCGCACGCGAGTTTGCGACCATAGCGTTTGGTCGCGCCGCAAAGTTCGATCACAGAAGGATTTTCGGACTGGGTGATCATTTCGTTGCCTCCACCAAAATCTGCCGCAGGGAATCCTCGAAAACCGAACGAACGGTATCCGGGGTCAAACGCGCCTTGACCCCTTGGCGGATGGCGGTCGAAAACTGTTTGCTCATCCGTTGTTCGGCGGCGTTGAGATGATCGCGATTGTTAGCCGCGACAAAGATCCCCACGCCGCGCCGTGTTTCAACGATCCCCTCGCGCTCGAGGGCTTCGTAGGCGCGCTGAACCGTATTGGGATTGACGCAGATCTCAACCGCCATGGCTCGAAGCGATGGCAGCATCTCCCCCGGCCGATAGACATTGGCATCGATCGCCTGCCGGAGCTGGTCTGTGATCTGCCGAAATATCGGCGTCGAACTCTTTGGATCTATTAACATTCTAAATTTCCTAAAAAAACGGTCGAGCCGACCAGCGATGGAATTAGTGCACTAATGCAGTTTAGTCGCAAGGTCGGCGGGAGTCAAGCTTCGTTGTTATGGACAGGCTACACACGACTCGCGTTGTACTTCCAGTATCGGCACGTTCTGTCTCGACTCGATGGCAATCATAGATCAGCGGTACATCGAACTAAGCTCTAAAGCATCTCGATTTTGTCAGAGTTTTGCATCAAATACGGTGAGAGAAACCATACATCTCGCGATCACTTCACGAATGACTCTGCAGTCGCCATCGATCTTAGTTAATCGCTGCTGCAGACCTTGGAAATAATTGGTTAACTGTCTGGCGGATCCAGGTACAGCATCGGCGCTCCAACATTGCGTAGTTTCGCTGAATGAACCGCTAGCAAGAAGCCGTTGCCATAGGTTACTGGACCTCCTTTTAGTGGGCCAGCTCGCATGACTACATTGTCAGGTAGTTCTTTTGGCTCCGCCCCCAGGCCATAAGTTGTCCATGATCCTAAACTTGGGCGTCCCACTTGGCTGGAGCCTGCGTGTGCTCGTCGGTTCGTGACTCTGCGGCCTTAACCTCGTCTTTGCGGACCCTCGCCATTCCGCTCCAAGCCCTGAAGAGCGACATGGCAAAGGCACCGATCGGTGCTAAAGGCAATGGACATAATACATAAACAAGCGGAGAACCCGGAGTCAAAATCAAAGATAATACCAGGGTCATACCCGCGCCGAAAAACACGCCATGGACAGTGCTCACCAATGCATCCGCGAGCGCGGCGACAGGACGAAAGCCAAACTTGTAGTGCACTCCCAATACCAGGTACGCCCCACCCAAGCCAGAAATAAGCGCAGTCGCAATAAACACCCACGGAAGCAATCCCAAGGGATCAGCCATACCAATTAGCATGATGTTAGCAAGTAAACCAACCAATACCGCGCAGGCGGCTGCATTAATGGCGATTGTACGAACCGCCTGATCTTCAGTCGGTCGGCCGGCTTGAGCGTCCCGCAACTGCCGCAACCACTGCTTGTATCTATTCATATTCCGTGCTGTCGATCGATCATGACTCGTGGCGAAATAAATCATCTGGTAAACGAATAAGCAACTGATTTATATCAAGCGAACTCGAGTCTTCAATCGAAGACAGGTAAATTTGCTTTTTTTGTAATTTCGGCTCCTGTGATTTTCTATAGATTCTTACCGTCGAAATTGCCCCACGCCGTAGATACGCACAGATTCCCAGGACCATCGCAACGTAAACGCACGTTCTATCTTTTTAGGTCAAGAGAATTTTTTGGGTCGCACCTTTGTCCTCCCGCTCTTTTCTGCTTTTTCGACCCTACGAACTCGTTTATAGTACGGCCTCCAGAAAGCGAAAATACATTAATAACGGAATCGACTCATGATCAATCACTCTTCGCTCCGACCGACCGATTTTAAAATAGGTAACGTTCGGAGGTTAACTGCTCGCAAAGTAGTCATATCACTTGCTTGCTTTCTATCGGGATTGTCCGGATGTGGTACTGGCTCTCGCCAAGACGCAAGCCCGGATTGTTGAGGTTGAAAAAGATCTCGAGCATTTGAAGCAATGTCGTTTCGGTGGGAGTGACGTTGAAGAAGCGGTAAGCGACTTCGATCGACTCTGGACCATCCTTCGCGCGAAGGAACGCGTGCAACTGATGGAGTTGCTGGTCTCACGAGTTCCGTACGATCGATTCGAGGGGGCCTTGACGCCTGCGACAAACATCCCGAAGTTCCAGTCCAGCGAATCAACTTCGCCAAGCTTACTGAAGATCCTGAGACCGTGATCAATGAATTGATCGCGTTCCTCGGCATTGAGCCCGCTGCAGAAGAGATCGATTCGGCAATCGCTCACGTGAACCCGGAGTTGAGGAAGTTCGGATGACACCCGTGGAAGACGTTCTTGCCAAGATTCGACATCGCTACCTAATCATCGGCTCCGGCGCACTGCGATCGCATGGGATCGATTGGGAAGAAGGCGATCTCGACATTTGGCTTGATCCCAATCTCTCCGACGAGGACTGGCAAGCGGCTGTCGATGATGCCGCTGGTTTTCTCAAGCGACCTTGGAAGCGCGGAGAGCCAGACGGTTCAGGTGGTCTGCGTGCATCAACTCGAATCGCCTGTTCGCCACCGCTGGACGTGACGCGTGAAGTCATGGGCTGCACTACAGAGGCTTTTGAGAAGGCCTTCGATAACTCGCTCATCTCGTTCTTGCTCGCAAACTCCTTACCACCCTTGGAAGCTGAGTGGACGGCTGCCTCGGACTACGAATTCGATTCTGCTGAAAGTAGAACCGTTATGCCCGACTTCAACGATCCATCGAAGCTCAGCAGCGGAAAGGAAATGATTGATCGATTGACCAACCTCATCGCGATCTTCGAAAAACCCGCCCTAGACTTTTTCAAGAACCGTGCTGACGGAGACGACACCGGAACCGGGGATATGATTCAAGACGAAAGTAACCCGATCGGTTGCACGAGCTACCACTTGGTAGTGGTAGCTCGTGCACAGTATCACACTCAAGATCACGCTCAAGGATTTCTGGCTGCGCGGAAACCCGCGGTTCCAAATTCGGACGACTGGATGCTGTACCGCAAGGTCGCGCGGCAGTAACCAGGCTCGTTGAAGAAGCCCCCGCGAATGATTCGTTGGGTGCCTTCTGTGGGCCCCAGAGGATCCGTCATTTGAGTCCGCGTGTATTCTGAGTACCAATCGTTCACCCACTCCCAGGCATTACCGATCATATCGTGAAATCCCAGTGCATTCGCAGCCTTGCCGCCGACGAGGTGGTTTCTCCCTTCTGCGTTCCCTCGATGCCAGGAAATTTGATCGAGTTCCCCATAACGCGGCTTGTCAATACCCGCGCGGCAAGCGAATTCCCATTCGGCTTCCGTGGGGAGACGCAGTCCTGCTTTTTGGCAGAATGCATTGCACGGAGTCCATCCTGTCATAATCGGAAGTTTTGGATCATTAGCATTCGCGGTTGGTTGCCCTTCCTGCACTGGCGTCGCAGTAACCGTGATGGAACCATCCTCGTCACGCTTCGTTTGCGTCTCTACCTTCAACCGATTGCCTTGCTGATCCGTCAATTCAACTGACG
This sequence comes from Pirellula sp., assembly GCA_046344995.1. Taxonomy (GTDB): domain Bacteria; phylum Planctomycetota; class Planctomycetia; order Pirellulales; family Pirellulaceae; genus JBKCUI01. The sequence continues at coordinate 8,168 of JBKDKR010000011.1, forward strand.
GCTGAATTTGAAAGGTGATACCATTCGCCCCTTGGATGACGATTCCCGAAGAACCTTGGCCAGGTGCCGACTCTGGAATCGATTTCATCACCTTCATCCACTGCTCTCGGGTCACCTCGTATCGGCCGAGATAGAACGGCTTCGTCAAGGTGACGGGATGCGCAGGGACTTCATTCGCCATCGCTTCGGTATCACCTGGGATCTTCCCCATCGTGAATTGTCCGGGTGGAACCAGCAGCATCTCGATGCCCGACCGTTTGTCGCGTACCCGCCACGGCAGCCCGGTAGCTGTGATTGCGCTGCGAAGTGAGGGGTTGGTTACAATTTTGCTGTCGACATCCTTCTCTATAACTTCGCACCAAGCCAAGTCAGGAGTAGTTCGGTTTGCCATTACCGGTGGTTGACTCGCAGGAGCGTTCTTGGCAGGGACTGTAGGATTGGTGGAAGTTTTCTCCGTAACCACCTGCGCTATGATCGCAGGAGCCACCGTGACCGTGGTCGGTGCTGTCTTCGAGGAAACGGCTACTTGGATCGGAGCATCGACCGACGTTGTGGATGGAGTGTTCTTCATAAACATTCCATACCACACGCGATCCAGATCATCGAGCCTGGCTCGAAGGCGAGCACGGAGAATGGTTGGATCATTGGTTTCGCCCACTTCCATAATCATTACGCCGTTTCGCGAAACTGGTAAAACGTCTTCGAGGAGTCTCAAACCGAAACGGTACATGGGAACTGCTGCATCTTCATCGAGTGATTCCGTTTGTTCCAGCATTTCGGCCATCACTCTGCAGGCCATGAATTTGGATTCAGCCAAAGCCCCGAGTTCCTCGACATCCGTCTTGCGATGTGCCTGAGACGCTAAAAGTTTCCGCTCCAACTCCCTCGGTACAATGACGCGATCCACGATGTTCACCAAATTCCCCCCAAGGCTTATGTCACCTGCCAGGATGCGTGCTTTGAATGGCTCAGCTCTATCGTTCGCTGTACGAGCAAGTTCATAAACGAAGACCATACCGTTCGAGAGAACATCGAGCACGAATCGATCGTTCTGTCGGGAAACCATTACCGGACCTCGGTCGCCGTCCTGGAACTCGAAGCTCCATGGCTGAATCTTAGGAAGAGCATGCCAGTCGAGTAATGTGAGGAGCATCTCGCGATTCTTGGGATCGAACAGTGCGGCTCGCTCCGTCTCGCTGAGACGATCAAACGCTTCGTTGGTTGGAATAAATAGCGTCCAATTCCCGGCGGGCTCTGCCTGAGCCCAGTCCTGTTTGCCGCCGCTCGCTTCGACTGCTGCGACGAAAGTGGAAAATCTCCCGTCAGGTACGGATCGAAGCGCCTCGATCAGGTTCGCTGGTGCCGACTCCTTGGCGGCCATCTTGATCGATTCCTCCGTCCGTAGTTCTGGAGGCAAAAGAACTTTGTCAATCACGTGAATCGTCCCGTTGCTGCAATTGATATCCGGCCGAACGACCTCTGCAGTTCCGACTTTGAAAGCTCTATCTCGGATCCCGATTGGTAAACGTTGACCATTGGCAGTGCGTGCCCACTGGGGGGCGTTTATATTTTCAATTTCCATACCTGTAAGTCGACCTGGTACGACGTGATATGTCAGAACCCGGACCAATTGCTGTTTGTTTTCGGGTTTCAACAAAGATCCCAAGGTCTCTTCCGGCAACGCAGCAAAGGCCTCGTCCGTGGGTGCAAAAACCGTGTAGGGGCCCGAACCCTTCAAGGTTTCTTTCAAGTCGGCGGCTTCGATGGCTGCGACTAATGTTTTGAAACGGCCTGCACTGGCCGCTGTTTCCACGATATCCTCGGCCTGACAGTCGACCGACCATCCGGCAAGAAAGATAAGTGCTAACGCACGAATTGCCCTGAATCTCATTATTTCACTTTCACTGTTTTCTAGATTTCTTTGTAATTCACCATGTGTAAAGATTGCAGATGTATCGCCCAATTTCGCTACAGCTATGGGCTGTACCGTCATTCCATGTCATCAACATCGCAGGGCGAGGTGCATCAATACATCACGCCAGATGACGTAACGCACCTCGCGAGATTTCGATTCGATCTGTCTGCCTCCAAGCGAACCAGATCTCTACTTCGACACCTTTAAACGAATCAGAAGTTCGTTGCGTCGTTCAGGTCCAGAGGTAAACGGGGAATCATAGACCGCAGTCTCGACACCATCTCCTTCGGAAGAATCGTCCGCAACGAGCCCCTTCGACTCCATCCAGGCCCGCAGCTTGGACTCCGATTCTTCGACCGATTCTTCGGTCATCTGGCCGGAGAATCGCACAACAGCGAATCGTCCACCAGGGCGTTTTCGAATCTGTACTTGACCGACAGTAGGTTTCGGAACTCCCTGGGCGGCAATTTGCTTGGGCATGACGAACCCCATCTGAAGCTTGGCGCCATCCTGCTGACTTTCCATAAAGACCGGGGTTGTCATGGAAATCTTCTGTTTCTTTTCGTTGGCCCCACTGATGTAACGGAACAGCTTCATGAAGCTGCTGCCGGAATCCGGCGAATCCATTTTGGTCGTAGCTGCCGCGAGCATCAGTTCGGGATACTCACGGATCTCCAGCTTTCCTTCGGACTCGATGACCTTGTATTCCGCGGATTCGTAGTTGTCCTCAGCCTTCACTAACTTTCCTGCCTGGAACACGAATGAACACGCGGCTACGGTCGACCATACCACTGCACGTAATGCTTTGAGTTGAATCATTTTTCCCATTGTTTCTGTTATTGCTTCACAAAGATCCTTTGGCACTCGAACACCACGGCGGAATCCAAGCAGCCATCACACTACAACTATTCGCATGAAAACAGGTATCAGATGCAAAAAAATCATAAGATGTTCGAATCGCGGCCCCAGAGGCAGTTCGCTATGCTTGGAGATCCATCCCTTGAAACCATTTGAAAGCAAATCAGCCATGAATCGAGGAGTTCTGTTTGGCCATCGACCGCGTGTTTCTCAATTCCCGTCTTGAATGCCACATCGGCCAGACGCGAGACGCGAATGGGCGGAAAATCAAGTCTTGGCGGTTCGCTGTTTCGATGGATCGCGATCCAAACTTCACGTGGAATCTGGATGGTCAGTTCATGGTAGAAAAGTGCCGACACAAGATAGATCACCGCGTGTGGAACTTTTGCCGCCACCGTCACCAGATCGAATTGGCTTAGCGAAGGCATACCGGTTCCCAAAGTGATTAACTTTGGTATAGCGAAAGCGGTTCAGCCCGATCTCAAATTAACGGATCAGACGATGCACACCGAATTCGGCAGTATCGTCGGAACGCTGCAATACATATCTCCTGAACAAGCTGAAATGAGCTCCGTCGATATCGATACCAGAACCGATGTCTAGGCGATCTTGTCTTCGAGATCCTCTCGGGCCGCTATCCACTGAACCTTGGATATCGATTCTATCTTTACCAAATCGACAATGATCCACTGGGGTGAAAGCCCGTTCGGGAACCACTTCACATACCAATCGTCCGGTCCACCATAGCTACCATCGACAGCCTGACCATTGACTTTCAAACTCGCGTCTGAATTGACCCAGCTTGGCACGCGTACGCTGATGGTAAATGTTTTGGATTGTTGGCATTCGAGGACCAATCGACCTTTTGCTTGACTAGGGAAATTCGTTTCATGCACAAGCGTGATTCCCCAGTCCGGTAGAGTTAGCTTAGAGGGCACAAACAATTGAACGCGCAGTTGCTGGCCGCGGGTTGAGTAGATCATCTCAGCAGATCTTGATGGGTTTTCCAATCCCGTTCCATTGCAACAGTAGCAGCCCATCTCATTGGATCGAAAGTCCTTGATCGAATTCGAACCTTGTGGCTGATAGTAGGTTTTGTACCCGCTCTGCGGATCTTGACTCCCCAAGATCGCATTCCACAACGATCGCTCGTAGTATTCGATACTTTTAGTTTCACCAGTGATTCGATAAAGACTGCGTGTGACTTTTATTAGGTTGTAGGACACGCAAGTCTCCTGAGGCATGCGCAATGCGGTGTTGGCCAGACGCCGCATCTCCGGCATTCCTTCATGCACGCTTGTACCACCTGTCGCATAGGTCTTGGCTCCTGAACCACGGACATTCTCCCAAAAGTTAACGCAAGCCTTGCGATGAAGTTTCGAGTCACTAAGTTCAGCAAGTCGGGCCGCTCCGACCATTTTTGCCAAAAGCGTATTGGCATGCTCATTGAAATCTTGTCCGCTAGCAAACCGCTTCAATATTCGCTCGGGCTCTTCCCATCGGAGAGCCAATTGGCATTGAATTCTTCCTCAGGGGATGCGAACAGATATTTACCGCCCATCCGCCCAGTGGCTTTGCGTCTCTGGTAGGTAGGCCGGCTTGAACGCGATACACCGGAAGAGCCCTATCAACTCCAGTCGCATCAAGGACTTTGCGATTTACTTCCTGTCCTTCGGCAATCGGGCTATTTTCAGTGAGCCTTATCGAGCCCATGGGTGGGTCTTGCCAATGATCCTGAGCGGGCGAGATCTTTGCGACGACTAGAACTGTTACAAGGATCATAGGTGTCGCGAATCCAAAAAGCCTTAGCATAAGCAGAGACTCTACACATTGATCGCATACTGACTCTCACAACGCCGCCCGTCCATACCGTGAAGTCTAACTTCGCTTCCCCGCAATGGACGAGGCAAAGAGTTCGGTAAATTAAGTAAGCGTTGCCTGGTCGATTGCAAGTTTTTGTTTATTTTAAAATAGGTGGGGATAGTGATTCATTATTCGTTGCTAAGATTTGGAAATGATGGATGCCCACCGAGTCACCATCCGCGTAGGTCCAAACAACTTGTTTCTTGCGATTGACCTCGATCAACTTGGGGGCCTTTGCATCCTTGCCACCCGCTGCGTAACTCGTGATCACTACATTACCATTAGGTAGCACTTGCCCACCACACGGATCCTGTAACCACGGTCCCGGTAAATCGTCATTGGTCAGTTCCCATGTGATCTTGCCGGTCGCATCAAAGTCAACGACTCGGTTGCCATTGGTGCAGCAAACAAGCGTTTGCCCATCACCATGACGGATCGCCGTGAACGGCCACGTGTGGATCGTTCTTTGCTCATCCCCCGGCACACTCGTGTCGATCACACTCAAAACGTTCCCCTGTGCATCGTATTGTTTGACCGCGAAGTCCAACAGATGCGGTGCCAAAAAAGTGCCGTCCGTTAGCTTCCTCGCCATGCGTGTCTGCATGTGATGATTGGGCTTCTGGCATGCAAGCGCGAACTCGACAATCACCTTTCCTTTACCATCCAGTTCAAGCAACCGTGGATTCGGACCAGCCTCCGTGATCACAAACGTTCCGCCCTCTGTCGGATGAGCACTATTCACCTCCGACTGTGTCCCCTTCCAAATCAAGGTCTCCGTGCCATCGACACCGATTGCGATCACCGCACCGCCAGGATAATTCGTCGACTTGCTAAGTGTCAAAACAATGCGACTATCATCAAGCACATAACCATCTCGAGTGTTATGCGGATATGTCCAAGACGGCTTTCCATCCGACTCCATGATGTACGTCTTCGCTCCGCACGCAAGAAACCGATGCGTAACCTCAGCAAACAAAACGCTCTCGCCGAAAGCAAATGAAAGAAACACGAAGACAATCGCAAAATCTACCGTTCGGCGTAATTCAGGAACCATAGTTCGTATGCTTTCGAAAACAGTGAAGGGATCTGTTAAAACCAATTATTTTACGAAACCGCGGAAGGCAGCTTTAGCTTTCTGACTTGGACCGCGGCACCCATATTCGCCTGCAACAAAGACATCCACGAAGCTCCGATGATTGCTGACACCGCCCACCGCGCCCGATCGCGATCGTCTATTTGTTGTCGCGAGCATTCTAAGCAATGATGTCATGAATCACATGGCCCTTCACATCGGTCAGTCGCATATCACGACCACCAAAACGGAACGTCGAACGGGTGTGATCGACACCCAGCAGATGCAGCATCGTCGCGTGCAAATCATGAATCTCGGTGCGGTTCTCGATCGCCTTATAACCAAACTCGTCGGTTGCACCGTAGATCGTCCCTGGTTTAACACCACCGCCAGCCAGCCAAATACTGAAACCAAAGGGATTGTGATCACGTCCATCTGTCCCTTGCGCGAACGGCGTCCGTCCGAACTCCCCGGCCCAAACGACCAAGGTCTCATCGAGCAATCCTCGTGCACGCAAATCTTTCAGCAAGCCTGCGATTGGTTGATCGACCGCGCGAGCATTTTCCTCGTGCCCCTTCTTCAAGTTGGAGTGTTGGTCCCATCGATCATGGCCAACACTGGGGCACGTAAGTTCAATGAACCGGACCCCCTTTTCGATCATACGTCTGGCTAAACAACACTGCGCTGCAAACGTTCTCGTTGGACCATACTCGGCTTCCATGCCGTACATCTTCAGTACATGTGCCGGTTCGTCCCTCAGCGACATGACTTCGGGCACCGCCATCTGCATCGCAAAAGCAAGCTCATAATTCTTGATCGCCGACTCTAGGCTATCGTGCCGTCCGTATTGCTCCATAGCCAGGCCGTCGAGCTTGCTGATCAAATCGAGTTTGGCCCTTTGGCTTTCCGACGTCGACTCGGTCCGTTCAATGTTCGCCACGCCGCTACCCGATGGTTTGAACACCGAACCTTGGTAGCTCGCTGGCAAGAAACCGCTGCCAAAACAATCGAGTCCACCTGGTGGGATCAAACCGCCATTTATAACCGCAAAGCCCGGCAAATTCTGGCACTCGCTACCCAACCCATAGTTCACCCAGGCGCCCATGCTAGGACGTCCCTGCAAACCGCTGCCCGTGTGTAGAAAGTAATTCGCAAACGTATGCTCCGGGAATTCTGACACCATCGATCGGATCACTGCAAGCTCATCCACGCACGTAGCCACATGCGGAAACAGATCGCTTACCGGAATCCCCGACTGGCCGTACGAATTGAACTTCCAAGGACTCGCGAGTAACGTTCCGTTATTGTTGAACTGCGTCGGCTCGACCGTGAACATTCTGCCGGGATCCTGCCCGTTGTATTTGTCGAGTGCGGGCTTCGGATCAAACGTATCCATCTGCGCCGGACCACCGTCCATATACAGAAAGATCACGTTCTTGGCACTAGCTTGGTGGTGCGTCCCATGGCCTGCAAAGCCAGGATCATCGCCAATGGTCGATGTCGCACCAAACGCGCGATCATGACTGAGTGCAGCGAGCGCAACGGCACCAAAACCGCTCGCGCATTGTGTTAGCATTTCACGCCGCGAAGTCGGTTTGGGTTGGTATCGATGACACGGAAAGGTACTTTGATTTCTCATCGCAAAAACAGGAACTCTTTCGTATTAATGAGCACGTGCGCGAAATGACTCCAGCGTTCTCGATAGACTGATGGATCACTCGAACCCGTCAATGATGCATCTAAGAACTCCATCGCAACCCTCTTTTCCATTTCGGTCGGCATACGCGCGAACGCGGATTTATACATCCAATCGATGTTCGCTTCGACATCGGATCCTTGATTCATCGCACGCTCCGCCCATCGCTTTGCCTGTTCGACCACGAATGGATCGTTCATCAAGATCAGAGACTGAGCCGGTACATTGGAAACGTTTCGACGCCCCATCGAACTGAACGGTACCGGCGAGTCAAACGTCAGCATAAAGGGTGACAAAAAGTTACGGCGCACAGAGATGTAGATCGAACGACGACCATCCCCGTCTAGCGGCCCGCTTTTATTCGGTCGACCACGTCCGTCCATGAAAGACGTCAAGTGAATCGGAACCGGTGCACCGAATAGTTTCGGGTCCAATCGCCCTGAAAGAGCGAGCAATGAGTCGCGAATAGCTTCGCCCTCCAAACGCTTGGGGGAACGGTGGTGCCAAAGCATGTTCTTGGGGTCGGCTTCCATCGCTGCGGGGTCGAATTGACTCGACATCTGGTATGTTCTTGATGAAACGATGCGCCGAATCATCCGTTTGATGCTCTGCCCATCGCGGATAAACTCACTCGCTAAATGGTCCAACAACTCCGGGTGCGAAGGCCGCTGGCCAAGCACACCGAAGTCATCTGTCGTCGGCACGATTCCGCGACCCATCAAATGATGCCAAATTCGATTCACAATCACCCGTGCAGTCAGTGGATTGTTTGGGTCATTGATTTGATTGGCCAGTTCGAGTCGTCCGCTACCTCGTTTGATAGGCATCGGTGCATCACCCGTAATCGCCGTCAAGAAATGACGTGGCTCCACTTTTCCCGGCTTCGATGAATTGCCTCGAATCAATATGCGATCGTCTTCACCCGTCCCATCCATCATCGCGGGCGCGATGTGCGATTTGATCACGATCTGCGATCGAAGCAGTTCGCGCTCACGACGCCAGGCGTCGACAATCCTTTGAGCAGATAGGTTACCTACACTCTCACCACTGCGTTTCAGAAATACGATCCGGTCGATACCGATGTTACCCCAAGAGGCTTTGTGATTGTCGATCACCTCAATCTTGGCTTCTTTCCCAATGAACGGGCGAACGTCCCACGTGTTAAGCGACATTTGGTTGTTATCTTTTCCAGTCGCTGACAAGACCGGTTTGCCATCGATAACCAGGTTAACGCAAGTGATACCGCGATGCGTGCCACCGCCGACCAGGAATTCGATCGAGTCGAAGTCGATCGTGAACGGCTGCGAAGTCATCGTCCCAATCAAGCTGTCACCATACGCGACATCACCACCGTTTCGAATGTTGTGCGAGTTTACAAAGTACTTTCCGACCGCGTTGATCTTGCCTTGATAAGAACCAATCGTTTCCAGCGTTTGAGGCATACTGCCAAATGCATCGCCGGTGACCGTCCAACCCTCGTAAGTCCCCGATTCAAAATCGGCGAACACTTTTTCCTCGAGCGTTCCTGCAGGACCAAAGATCGCTTCCGCGGCTTTGGCGTATTCGGCAAATGCTCGATTCGTTGCTGCAAGCCGTCGGTCGATGTCCGCCAGCCCATGACCATCGAGCCCTTGCACGACCATGCGAATAGAGAGTTGAGCATCTTTGGCAGGGACAAATTCAAGATGCAAACGATGGCCGATGTATCGATTGAGGTCGAGCGTCACCCACCCCTGCTGTTTCGCATCAATCGCACGGATTGTTTCCCCATGTAATGGACCCGCGATCAGACGATGAGAATCGACACAGGCTACCACGTGACCTGTGCCTTGGATGAGCACACTGACTTTCGCATCGTTCAATTCGAAGGTTGGTGTTCGCAAAGACCGACCACTAGCTGGCAGGCTTGTAAGTCCACTTTGGTCGTGAACATTTCCGAGCGTGACCGATTCCAAACCGTTCCAAAATGCGTTACTGGCGGCCGACCCCTGCGTCGCGATGCGGAGCGCGTTTTGTTCATCGAAATACGGTACCCCTTCACGCCGAGGTGTTTGGCCAAAGAGAAATCCGTCCTGCATGTAATGCGACGGTGCGATGTTGCTGTAATCGACGATGATCGAATCGTCCGTCAAATAGCTCATCTGACGGGGATGAGCGATTCCCTCAGCGTCAAGCAGGTCACGAATCTGTCGCTGATACTTTTCGTCCAGCTCTACTAGCCGCCTTGAAATTTGAAGATCCTTTTCGATCGATTCGAAGCGAACCTGTCGGTAGTCGCTGCTCTGCAAAAAGCCCGACAACGAGTAATAGTCCGCTGTCGAGATCGCATCGAACTTGTGATCATGACAACGTGCACAGGCGACCGTCATCCCCAAGAATGTCTTCGACATCACATCGATCATGTTGTCGAAACGATCCGATTCGTCCTTGCGAATGTCAACCGGTGAATGAACCCACTCGCCCAAGAACCAGAACCCTGTCCCCAGGATCGATTCATTGAAACCATGCTCAGGATTTAGTCTCGGCGCAGTCAATAAATCACCTGCGATGTGTTCTCGAACGAATTGATCATAGGGTACATCGGCATTCAGTGCACGGATGACATAATCGCGATACTGAAACGCGTTAGGCGCATCATTATCAAACTCGTGCCCCCGAGACTCGGCATAACGGACCAAATCTAACCAATGTCTGCCCCAACGTTCGCCGAAGTGCGGCGACTGAAGCAACTCATCGACCAAGCGTTCGATCGCACTCTCGGACTGATCGGCAAGGGCTTTTGCAACTTGCTCTGGAGTCGGTGGCAAACCGATCAAATCAAAGTAGAGCCGTCGTACCAGCCCCGCGCGATCGACATCGCCCACAGGCTTTAGACCTTGAGCTTCCAACTTAGCAAGCAAAAAATGGTCCACGGAAGAGTGTGGCCAGTTATTGTTGGAAATCGCCGGTAGTTCGGGCGTTGCGATCGGCTGCCACACCCAGTGCTCGGACTTGCGATTTAGTAGATCGAATTCAGGAACGACGTTGGAATCAGATGGCTCATCACCGGTTGGCCACGGGGCACCCATCTCGATCCATTTCTCAAATGCCTTGATCTCGTCGTCGGCCAGTTTGCCTTTGGGGGGCATTTCATAAGACTCGTAGCGGATCGCTTGAATAAAAATGCTGGCGTCCAAATCACCTGGGACAATCGATGGCCCCGAATCGCCACCTTGGAGAAGTGCTGCGCGACTATCGACTCGCAGACTCGCTTGTAGCTTCTCCGACTTGCCGCTGTGGCAGGAATAGCAATGCTCGACCAGTAGCGGTCGGATCTCTTTTTCGAAAAATTCGAGATCGTTCAGTGAGGCTACTTGTTCCGAGGCCGCGACGGGGATCAAGCTCAAAGCGATCATCATCGCGACGAAAATGGTGAAAGAATCACGGTGTTTACGTTTCATTGGGACTTCACCTTGGATCGCCAGCGGCATCAATGTCAATACAACCAAGTCGTGCACATTCTTCGAAGCGATTTTTGTTCCTCGTGCACAATCTCCAACGCAGCAACAAGGTCTTTATCCGACTGGGCACCGACTATCGCTATTGAACCGATTGTTGAACAGTTCCACGCTTGTTTTATGCTATGCACCTTGAAACATCATTGCCAGTGAGGAATAAAGCGAGTAAGAACCAATTGGCGTCATGCCGCAGTCCACCTGGACTTGCGGGTTTGGATCGATCTCATCGCACTTAAAATGCTGTTACAGTGATATTTTCGTCCATTCAGCCGGCCCTGTCGAGGATCAAATGCGACACAAAAGTGTGAATTTACGACATCCCAGTCGTTCGATCCAGCAAAAAGCTTGTGGGAGCGCGAGATGAAAATTCGAAAACGCCCGCAAGTGGCGTTGCTGCATCAGCACAGGACGATCGACACCTCGCTGCCCAGTTAGATGACCGCCTCTTCGACAAGGGTTGTGATTGCTCGAGTCGATCATCGCACCATCGAGCAATTGCGAGCCATGGCTACAATACCACATCTTCTGATGCAAGTCTCTCCGGGAATGATTGTGGTGTGGTTCGAAGGCGGCAGATTCATCGAGCTTTGCCGGCCGAGGTGACCAAGAGAGTCGGATCCCGACTCGATCAAGAAATTTAAAGAACAGTTCAACAAAGAAGACTGTCAAGCCATCGATGGCCGGCAAGGTCGATCCAGGAAGTTTTGACCTCGTCCGTAAGTCGGCTAAGTTTCTTCAATTGGCTACCGCAAATGGTTTGACTCTCCACGACATCTCGATGGTGTATGGTGAAGGCTTTACACGTGTGATCGAAGCGGATGCGTTATCAAAAGACACAGCAATCAGATCGGCCCTAGACACTGCCCTCTTTTTGAAAAACCAAGAGACCGGCACCGATGGATTATTTTCCTAATTGGTGAAGCAGCTTGATCCCCAGGAGACATCGGAACTAACGGATATTCAAGAATTGCGACTTGACCAAAAGGAAAGGATCATCAAGAACGGTTGGTCGATGGATGAATGGCATCAGCAATATGCGATCGATCTGAGGACCGGGGAAGGATTTCGCCTACCTCGATTTGCTCAACTCTCACAAGCGAAAAGGTGGTGACCCGCAGCTTATCAAAGCGATGGCGGGAAATGCAGAAATGCTCGCTTACGAATTACGGCAAATAATCGAGTCAAAAATCAAGGAAGGAAGTAAACCCCAACTTTGGTCCAATTTAGAATTCCTCTTCCAGTTAAGTAGATCGGAACGACTGTTAGAAACGATCGGCGCCACCTATCGAGGCAAACCACTTCAAGAGCAACTAGACACGTTCAATGCGAAGCAGCTCTATGTCAAATGGGGAGGGGATAACAAGCTTCGCGAACTCGCAGCCCAATGGCTTCCCTATTACGACAGATTCAGGAAAAGTATCAGCAGTAGCTAGCCGCTTAGAATTTAGATAACTCAAAACCTAAGCCAAAGGATCCTTGGAGTGTCCGCCAAAAAAATGGTTTGCCTAAGTCGAACGCAGAACTCGACATCCTCTTCAAGGCAAACGTCATCCAGAAAAAGGATTGCCTGCAACTGTTGCGCGAAATCGAAAAAAATGTAAGAAGTTCTGCTTAGGGTGCAATGATGCAACCGATTCTGCAACGAAGACTAAGAATAAACCCACCAGCAATCATGATCATGGGCTAGTCTTACATGTCAACGTTGCAGAGGGACATGTGCACCGAGTAGGTCCTATTGATGGAACGGTTACCGATTGGGGTGGAGACAAGCCATCTCGCTTTGTCTGCACTCACGAAAAGCTTGGTGTAGTTCGATTCCAATCATTTCGGGCATCTCGACATCCGAGATAATGATGCGAGGCGAAAACGTTCGCATCTTCTCAAGTGCTTGTTTGCCTTTGGATGCGCGTTCGACGTCGTACCCTGCCTCTTGCAGGAAATAGTTAAGCAATTCAATAGCAATGGGATCGTCGTCGACGATGAGTACGTTCAATCTGTTCGCATTGGATGTGTCTGATGTATTCGCGATATCTATGCTCCCTAGGCCAATTCACCTAAGAGCGCCTCTACCTGTTTCTTTAAGGTTTCAAGATATGTTTCCAACGATCGGACATCTCGCGGCTCGGCTGCATTTTCGACTTGAAATGCGGCTTCTCCCACATATTGCTGAATGATTTGGCTAACGGTTACATGCCCGAGTCTAAGGTGATCATGCTACCAAACAAAGCCAAGAATGGTATGATTGTGCGCCCATACATATGGTTGGGTGGTAAAGAGGGAATCGAAGTTGTCTCGATTGAGTTCGTAGGAGGAGGCCATGCTTGGCTAGGCAAAACACCAATCTTGCCGCGCTTGGGTGAATCCATGAAAGACATTTCCGCTAACGATTTGATGTGGGATTTTTTCCAGCGGCATGCACGTTCGTAGAGCCGGAGTTTGTGTACCAAGGATTAATATATGAGACAAAATTCATTTGGGTTCTGGCATCTGATGATCGCCATTCCCCTTTTCTGCGCAGCAGTCGTTACGTCTGCTTTGGCTCAGTCGCAGGATCCTCGCCCTGCGTCACAATCGGAACTCGCTTGGGTCACTGCAGCGATACCGGCCCAGCGCGTTTCATTCCGCACGTTCGATAGTGCAGCCGCGAAGACCAAGGTGAGTTATCACATTTACACCCCTGCAGCCTACGACCAGGATGCGCAACGGCAATTCCCAGTCGTTTACTGGTTGCATGGTTCGGGAGGTGGACTTACAGGTATCCCACGAGTTGCAGCACTCTTTGAGGCCGCGATCGCAGCGGGCAAGACGCCGCCCTGCTTAGTCGTTTTCGTCAACGGGCTCGTCGAGGGGATGTACGTCGACTGGAAAGATGGCTCAGCACCTCTTGAGACGATCATCATCAAGGAACTCATTCCTCACATCGATCAAACCTACCGAACGATTGCGTCGCGCGAGGGACGATTGCTCGACGGCTACAGCATGGGCGGCTACGGATCGGCTCGATTGGGATTCAAATACACGAACCTTTTCAGCGCGCTCTCCATCATGGGTGGCGGGCCGCTCCAAGCGGAATTGATTCAGGCTCCCCGAGCAGGACGATTGAGAGCTGCCGAGCTTCTGCAGAAAGTCTACGGTGGTGATCAAGAATACTTTAGAAGTGTCAGTCCCCGTCGTCTTGCAACAGAAAATGCTGAGGCAATCACCAGAGGTTCGCTCATCCGCATGGTGTGTGGCGATCAAGATGAAACATTCATCAACAACCTTGCGTTTCATGAACATCTTGAGAAGCTCGCGATTCCGCATAGTTGGACTGTGCTTAAGGGAATTGACCATAATCCGATGAGAACCCTCGAAGCTCTCGGGGATTCCAACTGGCAGTTCTACCGTCAAGCGTTTGATCAAGTGAAGAAAACTCCATCGCCACCTCGCAAATCGGAATTGGAAATCAGCTTCCGAGTCAAGCAGCAGGATCGACGTGCGGTAATTGTGAACGCTCCGACCGATGGTACAAAAAGGCCGGCGGTCATCGCGCTTCATGGTGGTCAAGGGAGTGCCGAAATCATGCGGGCCAATTCGGATTTTGATCCGGTAGCCAAGTCCAATGGCTTCATGGTGGTGTATGGTGAAGGAACCGATTTCGGTGGCAACCGGCATGCTTGGAATACCGGATTCCTATTGCGTCGGCAAGTAAAAGATGCCGACGATATCGCTTACCTCGATATGTTGATCGACAAACTTATCAAGGACCATGATGCCGACGCGACACGTATCTATCTGACCGGTGGATCCAATGGGGGAATGATGACATTTGTCTACGCCGTGGCTAGGGCCGAGCGCCTCGCTGCCGTGGCCCCAGTGGTTGCTTCGATGTTTACTTTCGAAAAAAAGCCATCGGCCCGTTTACCAATCCTGATCATCAATGGAGCAAAAGATGAAGAGGTTCCGATCGAAGGGGGCATGAGTCGGAACCCGCTTGTCAGTCGCGCACAGGATGCTCCGTTTAAGCCGTTAAAAGACGTGGTTCATTTTTGGGTGGAGTCTAATCAGTCGCGGAAACCCGAGGAGGTCGTTACAAACGGAACGGTTACTACATCGACGTACGATGCGACCGAAGAAGGTGCGGCGACAGAGTACGTGGTTGATTCAGCGGGTGCTCACGGTTGGCCCGGTACACGTGCGCGTCGACAAGTGAACCCTCCTATCTCATCCTTCTCGGGCGCCGAACGCGTATGGCAGTTCTTCAAAGACAAACAACGCCAAGCACCATAAATGGAAGCTGATATTTTAACAATACGATAACTGCGAGAAAATTTCTGCTCCACACATTTGTCCTAGCAAACTTTTCCATATTCGGAGCTGCAACACTTCGCACGCGTGCGATTCCTGCGATCGGTAAATATAAGCCAGTTACCGAAATTCCCATTCGAAGCATGAGCTTTTGCGGAGTCATGGCTTCCTGCGCAGTGCGTGACGAGGCTTCGGATCTTGGATAAGAGATTAGCGGAGGCACGCACTGAATGAAAGATGTTCAATACAAGACGCAGATCACCATTCGTCAATTGCTGAGCTGTTCTGATGGTATTGAATGGGGAAATCGTACCGGCCAACATTCTTGCTGAGCGTTTTGTTTCGGTCCACGGCGCAACCCAAACACGAGGATCGGAATGAGGATAATGAGGCACGTTTATCTGAACCGTGTAAACGTGTTCGATACGATCATGGAGACGACAAAGTGCTCGACTCGTTCGGTTTTATATACGACTCTACATCGATACAGTAGTGATGTAACCTTTCGCACCTGCCGATTAGTGCCAGACTGCAACGCTTCTCCAGCTTTGTCCAATTCTGAATTCATCAATCTCCACATCCATGTTACCGATACTGGTCACCACCAGCACGTCAAAGGACTGATCCATGTACACGCCCCGAGTGCTGATGTGCCAGTTACTTGGTTCTACCACTTGCAATTGTTCCGGGTGAGTGAAAACCCGAAAGTAAATCTCGTCCTCTTTGGTTTTCTGGCGAATAATTTTGCCGGTCCAAAGTAGAGGAGCATCGGTGGTAATTGATACCATGCTTTCAAAATGTCCAGAACCAAAAGGATGAACGATTGGGTTCTCGTTATTTTTCAAACTGAACAAAAGGCTTTCCTTCCAATAGTTCTTGCTAGAACGAAACGTGATTCGAAAACTATCTCTCGTTGTTGCATTGATTGGTTTGTCGATAAGATTTTCTTTCGGCTGAACACCGTTTCGGCGAAACTGCATACTGAAATAAGTGATCCCATCTGATCCCATGTCGATCGGTGTCGACAGATTTCGTAATCGATAGTGTCTGCCGGGAGAAAAGTGAAGTACACCACCGTTCTCCCCTGCTTCCCATTTTGGAATCAAGGTTCCTTCTCTGATTTGCATTTCGTTGTTGGAGTCTACTAGGCTAGGGTTTTCTAGTTCATGTACGGGTGCATACTCGGTTTTGGAGCGGAGCCTCCAAGGGCTAGACCACCCGACTCCACCGCTTAACTCTTTAGGAGGGTGGTTGCCGACGGGATAGAGAAAACTTTCATGCGCCTGCAGTTCAGAAGTAGTGTGGTTTTTCGAAACCGTCTCTTCCAGCAATTCTTGAAACCCTCTACCTTTGCCTTCGATGGGGTAATGCTTCCCTTCGGATGAATCCACCTGGACCGAGTTTCCCTCGTTTACAACTCGATCTCCCTGCGAGACATTGTTTGTAACTGCGACTTGTCC
This sequence comes from Pirellula sp., assembly GCA_046344995.1. GTDB lineage: Bacteria > Planctomycetota > Planctomycetia > Pirellulales > Pirellulaceae > JBKCUI01. The sequence goes on from JBKDKR010000011.1 coordinate 24,816, forward strand.
ACTTAAAACATGAAGCTCGGTCGCGCCCAATTGGTTCACCGAGGCCACAAACTCCGTTCCTAAGTCGATCAAATCACATGCCGAAGTGCTAAGTTTGAATCCTTCGGCGCCACGTACGGCAACTTCACCGGAAGTTAGTCGCGCGCTTTCGGAAGATTTGAGTTCGATCGAGGCTGAGCTGGTTAAAAGCATTTCTGTTCCGTCATCAAACCGAATAGCTGCCGTTCCGCGAGTTAGAGTTAGAAGCTTTGGAGGAAGTCGTTCGCCTTCGCGAATTTGAATCGAGGATGCCCATTCGCAATTATTTGCCAAAATCATGGTCGCAACATGTCTCGTGCCTTCGGATGGCCCTGAGAATTGTTCAGACGACGGCTTGATCATCCAGGTTATGGTCCCAACAACGACAACAAGGACGACTGCGCACGACGCCGCAAGCCAGGTCATTTTGAATTGTGAATGTCGAATCGATCGCATTCCGCTCAGACTATCATTGAATTGCTGAGGTTGTACCAACGATGTCGGCACACCTTCGAGCCCGCTCCGATGCGATCGCTCGAGGCTGACATGAACCCAAGAGATCTTTAGATACAAATCCCTGGCTTCCGAATTGTTACGCAAGAGCTCGTTAAGTTCCTCGGTCTCGAAAGCCGAAAGCTGACCATCGATCAATTCGTTGATGAGTTCGAGAGTTCTAAAATAGGCCTCCGGTTTCACGTTCCTTCTATTCTCCTAAGTTTACGAGCGACACAGTCAACGAGGGACTCACGAATACGGTAGAGTCCTTGAGAGATTGAGCCTTGGGATTTCCCCTGCCGCTCAGCGATTTCTTTCACCGAGGTTCCATCAAGGTAGCGTTGGCGGAGCAAAGCACGGTTCTCGGCAGACAAGTATTGCAAACATTCCTGCAGGACTGAGTCTTTTTCTTTTGAGGAGTTTAGTAGCTCTGCATTTCGGTCTGCTAGAAGGTTTATTACGTCGTCGTCGAAGACTAATTTCTCCCGTCCGACTTTGCGCCGATACTTTAGGACTTCGAAGTACGCGATTCTCACTGCCCACGCCGTAAAATTCGTTCCTTCCTGGAATTCGCTAGCTTTTTTCCAAATCGTAAGATTCGATTCTTGGACGATATCGCGGGCTGCTGCCTGGTGCGAAACCAACACCCGAACGTAAGACTCGAGAGTTGACTGAACCTCGGTCAAGAGGCAAACAAATTCTGGTGTATCTCTCTCCATTGCTGTACCGGACACACGCCGACACTCCATCTTCAGAAGGGCTCCAAGAAAAAAGCGAACTACATGACATGTACAGCCAAACCGAAGGAGATCTGACGGCGATTTTAGGAAAAACAAAAAAGAAAACGTGAGAACTCGACGTTGACCGCTGTTTATTACGAAGACGGCCATTAACCGTGATTCACGGGGCTTTATTTCTCCGCTACGGTACGATTGACGATGTTGGAACAAATGATGATATTTCGAAGAAAGTGCGATGTCACGCCGTTTGCGTTTTTGGTGGTGACGGCCAATCTCTGTTTCCATGCAGATTTTTGCTGCCTACTGAGTCGCCCGCGGCCATTAGTCGTATGAACTGCCACGAGAATTTTGAGTAGTTGGGATCAGCGGTCCACATTCGGTCCTCGCGGGCGACCGTTTGATGGCCTCAGTTCTCGCTGCCTTACCCAGACAATCAAGCCCCAAAAGTGTGCGAACTAACAGTGTGAAGCTGCAGCGTCCTAGTTTTCGGTAACCCTCTCCCAAGCAAAAATTCATGAAGTACTTAGGTCTAGCCTTTAGTTTGTTAATACCTTTTATTTTTTTGGGATGTAGTAGGTCAGTAGATGGGCGGCTGCCTACTTACAAAGTTTCCGGCACTGTAAAGTACAAAGGGAAATTACTCGAAAATGCGGATGTTATTCTGCAATTTGCAGAGCATAACAAGACTAGTTTTGGGCGAACGAATTCCTTAGGGGAATTCACGTTAGCGACATATGAAAATGCGGACGGTGCACTTGCTGGTGAGGCTATGATTACCGTTACAAAATGGGAGGAGTTGCCTGCAAGCACTGCTCCGATAGCAGGCCAGCCGGGCTACGATCCCTCCAAGGCTTATGCTCCTGAAAAAGCCCCGAAGTTATTGGTTCCGAGTAAATACACAGACTTCAAAACCTCCGGTTTGAAGACTGTTATAAATGCCAGTTCGAGCACCCCCCCCCTCAACCTTGAGCTTGAAGATTAGCGGGAGAACTGCTTCATGATGAATCAGTGGAGGGAACGAAGGCACGAATACGTCGACTTCAATTCGGTTTCTTTATCTTTTACTTTTTTGGTTTAGGAGTTAGACACAAAATGGTTTATCGAATGAAAAAAGGATTCATTAGAAGTGGTTTCACGCTAGTTGAACTGCTGGTAGTTATTGCGATTATTGGGATTTTGGTCGGTTTGCTTTTACCAGCCGTCCAGGCGGCGAGAGAGGCGGCCCGCAGGATGCAGTGCTCCAACAACCTAAAGCAGATTGGGCTTGCACTTCATAATTATGAGAGCACATTCAGATCGTTTCCCTCCCGTAGTAGTGGAACACATTCCGGGCCAATTAATAATGGAGGTCGTAGAGCTGGTATTATCGCGATGCTTCCGTTTTTGGAACAGAATGCTTTTTTTCAAAACATTGAATCGGGTGATCCGACCAAGTCTCCTCCGATTCCACCTGGGGGTACATTCCCTTGGGCTGCCGTCGGGACAGGCCCGACCGAAACGATGATGTACGTACAGCGTTTTCCGTTCCTCAAGTGCCCGAGCGATCCAGCAACACCGGAACAAATGGATGCAGGTCGTGGAATCAATAACTATGCTTTATGTTCAGGAGATACGCTGATCAGTGTCGGAACAACTGGTTCAGGAATGTTCTTTCGATTTGGGGTTGTAAGGCTTAGGGAAGTTACTGATGGAACGAGCAATACGATAGCAGTTTCTGAGCGTGTTGCCGCAGCCTTCACGCCAGGACAGAGATCCTCACCTACAATTCGAGAGGCTTCACTCATGAATGTGGTTCTGCTCGGAGCGGGAAGTCCAGCGAATTGCCGCGCAGCGGCCGCCGCTGCTTCCGCGGGCGGTCGGTATTTGCCAACGCAATCAGCGAACCTGAAGGGGCGTTTTAGTTCGATATGGGCGGATGGACAGGTAGAAAATGTTGGGTTTAACACCGTGTTGGGACCCAATAGTCCGTCCTGTGTGAGTGGTAACAATCCCGGCTCAGATTCTCAGCATGCCGTTTTGTCTGCAAGTAGTCAGCATACGGGAGGTGCTCAGGCCGTTATGGTTGACGGCAGCGTACGCTTTATCAGCGACAGCATTGATACCGGCAATTCGGCTGTTAAACCCATTATGGGCAGCCCGTCCCCGTTTGGTGTCTGGGGGGCGCTCGGAACTAGGGCTGGTGGTGAGGTAGTCAACGCAGACTTTTAAGTCTGGAGTTTAGTTTTACTATGCGTATGCAGGAATGACGTTCCCGAATTACTCCGTTCCACCAACCTGGATCGCGACGTGTTGATTTGGTTTTACAACAAAGGGTTTTTAATTGTTGATGGATCTGACCATCGGGGACGAAAAGATGGCGAACTTACCTGTGGCAGTGCGAGCAGATCGCACGCCATGACGCTCGTGACCTAAAGCGAATGCTCGGTGGTTTGACCGCAGACTCCAACGAATTGGGAGCATTCGGCCAGTGAAGTTTGGCAATTGTAAGCTTATTGTGCCTTGATTGTGTTCGTTGTTGATCCAGCCACTGGTTCAAAAGAGTTTGAGAGATTGGTACAACCGAGTCTGCATGATTTCGGTAACTCGTGCCACCCCACTTAAAGATTGGAGGACGAATTCAACCTTGTAATGTTTCCTTCCCACCAGGATCTTCAAACAACATGCTGAAACCTTGGAACAAGTACACATCAGCTTCAGTTGGGTGCGATGCACGACAACGATCAGTTGCCTGACATGGTACCTTGTAGTGCCGGTAGCCGTATTCAAGGAGGTCGAATACTCGATTACCGGGACAAACCTGAGCGTCAACTATGCCGCTTGTTCCTCTTGATGATGGACAAGCTGAATGTCCGTGATTCCGGCTTTGGCGATGCGAAGACTATGTAAATAAAAAGCTTAATTCGAAAAATCATAAAACTGTAACGGCTTTATCAAACAAGATATGAAGCCTTGTTACGCGGCTGCAGTCACGTGTTCAACCGCTTGGTATACGATCTTGTCGGACTATTAGTGTTAATCATGAATGGCTCAAAGTGGATTACGAAACTTTCTGTAGGTTAGTATCGATGTACATACTCCGCCAATTGGAAACTGAGCGATGATTATCTTTTTATGGCTAACGGCTATATCCACGCTTTACGGGGATAATCCGTCACCGCGAAAAACGATTGAACTGCCAGGAAGCATAAATATTGATTTTGCCTACATTGCTCCGGGCAACTATGTGATGGGAAGCTCCGGCGAGGAAACGGGTCGCGACGCTGACGAGGGCCCGCAGCATCCGGTGACGATTACTCGAGGCTTCTACCTCGGGATTCACGAAGTCACGCAACGCCAATGGAAGGCCGTAATGGGTATCAATCCGAGTGTATTCGATCAGCCTGTCGAGGGTGAAGACCCGATGAATCGTCCCGTCGATTCCGTGTCTTGGCAGGACACCCAGCAGTACATCAAAAAGTTAAACACGATGGGATTAGGTCGATTTCGCCTCCCCACAGAAGCGGAATGGGAATATGCGGCTCGGGCTGGAACGAGCACTCCTTACTCTTCGGATGGCGATGTCCATCAATTTGCTTGGGCCAATAGTCGTTCCAGCGCACGCTCTCATCCGGTTGGCCGAAAGCCCCCTAACCCTCGAGGGCTGTTTGATATGCATGGAAACGTCTGGGAATGGTGCAGCGATTGGTACGCGCCGTACACGGCAGAGGCCATCGAAAATCCAAGCGGTCCCTTGAATGGTAAGGAAAAGGTTTTCCGTGGTGGGAGTTGGTATGACTTTCCCCCAGCTCTCCGCTCCGCGAATCGGCATCGCCATGCGCCGGATGAGGCTTTCACATCGATTGGTTTTCGGTTGGTACTGGAACCACCAAGCGCCGAGGAGAAGATTGCGAACTTGCCCGGCGGAATCAGCATGCGATTTGCTAGACTTCCGGCAGGCGATTTTTCGATGGGTAGCCCATCCTGGGAAACAGGTCGGGCATCGGACGAAGGGCCGGCTCATAGGGTGACGATTTCGGAACCATTGTTTATGGGTATCCATGAGGTGACGCAGGCCCAATGGCTGGCGGTGATGGGCCAAAATCCATCGGTCTTCTCAGACGACCAAAACCAACCGGTGGAAATGGTTTCCTGGGAAGATGCCCAAGAGTTCCTTCGCTGCCTCAATGCCTTGCATCTTGGCGGCGAGTTTCGATTGCCAACGGAAGCCGAGTGGGAATACGCAGCACGTGCAGGTTCTACAACGCGATTTGGTTTCGGAGACGATCCAGATTATCGATTGTTGGCGCAGCACGCTTGGTTTTACTCGCGGGCCGAAGGTCAAAGCCACAGCGTTGGTTTGAAGATACCAAATGCTTGGGGTTTGTATGACATGCATGGAAATGTCTGGGAATGGTGCAGCGATTGGTTTGCTCCTTTCGCCGACGATCAACCCGTTACAGATCCTCAGGGCCCAGAAACAGGCGCACATCGCGTTATTCGCGGCGGTAGTTGGTTTAACGAACCTGAAGCCCTACGCAGCGCGAACCGCCATCGGCACTCGCCTGATTCAAGGCAAACCAACATAGGATTGAGATTGATCTGGGTGTTGCCTTGATCGACCGATACACACGAACGCCTCGAGTTATAGAGTTTTTTCGCTACTTCAGATCACCGAGAAGGATCATGAGAACTGCCATCTTCTTTCTAGCCATTTCTTTGCAGGGAGTTATCTCTTCGTGGGTCTATCCTCAGGATCAGCGAAACGTGTCTCAACGCGATACGGTGAAGCAACCACGCATTGGAGACCCCGGCTGGATTTTTGACGAAAGCCGGTTTGACCCTCGATTTCCGGAAATGCGTCACTGGGCCAAGGCAGGCGTGGAAGGCGGTATTCCGCTTCGGGAGTCGCTTCCAATCAAGTTACAAGTAACCGGGGGATGCGATCTGCAGTCAGCGATCGACCAGGTTGCTGAACAAGGGGGGGGCGTTATCCTGCTCGCGCCTGGCGAGTATTGGATCGAACGGACGATCCAACTCAAGTCAGGAGTAGTCCTGCGAGGTACCAGCAAAGAAGAATCAATCATCAAGATTCGTATGAAGGCCCCGTTCTTCAAACTCTCTGGTGGTAAAGCGGTTACCGCTATCGAGGTGAATGATCAGGAACGAGTCGGCTTTGAGGATCTGACAATTCGATACGCTGCCGTAGACTTCGAACCGATGGATAAAGACGATTTTTACGCCCCTTGGGATAATAGCTTCTTTCATGCCGATGAGGTTCGGGACGATCAACTCTTTGTCCATTCACTCATCTTCGCCAACTCGCGCAACTGCTGGGTCGACCATTGTAACCTTCTTTTGGCCGGTGCGCACCCGCTGGGGATGTCAAATTGCCAGCATATGACGATGCGGGATAATTTCGTCGATCGTGCTTACGTCAAGAAGGGTGGAATGCACGGTGGCTATTACGGTGTGTGGGGAACAAGCTACAGCCTCTTCTACAATGAAAATGTGAGACGTATCCGCCATTTCGCCCTTATGCTGCCAGGCTGCAAATACAACGTAGTCTATCAGTGTAACTTGGAGGTGGATGTCAATTACCATGATGCAGATGACGGGCAAAATCTCGTAGAGAAAACGCGGGTCGCCACGCCAGTTTGGCATAGCTGGGATGCGATAGGGGTGGGCGCCCAAGGAAAACATAGACCGCCTGGGGCACGGAACATTCTCTTCGACAATATGGTAATCTCCAAGGGAGTGCTGGGATACAGTCGGCGAGGTCCGATTAGTGATCCGGATAAGATCTATCAAGTTACGACAGAATTTGGGCGTCCAACTGTCTCCGTGATAGAAAATGAACCTCCTCCAAAAGGAAACACGTTGTATGCGATCAAGAACGGACTACTGAAATGAATTTGTCCGATCGATGCATCGAGTATCCAAGAAGAGGAAGATGGTAATATGCTTCGCAGATAAGGAACAACCCAAGCCTCCATGAAATGAAGCATATCTCAAACAGGACGTCGAAACTAAGATATGGTTATCCTTTGCGATGATATTGGCTACGGTGATCTTTCCTGTTTCGGGCATCCCTATAGACGCATGCCGAACTTAGATCGTTTGACTGCAAGATGCATGCTTCTTACCGACAGTTATTCGACATCACCTGTTTGTTTGGCAAAGAGACGCGGTTGAGTTGGCCTGAAATACGACATCGAGATAGTTGTATGTCATAGTTGTATTTTATTTATTGTTGGATGACGATTGCTAACTTGATCGATTTCGCAAGCAGACTTTACGAACGCTGTGATGCAGACTTTGCATCAGGCGATGCTAACCTGTTTCGCTTCCTTAGGATTGGGAGCCTTTCTCTTCAGGCTTCACTTTATCATCATTCGGAATTTGGTGGCGAGTAACAGTCCAACCAACAATTCGCCGTTCAAACCATCGGCCGCCGATCAACAAAAACCAAGCGATTGAAAAGATGCTGATCGCTAGTAGAAACTGACCAGCACCGCATATTACCCCGACAATCGCGCTAATCCAAATCGTTGCTGCAGTAGTCAAACCATGTACCTCATCTTTGCCTTGAGCATGCATGATCACGCCTGCTCCGAGGAAACCAATGCCGGTCAAGACACCTTGGACCGCACGTAGGAGTCCGTCACTCGTGGAATGATCTAACATGGTGCTCGCCATAACAACCCCGCAAGCCCCCAGACCGACCATTGCCAATACACGTAGACCAGCAGGCTTACGATGCAGGTCTCGATCAATCCCGAGGATTGCCCCGAGCAATGTTGCTAGTCCTAAACGAAAAAGTATCTCGTGGATCTCATCTATACCGGCAGGATTCATTTGATGTTCCTAATTATTATTCTTTGGCAAACGATCACGGTCGAATCGGATCGGATTGCCTTTCTCATCCGTCTCTCTTTCGACCGATAAGCCTAGTCAAATCTGTCACTATGCATGGGAGAGCAATACCGCCGGGGGATACAAGAGACTATGGTCGCCACACGAGATCAAACGTACGAATTCTACCTGAGTTAAGCATTCTCAGGCACCCTTAATAGATTACAAAATCTCGAAGTCCCGATCGCTGCCCCAAATATGCAACGAGCTGTTAAACTAGCGACCTTTTGAAATAAAGTCCCAAGAATGGAATCTTCGATAGAATGCTCATAGTGCTGGTCTCCGCAGTTTTTTTGCTCGCAGTAACGACACTAATTCACTACGAAGTTCTGCGACTATTGAACGCCTTTTTGCCGCAACTCAGGATTCCGAATCGGACCAAGTTGCTACTGGTCATTTTCGCGAGTTTCGTCGCGCACCTGCTCGAGATGACAATCTATGGCTTCGGGTACTTCGCGTTGGTCGAGTATTGCAACGTAGGAACACTGGAAGGCACAACAGAATTCTCACTTTCCAACTGCCTCTATTTTTCAACCGAAACCTACACATCGTTGGGGTTCGGAGACATAGCACCAAAAGGACCAATCAGGATACTTGTCGGAGTTGAGGCTTTGAACGGACTACTTTTGATAGGTTGGTCAGCATCCTACACCTACCTAGCGATGGAACGATTTTGGGATTCGAAAGGCGTTACGGGATAGTCCCAGTGGAACGACCGTCGAAGCCAATTCCCTGTCGATAACCCATGTACGGTGTCACTCTTTTTTTCATCTTGTGCGATAGAATCTCCTTTTTAACTTGTAATCCCAAAGATTGTATTTTAATCCTGAGTCAGGCGTGTCGGCGTGCATTGCAACTATCGCCCCCCATTTCGCATCTACAACTCTCCGAGGAGGCCGATAATGCTTTTATCTCGACGACAATTCGTTCGAACCACAACGCTAGCCACCGCAGTAGCAGCTTCTGCTGCAATTCCGCTCGAAGTTGATGCTGCACAATCCAATAGTACTTCATTGTCCGCTGAGGAGGCATTGTCCAGCTTGAAGGATGGGAATAAGCGTTTCGTGTCCGGAAATTTGCGGTACCCTCATACGGGAAAGGAGTGGCTCAAAGGTCTCGTCAAAGGCCAAGCACCATTTGCAACGATCCTGGGATGTAGCGATTCACGAGTTCCACCCGAGTTATTGTTCGATCAAGGCTTTGGTGATTTGTTCGTCGTGCGGGTCGCAGGGAACGTGGTCGACGTCGATGTTGAAGGAAGCATTGAATATAGTGTTGATCATTGCGGCACCCGGTTGGTTGTCGTGATGGGACATCAAGGATGCGGGGCTGTTACCGCCGCGTTGAAATCGTCGGGAGATCTGAAGAATGAGCCAAATGAAATCCAACGGCTAGTTCGATTGATCAAACCAATAGATCGATCAGCAACAAAGGGGTTGTCGTTCGACGAAGTTCTAGCTCGTTCGGTTGAGGAGAACGTGAAGGCATCAGTACGTACCCTATCCAAGATTCCTGACTTAGCTATGGCGATCGAGAAGAAGAACGTAATGATTGTTGGTTGCGTCTACGACATAGCAACCGGAACAGTGCGGTTCATGGACGCCTAAGTCTCGGTGTTGGCTGATTGCAATCTCAGCAATGCCAATTGACTTCCTCCATAACAGACCAGCCATCTAGGGTCCTCAAGTGTTGAACTAGCTTTTCGATCAGCTTTTCGATCAGCTTGAAGAGGGCGGCTTCATCATCAGTCATCACCTCCTTCGTGTGACTCGTTTTCTCCGAGCGGAATTGTCATGCCAACTCCTGGCAATCCAACGCTGCGATCACTCGACTTGAATCCTGCGAAAAACAACGAGATCCAAAGTCCTGCAGCCAGCAGGATGACAACACACCAAATCGGATGCGACGAGGAGATTGCCTCAGCAGGCTCTCCCGCTTTGCGCCCAGAAATCATCGCCATGGAGATGTTTTCTCTATGACGAATGGTATGCCATGCAAGACCTGCGAGGTGGGAAAGGACCACGAGCAGCAATCCCCAGGCTAAGACTTCGTGAACTTCTTCAAAGGTCTCGCTCGCAAAGGCACCTGTGACGAATAGTGCCGGAACGATCACGAACATTAGTATCGCCGCAGTAGCCGAGCCTGGATTGTTACCAGCATATCTTTTAGTCTTCGATACCATAGCGCTAATCATGTAGGAAGCGATCTCGCTAGGTCGGACCGGGAAACTTGAAAACCTCGCATACCTCGCGCCGAATAACCCCATCAACAATCGAATCACTAGAATGAAAACAGCGACAATTCCAAAAAGCATGTGCCACCGGAATAGAGGCTGGTCATCATCCACTAGAAATGCGATGGCCAAAGCCGCGCTAAGCGAGCCTGCGAACGCCCAGTGAACGAGACGGCTCGGTATGTCCCAGACCAATATCCTGTCCATGATCGTATTCCCCAAATTCGTAAGGAATGCGGAAGTAGGATTGCAGACTTGCAGATCTTCTCCTAACGCAACTCTTATGGTGCAACTTCTATGATGCAACTCGCATGCCGCGAGGAATACTCGGAGTGAATTGCTCCAAAACGTTGAGAATTCAGATGTTGGAAAGAACTTATGGCGTTTTCGGCCATGTCTCGCGAATACATTCTTTCCCTTTGTTTGGATAGATTGTTACCAGCTGCGTCGCATAACTCGCCCGGCACTTAAAGCACGCAAACCCAGCGATTAATTTGCGAACCGTTAAGTATTGCTAAACAGACACATCAAACAGCGCCCCAATCGCGGCTGTGGCGATCATGGCCAGAGCGCCCCAAAAGGTGATCCGAAAAACAGCCCGACCAACAGGAGCTCCTCCCATCGACGCAGATAATCCGCCCAACGAAGCCAAAAAGAAAAGAGATAGGATCGAGACGACCCACGGAATCGCATTGATTGGAGTGAGGTAAGCTGCGATAAGTGGCAAGATTGCTCCCACAGCAAAGGAACCCGCGGACGCTAACGCAGCTTGAATTGGCTTTGCCGTGGTTAAGTCCGATATGCCTAGTTCATCGCGAGCATGAGCACTCAGTGCATCGTGCTTGGTAAGTTGAACCGCAACCTGTTGCGCTAAATCCTTATCTAATCCTCGTGCAACATAAATGGATGCAAGCTCGGCTAGCTCTGTTTCGGGCATAGTTGCGAGTTCTTTACGTTCACGATCTAGATCCGCATTCTCCGTGTCAGATTGGGAACTGACCGATACATATTCCCCCGCAGCCATCGACATGGCTCCAGCAACAAGGCCTGCGACACCGGCAATCAGTACGCTGCCGTGTGTTGTTTCGGCCGCTGCAACGCCGACAATGAGACTAGCAGTCGACACAATGCCGTCATTGGCACCCAAGACCGCAGCACGAAGCCATCCGATCCTGTCGGTGCGATGTAATTCTGAATGACGCATGGGAATTGTCCTTTTTGGGTAGTTGGTGAGCCGGTAGCTAGTATCTACTAGGCATGAGACCGGAACACTTGCTATGTCGAATGACCTATGGAAAAACAGAACCACGAACGGGACGAGTCACAAGTCTTCCGTTTCATCTCAATAGACCGCCAAAAGAGGTTGCTTCGGTCTCATCGAGTATCTTTCTCTTGAGACATAAACTGTTCGATTTGACTACATTGGTTAAAGACTTAGAAAGCGATCTTATCACCGAAAGGATAGTCTGTAGGCTGATACTCGATTTCTAAATGCGGTGTGTCAATGCGTTGGCCTCCTGCCTGGCGAGAACTGAGAAGACCATCGAGTATACCAGCCGATAAAAGCGTGCGTTCGACGGGGTAGGCAGGTCGACCCGTCAAGAACATCTGCTCGATGCCTTTCAGCAAGCACGCGAAATGAGGATAACGTGGTTCCACTCGCTCTTCCATACGAGTTGCTGTCACAGCCCCTCCTGGAATCTGGAATGCCATCGAGATCGCTTGCGCCTTTCCTGCCAGCATGATCGCCGGAGCCAGGAAGCCGTCTCGGTACTGGATCAAGAAGATCGCACCATCGTCGGGTGGGGCGTCGAGTATCGTTTGCCGATCGGTTTTGCTAGCCGCCAATGCGGCATCGAGCACCTGTGGATCTATGACGCCTGTCTCCAGCAACTTGCCAAGATCACGTACGGGCAAGCTCTGCACCCAGCGGACTCCTCTCTCGAAAGGCTTCTCGAAAGGCTTGCCGATTCCAGACTTGCTCTCCGTATCCCTCGGTGCACGGCGTTCCAAAATGCTTTGCATAACATCCAAGGTATGGAAGCCATAGATGTCCAAACCGGAATAACCAACGGCGACACTGGATTGAAGCTGCGCTCCGAAGGGAAGCGTTACATGCGGGTCTCGATAACCTACTGGTAACGAGGAACCAGCCATCCAAGGTACGTTTAACTCTCTAGCTCGTTCTGCCATCCACTGCGCATCGGCCCATTCGGGGCCGGGATGCTTATCGTTGAACACAGGAACCACTTGCTGACACTTTTCCATGGTGCCGCAAATCTCATCAAAGAATCGTCGACGGGGATAGAGATGTTGGCCTTTTTCATTGTAAGGATATTCGCCATGCTCGCCGATACTCATTACGCCATCGACAGCCAATTGATTGGTACCTAGTGTTAACGCTTCCGGGATAGATTGACACAATCGAAAGCCGTATTTCTTAGCTAGTTCGACCGAGAGATCATCGTTAGGAAATTGGTCAACGTAGAGTGACACGAGTTTCAGTTTGGGGCCGGGACCGCCATCTTCTTTCCAGCCTTGCAGAATCTTGCTTAGCAAAACATCGGCATGCGAGTTTCGACGATAGATGGTCACGATACCCGCGACCCGCTTGGGACCGGATTCTGCACCGTACAACGATAGTCCGCTGGCAGCAACACTCAATGCTGTGGCTTGTTGCAGGAAAACTCGGCGGTTGGCTGTGATGTTCATATGGGTCTCGTTAAAGGAAAATCGAGGCGGGACTGTGGCTATTGTGGTCTTTGCCTATAGTATGCCATATTTTTGAAACGCATCGGTGGCCTTCATTCCGTTACGAATGGCATCTCGGACTATGTTCTCACCTTGCACTTTTGCCAGGGCTAACCGTAACGTCTCTTCTTCCACCGATTGAGGAACTACAACGATACCGTCGCGATCCGCGATCACTAAATTTCCAGGGGCAAAGCAGACTCCCTCGATCTGGACCTCGACATCGATGTCGATAACTCGCTGGCGATTGAGGCTATCGTAAACACACGTTCCGCGTGCCCATACTGGGAAGCTCATGCTAGAAATAACATTCACGTCGCGAATAGCTCCGTCGACAATCGCTCCGACGCAGCCCCTGTTGAGGGCGGCCGTGGTCAGCAATTCACCCCAGATACCGGAACGCATCGATCCGTTCGCAGCCGCGATGAAGATATCATCAGGTTGGCATTCATCAACCGCCTTCAATTCGAGTTCGTAAGGTTGCGGATCGACATGAGCCATATCTGCCCATAAAGTTGTTTTACAGCGCCCCAGGAGAACGGAATTCGTGATTGTCAGAGGAGACAGACCCACACGAGGCGATTGATTTCGGAATCCAAGCTGATCCAATGCATCGGCAACGACTGCGGAATACAGCTGTGTGCGTAATTCGGCCATGGTGTGATTCATGTCGGATTGCCCTGGTTGATCGTAGGAGGAATATTGGCCATACTCATACTGATTGTAGAGGAAATCGAGTTGATATTGTTGCCCATGGCATCCTAGAACTTCTACATAACAAAAGGGACGTGTTACGATCGCGAGTCTAACTAAAGCACATTGCCATCGTTGCCTCGCCTGAAAATCGATTCCGAAAATCTTCCCATAAGCTTCGCCATGCGCATCGGCATTATCGCTCTCCTTCACGAATCGAACACTTTTGTTAGTCAACCAACAACGCTCTCGCAGTTTCGAGGGGATTTGTATTTGGAAGGGGAATCAATTCGCTCGCAACTTGCGGACAGTCATCACGAAATCGGTGGTTTTTTTCAAGGCTTGGAAGAGTGTAGTCGCAATAGTGACGTGACCGCGGTGCCTCTGTTGGCGGCCCGAGCCACTCCGTCTGGAATTATCACCGCCGACACGATGAACACTCTCGTAGCTAGCATGCTTAGAATCGTCTCGAACACCCCTGAACTCGATGGCATCTTAGTCGCCCCACATGGAGCGGCGGTTAGCCAATCCGCATCCGACGCAGATGGCTATTGGTTATGTGAATTGCGTTCGCTCGTTGGAAACGATCTGCCGATCATCGGAACGCTAGATGCTCACGCGAATCTGTCGCCTGCCATGGTACAGGCATGCGATGCGTTAGTCGCCTACCGAACGAATCCGCATTTGGATCAGCGACTTCGCGGTATAGAGGCGGCCCACTTAATGGTGAGAACAGTGCGAGGTGAATGCCAGCCGACCATGGCTGCAAGCTTTCCGCCGATGGTGATCAACATTGAACGACAATGCACCAGCGAGCCTCATCTCCGAATTCATTACGAATTCGCTGACTCGCAGTTATTGCAACCAGGAGTACTTTCGAACAGTATCCTCCTGGGCTTCCCCTACGCTGATGTTGTTGAGATGGGAGCAGCGACCGTTGTGGTTACCGACAATGACGCGATACTCGCACAGCAGCTTTCCGATGAACTTGCGAACCGATTGTGGCAGCATCGGTCGGATTTTGAGGGACAGCTGATGGACATAGACACCGCGTTAGAAGTTTGCAGGTCTGACTCTAGGTCTCGTTATTGCTTGTTGGACATGGGGGACAATGTTGGTGGTGGGTCGTCTGGAGACGGCACCAATTTAGCTGCAGCGTTACTGGCACAAGGTTTGGGACCGAGTTTTGTATGTTTATGCGACCCGGAAGCGGTTGCGTTTTGCCGTTCCGCGGGACTGGGAGCTCGGTTGCAACTAGCGGTTGGAGGCAAGACTGATGATCGTCACGGTCGTCCTCTTCAAGTTGACGCTTGCGTACGATCAATGCATTCAGGACATTTTCGCGAAACCGAGCCACGCCATGGTGGCATCGTGGAATTTGATCAAGGAGCCACAGTGGTTTTGGAAACGGTGGATCGCAATTTAACGATCATGCTTACCAGTCGCCGCATGGTTCCCTTTAGTTTGCAACAGATCAGAAGTTGCGAACTGGATCCGAGTCAATTTCGCATTCTAGTCGCCAAGGGGGTTAACGCACCATTAGCCGCATATCGCGATGTTTGCGACAAATTCTTGCGAGTTAACACCATCGGATCCACTTCGGCAGATCTCAATCAATTAGAGTATCGCAACCGTCGCCGCCCCCTCTTTCCGTTTGAAAGAATATAGCTCAACCGGTACGAAGAGCTTAATAGGATCCTTGTCTCGCAATGGGACGAAGTCGCGGTGCAATCCGGGGTACATAGGGCAAAAAGATGGATGCGCAAAAAAATAATATAATCCATTTGTTGTGCCACATCTTTCTGCCCTCACATTTTTTTGCCCCGCACATTCAAGTTTTCTGCGTCTTGAATTAGAGCACGATAGAGTATCTTTCACCCGAGTAGCTCCCCCACTGGCAAGTGGCAAATTCACGGCCAGAAGATCATTTGTCTTGTATGCCTTCGAGGGCTCGCTGGCTCACGATGAAAGCTTGAATGGATGGTTCGAGCTTTTTGTAGAGCGGCATGGTTGGATTGACGACTCGCCAAAAAGGGAACATTACTTTAGGCGAACTCCCTTCTTTCTCATCGGACAACGTCTGGTGCTGCGCCCATTCCGAAACGATGAGCTTGCGGAGAAAAATGCTCGTCGTCACGGGACAAGCGACTTCGGCCGAGGTTCGTTCCGCTAACGCTTGTCGCAAAGCGGATAGCGAAAGTTCCTTTCCTTTCGAAGTCGCTTCAACGACACTTTGGATTAGTTCAGGCGTGGGAACCACCATGGTTTGCCCCGCCTTCATATCAGCAAAGTTCGTCTCCAAGACCTTCACCTTCGGTTCCGGTAACGACTTCGCTTTATCAATGGCTCTCTTTCTCATGGCCTTCACGTTGTAGTTTGTTTCTCAAGTCGTTGATGTAAGTATCCAATATTGTATTTAAGTCAAAGAATAGGTAACCCAGTATTCTGGCAGGCAAACTGCCAGCGGTAACCGTTTCCGTAAACTCAACGCGAGTTTCCTTCTCAGATTGTTCAACGAATCGACCAGTCCAACGCCCGCTTATCGATGGGCTGCCAGAGAATTCGATCTCGAACAAATCGGGCTTAACCTTACGAACCGTCTTGAACAATAGCTCGTGCCCATCTTTGGAGACTTCAACCCATTCCTCTTGGCCATCGTCTGACTTGATAACACGCACCGAAGCAACCGAGGGACGCCAGCTTTGATCTTCAATTCGGGTTACTGCTTCAAAGACTTGCTCTCGCGTTGCTGGCAATGAAGCGGTACGAGTAGCGGTGCGCGACGCAGGAATAAACAAGATGCCTGCTGCGATTAACAAAACAATGCACCCTAAAATGAGAATGAGTCGCTTCATAGTCTATACGTAATAAAAAGGGATAAGCTTAAAGTGAGTAAGATTCGATCGGTATAACAACTTCCGTGATGAGATCTTGCTCGTTTCTGGCGTTTCGTGGGTCTACCAAGTAACGTTCCACAGCCGGTGCATCGCGCAGTTGATAACCCGATTGTGGTAACCAGTTCCGATAGGCGGCGTTCCAGGTTTGCCACAGAAAGCGGTAGCTACCTCGGTGCACAAAAATCGCCGCTGGGCCAGGTGGCAGTAGCCGCAGTTCACACGGTTTCGGATCGATCGGTAACGTTTCGTTGATTAGCTCAAAGCCTCCAAAGAACTCCATACGATTAGGATCAGTGAAGTCCGGGTCATCGAAGACAAGTCCGATTCCAACACCAAGCGAAGAACTGATCTTGAGTTTTGCGGCGGTCTTTAACGCCGTTGAAAAAGCGAGTCGCGCCGCTTGTTCAAAACCTCGGTTGTAATAGCCTCGTTGCAAGCTCCCAAAAATCGAAGCGGCTTGGATCGCTTCCATTCGATCTGGCATCAAAACCATTTGGCGAGACTCGGCCGTCTGACTTAGTTGCGACGTTAACGTGGGTCCCAAATTGCCTGCAAGCGCCCCAGGAGTGGCTCCAAACAAACTCCGAAATGCGCGAATGAACGAGGACATCGAACGGTACCCCAGGCCCTTTACTTCCTTTTTGTTAAGCCTCGAGTCGCTATTTAATTGATATCCACGAGCAAGCCGCTGTCGTCTGATGAAGCCGGCTAACGGTTCACCAACGAAGGAGTGAAACAATCGGTGTAAGTGGAATTTTGAAATCCCGGAGACATCCGCCAGTTCATCTAAGGTCAACGCTTGCGCAAGGTTAGCGTCGATGTGCTCTACGACTAAGTTGATTCGATTGCGGTACTCGTTCTCGAACATGTTCCACTAAAAAATCGCATGGACTGCAGGTAATGTAGATAAAACTGTCCCCTAATTATCGACAGAGTAGCTAGCGTCTGCCAGATCATTTAATGTGCAGCGCTTGCTATCTGTAAAAAGACTTCGCCGGAACGTGAACACGTAAGCCTGCCGCATATAGTCAACCGGGTTGACTAGTTGTGAAAATTGGTTATACTGATTCCATGGACAGCAATCTAGACCCCAAAAAAATACTGGTTGATGCAGTAGATCAATATCAGCCACTCGGTCGATTTTTGATTTTGCTATTTCGAGCCTTCGAAGACGACTTAATTCGCCGACTCGAAGCGGAGGGATACTCGGATGTGAACCCCGCCGATTTGAACGTATTAAGGTTTGTTAAGCCGACCGGCAGCACGTCGATTGAAATCGCAAAGTTGGCTGGCGTTACGAAGCAAGCGATAGCCAAAAGCATCGCCACCATCGAGACAAAAGGCTACATAAAGCGTCAGCCAAATTCAGAAGATGGCCGGTCGCAAATCATCGTGTTTACACCGAAGGGGATGCGTTTGTTGAATGTTTGCATCGCCGCGATCTCGCAGATTGAATCGGTTTACGAATCGAAACTCGGCAAGAAGGCTTTTGCTGACCTCAAGTTGTCCCTCACTAAGCTCATTGGAATCTATGACTCAAAGTAACTCAGGTATCAAGTTTTTGGATCATCCAGATGGACGACTTGCCTATCGCGATGAAGGGCATGGGGAGACGATCGTGTTTGTTCACGGTACACCCACTTCGTCTAAGGTGCCTTTCGCACGCCAAGTGAGCGTTACGGCCTTCTTTCGTTCAAGAATACTCTGCTGGACTTCAATCTTCCGTGCTGGCACATGAATGATCTACCTAGTCTTGCGTCACTTCCCATCTTGCTAGCGTGGGGCATGAGCGACTCACTGATCAGTTCACGGAACCTCGATCGGTGGCTTACTATGTTTCCGGATGCCAGAGTATCGAAATTTGAGAAAGTTGGACACTTTGTTGCCGATGAGGGAGAAGAATTGCTAGCCGCTGAGCTGAGGAAATTCCTACAGTAGTCTGCCGCTTTTACCTCCAACCCGGGGAAGTGGTCAACGAAGCAATGGAGACAAATGCAAGAATCGTACTAATTTATTTTAAGGTTTCCGAACCTCACGTTCAAAAAAATGTCCTTAGGCATACCACGCTTTTGTTGGCGGTGTTGCTAGCGTGTCTCTAAGACAATCTTCGATGGTCGAGCTTAACTACGTGAAATAGCAAGATCAACTGCCGTTAAGGAGTACATCCCTTTTGAATCGCCACCGTCTATGGATTCGTGCTGGTCCCCAAGCGTTGCTAGCTGCCCGAGGTACCTAGGGCCGCAACTGGGAGATGATGTCGATCATAACCCGACGCGTAAGCAAGGGAATTTGCCGGTATATTGTCCCTCGCTCACGCTGCGGGTTAGGATTTAGGCGGTTCTCCAATCAAGGTTATCTCAAAGTTGTGGCACTAGGGCAAAAAGATGGGAGGGCAAAAAATAAGTGGCAATCGATTCGTGGCTTGTAATCTTTTTGCCCCAACATTTTTTGCCCTAATTCACGGTCTGCAAAGCACAAGGAAGACGGTTGTTTCTGAAGTCCGTTGAATACTTTGCTTCGTATGTTTCTTTCGATAACAACGAATCGGTAGCAAACTCACTGGGCTCGCAGTCTCTCCATCGTTTGACGCAAACGGCGCAGCACTCGACTGCGGCATTGGCGAACGTTGGCTGGCGTGATTTCTAACAGATGGGCTACTTCGTCGGTTGACCGTTGATCGACAACGCACAACCAAAAGGCTTGCCACGTCTTGGGCTCAATCTCTTGTTGCACGGTCGCCATCGCTCGTTGGAGATTACCATTCGATTTACTAAGACATTGCGATGGATCGTCTTGACTCGATGGTGCGATGTTTGGTTCATACGGCTGTTCTGCGACTCGCATCGCAAAACTAGAGCCACCTACGGCAGGCGGACGAAGAACTTCTCGTCGACGATAATCCGCAATCCTGCGACGCACGATTTGGTGAAGCCACGCTCGAAAAGCACCGGCCCCCGGTTGCGAACGAAAACTTGCTAAGCCACGGGCTACCGACATCCAAGCATCCTGGATCACATCGGCGGTCGCGATTCGGTCGAGCCCTTGACCACGGCACCAACGCAACATTCTTGGTTCATACAAATTCACCAATTGTTGCCATGCTTCTGGCTCCGAGCCGATTGCGGCGGCCAAAAGAGACCCGCGGGTCGGCAACGAATCGTTCGATTGGTGCTGCGAATTCATGAGGAAAAATCTTTCGGTTTAGCGTGTCACACTCCCAACGACTCTCTAGGTATCCCTGGGCATGTTATCGAAAAAGCTTGGCAGAAAGAAGCATACCCTCGCAAAATTCCTCCTGAGGTCACTTAAAATGCACTCTATGGCAGACACCGCAAATCCTAATTCCGTTTTACCTTCTGAGTGCCCATCGCAAGACATTCTACTCGAGTATTTTCTAGGGATGGCGGATGATTTCGTCAGCATTAGCATCGATACCCATATCTCTACCTGCGATGCGTGTAATCATCGATTGACAGAACTGGAGTCCTCGCACGGCTCTCTGTTGCGTGAGACTCTTCAATCGTCAGGCGTCCACGATTCGACCGACCCAAATCCCGAAGAAGCCCAGCAAGCCATCGATGCGGCCTGGCGGGCCGTCCAGCAGCGTCTTCACGAGGATCTGTCCCGTGGTTCATCCCCGGTATGTGTGGGGCAATATCGCGTCCTGGAAAGGATCGGATGCGGCGGCATGGGGAGTGTTTATCGCGCTGAGCACAGTCAACTCAAAAAGGTGGTCGCCCTGAAGCTTATCCCAATCCAGTGGTCGCATCCCCAAACGTTGCAACGATTCGAACGGGAGATTCGTGCTGCTGGTCAATTGCAACATCCCGGCATCGTCACCGCCACTGATGCGGGTACACAGTCCGGTATGCAATACTTGGCCATGGAGTTCGTGGATGGACTCGATCTGGGCAGGCTCTCTCGCAGTATCTCTCCGATTCCTACCGCGGATGCATGCGAGATCGCTCGCCAATTATCCTTAGCACTCTCTCATGCGCATCAGTTAGGTATCATCCATCGCGATATCAAGCCCTCCAACGTCATGCTTGATTCCCAGGGGCGCGTGAAACTTCTCGACTTTGGTCTCGTTCACTTCCATCGTTGGGATGGTCCTGTCGGTGAGTTAACTACGGTTGGGCAGTTCCTCGGTACACTCGATTACATGGCTCCCGAACAAGCCGAACGAAGCGAAGTAGTCGATGCGCGAAGCGATTTATATTCGCTTGGGGCAACGTTGTTTAAACTGCTAACCAGTCAGACGCCGCTCGCGATGACCCCGCATCAATCACCGATCGAGAAACTCAAGCGACTCAGTCAGCATCAACCGATTCAGCTACAAACACTCCGTCCCGATCTGCCATCGGAGTTATGCGACGTTGTGAATCGATTGCTAGCCACGCAACCTGAATCGCGATTGCCGAGCGCATTGCATGTCGCAGAAGCTTTGCAACCCTTCTGTGAAGGGGCGGAACTCGCTGGGCTCGCGAAACGTGGACTACAAAGCGGTCGCGATGGTGCTTTCGATGTAAGTGTACGCCCAGCAGAAGTGGGTCTTGCCAACCCCTTAGAACACCCCTCACCAATCGCTTCTGCACGGCTATCACCTGCACGTCGCTTGCCCCCGGTATGGGGCTGGATAGCTTTGGCGCTTGTGCCTGTGCTCGGCTATTTTGGTTGGCAGTTGATACTGGAAAGCGATCAAGGAAACCTGGTTATCGAGTCCACATCTGACCAAACAAAGATCGAGATCAAACGACGAGCAAACGGAACGGCAAAAGAAATGCTTGTCGAGCCGGGAACTCATCTCACGCGTTTGCAAGCCGGTGAATACGATATCACGATCCACGAAGGCTCGGACCAAATCTCCATCGAACCGAAGAGCGTGCAACTACGGCGTGGAGAAACGGTTGTGGCTCGTATCGTTCGCCTTCCTAAGAATGAATCGAGTACCTCGCAATTAGGAGCTAACGAATCTAGAAAATCCGAGGAGCCCGCGACGAACGGCCGGCAAGCCTTTGCTGGAGTCGAGATCCCAGAGTCGGTTGAGAAGATCCTTTTCAAAGGCAAGACTCTCGTCGAGTGGCTGAATGTTTTAGAGCGAGAACGAGATCCTGTTGCGTGGCTAGAAGCTTTCGATGCGATTCATATAGCAGAACCGCAATTTGTTCAATCCTTGGCAGAACCGATTCGATCCTTAGGACTAAAAAACAATTTCTTTCGTGTACCATCGAATGGCTGGTTTCGTCCCGTCTTCTCGCATGAGGAGTTTGATCAACTGGTATTGGAACATATGCAGGGCAAGGCATTGCAAGAGTGCGTCGAGGTCTTGGAAAGCATCGCGATGTTGTCGAATACGAAAATGCGAGATGGAGTGGACTATCAAGCTAGCTTGCTTACTCAGTCGTTGGCTTTTGTTGAGGCAAAACTATCGACGTCGGCCCCGACATCGGAGTTATTGGCTCTGATGCGTAATACCAACGCATTCGAGTCGATGGCTGGGGTCAAGGACGAATCGTTTTTCAAGAAGCATCCTTGGCTAGAATTCATGGCCTATCGCCTTCGAATGGATTACCAATCCGTTCGGGTCTTAACCCGTGTTAAGACCGAAATTCTTAGCGATTACTCTTTGGACCTGGATCGGTTTCTGTTGTTGGCCAGCTCGTTCGCGTCAGCACCGAACCTGGATAAGGAAGGACTAGAAAGCTTTCGTCAACATATCCGCCATCGGCTCGCCGACGAACTGAGGCGATGGGCAGAGTCGGGCAAGTTACTCGGAGGATTGGGTATGGGGCCTACGATTGTGGTTCCACGCCTCGATGGAATCAGCTTTGGAAGGAACAACGAGACGATAGGAGGAGGCATGGGCGGGGGAGGCATGGGAGGATTTGGAGGTATGAAACCTGCTGACCGCATAGAACGGGGAATAGAGCTTTTAGCATTGTGCTCTAGGATGCCACTGGAACAAAGGCCGATCCCGGAGATCGAGCAGCTAATAGAGTTGATACGTCCAGTCGCCGCCACTGCATCAGAGTCCAAGTCCTTGGGGAGTATTTCATGGAGCAATGTCTACACTTTTGACAATGATTTCTTGGGTGAGCTAACAAGCCAGGGATTACGAAAACTCTCCGAAGCCGACATTGCTAGCGGCCTGTTACTCTGGTTAGTCCAATTACGATCAGGTGACATGGTTGAACCCATGGAAGTTGTAAATCAATTTTGGCGTGCGTTGCAGCTTCCGAAGAATGCGAATCCTATGGATTGGATTGTTGCAAGTGGTCGAGATCAAACCAAAATCGATCGCTTGTTGAAAATGCTTCCAGACTCGTTAGTTGATCTCGAGTTGCAAATTGACCGCGTCGATCAGGAGAACGATCGCATTATCCAGCGTGGTGGCTTGCGAGTTGGACCAGGCATGGGTGCTGGTACCGATCGCATCGAGATCACTCTCCAGCTCGAACCAGACGGTTGGCGCATCGTAGCTTTTAAGCATGGCTCAGACATCATCGAGTTCTATCCGTAGAGCGGGTCTCCAGGCCCGCTCACATGCGTAAAAACACGTTACAATTAAAAAGGTATTGTCTGTATAATGTGCATGGGAATTAGTTGCACACAGGCTGGATAGGTTGTGGACGGTCCTGGAGAACCGTCCTACAACTCCGTCCTATGGACTTGTTATAAGAGCCTAGAAAAGAGAGGTAAAAGCGATGTCTAGTAGTGAGACTTGGAACCTAGAGCCGCCGCCTGGGTTTCACGGTCTACGAGATCATCTCCCATTGCGTGTCTACGTTCGACACATGCCACACTGGCGACAAGATGGTGCTACTTACTTTGTAACGTTCCGCTCAGCTGATTCACTACCCGAGTCACGCCTCCAAGAACTAGAACGATTGAAGAACGATTGGCAAGCCAACAATCCAGGTTCTCAGGATAGAAGGTCACTCGAACGTCTTGCTCGGATGGTCTTCGAACGAATAGAAAGCTGGCTGGACGAAGGAGTCGGTAGTTGCGCATTGAAAGACGCAGCGTTTTCACAAATGGTCCATCAATCGATGCAACATTTTCACGGCCAACGTTATGAGCTAGGGGCAAGCGTCGTTATGCCCAATCATGTCCACTGTATCATAAGGCCTATCTCCTATGAAAAGGTCGAGCTCGAAGAAATCATCGGGAGCTGGAAATCGTTCACAGCTCGAAGAATTAACGAGACACTAGACCAACAGGGTAAGCTCTGGCAAGACGAAAGCTACGATCGAATCATTCGTGACGAAGAGCATCTGTGGCATTGCCTACAGTACATCGGTCGTAATCCGAAGAAAGCTTGCTTGACTAACGAGTCTTGCCAATTGTGGATCAATCCTGAATGGGAAAAGATCGGCTGGAAATTTATACAGAACATGTCGTAGAGCGGATCGTAGAGCGGATCGTAGAGCTGGTCTCCAGGCCCGCTCACATGCGTAAAAATTAAAAAGTCTTGTCTGTAGAATGCGCCTGGGAATTAGTTGCACGCAGGCTGGATCGATTGTGGACGGGACTGGAGTCCCATCCTACAGCCCCATCCTACAGTCCCATCATACAGCCCCGTCCCACGGGACCAATACCATGATCAAAATTCCTTACGCTGAAAGCCAGAAGGAAAATTTTTCTTCACTCCCCTGTCAGAAACGCGTTCGATCTGGATTAAGTAAGATAGTAACCAGTGGAGCCTATCTTGCCAGAATTCCCCGAAACCAACGAAAGCCTGATTGTCCAGGTTCGAGATCCCTCGAATCGGGCCGCTTGGGATCAATTCGAACAACTCTATCGACCAGTGATCTTTCGTATCGCGAGGGCCAAGGGTCTTCAACATGCCGATGCTCTGGATCTGGTTCAACAAGTCTTGATCTCGGTCTCTTCGGCCATCGATCGCTTTGACAATCAACATGAAGATTCGCGGTTTCGCAATTGGCTGGGGCGTATCACTCGCAATGCCATATTGAAGGCCCTTACGAGGCGGCCTCGCGATCGAGCCAGCGGTGGCTCGGATGTGCTGGATGTCCTATCCGAGATACCGGCCGATCCTGAAACCGAAGCTCTAATCAACCTCGAGTATCGCCGCGAGTTGTTTCAAAGAGCAGCCCAGCAAGTTCACAGCCAATCGCAAGAAGTGACATGGCTAGCCTTTGAGATGACCGAGCTACAACAGATATCCATCGAACGGACCGCGGCCTTACTGCAAATCTCCACTGGCAGTGTCTATGCGGCTCGCAGTCGTGTTATGCGGCGAATCCGAAACACAATCCAGCAACTGGAAGCAATCGATTCCCATTCCGACAAGGATAACCAGCCATGAAACCAACGGAGCGAACTTGTGATCCTCAGCGGATCGATGACTATCTGGACGAACGGCTCAGCGAAGCGTTGGCGATTGAGTTCGAGCGACATTTGTGCGACTGCGAACATTGCCGAAACGAACTCCAAAAACGCTCCGCAGAACCAGATGTTTGGCGCGACGCCGCGGTGCTACTCGGGCGAGATTCAACGATTAATCCCTCGTTGTCGAGTTCATCGCAATCTCTAAGACCCGGAAGCCGTCGTTCTTATGAAAACGATTCGAGCAGCTCAGGTGAACAGACCACCGACGAACACAAAACCTACCAGCGCGAGCGATACGTGTTGAGCGTGCTCGATTCGCTGGCACCGACTGACGATCCGGAAATGCTTGGTCGCGTAGGGGACTACGAAATCAGCGGCGTTGTCGGCGTAGGTGGCATGGGAGCGGTGCTCAAGGGATTTGACAAGTCGCTGCGCCGAGTGGTCGCCATTAAAGTCATGGCTCCCCATCTAGCCCATTCGGGCTCAGCGCGAACCCGCTTTCAACGCGAGGCCCGAGCGGCTGCGGCGATCACCCACGATAACGTTATCGACATTTACGCCGTCTCGGAAGCGGCCGGATTGCCTTACTTAGTGATGCCTTACGCTCGAGGACCTTCGCTACAGAAACGAATCGACGAGGGAGGACCTCTAGGTGTGCTTGAGGTCGTACGCATCGGCCGACAAATTGCGGCAGGCTTGGCGGCAGCTCATGAACAAGGTGTCGTGCATCGCGATATCAAGCCCGCCAACATTCTGCTAAGCGATGGCATCGAACGATTGTGGATCACGGATTTTGGTGTGGCTCGTGCGATGGACGACGCGTCGATGACCCAGACGGGTGTCATCGCGGGAACGCCACAATACATGTCCCCCGAACAAGCTAGAGGCGAATCGGTCGATCATCGCAGCGACTTGTTCAGTTTGGGTAGCGTGCTCTACACGGCGTGCACCGGGCGTCCGCCGTTTCGATCCGAAGCTGCCTATGGCATCCTACGACGAATCACTGACTCCGATCCTCGTCCGATTCGTGAGATCAATTCCGATATCCCCGAATGGCTATGCATCATCATCGAACGTCTGCTGGCCAAACATCCGGCCGATCGCTTCGAGAGCGCTAGTGAAGTCGTTGATTTGTTCGATGGATGTTTGGCGCATCTACAGCAACCGCTTCAAGTCGAATTGCCGCAATCACTGCGAGGCAAACCCACGGTCCATGATACTTCGTCGCCGCTAGCCGAAGCGATCGAACAGAAAGAATCAAAACGCCCTTTCGGCCCATTAACGCAGCAAACACAACCGACTCTTCAACCACAAAGATCCTTCTCCAACCGAGGCCTTATCATGATAGGTTCCATCTTAGCGGCAACGTTTTTAGGTCTGCTAACCATGCAGATGACCAATCCGACCGACATCTCGGGGCATTGGACCGGCGATAACTGGCAACATGTTACCTTAGCATCGGTTGACGAAGCCAGCGATTGGTACTCGGGGACGTTCGTGGATTCGTCTGGTCGACGCGGAGCGGTCCGACTCGAATGGTCCCGTCTGCAAAGGCGTTACACTGGTCGCTGGAAAGTGGGCGAAGCGGAAGCGGGTGAGATAACACTGCGGGCCGGCGAGAACGGAACGTTGCGTGGTGCCGTGTCGGTCGATCCGGAATCGCAGCTTGAGCCGGGCGTTCCACGTTTGCTGGAGTTCGCTTGGCAACCTGCTTCTCAGAAAGCTCAGCGAGATTTCGAATCGAACGGGGCTCGGCCACAGAGCACGCTGCAGGGATCTGCGAGACAATCCGCTCGTTCTGTAAGTATTAAATCACCGACCCAGGGAATCATCGTTCGTATGGCCGATGGGATCAAACTGAATGCAAGAGTTCAGCAAGGGGACGTTATTGCAGAGATGGATACGTCAGCCTCCGATGCCGTTGTGAGCCTCAAGAGACGACTATCCTCGCTAGAGCTTGATGTGGAAGCGGCTAATTCAAAACTGATCGCCGCCGATCGAGGTCTTAAAGCAGCCAAAGAGATTTTTGACGCCATAATGTCCCAGATCAAAAATCTGGAAACAGCCAAGCAGCGAGCAGCCGAAGCTTTTAAGCAAGGTAGTGGTTCCCAAGCAGAAGAACTGCAAGCTCAAAGCAACGCGGACAGCGCTCTCGTTACCCTAAAGAAAGCCCAGGCTGACGTCGTTAAACTTGTGGCGGAGCGGGAGTTGGCTGTTATACATTACTCGGCTTTAAGAAAACAACTCGAAGAGATCATGACAGAAATAGCCCAAGCGTCACGGATGCAGATCCTCGCACCGATGGCTGGGCAAATCACGTTTCTCGCTACGCTGTCAGATAGCGATACCGTGAAAGAGGGGGACTTGATATGTGAAGTGACCCCAGATTCAGCTGGGCCACCAGAGACTCCTGAAAGTACAAAGCCCACCGTCGACATCCCAGCAACTGTGCCAGACAAAACTCCCGCAGCCACTGCATCAACCGCGACGACTATGCCTGTCGCAGAACCAGACTTGAACAATTCCCTCCAAATTCTATCCGCATTTGGAACAGCATCGGATCTGGCCAAGCGACTGCGCGAGCCGCGACAGAAGCTTGAGAGACTCGATGCGGCGATCGAAGCTGGCAATGCCAAGCTAACAGCAGTTCAAAAAGAATTGCTCGAATTGCAAGAGAAACTAAGTCAAGTCAAAGAAGATAATGTATTGATTCGAACTGAGTTAAAAAATAGGGTCGATAGCGTCGATTCTGAGAAGCGACACATGGAGGAAGAAATCAAAGCACTCAATGCTGATCGCGAAATTGCTCGCGCAGAACAAGCCGAGGCCGAGTCCGAGCGCAGTACGATCATCGAGATACTGCACACCCAACTTTCGGCCGCTCAAAGTCAACTGGATTCTAAGCACTTATCCCGCGCGAGCATGGAGCAACAGAACAAACAAGGAATGATCAGCCAGGACGAGCTAAACCGAACAGAGCAGGTGGTTGCGGAGGCAGAATCGGAATTGCGACAACTTAAACTGCTAACGGAATTCTACCTCAAACTTGGCCGGGAATAATTCGGAACTGAAAAGCCGCAATTATCAGCTCGACCTACGCTTGAGTTACCCGTTTGTCACGCTCCAGCGGACAGACGTAGAACGGACTATCACCCTGGATTCCTAAGTCATTTACGCTACGGTGACCAAACCCATTTCTGATGAATTCCAGCGATTGAGATCCACTGCAATCGAGGTGCATTGATTACCGCGCCAAAACCCGTCAAAATAATCTCGTTTGACTTTACGAGGCTTTTGAAAGGATAAACTGGCGATGACAACAGAATCACGTCCGACGGTCGAAGTAATGTTGCGTATTCCAGGTGATTGGCGTAATCCAAGAGAGATTATGGAGCGATTGCCCAGTGGATATCAGATTAAAGAGGAGCAGTTACACCTCCCCGACCAAACAAAACTCGACATATTTCCGATACCAGCCGACAAACAGTTCCCCGGCATCTTTCGGACGAGTCTACGTTCCCCGGCGAGAGCTGAAGAGCTTGAGATCGTCGACAAGTACACAATCAACGTCGGCTTAGTCGGTGCTGGGGGAAGCCTGGAGTCAGCCCTTAAGATGATGCACGCCGGTGCCGCAATCATTCATGCAGGAGGTGCTGGAGTGTTCATTGACAACTGTTGTTTGTCACACGGCGCGGAGGATTGGCTAAGTATGACCGATGAGGGGAGCAGTGACGCGGTCAGTTTCGCATTCGTCGGGATCGTGCAGGGAAAGAGAGACGTACGGACAATGGGTATGCACGTCCCTGGTTTTCCTGATATTGTCATGAATCGCGAAGATGCCGATGCTGATGACCGAGCCATCATTGAGATGATTCGTTATATCTGCGCGAGCGACCGATCCGTCGGTAACGGGCACATTATCGCGGATGAAAAAGGCCCCCGATTCCAAATTCAACATGAGTTCCCAGACCAATCGAGTGCACCGGAGCCAATGCGCAATCCATTTGGCCGATTGCGCATGGTAAGCTTCAAAGACATTGCCGAGCAAAACTAGAGGAAGCAATCAAGCCGTCTTGGCTCAGCCCTGCTGATAGTAGATAATGCGCGCTGAAAGGCTCATTTCAGCATGCACGAAACCTCGCTTAGTCTTCTTGATCGCCTACGAACTTCACCTGAAAACGAAGGTTGGAATCGGCTTGCGAATCTCTACGCCCCTTTGATTCGCGTCTGGTTGCGGCGGTACGATGTGCAAGACAACGACGCACAGGATCTCACTCAAGAAGTCTTGTTGAGCGTTTCGAGGGACCTGCGTTCGTTCGATCATCCGGGGAGTCCAGGGGCTTTCCGGGGATGGCTCAAGGCAATTATGATCAACCGTCTGCGAAAGTTCTGGCGATCCCGGGACCGTAATCCGCAGGCTCATGGGGACTCGGACATTGATGCTCGGCTCGCTCAATTGGACGACCCGACTAGCGAATTGAGCCACATCTGGAATCGCGAACACGATCAGTACGTGCTTCGACAACTGCTGGCACTCGCGGAGCCTCACTTCGAGCCAACCACTTGGCAGGCATTCTGTCGCGTCGCATTGGAAGGAGCGAAAGCTGATGAAGTCGCTCGGGAAATGGGAATTTCTAAAAATGCCGTTATCGTCGCCAAGTGCCGTGTGCTGAACAAGTTACGACAAGAGGCAGGAGGCTTGGTCGACTCTTCTTCTCATTTTTTCCCAAAGAGCTGAAATGCTGGGCAACAATCGGGTCTTGATAAGTATCCATGCAGCGAATTGATAAACCATCGTCGTGATGTGACTTCTACCACGAGGCAGTTACGCAACCATGGCTACTAACAAGATAAATTCCGAAATGCCAATCATGACAACCCACCCGAGCCGGGAGCAATTAAGCGCCTACACCCTTGGCCAATTACCACCTGCTGAAGCGACCTCGATCGAGAACCATATTAGCGAGTGTGAGCCATGCTGCGATACGATTATCAGCCTATCGTCTGACGATACGTTCGTTGCACTGCTGAAAGACGCACGGCAATTACCCATCGATCCTTCTCTTGAAAACGACTGTCAGGTTTCGAAGCCATCTTCAACTTGCGGAGACATTCCTTCGGAATTGACCGAGCATCCTCGGTACGAAATTGTCCGACTGATTGGCAAAGGTGGGATGGGTGATGTATACGAAGCCATTCATCGCAAAATGGAACGTAGGGTAGCCCTAAAGGTTATTAACCGCGAACTATTTCAAAAGCCCGAAGCGGTGAGTCGATTTCACCGTGAAGTAAAGACCGCTGCTCAGCTTTCTCATCCCAACATAGTGACTTCGTATGATGCGGACCAAGCTGGCGACTTTCACTTTATGGTGATGGAATACGTTGATGGAGTCGATTTGTCCCAAATTGTAAAGGACCGAGGTGCCTTGCCGATCGCCGACGCGGTTGACTACATCCGACAGGCCGCCATTGGTCTGCAGCACGCACACGAGCGGGGCATGGTCCATCGCGATATCAAACCGCACAACCTCATGGTATCGAAAAATGGGGTTATGAAAATTCTCGATTTCGGTCTTGCTTCACTTGCGTCAGAAACAGGCACTTCATCGGATTCCGCTGTGCTGCGATCTGACTTGACGACAGCCGGCGCAATCATGGGGACTCCCGATTTCATCTCACCCGAACAAGCAATTGACGCTCGCCAAGTCGACATTCGCAGCGACATCTACAGTCTCGGCGCGACACTCTACTATTTGCTGTCCGGTAGAGTGCCTTTTGACGCTGGCAGTGTCATGCACAAACTAAAAAGCCATGCACAGATTGAACCGCTCCGGCTGGATGCGATGAGAAACGATATCCCTCACGAGGTTGCAACCATCGTATCCAATATGATGGCGAAAAATGCTGACGAACGATATCTAACACCGAAGCAAGTAGCAGAAGCCCTGGAGTCGTTCCTTCGAACTTGGCGACCCGATGAAGAAAAGCCAAGGGAACACGAACTATCAAATGGCGGGAACATGTCTGGTTCAGGTGGAAAGGAATCGCAAGTCGGCGATTCGAGTTGGAACTGGTGGTTGGTGATTGCGAGGGTTCTCGTATCGATCGCATGTATTCCCGTTGCTGTAATTTTTTATGAAGCATGGACAATTAACTTTGAATCCTCCTTACTTGAGCGCGAACGTTATCAGATTCCGGCTTACCTGCTTGCTGTATTGTGTTTCGCTTTGATTGCGGGATTCATGCTAGTGCTCCACAAACGGAATACGATGCATCGCAGATCCGATGGTGGCGATCAACACGCCGTAAGGATGAAGTCGAAAGACCTCGTAACAATCGCGGCAGTAGTCTCGGCAGGGGGCGTCGCCACGTTCTTTTATTACTCGCAATTGAACAAATGGAGGTTCATCGGTGGGGAAGGTCACGTGGTGTCGTTCACGCAGCAAATGCTTGACACAAAGCCCGGGATTGACCTCGGTCCATCAGAACGGGCAGTCGAATTGTTCGTCTCTGGCGAAGACGCATCGCTCGTGAAACAAGGTGACCAAGTTCGCCTTCAGTTTGCGGGCTGGCCCCTGGTCCCCGATCTTCCATCGGTCGGTTTGTTTCAAGGTAGAGTGATACACATAAGAACAAACAGCCCAAGCAACATTCAGCTACTCGTAAAAGAGAACAAAACGAATGAAGACGACGGTTGGCCCAATGCAAGTTACTTGCTTTCTGGTGTACGTGCAAAAGGTTGGATCCTGTTCTCAGAATAGCGAGTCTGGTCAACAATCGGATAAGTAGTCATCAAAGATGTCCCCGAAGATGTAGCAGCGTTTAAGTAGCCAAGTAGTCGAAGCACAATCCTTTAAAATAGTGCTCAGCCTTATACCGCCCAAATCGGCTTCGTGTCCAATTCGAAGCCCGGCAATACATCTTCTCCCGAAAGAGATGTTGGATCGGATAACAACTTCATCTCGCAATTCGGACGATAGACGTAAGCTTGTCGCTCAAACGGATCGATCAGCCAGCCGAGTCGCACTCCATTGGCGATATAAGCTAACATCTTTTCGTTAAGAGTGCTTATTCGGTCCGATCGCGATCGCAATTCGATAACGAAGTCGGGACAGATAGGCGCGAACGCTTCCCGATCCTCTTTCGATAAAAGCTCCCAGCGATCCATTGCGATCCAGGATGAGTCCGGCCCTCGTTTGGAACCATCCGGCAAGGTAAAGAGCACCGAGGAATCGAACGTCTTTCCGCCGAAAGTTTTCGCCCATTGATGCAATTGTGCGAAGATCTCCCCATTGCGGCTCGCGCCTTCGCTACCAGTTGGCGTCATGATGACAATCTCTCCCTTTGCATTTTGCTCAACCCTTAAATCGGGATTCAACGCCGTAAATTCTTCGAAGGACTCGGCGACCCGAAACGTAGTCGGCGTCCAGTACAAGTCGGGCTCTTCGCGAACAAGTTGGTTCACCATGCTTTTCAACCTTTCCCGTTAGGCCTTGTGGCTTTAATTGTAGGTTGGTCACTCTTGACCGACTAAAACACGATACGTAAGTTGGACACTCTTGTCCGACCAAATCACCCATAAACGGGCAGGACTGCCCATTCTACATTCGATAATCATCAAACATCGTCGCAAGCAAAATGCACTGAATGTGAAAGTTCACTCATTGATACACGTGCTTGGTAGCTGTCTCACCCCCAGGACTTATGCTCCCTTGACCTCAAAGAGTGCGGCCGTGTCGAGTATAGCGTCCGGTTTACACATGGGACTGAGTGGGCTCGGTGGCACAACAATTTCAATACTGCGATAGTGCCTACCATCGCTTTTGGTCATGACGTGGATTCGCGATGCTGGGATATCAACCACCCAATACTCGGCAACGCCGCTTTCGGCGTAAATATCAGCCTTGATTTGCAGATCGTTGGCCAAGCTGCTATCGGACACTTCGATTAGCAACATCACATCTGCAGCGGTCGGTCGCGTGGCACCATAACGCTTCGGCTTCAACCACAAGATATCCGGTTCTGGTCGATTGTCATCGCAAACGAATCCACACTGCACGCGAATATTGGCATCCATCGACTTCGTGTTTTCAACGGACCAGCGAGTTAGGTAATCAATGTAATCGTCATGAACAGGTCCTGCAGGATTCCTAAACTGTAGCTCCCCACGAATCAGCTCAATTTTTCGCGGCCTCAGGCCGTCAAACGCGCCGCGATCGACCATCGAGTCAAACTCGGCACCGGTGATTTTGCTCGAAATGCTCATTTCCCCAACCTCTTTTTCGTGTTGCAGCCTTTATCCTAGCTAACTCAAGCGGACGACGAAACCGTTGTCGGTCAAAAGTGCCCGAGATAATCTCTTGCGAGGACGGCGAGCGGCACTATCGACAGAGTTGAGCCCAGCGGACCCGATCCATTACTTGCCAGAGGTAGCTGAAAGGAGAGTATATGCCCGTACTCCGTATGTCTATCTTCTTGTCCTACATATTTTTGCCAATCTCGATCGCCTACATTAATTTGGACAAAAGGGTTATTTGTGGGTCATGGCGGGCATTCTGTTGCGACTTCTTTATAGTCGAACACTCAACCACTCACTAAGGAGTTGCCATGGCCGAAGAACATCCACCTGATTGGCCTAAGATTGTGGAGCGTCATGCGGAACGAGTTTTTCGCATCGCTTACCGTATCCTCGGCTCTGTTCATGACGCCGAAGATGTTTCGCAGCTGGTTTTTATCGAAGCCAAGAACCTTCAGGAATCTAAGCCAATCCAAAGTTGGTCAGGGCTCTTTGCACGATTGGCTACGACCCGAGCCATCGATCTGCTGCGTCGACGACGCAAGAGTATCGAGATAGACGAGACTCAATACGTCTCGAACCTGGAGCCACATCACCACGTGGTTGGGGCTGAACTTGCCGCGTGGTTGCGTAACGCAGT
This sequence comes from Pirellula sp., assembly GCA_046344995.1. Classification (GTDB taxonomy): domain Bacteria; phylum Planctomycetota; class Planctomycetia; order Pirellulales; family Pirellulaceae; genus JBKCUI01. The sequence goes on from JBKDKR010000011.1 coordinate 58,822, forward strand.
GGCACAATTGCCCGAACAGCAAGCGGCCGTCTTTTCATTGAGTCACTTCGAACAACTCGATCGAAACGAAGTGGCGGCAATCTTAACGATCTCAGTCGAAGCGGTTTCAACAGCCCTCTACAAGGCACGCGGGCGACTGCAAGAGCAACTCAAATCATTCAACGGAGTTCGATAACATGAACAACAAAAACTCAACCTTCACCGCAAACCACGATGACCTGGAGCCTCAGCTTGAATCAGCAGTCTGGGCTGTACTCAGCGAACCACTTCCAGCCGATGCAATCGCACGTGTCAAATCGCAGGCTCTGGCACTAGAAGAAAAACCAGGTCCGAACATTCAACCTTCAACTCGCAACCTATCTTGGATTCGTCCATGGATACAAGTTGCAACATTGGCGGCTTGTATCTTACTGGTACTCGGGGCAACGATAATGTTCCCTTCGTCATCCAGCGGATTTGCACAAGTGGTTAATAACATTCGAAAGCTCGCCACGGCCAAGTTTACCGTTGAGAACTTTGGTCCGGGCAATCTTACGGCTGTTGCAAGTGTGAAAGCCCCAGACCGCTTTCGACTTGATTTCCAGGCCCCTGGAAATCCTGTCAATATCACGAATGGAGCGGCAGGTGAGCTGATCGCGTTCGACTCCAATTCAAACCAAGTCTCGGTAAACGAGATTCCCAAAGCAAGCTCGAACTTTGACATTCTGCAGCTTATACAAAAGCCAGACGTGAACGCTGTGTTGAGCAATGCTGAAAACACGATTGTTGGCACGCAGCTCTACGACATTCTCGACGGTCAAGGTAAAATCTGGGTCGATGTTCAAACACAACTTCCTAAACGGATTGAAATGACTCCGCTGCCAGGAATGGGAACAACGCCCGTCGTTTACCGTGACTTCGAGTGGGATGTTCCACTGGATGACAACTTGTTCGCCATGCCAGTCGGCAAAGAAGTTGTACGCAGTTCCTTGCTTGCCGAGCCAAAGGAAGCGGAGCTGATTGGAGCGTTTGCAATTCGTCAGGCTTTTTCTCAAGAGCCCTATGAAGCCTCGCTCCTTGACGAATCGGCCAGGCTCGGCCCATTGTCATACGATCTCAGCAAGAATCGAGCAGAAAATTATCAGATACAATCAGCAAAGCTTAAGGACGTTTGGACCGTGATTGGAATCGGTCCAACTGAGGCAAACGATCCGTCGCTGGTACAAAAGCGGATTGACTTTCTGTGTATGAAACTCGACCAATGGGAGCATAATATCTCACGAAGGGGAGGCTGGGTTGGGACTGGTGTGCGACCTGGTGAAGCCAAACCATTATGCTGGTGGAAAGATGGCAGCCGGATTCGAGTCCTTCGTGGGGATTTGACAATCGTTGATGCCGATCAACCACCTGTCAATAACTAGTTACAGCCAAAAAAGTCGTCCGCAGATCCAGGCCGAAGCAGCCAACGCTGCCAGAGAATCACTGGCAGTGTCCATCGTCTGGCGGTGGCTACGAACTGGTTCCAACTTGGGAATTGCATTTAGAAAACTTTCCGCGCGACTGTGTAATTTTCGTCTTTGGTTGAGTCTACTAAGTAGCCAATTCACTTCAGCCTGTCGGAAAAACAGATGCAGTCCAGTCCTCCCGAAACGCGTGTGGTTCATGGAGGATTCTGGACATGCCCCTGAGACGCTTGAGATACAAGATGGTGAATACGGTCCTCAATTGACGACATTTTTCCGTGAGGCATTCGTCGGCAGTCTTATCGAACCGCAATTGACGATGACTGCCAAGGCGAATGGCGAAAGCTGGCAAGCGGATATCAAAATAGAATGTAGCCGAGAAGGATGTTATCAAATCGTCGTCGCCAGCAAACTAGGTGAGTGTCACTTTGTACGAAGGATCGTCGAGAAACAAACCTCCTTCGCCCTGACAACTCCCTTCGAGCCAGTTCATGTATCTGCGCTGCTAGTTCAGAATACAAAACGCTTGGACGATGAGAACTGGGAACCTGCGGCCACCGCTCGCAGTCAAAGTTTGAAAGACTTTCGAAGCTTTGAAGGACGATGGCGTTCCGAATGCCCTCTAAATAGTAAAATCGCTATCTTTTATGGAGTGTTACGCCCAGTTTCCTTTCGAGATCCAAAAGACCTGAAGTGGTTGTCTGACAACTTACCCGATCCAAGCAATGTACATCCCGATGTGCGACCACGTTATGCTAGACTGGCGGCTAGTGCTTTTGGTGAATTGTTAGCTGACGAACAACCCACTCACGTGCAGTTCGTTGCCAAGCTACTCCCATTCATGCCTGATAGACCCGACCAATATTACCAACTCGAGAACGCAGGCTTTCAATTGCAACTACGAGACGAACGGCTTGCAGGCTCCTTGATCCTGCTCGCGAAGTCTAATTGCGAACAGGGCCAACTCGAAGAAGCCAAACGTCTGCTTCGCATTGCCGAACAAGTCACCAATCAGACATGGCCGAACAGCGACGGTATTGAGAATCTAAGACTAGACATCGATTTTTTCCAGTGCATTGGTTCGCCGTATGGCAGTACCGTATATGGCAGCACAGTTAAGTGAGTCACCGCAATTTTCTCGCGATTTGGATAGGTGTCTTGTTTGCCAGGAAGCTCACCGATCGAGAAAATCGAAAAAAATTTTCGCCGTCGCCAAAAATTTAGGACCGATCCGCCTCATTCTTATAGGGAGGCCATTCTCAACGCAAGAAATTGCGGGGATTGGACTTAAGATTTGAACGACTGGCAAAGCTTCCGCATTTCGAACGACGGTCGCGTGTCCGTTCGATAGTACGCATTACCACCACTTGAGTTTAGGCATGTCGATTGAGGAAGACTTAGATGACGATTTTCGCCGGGCGCTAGCGCGCGGTGATGAATCGGCATGGTTTGCCTTTCACGAACGATTCACCAGTCGACTCATTCGTTACGCTCGTGCGGTCGTCAAGAACGAGGAACTCGCACGCGATACCGTGCAAGGAGTGATGGTCAGCTTGGTTCGCAATCGAAAACAACTAGATCAAGTTCAGGACTTCGAAGCTTATTTGTTTTCTGCCGTTCGTCGCGATTTGTGGCGAGCTTTGAAACAAGAGCAAAAAGAAGCTTCGATGTTGATACCACTCGAAACGGAACGAAACGGCCAAGCGACAATGCTCCCGATCGCGGACGATAAAACGCAATCATCAAATTTGGAAGATCGCGATTTCGTGACGGTGGCTATGTCTCGATTAACCAGCGACTTGAGAGTCATCATCGAACTGCGATTCTTTGGCGAACTGACTTTTGAAAAGATTGGTAACGTTTTAGATCTCCCTTTGGGAACAGTGGTTACCCGGTTTCGAGCTGGCTTAAAGCAGCTAAAGGCTTGTGCTGAGGAGCAATTATCATGAACCAAAAACACGACCAAGAGGACGCAGAGTTTGATTCTTTCGATGCTTCATTGCGAGAACGGTTTCAACGAATGGTACCTGCGACAACCGAACGAGACGACGTCAATGCGATTTGGGACGCTATGCGTAACGAGTTGCAATCCGACGTCATCAACGTTCATCCATCGAACAAAGCGATATGCGTACAGGGTAAGAGCTACCTGAATTTTGGAAATACATTAGTACTAGCTGCGGCTTGTTGCTTGGTCGCATTCAGCTCGATCTTTATGGTTGCTGCCAAGCAACAAAGCGACGGTACTGTGCTTTCATCCACGACAAATTTAGAACGCATGACGACTCGTCAACCAAAAGACCGATCCACCAATCCTCAATGGTTGCCAGAGGAAAAAGAACTTTGGAAACAACTCATGGCGCAAACGGCTACCAATATCGATCCCGATAGCACAGTCGTTGTCGCCCTATCGCTCCAACAAAAGTAGTGACAAAGAATATTAACTTCACAAGGAATTTGATAATGCTAAAGATTCGCTCCCTTTTGAAACGAGGGCTATTGGCTGGGTTATTACTCTTAGCCGTCGGTTTTGCTTGGATCAGTTGGATGAACTACTCGGCAGGGCAACGTGTAACCGCGATGCGCGAGGCAATTGTCCAAGCGGGCTATCCGATCCATTTGAAAGAATTTTATGAGGAAAGCGTACCCGACCAAGATAACGCCTACCAAGTGGTGCAGAAATGGAATACTGGAATCCAGGAAGCAGAGCTTGCAGTCAGTGGCTCCGCGAAAGAACAACCACCTTATTTATCCGAACGAGTTCTAACGCCTGAAGAAATCACTGCCCTGGATGCGATCTTATCTAAACATCAAGTGATGATTGAGGAACTTATTCAAGCTTCCGAGAGTAAGCGATTACGAGTGCCCGCTGACATTGATAAAGTTGAGAGCGTTCTCAATGAACTGCTAACCCGAACTCGAGAATTCCGCTCGATTGCCAGAATCCTGTCCGCCCACGTTCGCTTGAAGATTGGGCAGGGTAAACAGGCGGAAGCCATGGACAGCGCGGTTGCCATTTTGAAATGGAGTCAGTTATTGGCAAAGCAACCCACCTTAGTCAGCTACCTTGTTGCAACAGCCGTGCGGGGAATAGGAATTTATTACGCTGCCGAAGTTCTTTACGCTGGGCCAGTTGATGACGAACACCTGAAAAAATTGGAAGATGTGCTATTGTTGTTCGACACCAACGAGCAATGGAAGAGTGTTATTTTTTCGGAGATTCCCTTTTTTGTAGACGTATTTCACCCCACTCTACCCATCGCAACACGGCACCTATGGTTCTCCCTGCAAGGTGAAGCGGACTATCTGTACACCATGAAGACAATTGCCGAAAAGCCGTTGGTTCAAAATGGATTGTTTGTGAATGCGATGCCAGATAACGATTCTGACTTTGGCAAGAGTTCGATGTTCGGGTCGATAATGCCTGCCTTGAATGCTACACAAGAAGCAGCGATGCGGACGGATGCTCAAACACGTTGCTTACTAGCGCTGCTGCAATGGCGCAAACTGGGTGGAACTGCTCAAGACATACAAGCGTTAAACTTAAGTGGCGCGTGGGCTAAAGATCCTTATGATGGAGGACCGCTTAAAATGCAAACCACCGAGTTTGGGCCTGCGTTTTATGTACTTGGAAGTAATCGCATGGATGACGGAGGTGGTAAAGCCATCCTGTCGCAACAAAAAGATGTAGGTTTGATGCCAATGGCAAAACAAGCCCAATTGCTTGCTGAAGCGGAATAGCACAACCGCATCCAATCGATTGCTTTCCTGAACGCGAATGAGCTCAAACGTGTTCGTGTTTAGGGAGGAAGCCGATTGTAAACCTGAGTAAATTTGGCACTACTTGCGAAAAATCGGTTTCTTTAGTTTACAATTAATCGATCTTACAGCTGAATGCAATTTTCTTTCGTGAGAGAGTTGCACCTGTGTAGAAAAACAAGATTGATCGTAAACTCACCGAAGGTCGACGAAGCCGAGAAAGATCGCACGCCATGAACGATTTCCCAATCCTCATTACCACCCAAGCCGAGCGTCGCAGATCGGCCTACATAAATGAGATTCACCATTATGGTACTGCCATGGTGGCAATATGCCTGGGTATTATTCTTCTGTTCTCTTCGGGGGCGAACCTCCCCAAGGCTGGAGCCCAAGAATCATCTGTCTCATCGGCTCAATCGCCAACCCTTACGATGAATCCCGAGGATTCCATTCGTGGTACCGGCGACTCTTTGGAGTTTCGATTGCGAGGACGATTGCTGTTCTCCCCCGATCAGCCACTTGAACAAGCCTCCGTCGTTGTTCGCATGGCAGAAAGTGATCAGGTTCATACCGCAACGGTCTCCGATGATCAGTATGAAGTTTGGTTGCCAGCAAAATCACGTAGCTGGTTTAGCATCACGATCGAATGCGTATCAAAGGATGGACGAAGCGGTTCCTCATCATTTGGCCCAAGCGGCCTGCGAAAGGCTATCTATGAAGGGGTCGACGTTACTCTTCAGCAAGCAACTCGGTCGGTCAGGATCAAAGTAAAGCACAATGACGAACCAGTCCAGAACGCCATGATCAAAGCGTCACTTGGAGGCCGTTCATCAGAGATCATTTGCCAAAGCGATGAAAACGGCGATGCAATACTTCAACTGCAGGCCAGCGATAACTTGTACGCATTCACCGCATGGACCGATTCAGGCTTGCTCGGTGGCTATCAATTTGTACGAACACCTGCACGCGATCCGAAAAGCAATGAACATGTTATCGAAATGCTGGAAATCCAAGAACGACGAATTCAAGTGGTCGATGTAGAGGGGGCGCCCGTCGCGGGAGTTCGGCTCAAACTGCAGGTGGCTACGCCAAAAGATTACAACTACTTTGGACAACCGACCGATTGCGAAGTGACCACGGACGCCGACGGCACAGCCAACTACAAATGGTTTCCCAAGCTAGACAAAACGCATCATTATGCGGAGCTCGTCGAGGAAAAGAATTGGAAACTACAATCCCAACGCAACACGGATGACGCGGTTGAAATCGTGGTCGCTCCGCCAGCCCAGCGTGTGCGAGTCGATGGACAGGTGTCTCGCAGTGGTCTGTACTCCGGCGGAATCGTGGTTCAGGCGTACAGTTTTCAAGGAGAACGAGAAAACCAAGTGGATGCCAGTTATGCGATTACCGATCAAGAAGGCAAGTTTAGCTTTGATGCACTTCCGAAATCTACCTATGCAATCTTCGTCATCGATGAGCAGTGGGTGTCTGAGCCGCAAATACTTATACCAATTGACCCCGATAGCGGTGCTAAGAATTCACCATATCTAACCGCAATAGATGGAACCCCCGTCACCATTCAACTCACGTCAGGGCTCGACCGAAAGCCCATTGCCGGGCAGAGTGTCTCTGTCATTTCTGAGTATCGGTACTCTTGGAAGGAGGACAGCGAAAAGCGAAACGGAGTAACCCATCGTCAGGTTTTCGTTACCACGGACGAACAAGGATTGGCGACCGTATTCGCCCCGCTTGGAAAACTTTCGGCTGATGTATATTCCTCATCGTGGCGCAGTGAGGAACAGATCGTCGTAACTGCTGGTAAAGACAATCGAGTGGAGCTACATCAGGCACGAAACGAAGCGAAAATTGTAAATGGCCGAATTGCCTTGCCCCCGTCGACATCGATCGATTTAAAGAACGTTTCGATTACGATCCAAGCCATTGATGGTCAGTTTTCCGAAAAAGTAACTCCCACGGTTAGCGAATCAGGTGAATTCAGCTTTGATACCAAAGCGTCCGTTGTTGGATGCTTTGCCTACTCGGCGGACGGCGAGTGGGCTGCGGCAAAACTGATTGATGATCTCTCAAAGCCAATCCGTATCGAACTGCTACCTACAGCTTATTTAACAGGTACGATACTGGACGGTGATGGCATGCCTATCATCGACCTTGCGGTTACGGCCGAACCAACTCTTAAGAACCCGAAATTCAACTCAATAAACTACGGGTTCTCTATGTGGATGGAGGGTACTGCCGCAACCACAAGAACCGACGCAACTGGTCATTACACAATCGGACCTTTGCCAAGGCATACTGAAATCGTTGTTAGGTGCGACTCACCGAATTCATCGGATAGGAATCAAAGAGAGAATTTGGGGAAGTACCTTATCGAACTGGATGAGCAACGCCCTCCGCGCGTTCATCGGCTTGGCGAACCCTCCAATCCTGCCTCCAAGAAGTTAACGACCGACCAGCGCATAGCTGAACTATTGCGAGACGCGCGTCTCGGAGGATTTCATGCCATGATCATCCTGGCCGATTACGCTGACGAACGATGCAGCCGTTTCGTAGATCAAAATTTTCTCGATTACGACGCGAACGTCCAGGTCGCCAGTTTTATGGAATTGCGATTGAACACAGGAGAGGCATCGATTGGCAAGGGAAGAGAGTTCGCAGCGAAACGGAATTGGAAGTTGCCAAGTGCGGGAGGTGTAGTTGCCGTGGCGTTAGATGCAAACGGCAAGGAGTTAGGCCAAGCTGAGTTTTATGTTGCCGGCGAGGACGTCAAGAAGCAAGCGGCCGCATTCCTCGATAAGCATCAGCCTGCTTTGGTCGATGCCCAAAAGAAGTGGGATGAGGCATTCTCGCTGGCCAAGAATACTAATCGTCGCGTTTGGGTTCGTCTCAGCGGACGATACTGTGGTCCGTGCTTTCATCTCAGTCGCTGGATAGACGATCATCGCGAAACGCTTGAGAAAGAGTTCGTCATGCTCAAGATTGACGAACGCGATCAGAATAGACTTGAGATTGCCAAGGAGCTGACAGGAGGTGAGCCCTATGGCATTCCATTCTTTGCGTTCTATAGCAGTGATCGGAGCCTGCTTATTAACAGCGTCGGGCCGACCGGAAACATTGGATCCATTACGGGGTTTGAAGGAAAACGACACTTTCGCAGGATGCTTGAGAAGGGAAATCTCAATCTTACCGACGAAGATATCGAGCGACTTTTGAAAAGCATTGACGACTAACAATTTCGCTCATGCATTGTTCCCCAAGCGTCTAGCGAATCGCCATTACTGAAAGCATCAACCGCTCCGTTTACTGCCGTTGGGAGCGAAATTTGTTGCAACTTCTGCGGCGACAGTCTACTCTTTCGCACCATATGCCGCTGCCATCGGCATTAGTTAAACCTTTTCGTTTGGAATTATCGAAATGCCGAACTTGGCTCGCACAATTAGTTTTCGTTGGTTACTAGTCGCTATTCTTTTCCCTTGCTTTAGCGTGGTGCACCGTAGTGCTTTCTCACAAAGCAAACTGGAGGAGGGTGAATCGGTCAAAGTCATGTTTCTAGGCAGCTGGTTCGATGGTGTCGTGCTGGGTCGCGAGAAAAACCGCTACGGAGTGGAATTCGAGTTCGCGAACACGAACAAGCGAGAGATGTTCGATCGTTCTATGATTCGCAAAAAGTGTGAGATCGATGCCATCGACCTTGCGCGGACATGGGAAAGCAGCAATGGCAAGTTCAAAATCGAAGCCGCCTTGAAATCGATTTCCGGTGAGAAAGCTCTACTCGTAAAGACCGACGTAAGCGAAATCGAGGTGCCCATCACAGGCCTAAGTGACAAGGATCAGGCGTACCTCAAAAAATTCAAAAAACAGTTTGATGACGCCACTCAAAAGGGTGTCGTGCCCGCTACAGTTCCAAAGCTTCCGCCTGTCGAGGACTTCGGCACACCAGAACTTGAAAACGTAGGCTCGATGATTGGCGGTGGCTCGATATCAGCGTTAGGAAGCACCCCCGGCTTCTTAACCGCCTTTGAGCAATCCGGAACAGGTTTTTACTTTGCAAGAACGTCTCAGAAAGCTGTAGCAGCGATTCCAGTAGGGGGCCCCGAACAGTTGGTTCTTCTCACTGCTAGAGAAGATAACTTTCACAATCGAGGTGTCCAGTTTCAGAGCCAAGCTTACTGGGTCTCATTAAAGCAAAAGAAGATGATCGGTTCGGTTGCCTTAACGCCAGAGGATTATGTTGTCGACTACGATCCTCGAACCAAGCGACTATTGTCCATTCATTCCAATCCGATGCGATTAAAGGACGTCGAAGATTGTGTTACGCTTTGGAGCTTGAAACCAGGGGATAGCCAAGCAGAGCCTCTGCAAAGATGGGCTGCCTCCTTCGATCTATATGATCGTTCGCGCTTTGGCAAACTAATTTCTGAAGACATAGTCTTAACCAAAGCGGGCCGGCAAACTTATGTAGCCTGGAATACGGCCTCAAAGAGCATCGCCTATACGTTTAAATCCGCGAGCTTCTTTGACGCCCCGATCGTTCTTACGTCAGATCGGAAATCGATCATCGTGCCAGAAGATGGCAAGGTTTCGGTGATCGATGCCGTGAGTGGTGAATTGCGTTTCGTGTTGCCTGTTCGAGATCGCCATGTGGCCGGCGCGAACATCAACCCGGCAGGTACCAAGCTCGCCGCTTTGACTGAACGGAACGTCTATGTGTGGGATTTACAATCGGGGAGCAGCGATCCGCAAGTGTACGAAGCACCTTTGATTGGTTCTCCTTTCGGCTCCCGAATTGAATGGGTAAGCGACGATCTGTTGCTTGCGGAAAGCCCAACCGAGCGAGTCCTATATCGGATGTCTTTGCAATTGCCCGTTTGGAGTTACCGTATGGAAGGAACTCAATCATGGCTGAACAAAGATCCGCTCACGAATCAGGTACTCAACGGTTTGTTCTTTTACATTGCAGAACCTGACTCCTCACGTGGATCCATCGCGGTGGGGGCGGTCAAGCTACCGGGACCGGAAGTTGACGAAACAACGTCACAATTGGATCGACAGAGTTTGATGCTACTAAAGCCTGGCGTGCGGATTGGAATTAGTCTCGGCAAGGTGAGCGATCCATCAAATGTACAAAAATGGCTGGCTGACAAGATCCAAGCTAACGGCTGGGTTCTTGATCCAGGTGCAACGATACAAATGCATGCCGAAATGGGGATTGGCCAAACGCAGACTGAAACATACCGTGAGATTGGAAGCAGTGGAAAAACAACTACAGTCACTTTTACTCCGCATTTTGCGAATGTTGTCATCAAACAGGGAGAATCGATCGTTTGGCAAACAGGAACCTCAACAGGGGCTCCACCAATTATCTCAGGTCAAAACATACAGGCAGAAGTCGCCAAGTCGGAGGTTCCACAGCTAGACTTCTTTCGCTCCGTTAAAATCCCTGGCGAGATCATCGATCCCAAGTACAGCCGTGGATTCGGCGTCTCGAAACTCGGGCTGAAAGGCATCGAGGTCGTTTCAACAACTCCACCGGGCCGTGCTGGAAACCCAGAAGAAGAGGATCGCAAATCGGAAAAAGAACGTCAAGAAAGCAACAAGCGTTCCCCTTGAGTTGATCATTGAGAATGTTTGGGAATTCTTATCATGAACAAATAGTACTCTCTACTAAACACACAGCTAGTTCCACAAGTTGGAGTTAACCTTGATTGGTGAACCGCCGAAATCCCAACCCGCTGCGTGAGCGAGGGATTTAAGATTTGAGATTTAAGATTTGAGATTTAAGATTGCCGATTTTAGATTGGATTTCCGTGTCGCCTATCTCACAAAGAGATCGGATTGCGTTCTGTCTTTGTCTTACCAATCTTCAATCATCAGTCGCCAATCTAAAATTTTACGCGTCGGTTTATGATCAACATCAACTCCAAGTTGCGGCACTAGTATAGAGGATAGAACGACGTTCGATAATGTTGGAGACATGTAGCATCGGTCTTTCAGAAACGTCTAGACGTGCCATCCGGTGCTATCACCATTCATCCGTTCTAAACGGCGATGCTGGGAGTCCATCTCGATTGTAAAGATTGGCTCCGTCGGGGTTCATGGTGAATGCATAGCGTACTGCGACCGGACTTTCAATGTCGGGATGCGTGCAAACAACGGTCTCTCCCTCGATCCTGGCGTCGGCCCATTTCCAAATTCGATCCGATCCTGCCATAGCAAACCGTTTCAGCGAAGCGCCCACAGATGGCGTCGCTGCCTCACGTCCTTGCTTTTGTCCCACCATGAGACCTGCTCCCACATGATCAAATTCCACCACCGCCTTATTGCCTTCGACTCTGAGTCGTCGATAGAGAGGTCCAGAGACTTCGATCTTTTTTCCGTATTGATTCGCGAGGGCCCAACGAGCCAGTCGCTCCCCCACATCGAATTTGTTCTTGGGATGGATATCATCAGCGTCCCCTATGTCGATTGCGACCGCCATACCTGTATTGGGCAAACTTAAGCAGCGACGCTGCGCATCTCGAAAATAGGCCCAGCCGTCTGCATTCGCAGGGTCGCTCGATGGTTTCTGCCAAGGGGCCAACTGAACAAAATAGAATGGCAGTTCTGGATCACAAAACCAATTCCTCCAATCGGAGATCATGGCACGTTTTTTCTCAACGTACTGAAGTCCGTCTGCGACATTACCCGCGTTGTTCTCCCCTTGGTACCAAAGCACTCCTCGCATGGCAAACGACTTGAGTGGATGAATCATTCCGTTGTGCAGAGTCACACAGCGAGGCCGAAACATCTTTTCGCCAAACGGAAAATCAGGAACGGCCGGAGGCATGGGAATATCGCGTCCCTCATTGATAGCCACTTTGGCCGCCAGCGTCCACTCTTCAACCGATGGAACAACGTCTGCAAGATCCTCTTGATATTGCGCTAGCGAGTCTCGCATCAACTTTGCGAATGGCTCTAGAGACGGGGTATTCATCAAGGTTTCTTGAGACATCCAGCACTCGATATTTGTGCCGCCGACACTGGAACGCAGTATACCAATCGGTATACCAGTTTCTTGATGCACGCGTCGTGCGAAATAGTACGCCACTGCGCTGAAGCCATGAGATGTTTCTGGTTTGCAAACAGACCATCGCCCCTTGACGTCATTTTGCGGTGTAGAAGCGAAATGGTATTCGACTCCGAAATGGCGAATGAGGGGATAGTTCGAGGAACGGATATCGTCCGCAGCATCGCATGCCCCTAAGGCCCACTCCATGTTGGATTGACCACTGCAAAGCCAAACGTCTCCGAGAAGCACATCGCGAATTCGTATTTCGTGGGTTGCTGAAACGATCAGATCCATCGGGTCATGAGAAACGCCTTGCGGACCGAGAGTGCATTGCCATGTTCCGTGCGGCGAAACGATTGCTTCGGCTGACTCTACTCCTAATGACACACGAACGTTTTCCCCCGGTTCTCCCCATCCCCAGATGTTCAAAGGTCGATCCCGTTGAAGAACCATATGATCGGAGAAAATAGCCGGCAGACGTACCTCAGCGTGCAGAATGCAGTCTCCAATTGGCAGAACGAAAAAAGTCCAGCACAACACAAGGACCGCTTTGTAGATATCCATCCAATGCATCAACCGGTTCCTATTTGAATGTGGTAAGAAGTCGAGGATCGAGCCGAATAACGCCGGTATTGTAATATGTTTTTTACGGGCAAAGCGATTGTGGCCTTTTATGCGTTTGTGAGTTGTGTTTTTTGAGCGGCGGAGCAGTCAACGACGATAGAGGTGCGATGCAGCAATTCTCGAATTATGCTATTGTATTACGAAGCCCTTTTCTCCTGCCTCCCAATTCCCACCTATGCGTTACTTGCTACTTTTGCAAATTGTTCTTGGCTACCTCGGAGATTGGCCTCGGTTTCGAGGCCCCGATTCGGACGGTCATGTCCGAATGGATCGTGTTCCCGTCGAATGGTCTGAAACGACTAACATCGAGTGGCGTGTTCCGATTGCGGGGCTTGGATGGTCGTCTCCTGTCGTGGTGGATAATAGGATCTACCTCACAACGGCAATCCCCCAAGGCTCCGGTTTATCGCTTGTCGCCATGGCCATTGATGCCAGCACTGGCAAACCCATTTGGGAACGAGAGGTTCGCTCGGTCGATTTGATTCCATCGATCCATTCTAAGAATAGCCACGCTAGTCCAACCCCTATCGTGTCTAACGGCTCCGTGTTCGTTCATTTCGGAACACTCGGAACCGCTCGCCTATCCTGCCAAGATGGATCGATTCAATGGCTATGCACCGAGTTGATTTACCCGCCTATGCATGGATCGGGCGGCTCACCCATCTTGCACGATGGTCGTCTAGCGATTGTATGCGATGGTAGCAAAGATCCCTTTGTCGTAGCGCTCGACGCACAGACGGGAAAGATTGTATGGAAAACCCCGCGTGGCGTTCCTGCGAGAATTAGCCACTCGTTTGTCACTCCATCGATCGCACAGGTTGATGGCAAAGCGCTGGTTCTTGCCCCCGGGCCTGAGCATTTCGCGGCTTATGACTTAGCTGATGGCTCTGAAGAGTTTCGCATCTTGGCCCCAGGTTGGTCGGTGGTTCCGCAACCCGTCATATTTGGAGACTTGGTGATCTACAATCATGATTATGACAATCCCGAGTTGATGGCGATACGATTAGGAGGTCGAGGGGACGTGACTAGTTCGCACATTGCATGGCGTCGCGATCGATCGGCGCCCAGCACACCAACACCGGTTTTGGTGGATGGCCTGCTGTACACAGTCTCCGACAAGGGGATCGCCTCATGCTTGGACGCGAAGACCGGAGAGCAGCAATGGATGGAGCGGCTCGGTGGCAATTACTCCGCATCTCCGATTTATGCGGACGGCCGCATATTGTTTCTTAGTGAAGACGGGGTTGCGCGATGGGTGAGAGCCAGCAAACAATACGAACTTATTCAAGTAAACGAGCTATCTGGTCGTACCTTTGCAACTCCGGCTTTTGATGGAACGGGGATGTACGTGCGAACCGACACAGAGTTATTGAAGATTGTTGATCCGAAGCGTTTTTGATTCACTTTAACAGCAAAGACAGGGGGCCAGTGGATGACCGATTCGAACAATGGTTCTACGAAATCTGCATGTTCAAGATGCGGACAACCGACTGAGGGGATGGTGGCATTGAATTATCTAGTTTTGCCCACACAGGAGACTGGAAAAATTTGCGCTCGCTGTGCAGCAGAAGATCAAGCTGCGTCAATTAAGTCGATGGAAGAGACAGACAACATGATTGACGAGACTAAGGATCTTATAGCCCGACTAGAGAAACTGATCTCAAAAAATCCGATAATGCCAACAGTACCTAACGGGCTTGAAGGGGCCATGACACCGTTGTCTATCTTTCGTTTTATGCAATTGCATCTTGCCGAACTCAACTCGCGAAAAATGGAGATGCTCGCGGAATCCGATAGCAAATCCAGGACTGATTACGAGATAAAAAAGGCGGTGGAAGCCGAAGACTACGAGCTCGCTTTAGAGCTAAAACGGCGACACGAAAAGCAGGTAACCGATGACGCCCGCAAAAGCGAATGAATCATGCACTTCGAAAGATCGTGAACGAGGCGAGGCATTCGATACGAGTATCAAATTTCGGGTGATTCAGAAACGGTTGCTCCCCACAGTTTGTGCCTTATCAAAGAACAATAATCCCGATTTGGCAGAAACATCGAACGCAAAAAATGAATCTCGTATCCTTGCTTACGATGATGTCAATGATGTAAGTGGGGCTCCGTTTGTCGCTTACTTTTTGTTATTGATAGACGCGTCTCGAAGCAGAAGTTCTATTCTCGAACCTGGAATCGCGTAGTCAATGGGTCTCTTTCCTTGGATGTCAACGTGATGCGTATTCGCTCCAAGTTCGATTAAGGCATTCACCCCTCTAGATGTTGCTTTAGACACTGCGCGAAAAATCGGCGTCATGTTATTGTGATCCTGCGACTCCAGATCTGCGTTTCCTGAAAGCAATATCTCCATCACGTCTTTATCTCCGCGTTCAGCGGCCAAATGGAGAGGGGTATTGCCTGCGTCATCAAAACAGTTAGCTTCTACACCTAGCTCAATTAGCTCACCAACGACCTCTTCTTCCCTCATAGCAACGGCATGATGAAGAAGAGATTCCCTGGCACAATTCCGTACATTCAAATCTCGAAGTTCCTCGCCAGCAAAAGGACTACCTTGTCTTTGCATATGCTGAAGAAAATCGGTAAGGTTTTCTGATCGCGTCTGCTTTGAATTAGGTATGACCTGTTTCTTGTCGAACCAGCTCAAACGTTCGAGCGATTTACTTATAGAGTGTTGACTTTCATAGGCTGGGTTTTCATCTTGAAATTGTAGACGCACTTGTTCGGGAGAATTTTGGGATGTGATTTCGATGGCAGACTTTATAAGCGAGTCCATTCTGGAACCTGGCCTTGCAAATTCGATTGGCTTTCTGCCCTGACAATCCATATGGTCTAAATTGGCGCCATGCGAAATCAAGTGTCTAGCAATGCCGAGACGGTTACTCATGATTGCATTAAAAAGAGGCGTCATCGATCGCTCATCTAACGAATCGATGTGAGCTTTACCAACTATCAAAATCTTGACCATCTCCAACCGACCAAAAGATGCGGCGATATGGAGCGGTGTATAAACAAGCTCACCTTGGAAATTAAGTTCCACACCTAGTTGAACGAGTTCCTGAACTACCTCTAGCTCGCCCATTATGACTGCCTTGTGCAGAATAGACTCACCTAGGTAGTCGCGCACGTCCAGGTCCTGAAAATCGGCTCCGCTGAAAGTAAAACTACTCTCCTCCATGTGTTTGAGATAGTCCAGTAAGTTTCTGGAGCGGTGTTGCCGAAAGCGTTTGGGCCGCGGGTTCGGCTTTCGTTTTCTTTTTCTGTTAGGGTCTTTGGGCACTTTATCTTTCTTATTGTTCGTGTTTACGAAGGTCGAGTGCGATCACGGTCGCTTCATTCCACATAAAAAGCGGACTTGCCCGGTCCAAGATGGTTGCTTAGTAGTTCAGGGTTTTGCCGTTATAACACGTCAGCTAAAAATACAATGCAGGTGGGTGGAACGATTCGTTCTTTTGTTCGCTTCTGTTTATTCGCTCTATTCTATTGTTTCGGTTGGATTTTCATTTGCAGCGGAGCTGTTTCTTGGTATCCCCTTAGGCATTATAGATTGTAGCCGGGGATTGCGCGCGAGCGACACCCCCAGGTCCGAGTCTCTACCATTCT
This sequence comes from Pirellula sp., assembly GCA_046344995.1. GTDB lineage: Bacteria > Planctomycetota > Planctomycetia > Pirellulales > Pirellulaceae > JBKCUI01. Next base: position 75,322 of record JBKDKR010000011.1, read on the forward strand.
TCCCATCCTGAAAGGATGGCAGCAACGTCCGTATTGCTTGCTTCCCTATCGGGATGCGAAAGCCTTCATGCGATCTAACCAGACGTGTCGCAATCGCTCAAACTCAGGCGGCAAGATTGCGTCCTTGCAGGATGAAAACCGATGGCATCTGAGCCACGCCACACATGATTACGGTGCAATTCGCTGGTGCACGGTTTGTCAAAAAGACTACCCCAATTCTGCCCCTCACGTATGACAACTATCCTCGACCGTTTAGATGTTACTGACTCACGTAAGAGCTTTCCATTGGCGACTTGGGAGAGATTTGCTTTGTAATTGGTGCGGCGTATTCGAGTTGAATCACCCGGGTTCCCATTTTTCTCGCCCGCCCCTCACGAAATTGGTAGGTGACAGAGGTGCCGTCATGCATCAATCACGTCAATATTGGTGCTAAAACGCTGTTCGGTCGAGACATTGCAGAATTCGGCAACTTGAAAGAGATTGTGAAGCCAGACAAGCCATACACATCGGCCAAAGATTTACTGGGTGCAAATCTTTCGTCTGTTCAATCGGTTACCCTAGGTGTCTTGTTCTCTCGATCTAGCCTAACACGCTTCGCCATCCGCTTTGGTCTTACCTCGATTACCCATTGTCCCTTGCGTACCGGCGAACACCCGCACAGTTCCATGCGTGGGTGGTAAAAAGCGCAGCTATACGCTCCTCCGGACTCTGGCCAACATTCGCTTGTCAATTTGAAAGAAACTCTTTTCGTTCACGATCGGCCATCAACTGTAGCTTATCAGTATTGAAATCTTCGATCAAATTTTCGATATTTAATCTGTTGGGGTCGACGAGAGACTTATGTCCTTCAGCGTCGAGGGTTATCCCAAAAAAGAAAGCTTCCATCTCACGGACTTCATCTGGATCGTCGGCTGCAAATCCCAACTCCCTTCTAGCAATCCAGAATGGAACGTGGGACTTCTCTTCCAATTGCCTCCATTTGATCTGAGACTCGCAGAAAACCCGCCAGTCTTTAATGTCCTCCAAGGAGTTAACCGGTTTCTTGAAGTTTCTGAAAGTTTCGGCAAAATTCCCCTGCGGAACATATACTCGAAATTTCTTCAACTTCCATGAGTCTTTGGAATCAAAAGAATATTCATCGACAATTGGAGACCTCTTTGATTTCATGAATTTCTCTGGATCTACGAACGGCTTCCTTTGCTCCATGAATGTTGCCAGCGGATCATTATTGTTCCTCGTAAAGTAGCCAATACCCGCGACTGGGATGTGATATGGATGACATTTAGACAACAAATTCGAATGGGGCCATTCTGGATTGTCGATCTTTGTCACGGAAACACCAATTGGATCTCCTTCCGTACCATACCTAGCTATCCAACGATTTTCTCGAGATAGTTTGATAGTACACTCCCTTTCAGTGGAGATTCCAGAGGCGTGACTGGATATGACCAATAGGTCGTTCCGGTATTTCTCTTCCGACAGATAAATTCTACGCCCGAAAATTTCCTTTGCAGAAATCTTATCATTCGACGTACTTTCGGTTGTGATCTGAATATCAAAATGCAAGACGCATGGTAAATCGAAGACTGTACTTTCGACAGCGTACTCTTCCATGCGTGTGATAACATCTTGCGAGGTCGCTTGGGCGCAAACCGTTATGTCAATAACCGTAGCGATGAGCAACGTTGCGAAGAGTAATGGTTTACTAAAGATTGACATAACTAGGAGCCTCCAGGACCGCCGGCGCCAGGACCACCTGCGCCAGGACCGCCCGGCTCCGTGCATGATTCATCAGATCTACCCAATCGGAGGATCTTTAGTTCTCCGCATTTTTCAGAATCACAGCTATAGCTCCCCGTAGTTAAGTCAAAATTGCATTTACAATGAAAGACTTCTCTGCAAACCCGTTGACTCCAAGGAATGCCAGGCTTGGATTTCTTCCCTTGAGCTCCCGGTGCGGGCCGAGACCATTTTATTGCTTCTGTTTCCGCACCATGCTTCTTTATAAATCCTATAAGTCTCCACGTTTGTGGGGCAGCGTCCCAGCATTGGTATAAACCAATATTTGGGTTATACTCGCAAAAAACGCCTCCACCGTTACATGGTATCGATGCGTCATCGGGGCAGATATCCTTGCCGATGTTATCCAAAAGACACTCAGTAGCTCCCGTGTTCGCAGAGCCATCACAAATGGATATACCAGAAGGCGGAGGATCCTGCGAAAAAACATTCGAATTTGAATACAAAACTGCAACCGTCAAAGCCGATACTATTATGCGCAACATCATTAAAGAACCTCTCTTTGGTTTTTGGGTCAATTAATTACGAAATCCACAGTGCGATTTACACTGTTGCCAAATTCAATTCTTAAACTTCTACATCCTTCATCGAATCTTTTTGGGTTGAAAGTAACTTCCAAAACCGCAATCGACGTTCCAATCATTCGGACGTTCAGTTTCGATTCCTCACTTTCCAATAGATCGATCAATTTGTCCGGAACGGCACTATCAACTAAATAGCACCGAAAACTCTCTTGCTTCAACCGAACGCCATTGCCTTTGACTATAAATTTTGATGAACAGCGGTGTGACTCTGTATCCTTATCACTTCGGAACACCAACGATCTTGGAGTGACACTTAGTATTTCACTCACGACGGAAAGAGGAATACTGTACACATAATTTCCATTTTTCCACTCAAGCGGAAATTGAAGTGCTAAGGGTTGAGGTTCAAGTTTACGCGCTTCGAAAATTAACTTGATTTGTCGCGATTGCGGCATGACCTCGATCTTTAAATCTTGGCTATTACTTGACAGGCGGATAGCTCCCCAATCTAGTTGCACGTCAGGTACAAAACTGACATCGATCGTTAACGCGCCCGCCTCCAAATCTGTCGGCATGATACTCGATCGAGATATTTCAATGGGCGCATCAACAGACCCAACAATCCTCAAGACACAAATTTCTTTTCGATCACCTCGATCATCGACACCCGAAATAATACACGACTGCTCATAATGACCTGACGTCGGAAGCATTGAGAAGCGAGCCTTAATTGTGCTTCCTTCCGGCCAATCAGCCCCGTCGATCGACGACGACTTTAAGCATCCACAACTCGGCTGGGAAACAAGATTGGTAAAAGATATTCCCGTATTATTCTGCAGGTTGATTTCGTAGCCAGCAGTAAGACCTTCGATAAAACCGGTCATTCTCACTGTGGACTTTTCCGCAAGCTCCCTGATGTTCAAAACGGGGATTTGGTCTCTAGGAGTTTCGAAACCGCTGGTGCTTGACTACGCAATGAACAGAAAAGCGACGCAATGAACAGGGGTAATTCAGACACAATAAAACCATGGCGGCGTGCCTCCTTGATTGTCATTTATTACGCGAGTATCCGTAGGGCATACCAACCGATGCTCTTCTGTCAAGATGGTTGAACGTATTTTTTTGGAGGTCCATCCGGGGTTATCCTTGGTAACGAGAAAACGCTTTACGTGCTTTTCATCATGCGACAGCTCTCTCGTTAACATTGCACTTGTCGGTCTGAGTCGCACACAAGACATCAATGGCGAAACGCTCAAAGCGGATCATGAAGCGACTGTGCGGCTCTGCCCACGGAACACTTACTGATTTGACCCCGTGTTCAGGGCAATTAGTTTCGGCGTCTTCCAAAAAATCCATTGAGATCAGTAATCGTTTTTCACTTCCGTATCGTAGGACCGGCCTCCAGGCTGGGTTACAATGAAGCAACAAACGGCAAGTTATGGGTCGTCGGCTGTTGTACATCGAAACCACTTTTCTCTCGCTGGTGCACACACATGAAGCAACTTTTGCTTTTGCAGCTGTCCTTGGTTCTTCTGTTCGTTGCTAATCCGATCTATGCCGCTTCACCGAATGTGCCAGATCTGTTTGTGGGGCCGTTCTCGCATTGGATTGACGTTAAAGTGGACTTCGGTGCAGTCGGTGACGGCATAGCGGATGATACAGTTGCCCTTTAGAAAGCATTCGCAGAAGTCCAGAAAACCCAGGGCTTCAAAACAATCTACCTACCCGCAGGGATCTATCGCGTTAAAGACACGCTCAAGATGAATGCGGCTGGTAATCTTCGAATTGTCGGCGAGTCACCTGAACAAGTTATCTTGAAATGGGACGGTCCAACCGGCAAAGATCTTTTGTTCTTCGACGGTGTGCGATACGTTCATTTCTCGCGAGTCACACTCGATGGAGCAGCAAAGGCTGGAGCTGGACTGCATGTCGGAATTGACTACGGCAACAAAGGGAATTTGTTTCCCACGGGTTGGGGTGTCTACGATATTCAGTTCAAAAATCTCACGATCGGGGTCAAAGCCGGATCGCCCAACTGTCAATCCGAAGCAACCTATGAGCGATGCCTGTTTCAAAATTGTGGCGTTGGCATCTCTCTCATGGATGCAAATACCGCAAACATCTGGATACGCCACTCCCTTTTCGAAAAATGCGATACGGGAGTAACAGGCAGCAACCACGCGACGATCCTCAATTGCATCTTTCGCGGGTCGCGAATTGTCGATATTGGTGGTGGCGAATTGGGTTACTTCGCTATCCGAAATTGCTACTCGATTGGTTCGCGACGATTCTTTGAGAACACGGATAATCTTGATGGTCGCCCCGCTGTATTACAAGGCAATCGTGTCATCGACCCCACAGACCCACGTCCCATTCTTTTGACAGGGGCTGGGCCATTCACGGTCTTTGATAATGTTATCCGGTCACCGGTAGGAGCTGTTGCGCCGGCAATCGAACGAGGAGCAAAGAACAACACTGCTGCTTTATTCCTTGGGAACACATTTACTGTGGGACCACCTGAAGCAGCGATACGTGCCCATGCCGTTGGCAGTACCGGTCGCATCATCGACACTCGTGTGGTAGATCATGCTGAAGTGAATGCGACGATCCCAGAACTACCCAAAGCACCGGTTCGTATCGCAGCTGACTCCAAGAACGTTTATCAACCCAGCGCGATGACGGGGCCAGCGATTCAAGCTGCCATCGATCAGGCTGTAGCCAACTACAAAGACGCCAGCGCGATCAACGAGCCACTGGTGGTTTACCTCAAAGCAGGCGAATACAAACTGGACTCGACGCTCGTGATTCCGCCAGGTGTGCCGTTGCATATCACTGGCGATGCGACAGGTTGGGGAGGCCCGGTAAAGCTCAAGTGGTTTGGGGCTATTAACCAACCGATGATTCGCTTCACTGGGCCAGGCAACCGGGCAACCCTTGAGAATGTCTTCTTACAAGGCGAAGGCAAGGCTGCAGGAATCGCCATTGAAAAGGCTGATCAAAAAGGTGGTCGCGTTCTATTGGAACGTGTGATCAGCGATATCTTCACGTTACCGGTCCCCGAAGTTGGTGTACTTGTGAACCAGTTAGACTGGACTCGCATCGAAAGTTTCGGCGCTGCGATAGCGGCAGAATCTTTCTTTCGAGTCATCGGTGGACCAATCACCAAAGCTGGCGAACCAACCACAGGTGGAATGATCGGCTGGAATTCTTTCTATGGCGGCGGAGGAAGCGCGACGCGTCCGATTTTGGACGTTGATCAAGGAGGAAAGCTGTTGTTGGCTGACGTCTGGTTCGAGAATGGTGGTTGGCCGCACCGGCAGCCTATTCTAGACCTGGGGGAGAACAAGTCTGGAACCGTAACGCTCCAGGGCTTTAAGATGCAGCATCACTCCAAAGGCGTTGGACCATCGACGAATCTTCGAGTGAATGGATTTACCGGCAAGGTGACCATCTTCAATCTATTACTTCAGAACGTTGTTGTGGAAGTGGGCGGAAAGAATCCAAAACAAGATGTCTTGTTTGCTACGAATACTTGGGGGTGGCGCGATCCCAATGGTAAAGTACCAGCTGCCAACTCCAATATGACGATCGATGCATCATCTCTTGGAAAAATAGCCGTCGTCAATTGCTCGAAGCATTATGCCGATTGGAACACAAAGCCCGAGTGTAATGTTCATGCTCACACCTATCCTTATCAATATGAAACCAAACAGCCAGCAGATGACTGGGTTCGAGAAATGATGGTACATGCCCGAGAACACCAGCCCGAATTCGGACTGTCAAGCGTACCGACGGGCGTTACCGACGTACGGCTTCGCTGGATAACCGCTGACCGCCACGTCGGAACCGGAATTCGAATCGATGCCAATTGATGCGACGAAGCAGTTTTGATTGAAGGACAAAAAGTCGTCGAGTTTTAGATCCGCTCCCTCGGGATGCCTTAAAGCTCGCTACAATGCATGTTCATCGGCATGAGATGGTTCGCCAATCTGCCTTACTTAAACATAGAATAGTGGGCAATAACTATTCCGAATCGAGATACTAACTATGCGTTTATTGAGAAACTCCGATTTTCAAAAGGCAACTTTGATTGCTTGGGTTATTAGTTTCGCGCTGTGTCTATTCCAGCAGACGAGCGTTGCGCAGAACGTCGCTCCAGCAAAGACGGTCAGCAAAACGCCCGCCCAACCAAACATTCTGGTCATCATGCCGGACGATGTTGGTTATTGGAACGTTGGGGCTTATAGCCATGGCATGATGGTCCCGACTCCCAATATCGATCGGCTAGCTCGAGAAGGAATGCTCTTCACGGATCACTACTCGCAGCCGACTTGCACGCCGAGTCGCGCAGCCTTTGTCACCGGTCAATTACCCATTCGAACGGGCTTAACTACTGTTGGGATGGCTGGTTCTCCTATCGGTCTCGATCAACGCGACCCCTCACTGGCCGTCGTACTTAAAGCAATGGGCTACAAAACGGGCCAATTCGGTAAGAATCACTTAGGCGACCGAAACGAACATCTGCCTACAGTTCACGGATTCGATGAGTTCTATGGAAATCTCTACCACCTCAATACAGAAGAAGAGCCGGAACTCAGCGACTGGCCAAAAGACGAGGGTTTTGATAAGCGATATAGACCGCGAGGAGTTCTAGATTGTGTAGCAACCAACGTCGACGATCCGACTGTCGATGAGCGATTCGGAAAAATAGGCAAACAACGAATCAAGGACACAGGTCCCCTCGACAGCAAACGAATGGAAACCGTTGACGATGAATTTCTTGATCGAACCATCGACTTCATCACCCGGGCTAAGCAAGAGGACAAACCTTTCTTCGCGTGGTATGCTCCGTCGCGAATGCACATCTACACACACTTGCGGCCAGGTCGAGAAAAGCTGGCAGCGGAGCATTCTTCCGGGCTCGACGTTTACGGGAGCGGCATGATGGAACATGACATGCAGGTCGGAACATTGCTTAAAAAATTGGATGAACTCAATATCTCAGAAAACACAATCGTGATTTACACAACCGATAACGGAGCGATGTCGGCGTGGTGGCCCGATGGCGGTAGCACTCCCTTTCGGAGCGAGAAAGCCACAACGTGGGAAGGTGGTGTACGCGTGCCTCTTCTCATTCGATGGCCTGCTAAGATCGCCAAAGGAAAAGTATCCAATGGCATTCAAGAGCACACCGATCTATTTACAACACTTGCGGCCGCTGCGGGGCGTCCCAACGTGAATGAAGAACTTAGAAAGTCGCATAACGTTTACATCGATGGCTTGAATAATCTAGAGCATTGGGTCGGCGATGCCCCGTCTGCTCGAAATGTTGTTTACTATTACAACGAAAGTGAAATGGCAGCCATTCGCGTAGGCAATTGGAAATCTCATTTCAAGGTTAGAGATGGCTTTTTTGACTACAATCGTCCATCCGCACTGCTCTTCAATCTTCGAATGGATCCTTTTGAGAAGCAGGATGGACAAAAGAGCAACGACTTTGCAATGAAGCTAGGGGTAGCATGGGGTGGTCAAGTACAAGACGCATTAGCGACCCACCTGAAGACATTGAAAGACTTCCCACCTAGACAAAAAGGTGGAACGCTTACGCCTCGCCCCAATTGATCCGAGAACCGGCTTTGAATTAAACCTCCTAACGATCGTCTCAAGCGTGCAGGACTGATCGGGGAATCTGGATTACTCGAGACTTTTTCGCGAATTCGGCTGAATTAACTGCGGTGACTTTATCGATTCTGCCGACGAAAACCGGTGACAGATCTCTGGCATCAATTCGGGAAAAGGATGAATGGTAATTCGCAAGTTCCTGGGCGATCCTGACATCCAATCGCTTTCGATTGCTAAGAAGCTAATATGCCTTGGTTGCTTTCTATCTGCTTCACCGATCGTTCTGAATGCTCAGGATAGCATATCGGAATCAATAATCGAGTCTGGGACTGAAGATAGCCTCGCCGCTGTCGTGACGCCAACACCCAATGTACCGCGTGATCCACTTACCTACGCAAACGAACGCGTCAAAGTGAAAGCCAGCATAGCGGGAGTTGCACAAGCTTCTGGAGTAACAGGCTCGTGGTGGAATCTTTCCGAGACCTTTGCTCCGAGTGCCAATTACGAACCAGACCGCGCTTGGGGCGAGTTGTGGATAAGGCCCGGCGTAACCACCGACTTTAACTTTTCCGATAGCATTCAACTCTACTCCGGGCTTTCTTACGTCGGATCAGGTAACATCGGTCGCGATGTTTTTGAACAAGGTAATCGTGGCCTTTATGCAATCGAAGACGGCTATCTGGGCGTACGAATGGGAGATCGCGAGCAAGCATCTCAATTGGATGTTTCTTATGGAAGACAGCCCTACAAGATCGGCTCAGGCATGCTAATCTCCGTTGGTGCCTACAACGGTTTCGAACGCGGTGCGACAACCTCGTTCGCGCGGCGAGCATGGGAAGAGGCAGGACTTGTCAAATGGAGCAAAGGCCCACTTTCCATCGACGGATTTTATCTCAATCCGAATGAGCTGCGTTCAAGTGACACACAAACGCGTTTAGCGGGCGCCAAGTCGGAATTGGCCCTCGGAGAATCGCAAACGGTCGGCGTCGCTTACATGAACGTCTTTGAATCAACATTGCCCTATGTCAAAGCGCCAGTCCAAATCATTCCCAATGGTCGCGAGGGGTTGAATACAATCCACACGTATAATCGTTGGAACCCCGCGAAGGAACTCGCTCCGTCACTCTACTTTGCGGGTGATTACGCCCATCAATGGAACGACAGAATTGATATGTCCTCCAGCGCGTTCAGCGGTGAAATCGGTAATCAATTTCAATCTCTTCCATTCGCTCCCAAGTTTGCGTATACATTTCGATCGTTTCAAGGAGACGATCCCTCTACCGCTCAATTTGAAAAGTTTGATCCACTCTTCTACGAAGGCTCACCAGTATTGTGGGCCACTGGCAGTAATGGTTCGTTCTCGTTCGTCAACTCGAACGTTCAATCGCATAAAGTGTTTTTCAATTTTGCTGTCAGTGAACGAGACACGCTTAGCTTCCACTATTGGCATATTCGAGCGGAACAGGAAAACAGTCCCATTCAATTCGGTCAAGCCGGTCGATTAGTGGTGGTGGGTGGAGAACCTCAGTTGGTTTCGGGCGTATCGGATAGTCATCTTTCGGATGATTTCTACGTTGAGCATTTTCGGATCTTAAGCCCCAACATGTTCTTAACAACAGGACTAGCCGCTTCCATTCCAGGTTCCGGCCTTAGGCAACTTATCAATGACCCTACAACTTGGTACGGCGGATTGGTCTCCTTTGCCTTCCAGTACTAAATCACGGACCTTCTGACAGAAAATTGCCGTAACAATCTCCTCGTCGTAAAAGCGTTTCGCGGCTCGCACTACAAGTAGGTGGCTCGAATCGAATGGCACTGCTTGTTCCACGATTGGAGGTTGATTGTAGGCCGCAACAAGTCGCAACGCGACGCAGTTACGGCACAGCACGCCGGGACTGAAGTAACTTGTTGGTTTAGGCCTGAGTCGGGATCGTTGATTTCTCACAGCTATATTCACTCGCCCAAAATCTTTTGGGAGGGTCGAGTGGAGTGTACGACCACGAGGGTAGGGCTCTTGTAGTGGACGACGCTAGGAGGCCATTTTCACAGGAGACCGACTCTTACATTGATGAAAAGATTGGTGCCAGGTTCGTGCTAGGCAGTCAGGCTTCATAGCCTCGTCCACTACAAGACAGGGATTCGTTGCCTCGTCCAAAGAATAAGAGATAAGCTAAGTGTTACCTATGTCTCCGAACTTCGATTGATTTATCCGGTAGGGAGCGTCAAGCCCGTAACTTCGCAAAAGTTCGGGTTCACAGATATCATCGACTCAGAATTTTTGCTAGGTACCACCATCCCTTTAAGATCCAATCAATAGGTTTGAGCATTAACAATAGCACGATTAACAGGGACGGCATGTATATCGGCAATCCCCTCACGGCTTTTTTGGATCTAGGATTATCGCCAAAATATTGAAGCGTGGTGGCCGGAGCAAACTGGCACTTAATCCATGCCCCAAGTGACTTCATCGATGTAAGCGTTGGCGTAAGGCCCATGCGTCTAGCAAGCTCATCGCAATAGGGGAACATCTCAACTGGATAAATCGCATTCAGATTCAATCGTGAAAATCGGGATTGCAACTTCTGTCGATCTTCCGCGTGTTCGCGACCAACGTCCGCCGACAAACGAACTCGTTTGCTGAGAAGCCTTGCAATATATGTCGCTTGAACTTCGCTTATGGAAGGAATGTTACCGATGATTGGACGAGCAAATCCAACCAAAAACAAATTGGGAAATTTCAATGAAACGCACCCCAAATAAAAGTCTTCCATACGGACTAAGCCATTGCTAAGGCTCTCGATATTGCTGCGATAACCAATGGAAGGAACGATCCAATCAGGATCCACATGAATTTGATCGGATGATTGAAACTCGTAGAAATCACACCCCTTCGAGTCAACAGGCATACCCACGATTCGAATTCGACGGTCAGAAACCAAATCAAGAAAGTCATCGCTCTTGTTGTGGAACATATTAAACAAGTCATCTTTGGCAGACTTGGTTAATCGATAAGCCCATTGCTTTTTTAGCTCTTGTTTGCAGGATTCCGCCATTTCGGAATCGTGACTTTCCGTAGGTAGTTTGTTTACCGACCGTGTCCTTCTCGATTCTGGAAAGAGTTTACGAAATCGGTCTTCATAAAGAATACGCAACTCGACGAACCGTTGCCCAATCCAATTTCGCATGTGCTCGTTGATGGATAACATCAATCGATTACGCAGAAAGTCAGAGGGTACACCACGTATAGGATGATATCGAGGACTGACGCGAATTCCCGATTGTAATGATAGAAAAACTTCATTGTTGAGATCTTTGCGTGCCAATCGACACGCATGATCGACTGCAGATTCTCCTCCGCCCATAATCACTACTCGGCTATCACGCACTCTGACCCCGCATTCAGCGTGATTCAATTCTGCTATAGAAAGGCAAGGTTTGTCGATCGAGACTTCTTTTGGCTGCGCCGCGAGTCCTGTACAAAGAACCACAGCATCAAATGATTCTACGGTGTGCTCGACTACCTTCTCATTCGCATCTTTACGAACAACCTGCAGCACCCATGATTGCTTCGATTCTTCCCAGATCAGTTTTTCTACAGACGAATAAAACTGAATAGAGGACTTCAATTGAAATTCACTAGCAAATGACTCTAAGTACTCACCGTAGTCACCCTCGCGGAAAAACTCGCTACGACTTGTACCACCGTCAGGAACGACCTTGGCATCATACTTTGGGAAACAAGCGAATTGCGTTGTAAATTTAGTCGATGTGGAAACAAATCCTGGATACGGCTTACCCCAACAGCCTAGGATGGTTTCCGACTTTTCATAAACGACAATCTCCCAATCTTTCAGCTCTTGTTTGGCCCAGTAAAGCATAATGAGCCCACTGCTTCCCGCTCCGACAATCGCAAGCCTTTTTCGGCACCCCGACTCATTTTTTAAACTCATGATCTTACCACAGCGGTGAGGCTCACAAGAACAAAATTAAACTGGCCCGACTCCGGAACGAATAGAAGCAACCGATCTCCGTGCTTGAGTTGCTTAGTTGCCAAGAACTCGTCTAACATGACGTAGATACTTGCCGCTCCTGTGTTCCCGGCAGTAGCGAGATTAGTCCAATAAGGAACCACAGCCTGTCCGGGTTCGGAAAATTTCTCCAGCATTCGCTCCATTTTGCGACGAAAAAAGAAGGAAGAGAGATGAGGCAAAACGTGGCTGTAGGAGCTGAGCGACTCGTGATGCCTGTTTAAGGCAGAACGCACGAACGTTTCGGCAGCAGGAAAAAGATGTCGATTTAGGATTCGAATATCTTGGCTTAAGAGTCCCGTCTCGTTATCAAGTTTCATGCACAATGGGCATTCATGGGCCATGGAAAGAGAGTGTGTCCAATCTACCGAGAGAGAAAGACCGCTTGGACGTGGTTCCGCCTCCAATAGGATCGCTCCCGCCCCGTCGGAAAGCATGAATCGCAGAAAGACAGACATAAACCATTGCGTATCTTTCAGCGAAGCATGGTAGCTCCGATCATCAATTGGCTTTATTCGACTCGACTTGAGGACTTCCGAAGCATGTTCGCAGCCGATCGCCATCGCCGCACGATGCTCCTCCGATTTGATCGCTCTGATCGCACCTACCAATGCTGCAGCCGATGATGAACAGATTCCCGAATGCGAACTTATTTCGACTGGATGGTTCAATCGATGATGCCGACTGACCAATGGATGGATTAACGATGTCAATCCAGGGCCAGCATAGGGAGCATACGTCGAGCCCGCTGCCAGATAAGAGATTGGAGCTCCAGAGTCTACATCCTCTAAACACCGATCGACGGCCTTAGCGGCCATGCTATAGACGTTATCCGTCGATCGCTGCTGTAGATCTTGAGCGTAGTGCCGACCCACGATTCCATTCATGGTTAACACTTGGCGTTTAACGTCTAATTCACCTGGAAGAGATCCCAGATAATCTTCGATACGATCGTTATTTACTGATAAACCAGGTAGATACCTGCCTGTACTAGTGATGTAGCAACCCATTGAACTTTAGGATACGGTCTGTTTTGCGGGGCGATTTCTTAGCATGTCATAGACAACTTCATCAAAGACAATGTGATAATAGAGGTACTGACTAGGATTGGAAAAAAACGCACTACTGTTGTAGTGACCACGATAACTCACCTCTTGCATAAAGAAGTCTAGATCGGCTTGCGCGGCGGCATCACCTGCGTAGATCTTTTTCATGCACCACAACAGTATGGAATCGGAATCAAAAGACTTCAAGGCTGTTATAGTCGTCTTCAGGTCCCCAAACAACGTGATCGTAATGACAATTAAGATCACGATATTGGTTGCGCCGAGTATCTGCCAAGAGTGTTTCCGATTCGCTTCTAGTACCTGCTTCGAAAACATGGAGTGATCTTCCGGACACGTTTGGCGCAGTTCGGGAATACGCTTCAAAAAATCTTCTCGTTCGAAACGGTCTATCAACTCATAGGACAGAAGATCATGTCCAATGGTAAGATTGTTACGAACCCAAGTCGAAATATCTTCGACTCCAAAATCGCCTTCGATGCCATTGAGTTTCTTTCGTTCACCTAGTGCTTGGTCCGCTTTTGCTCCCAAGATGTATCGGTAGAGCAATGGCTCGATTTGCACATGCCGCAACATGAGCTCAGCAGCATCTGTTTTCGCTAGGTATTTCATACCAATCGCCATGGACCAATCGATGCAAAAAGCCTCGAACCCATAGGGCACGCGATGGAAGACAAATTTTAATGGGAAGACGAGGCATCGCAAAAAGAAGTAGCTCACCAAAAGAATCGGGCGAATCAATATGTAGTCCCAGTGACTCTTCTCTTCCGAGAAAACATGGTTGACGTACTCAGTGAGATAAGGAAATCGTTGCATAGGACTCTTCAGCGCGTTTAGGATTTGAGGGAATTGTAACAGATTTTCTGCAAAAAAATTCGCTCATCATTGATCCAGGGTTGAACGGAACGTATTTTCGCGAACGAGGAGGGGGCATTTGTAGTGGACGACGCTAGGAGGCCATTTGCACGGTGGACCGCCTGCTTTATTACGGACTAAATTCGTGCCATATTTGTGTAAGTCAGTCAGGACTCGTTGCCTCGTCCACTACAAATGCGGGACTCGTTGCCTCGTCCACTACAAATGCGGGACTCGTTGCCTCGTCCACTACCACATCGCGTTGATCGAATCATCGATCTTCGTTACGCAGTAACTTTACTTCCTCGGATCAACATGGCTGGAACGCCGATAAGTAGTTTGATCCCCCCAAGCGTGTAGCCAACGACATAAAGCGCTGTAAACGATGTCAAGATCCCACCCATCAGCCCACCAAATTTCCAGTTGGCAATGGTGAATACAGTAATGGTGCCTTTCCGTTTTGATCTTACAAAATCTTCTGCACTTTTGACGACGCTTTCCAGGCTAGCTGGTGAGACACTTACCTCAGCGATTTGATTATCAACTCCCTTGATTTGCAGAAATCCTTCTCCGTCAACGTGAATGGTTTTGCCCGTATCCCGGCCCAGCTTTCTTTCTCTTTTGGTTCCGCCCGCGCGTTCTCTTTCTGTGATTTCCGTTACGTGATCAACGCGCTGCACTTTAAAGGGAACGGCAAAGAACACGCATGTTCATCTAAGAATCCATGCTTATTGTTGACTGTGACACGAATACGCTAAACGTCTTCGTGATAGTAGACTGGACCCTCGTAGATCATCTCGGTTAGTAACTCGCCGTTCAGTCCGACGAACCCACTGATAAACTCGCCATCCTCTTTGTTGGTCACTTGCCAACACCATGGCGTTTGTGCGTTAACTTGAGCATAGTTTAACTCTGCGACGGTCTCACCCTTTGTATTGATGATTCGATAGAAACCGTCAGCTCGAACCAATGCACGGTCATGATGAAATGACTCTGCAAACTGATAAGTCTCGCCGAAAGCATTCTGAAAGTCGGCATTGAGATAGAAACGAGAATCGTTCGCACTTACCATCGCTAGTCCACACTGAAACGGAAGCGCGTATTGAAAGCCATTTACATCATCCAGGTCTTGCTGGGAAATATACCCGCTATCCAAAGGCACAAACAGAAATTTGTTTCCGGTTACCACGAGCGCTAGGCTTCCGCTGAGGTCTTGGACCAAAAGACGGGAGCTGAGTTGAAGCACCTCGGAGCCGTTGGCATCGACGACTCCCTCTTTGTAGTCCCCATTCTCTCGAACAAGAATAATCGCGAGCCCAGCTTCATTCAGTTGTTCAACCTTGACCTCTTTAGGTTCCGACATTGACAACTGGCCATTGCCGCTTTGAGACTTGCTAGGCATTGGACTCTGGTTGCAACCTAGTAGCATCGCCAACAAAAGGAAAACCATCGGAGTCGTCAGATAACATTTCATACAAACTAACTATTCGTGCCTTTTGCGTTTTCGATTGCGGGAACCCAGAGGGCCTTAGATCGGTGGCAATCAACCCATCTTTCAAAAAGGCTCTGCATAAGACGCAGATTGCGCGAGCGGCAACAAACGAAACAAACTTTTCTAAAAAAAATAAGCGATTTCTTCAGAACGGGAAAAAGCTCGAATCTTTTACGCTAAAACTGTGACGACTTACCAATAATCCAGCCACAGCGAATCGCTAATGGGTAATCCATCTGCAGTTAATCGAATGTATCCCTCGTGCCATTCGAGGAATCCTAGCTTGATGTGTTTCGGAATCTGAAGAGATATCTCTTCGATCGATTTCGGCTCTCCAGTTTGCGAAAACCTATTCCAATCGACCCCTTTCAGTCGACGCATCCCAAAGATAAATCGTTCGCGAGTTCGCGTCGACCAGTCGAGCACCTGCGACTCCGCAATCGGCGATTCTCCGGCCTCAATGCGTTGCAGGTACTTTAAGGTACTGCGATGATTGACCGAGCGAGTGCCTCCGACATAGGCCGCCGCTCCTGGCCCAATTCCTAGCCACGGATCCCCCTGCCAGTAGACTTGATTGTGCTGACATTCGCTACCAGGCTTGGCAAAGTTCGAAACCTCGTAGTGATGGAATCCGTTCTCCTTGAGAAATGCGATCGCGTAAAGATACATCTCTAACTCTGTTTCCTCAGGAACCGCAACCAGCTCACCCTTCTGAAGCTGTGACCAATAACGAGCCCCTTTTTCGTAAGTCAATCCATACGTGGAGACATGGCTGACTCCCCGCGAAGTTGCTTTGTTCAAGTCCGATTGCCAAACTTGCAAATCCTCCTCTGGGACTCCGAAAATCAAATCGACCGAGACTTCATTGAACCAACTGCAAGCAATATCAATTGCCCTCGCTAAATCATCGCCAGAATGATCGCGACCAAGCGTCTTCAGCTTCGCATCATGAAAGGACTGGCCCCCTAAACTAACACGGTTAATGCCTTGATCGCGTAGCAGAAGACAAAGATCCTCAGAGATGTCTTGGGGATTCGCTTCAATACTCCATTCTCCGTCTTCAACGAGCGGAATCCAGCGACGAATTTCCTCAAACAGTCTTACCATAGGCTGATGAGGTAACAACGTGGGGGTTCCACCTCCGACGAAGATCGTCTTTACCGAGTGGGAACTACCGAGAGCCGTCAGCTCACGACCAATCGCCTCGACATAACGGTCGACCAAATCCAATCGATTGGCGATGACCGTAAAACTACAGTAGGGACAGCGAGAGTGACAAAATGGGACATGGATGTACGCTGCCTGAGGACTGGATAATTGCTCCTCTGCACTGTTTGGAGACTCCATAGCTTCACTCACCGTCTTTTTGCGTTTTCGTCCCAGTAGTGAACTTCGCAATAGTGAACAAAAGTAGCCCAACAGGCCCTAACATGAACGTAGCTGGTAGGATGATCACAAGCCAAAAACGATTGATACCCCGACTCATGACCTCCTTCGCAATCCAGCTGCCGATGAACAAGTCAAAAGCCAAGTAATGCACCCAGCCTGCCAAAGCCGCCCAGTCGGAGGTGAATAACAGCTTCACGTTCGGCAGGGTATCAAATCCTCCCTCTGCCTTTCCAAAAAACAATACAATGAGCGTAGCATAGAGAATGCTCATGGCAATCGGCCAGCCGAATCCAGCCACGTGGTCTCTAAGCCAATCCAACTTGAAACACACAGCGATGATCAAAATCAGCCACCCGCACAATGCGAAACTATTGGCAATCAAGAATACGTTTTCAGCGGTCACAATCTCTCCCACAATAAATTCAAACCCATCCGACTATCGCCCAGCAACCAAAATGGCTCATCGAGTATCTTATTCCTTTCCTCGTACTTTTTCTTGCCGTAATCATGAATTACTTAGCCAATATCGCGAGCAATCTCCCTGCAATTCTCGCCTGCATTGCAGCCACCTTACTGTCGTTCTTTTACCCGAACGGTCTTTTGGCTCAAACTAGCAAACCAAGACTACGTTCCGATCCTCCTAGAATTGAATCCTCATGGGACGATTTGTTAGAGGGTGTTATAACGGCAGAAGACTGGGCAAAACACCGAGTTCTGCTCAAACAGCGATATCTCGAGTTGATTCGCGATCAGCACAAACCTGCCAAAGTACCGCTTGAACTTCGCGTGCATGAAGAAATGGAGATCGATGGCATCTATCGCCGTTTTTACATCAGCTACCAAGTCGAAGCAGAGGAACGCGCTCATGCATACCTGGGTATTCCGATCGCTTTAAATGGTAAAGCTCCCGCTGTCGTTGCGCTTCATGGTACTACCGCCGAAGGGACCAAGCAAACTGCTGGTATCAATGGCAACCCCGACAAAGCGTTTCTCGATCACCTTTGCCGACGTGGCTATATCGTCATCGCACCGGAGCACTTTGTCTCTGGTGAACGTATTCCATCTCAAGGCCCCTATGACACAACAGCCTTCCATACCAGGCATCCCGAGTGGACTGCAGTAGGCAAGTTCAACTTTGAGCACAGCATTGCAATTGATGTTCTTCTCTCGCGAGACGACGTAGACGCTGAGAACATTGGTGTCATGGGACACTCGCTTGGCGGCCATGGTTCCTATTATCTTGCAGCCTATGACGATCGCTTAAAGGCATGCGTCTGCAATTGCGGTGCTTCCTTCTTTCGCCATAACCAACATGTTGAAGACTGGTCGCGAGACAAGTGGTATATCTACCTTAAACCAATTCGACCACTTCTATTAAAAGGGGAGCTCCCCGACATCGATATGCACGAGATCATTGCCCTCATCGCTCCGCGTGCCTACCTAGATGTATCCGCGCTCAACGATGGAGTTCCGCTCACACAACGTCAGCGGGCCCTGATGCTTCTCAAAATCGCTGACGTCTACGATCTTATCGGCAAACCGGAGAACTTTAGCTTCTTCATTCACGGACGTGGACATTCCGCCCCACATGAATCGCGAGAGCTGATTTACGGATTCCTCGACTCGCACTTGAAACCGATCGAGTCAACACAGACAAAACTAATCGGCAGATAAGCATTCCAAAGCTAAAATGGCAAATACAACAAAGAAATGGACTCGAGATACAAGTTTTGAAGTTGCGTTATCATTGATTTAGGGGCAAAGTCCAGTTCGTTTACCTAGCCAGGTCTGGAGGGCTTGGACCGCGATTCACCAAGAGTTTTCAAGGGCCAACGGCCTGACCGTTTGTTCCTAGTTGGTATCCAAGCCACCCTAAACGGTCGGACCTTTGGCCCTAACATCATCGTTTTCTCAATTCCCAGGCCTTCTGCCTGAGCTAGGCAAACGTAAGGCCTTTGGCCCAAAAAACCTGTTACTGCGCAACTTCAAAAGATACTATCTGGGAGTCATTTCTCGTCGTTGATAGGTAAAGGAATATCTCTTACTTTACGAGATGTTGACGAACAGACTTCGTAGTACTTTTTCCGACGAGACGAGAATGAGCTTCTTAGATGTTTGGCAGTGGTTAGCCAATCTGGTGACGTTTTTTGGTCTACCTCTGGCTATCTACACTTTCATGTTAGAGCAACGCAAAGAAAGAGAGAATGAAGACGAGGAGGTCTATCAATTGCTTTCCGATGCTTACATCGACTTTCTAAAGCTGGTGTTAGAGCATCCAGACCTGAAACTGCGGACTCAAGCAGCAACTCCTGATTTAACAGAAGAGCAGCATGAACGGATGATGGTTCTTTTTGAGATTCTTATATCGTTGTTTGAAAGAGCCTACCTAACAGCCTACAGCGACCGGATGACCGCCCAGCAACGTCGCCGGTGGCACTCGTGGGATGATTTTATGAGGGAGTGGTGCGGCAGAACCGATTTTCGCATGACTCTGCCCTTCCTGCTGCAAGGCGAAGATCCAGATTTCGCCGCCTACATTCGACAACTGGCGGAAGAGGAATCCGTGAATTGCGTTGAAGATTGCCTCCTTGGGGCAGTCGCCACTCCGCATGTTCAAGTAGAAAATGCACCTCCGCACGACACCCGGAATGGCCTGTAATAAGAGTTAGCTTCTACAGCAAGAACTCAAAGACGACCCAAGGAAATCATAGGGGAAACGTGGTTTTCAGAGAGAAAACCGAGAAGAAACAAGTGGTCACTCGGGGAGTCGAACGACCCTCAAAATCCCTGGAAAAACGGATGTTTTTGACGAGGCAACGCACAATGCAACGCACGAAGATTTGATGCCCGATTCCCAGGCATCGTACGACATGCTTAATGACCTGATCCAGCGCTGGAAAATGCTACCGTACGAGAGCCAAAAGCGGATATACGATTTGACGATTTCAGAAGTAGAAAAGGACCGAACGCCGGCAAGTAACCGATGACGCCCCTCCAGACACTACAGGGGGGCGTCCTGAGCGGAAAAGCGAATCCACCTGCGTCTACTGTTTAGAACTGGGAAATGGGCACGTAGAGGGCTCTAAGACTTTCGCATCCTGTCGCACGACGACAGCGTCACTTTGCACGAGAGTTGCGTTTATGTTGCGAAGCAACTTTACTTCCTGCGGCCAATCTTGGACTTCTTGGCGAACTTTTTGAATTTGATTTGTTAGCCACCCGTCCGCGAGTTCTATCATTTCCATTTGAACGGTCCTCCAACTCCAGAGCGAACTTTTCGAAAAGCATCTTCTCAGTATACCGATTTATCCACTGAGTGCGGTCAGGGTACTCGCCAAGCCTAGGAGTGGCAACGGCAGAATTCCACGACTTTGCGTGCTCCACCAACTTCTTTCGGTTTTGGTCTCCCATTTTAAACACATCCTGATACCGACGTGGAGCCACCCCTACAAACGGAACAAAATTTACCAAATCGTCCGTTTCTTGCCCTTCAATACGTATGGAATCGGGGTAGAGTGCATCGACGAGGCTTTTGGGGTACGGCTCGATGTAGTAGACCTTTCGGATCCCTGCGGCGACAATGTGGCGTGCACATTCGTGACACGGAAAAGTCGTAGAAAAAAGATAACTATCTCCCACCGACACCCCTCTTCTTGCCGCGTCCATCAGTGCTGCCATTTCTGCGTGAACGCACCGTCCAAACTCTATGACGTTCAAAATGCGTGCGTTTTCCATGTGTCCATTCTCAATCAGCCAATTTGCAATTTTTTGTGGATTATCCTCCGACGCTAAGGGATGCGTCTTGGAGAACGTCATACCGCTGCTCACGACTCTTCTAATAACATCAAGAAACATTCGATGTTTCATAATATCGTTTATTTCGCTTCCGTATTGGAAGTCGCGAAAGTCCGGATTATCTCCTTCCCAATAAAGTCCCCCGTTGGGCTTCGCTGCTTCATTAGTGCCAACAGCAATCACGTCACCATCTTGAGTTGTAATCACCGCGCCAACTTGCCTCTGTAACGATGCAGTTCGCCACGATGAAGCATGAGCAAGAAACATTCCTTGCTCTGTACGAGTCGGTGTTATGAACACGTTTCCAAGAAACAACTCCACCAATCGCTTTACGGAGTCCTCCATTCCATGATCAACATCAATAAAAAAGTCTGCTAAATGGAACACTTTGCTAACATTTTGCCCCATCGATTCATCGACTTCTTGCTCGTCTCGATTGATCAATCGCTCAGCTTCAGGCAAATAATCGGTAATTCTAAACCCCAGATTTGAGTCACAGAGCTTTTTGGCAAGATGGTTTACTCGAGCCGTACGACTAGAAGCCAGCGAGAACAGTACAAATGCTGGACCATAGATGTTACGAAGACTTTTGACCTCCGCAGGATGTTTCAACGAACGCAAAATAAACGCGTTCTTTTCCTGGATTCCGCTTCCAGTGGAACGTTCACGAATCTCCCGAATCGCACCGACTGCAACCATGGAAAGAGCATCGCCTCGCTTCATTCCTTCGCGAAATTTGTTGCCGGCCGTCATGAACTTGTCGTATCTCTGCCCTTCCGTGTCGTATTCCAAGTCAAGTTCGAATGCCCTCTGAATTTCTTTTGTCTTGAGCAGATCACTCAACTTTAAATGCCTCGGTACATAGCCAAGATTCTGAAGAATTCGTCCAAGCGTGCGACTGAATGGATCCAGTTCCGTCCCGATCGGCGCCACGATGCCAAAAACAAGGTCTTGCAAGCCTGTGTCTATTTGTATTCCGTTTGTCATTAGCTCTCTCGTTCCACCTTTTTCTCAAATCACCGCTAAACCAAAATTATGGTCTCGATCTCCTTCGAGTCCAGAACAAGCTCTACGCTGCATGCAATTGAGAGGCACCAATCCATCCAGATTGAGTTTTGATTGACACACACTCCCAAGACTTTGGCACGCACATACAACAGTTCAATCAAACACAAACAGAATTTTTGGTGGGTTGCCAAAGAACTCTTTCTAACTGCTTGTAATGCAATCGATGGACATCGCATTATTGTAGTTCGAGGTATTCCGTTTCAACTATATCGCACGTTCGAATTATGATCTCTCGCTCATTACGGCAGTTTTTGTAAGCAACTATATCGTGCTTCCAAACGGATCCATGCAAGAGTACTGGCTGATAGCCGGTCTTACGATAACCGACTAGGGAAGGAAATCTAGCCGCAGTTTTCTTACATAACGAATAGCTGATGCCATCGTCGTTGAGTCCCACGTAACATCCTCGATATATCTTTAGGTATTCTGGAAACGCAGTAAATTCATCCCACTCTTGCTTACTCATCATTCCTTTTACTGGTCCCTCCATATTCTCAATGGGTGGTTCGAAGAAAACTTGTTCGCTGTATATTCCCGTGTTGTCGCATAACGACCAACTCTCTCCAAGAAGTCTCAGCCACGAGTGAGCGGGTAACGACTCTCGCATTTCAAGCAGCATTCTCATCCTGCTGCCACTATCGCAGTATCGACTCAACCGTGCCGCAGCATCCTTTTCTTTCTTTGAGGAGTAGACTCCTGGGATGTAACAACGATTTCGCATATACGGGCTCCAACGGTTCTTCCGAAACACTCACTTTCCGACATAGTAACACGAACTTTTGGTTTTGAAAAACTTTATTGCTCTTCGGAATTTCTTGACGCAATATCTGTAAAGAGCAAATGAACGCCTGCTAAAATCTTCGTCGATGCATATGGCTTGTCTGTATTCGCGATCGCCTTCGATCTACCAAATCCTTCATTGACTCCACCGATCAACGTTTTAGAAACAATTCTGACGTGATTGATGAACTTAGTCACCTCGGTCGACAGCCAATTCCTAGAGCGATGCTAGGGTATCAGATGGGCATCTGTCGTCCTTGTGTTTAAATGTACCGATTACGGCTAATACTTACTGGCTTCTCGAATTAGGAAACGCCCCTCGATTACTGGTTTATCATACAAGGAATCCCATTTAGCGATCTCCCAAACTTTCTTCGGATTACTTTTGGTTAAAATAAGAACGCGACCGTAAACCCGATGCTTCGCCGTCAATTTTGCCGTTTCGCTATCCCTTTGATAGGATTCCTTGGGATCTACAAGTAATCCATTGTCCTCGGTTTCGCGGCCTCGAATGCCCACAATAAAATCCGGATAGAAGTTTTGGCCATTCTCCATGAGAACATTGATAGACCAGGGCTTTCGTGGTTCGTTGCGATGCCACCAAAGGATGGTATCCGTATCATCGCTATCCAAAGTCTGGGCAAATTCAATCTCCCAGTTGTTCATGGGTGGATAGACTTTGTAGATATTCAGTCGAGAAGCCGTCAGAGGCGATTCCCATTCGATTGTCGTTGGTAGACCCTCTGCAGCGATAACAACCGCCTTCGCTGCAATCGCTCGCTTATAAGCCTCTCGCAATAGATACGGATGAAAGCAGAGAATATCATCCAGCGCATTCCGCGCTGCGATTTCCGTGGCGTCGGAAATATTCTCTTTGACCATCAGATCGAACACGGCTCGCGTCAACGCACTCCGAAGTATTTTGGGATTGAGTGTCTTGTACATAAGGATAGTACGCTGGGCGGCCAACGCTTTTTCCTCTAAAGAAGGCGGTGCGAAATCGATCTCGATCTGAATTTGTTGCGTGAAGATTTCGACCGTCTTCTTTTGAACCGTTACGGGTGAGTTGGCAAGAATCGAGTCTCGTAGCGTCTTTAGGTTGACGATGAAATTCGCCGCAACTTCATCCTCAGTAACATCCTCATCCTGCTGCATGACTTCCGTCTTGAAAACTCGCGGCACATTCTCGCGCAAAGAATAGGTATGCTTTTTCTGCTCTGGTGTTTTTGTACCGATCACTGACCGAATGGTCCGACTCAACTCGGCACCACCGAAAGCACCGACGAACAGCGGCAGTTGTTCAACATCGACGTCACCCTGTGCATTCAGAATCGCAGCAGGAGCCGGTTGAAAATGAGCACCAGGAGGAGGCTCTGGAAGGAACTGCAATTGGTTACCATCATCGGGAGACTGCACCAGCATATCTTTCCCGTTAGCATAAACAATCATCGTTGGGCTGACTGTGGCGTATTGCGTCTTGATTTGATTGATTCGTTGGCCGGCTTTATCCAGCCCTCCTTGCGAATCGATATCGGCTAGCATGACGTAGCCATAACGCAATGGATCGGGCACAGATTTACCTTGTAATCTTCTATGCACACGCAGGATGCGACCAATCAACTGTACGCCAAAATCTTCATCCTTTGTTGTCCGCATCGAAACCAACGTCCATGCCCGTGGTGCATCGAATCCTAGCGCAACAGCCATCTTGAAGATTAGAACTTCTACCTTTTCGTCGTTCGCCAGAGACAATAGGGTCGGATCCGGTTCTGCTGAAGTATGTGTTGCGATCTGCGATTCCTTAAAACCAAGCTCAAGAAGCGAATCGCGGGCGCGCTCAACACTTTTTGGTCGGCTGTCGACTTGCACCAACATCAAAGGTGTCAAGTTAATCCCTGCCTGTCGAAGCTGCCCCTTTAGGAAATGATGCAGTTCATTCGCGTTCCTCAATGCTGTTTTTTCGAAATCAACCAGTGCCTCCGAACCCTCTTCAACACGCCATGCGATCGCTTTTACGCCTCGTTTGATTAAACCTTCAGTGGAGCCATTTCCCGTTGCATCGGCACGGCTGACACTGATTTTGTGGATATGCTTGATCTGCATACGAGATTTGAGGTCATCCAAATCTTTGTCATCCGGTGTTGCCGTAACCAAGATTGTGTATTCAGGCTTTAGAACAGTGCGATAGAAGATTGCCGCTTGATTGTCTCCCTTAAATGTATGATGCGCTTCGTCAACCACGACTCCTATACGAAATCCTTGTTCTCGCAATTCGAGGATAAGATCGTCGATACTTGCATTCTGTTCGCCGGTTGTGCGAACGCTGCGACGGTCCTTGATCCGAGTTGCAACTAACTGCCATGTTGTGACAAAGACGTCACCGCTGCGTGTACCGATGGGATTGCGGTCCTCGCTCAACGTTCGCAACCGCAGTCCCTGGAACTGCTCTCGCAAGAATGCTGCCGATTGATCGACGACTCCTTTGAATGGCGCAAACCAGAACCATACGACCTGATCATCATGGCACAATCGGTGAACGATATTACCTGCCATGAGCGTCTTACCACTGCCGGTAGGAGCTTCAATCAGCAAATAGCCATTATCATGAATCGCGGTAGCACGCGCGTCGTCGTTCGACCCAGCCTTATTCAGCACATCCCGCATGAAGTGAAATATATTGACCGCGCTTTCGACCGCTTTCTGTTGGAACTGCCTTAGAGGGATCATTGACATAAACTTAGATCCTCAATCCAAAGCGTTGAGCAAGACTCTCAGGAACCGGTTCAATCTGTGTGTTCGCGGCACTCATAAGCCGCTGGCTCACAAGTTCTGGTTGCCATGTATAAACGATCGTGGAGGGACTATCCAATGCTGCGTCCAGCAACACCTGAGAACCGCGTGCTTTCAAATGTGGTACATAGATCAGTCGTGTCCCGTCGTGGTCTGCAATCATGAACTTCTGGCTCTCATCGAAAGGTTTAATCGCTGGCATGTGAGTCAGTTGAAGGGCGATCCAAACCTGTTCATGATCAACATCCGTGATGTTGCCTGGGCTAATGCGTCGACAACGTAGATAAGCGAAATCGCCGCCAAGGCCTTCATTCTCGGCATACCCTTCAATCACACGCCGAACCCGCGTAGCGCATACATCACGGCAAAGGTTTTTTTCAGGTTCATCTATTGTCGCTTCCGCGCTGGAGACTAGGATGACACGTCGGTTGCCTCCATCCACTCTATTGAGCTTGTGAACCGCATGGGCGGTTGTTCCGCTGCCTGCGAAGAAGTCGAGGACTATATCGTCCGAATTGCATGCAATTTTGAGAATTCGATCGATTAATCGAACTGGTTTAGGAGTTGAGAAATCTTCACCTGTCGGCAATATATCACGCAACTCACGACGTGCTTCTTGGTTATCTCCACATTCGTCCCGCGTCCACCAAGTGGTCGGGACGATTCCGTCTGCAACCTCGGAGAGAAAGTTCTTTAGTCTAGGGACACTTCTTCCATTTGCCCCCCACCAGATTCTTCCCTCCTTGAGGTTTTTTCTGTGACAGCGCGTTCGACTATCCAAACTCGTCGTTCGTTTGGTAAGACTTCCACACCCGTATGGGGATTTAATATGGGGTAGTACAGATTCGGGCGTTCAGTCCTGGTTTTGTTGCAAGTATAGTCTCCGGATGTCCAATCGCCTCTCGGATCGTTATCGGGATTCTTGTACCGATCGTTTGCTGAAGCTGTTCGCGCTAACAGGTTTCTGGACCATCCGGTAGGGTCATTTTTGTTTGACTTTGCTTTTCGTGCAAATACTAAAATAAAGTCGTGCATATCGGAAAGGTTGGTAGCATCGTTCTGTGGTGACTGTTTTTTTTGCCATACAACCGTGGCAATGAAATTCTGAAAACCAAACACTCGATCCATTAGCAGCCGAAGCGTTCCGATTTCATCCTCTCCAATCGAAACAAAGATCACGCCATCCTGCCGCAACAAATCTTTCGCCAACGTTAGCCGCTGGAACATGAACTCACACCACTTGGAATGACGCCATAGGTCTTCTTTGTCGACGTACCGATCGTTGTAGACGAAGTCCTTGTTGCCAGTATTGTACGGAGGGTCGATGTAGATGCATTTGACTCGGCCCGCAAAGGTCATCCGTAGGTAGCGAAGGGCATCGAAGTTGTCCCCTTCAATGATGAGGTTCTTCCACGGGGCCGTGCCGCACGAAAGGTTTTGATCCAGATCGAGTGCGACAAAGTCTTGGTTGAGAGCTTTGTCCCGTTCGATCTCGTTTGCTTCCCAGACCAGACCAAAACGCGTGGCGTCCCGTCGATCCCTTGCTTCTAAGAGCCGGATCAATTCCGCCTTTGTCAAATCTGCGTAGTTGCGTTTCGCCATAGGTTCCTAAATCGCGGCCCGATACTGTTCATCCTGATTGCGATGACGGCTCTCCCAATTGAACTCTGGAATACGCTTTAGTCCGTCAATCAAAACCCGGCATTGTAGCAGCAAATACTGAATCCTTCACTGGGGCTTTCTGTCTCCATCGAGAACGTCGTTTGGCAATAGCCCCCAGCCTTTGGAATCGCTACAATCCAATGTTTTTCGGGGCGAACTCACTTGTGACCACTGCAACCGCTAAGACGATTCAGATCTATTTGCCAACAGGTGAACCGCGTGGAATTCGTATCGCGGACATAACGACTCGTCTGGTATTAGCGGTTCTCATCCCTCGTAGCGAGTTAGCAGCAGGCAAGCTGCGGTGGGAACTCGATCACCCAGGCGTTTACTTCCTGTTTGGAGAGGATGAAGACGGCGCCAAGCCAATAGTATACATCGGCCAGACAGAGGACGCTCGTAAGCGATTCGATAGCCACAACAAGACCAAGACGTTTTGGAAGACGGCTATCTTCTGCGTGTCGAAGTCTCAGAATTTTACTCAGGCCCATATCCGATACCTGGAATGGTACTGCATGCAACAAGCCAAAGAGGTAGGGCGCTTCGAATTGGACAATGGCCAAGTACCACCGAACTCGACTCACGTCACCGAGCCAATGGTCGCTGAGTTGCTCGACATCTTTGATACAATGCGGATGCTGGTCTCAACGTTGGGCTATCCGGTGTTCGAACCAATTGTGAAGCCTAGCACGCCATCGCATCTATTCTATGTCCGTGGTGGTGGCAGCGAAGGTAAAGGCGAGTTGGTCGAAGATGGTTTTGTTGTGTTTGAAGGAAGTCGAGCTCGCATAGAAGTAGCACCTTCCGGCGCTCATGCGGTGAACCCACATCGAGAAAGATTGCTAGCAGCCGGCGTGATGGAGGAACGAAATGGCGAGTACGTCTTCACACAAGATTACCTATTCTCCTCGCCCAGTACCGCTGCAGCAGTTGTTTTAGGCCGATCGGCGAATGGATGGATCGAGTGGAAAGATGATCAAGGGCAGACACTGAGTGACGTCTATCGGACTCCCAGCGAACCGGTCGAACTCCATACAGACGCGTAGTTCGGTCTGGATCGATTAGGCCCAAGGATGATTGAGTCGCTAGGCCAGATGGCTTATTATTTAAGAATTCGCTGGCAATTTACTATCCTGCGTCAGCCCTGATGAGTCGTTATTCCATCTAATTCATATAGTTTGATGGCGTCTATTCCAACAAATGGAAAATCTGCAATGAACTCCGACCCCATTTCCATCGCAGTTGAAGCCCAAAAAGAGGGTTTTGCCTACATAACGAATCTACTTAACGGTGTTCTTCCAAAAGGGATTCGATTTGAGGAGGGTAATGAGAACGCTTCTCTCGACAATGCGATGTATCGTATGCGTCAGGCCTTACCCGCTCTCCGGACGATTTATCCTGGGGTTTTTCCACCCGATGACCGTATGATCCATCCGTGGACTCTTGGATGCGTTAACGGCGTGATAGACGACGCGATTTACGTTTGCGTTGTTCGCGACCACGTCCATGACCAGTTAAATGAGGCTATCCTCATACTTACGTCCTGCAGTCAGAAATGGACGAGAAAAGACTGGATCGAGCACATAGTTGAGCCGGTTCAGAATTATCAAAAATCGCAAATGAACATTATTATCAGGCTCGAAGAATCTACCGAGAATGGAGTCTCCCTGTTCGATTGCGGGATGGCGATAGAACAGGATATGGATTGCGCAAGAGGCTGGGTAAATCGCTTTTCGTCATCAGGAAAGCTAAAAGCAACGCCAATTGGTAGATGCCCAAATGATGCACGTGCAAGACTATACAGATTGCCCGAAATTCTACGCGACCTTGATAATTTTCTTAGCCTGTCCGTGCGAGAAAAAGCAAGAATTCGCGTGCATTTAGAGAGAGTAAAGCGACCGCCAAAGTAATCAAGTTCCCCGATTTTGCTCGATATACGAAAAGCTCTTTACCATATCTTCGAAACCATTTCCTTCGGAGATAACTATGACAGGATTCATTATAGAGAGCCTTTACTCAACAGGCTGGCGCCGAAACGGCGACTTGTATTGGAGGTATCAGGATGCACTAAAAGAGGCAAATAGACGCCTCAAAGATGAATGTGCCCGTGCAATTCGAATTTTGCCCGTTCGAGTAGGGACTTCACCCGTCTGCGAGATATCAACGCATCAGGATAGCCACCATGACTAGCTCATCACATTCTAATCGAGCTACTCGGAAACATTCTTCTAATAAAAAGGTTGTTCTTCGTCCTCCCGAACTCCAAGACGACAGTTGTCTTGCGTACACCATTCGACAGGCAGCATACGCACTCAATCTCTCTGAAAGGACCATTTATAGCCTCATAAAGTCCGGAGATTTGAGAGCAGTGAAAATTCGTCACTCCGTTAGGATTCCTCGAGAATCTCTGCTTGACCTTTTACAGGGGCGTGAAAAATGAGCCGGCCGCATATTTTGGTGATCGTGGAAGGTAATCGTCATATCCGATTCATCGCTGACGGCGATGTTCGTTTGCAATGCGTCCAAGTACCATTTCACACTTCTTGCGAAGGCGAACGACTAGTAGAGGAATACCTAAGAGTGAGATTACCTCCGTTCTGGTTGAGAGTATTTGATTGGGGTCACAACGTCGGACTTCATAACATTCGCGACACGAAGGCAGTCGACATCATATGCCGAGATCTCGACTTGGCTTTGCTCGCAACGCTTAACCGAATTGAGGTCAAGGAATGAGTGCTGATTCGATTGAGACGCATCCTCCAAAGGAGGTCGAAGATCGATTGCTCCGAGAGCAAAATTGGGCTCCGGGTAATGATCGCAATGAAAACGCGATCGCAGTCGATTTCATCAATGTTTACGGTTCGGAACTTCGCTACGTTCCGTCGTGGAAAAAATGGTTGTATTGGACTGGGACACATTGGGATATCGATCACGATCTCGTTTATGTGACTAGCCGAATGAGGATTTTAGCCCATAGGTACTGGGAATGGGTACCCCAACTTCAAAATCTTGAATACACAAAGTTCTGCATCGCATTGAATCGCCGAGCTACAATTGACAACGTCATAACACTCTCACGAACGGACGATCGAACAACCGTTAAGCACGATCAACTCAATACAAACCCTTACCTACTCAATACTCGGAACGGCACGATTGATCTCAAGACAGGGGCTTTTCGTGAGCATCGACAATCGGATTACATCACGCAAGTCGCAAACGTCTCATTTGATGCAAACGCGACATGTGAAAGCTGGAATGCGTTTATTGACCTTATCTTTGGCGAAGATCATGAGGCCAAGAGATACATTAGAGCGCTTTTGGGTTACTCGCTATCCGGTGACGTAGGCGAACACGTTCTCCCTATCTGTTACGGAGCCGGTGCGAACGGCAAGTCGACTATATGGAACACGGTTGTCGAGTTGCTAGGCGACTACGCAATGCTCGCACCCAACAAGTTATTGCTCGGCACGAATAACGAACACGACACAATAATCGCTTCGCTTTATCAACGTCGCCTTGTCGCTATCTCCGAGCCGGATGAAGGGATGAAATTACGTGAAGCACGTGTAAAAGATTTGACGGGCGATGAGCAGGTAACTGCTAGAAGGATGAGGGAGGATTTTTGGAGCTTTAAACGGACACATAAATTTTGGCTTAGTACCAACCATCTGCCACAAATTTCGGGTAGCGATGAAGCCATTTGGAGGCGAATAAAATTGATTCCATTCCGTATCGATCTGCGAAAGGCGACCAAGCCGATACCCAACTATCACAAACTGTTGATTCGAAAAGAGGGCCCTGGCATCCTCAATTGGCTACTGTCAGGCTTCAGGGATTGGCAAGAGAACGGCTTCATCGAGCCTCAATCGGTGATCACGGAAACAGCTAGTTACCGTGGGCAATCAGATGAGATAGGACGTTTTATTGCCGATTGCTGCGATGTTTCGCCCGAGCTTGTCGTCGCGTCAAGCGACTTGCATAACGCATACCGTGACTGGGGTGGAGAACTCTCGCAAGTCCGATTTTCAACACAAATGCAGGGCCGTTTTCGACATAGCAAACGCACATTTGGTCGCTATCGAAACAAACAAGTTTTTGAAGGTATTTCTCTTCAAAGTTCTGGTTCGGAACAAGAGTTCTAAATGACGCTAAATCGTTGGTTTTTTGATGAATTGCGCCAGGTTGATCTAGGTCAGTTCATTATCGTCCAAGGGTGTGTGCACAGAAAAGGATGTTTCCACCCGGCACAATCCGGCGCATTGATTAGTGAGGAGACCGAATGACACTTCCCGCGAAACTAGATCCATCTAACGTGGTAGCTATTATCGACACAAGAGAGCAAAACCCGCTGAACTTGTCACCGTTAACTACAGTTACAGATTCGCTGACGACAGGTGACTACGCACTGGCTGCTTGTCCAGATGTGTGCAGAATCGAAAGAAAGAGTCTTCAAGATCTCATTGGATGTGTGGGTAACGATCGGGAAAGATTCGAAAAAGAGATCAGCCGCTTGTTGGCATTTCCGATTCGAATTCTTGTGGTGGAATCCACATGGGAACAAATCGAATTGCACGAACCTCTTGCCCCTCAATGGCGAGGCAAGGTAACCCGAGAGGCTGTCATCGGATCGTTACTGGGCTGGCAAGCAATGGGGTTAAGCATTCACATGGCTGCTAGTCATGAACGAGCAGGCCTTCACGTTGCACGACTTCTCTACACAGTTGCAAAACGTAGATACAACGAACTTAGAAGCCTTGTAACGGATCGCAGGATAAATACCGCGCCAAATCGCATAGATAAGGCTACCAATGAGTTTCAACTTAAAAACGAGAAAACGATCACAGAGGTTTAGCATGAGCGATGATACCGAAGAACTGATTGGAAACCACCTCGCATTGTTTTGCAAAATTGCAATGAATCTGAGAACTAAAAGGAAAGAAGATGTCTGTAATGCCTTAAAGCTGGACGATCCAAGCGCTGCATGCCAGAGTTTTCATGAGATACAGAGGATAGCGATTGAGTCTGATCAAGAGTTTTCGCGAGCCTTGAGTATGGTAAGTCATCTTCGCGGGAAGCTATCTCCTCCCTGGAAACCTGAGGTTACTGCTCTTCGTAACCAATGCCGTATCGTTGTTAAAGAAGCATCCAGAACGATTTCAGCTATCAGAAAAGCGATAAAGGAAAAATCCCATGAACGATGAATTTAAGGGCGACGAATCTTTTGTTAATGGAAAGTGTTGCTCCGATGAATCGGTATCTAACGGTAGGCAAACTAATGGTCGATTCGGCTCAGGCAATCAGTTTTCTAAAGGAAACAAACGGCAAGATCGATTCCGTGGATTGTTCGAAAAATGCATCACCGACAGTGATTTCACGGCTGTCATAAAGTCTCTGATTAATCAAGCAATCGGCGGAGACGTGCCAGCCGCAAAATTGATTCTGGAGCGTTGCATGGGCAAGGAAGTTGAAACAGTGAAGCTCGAGAACGAGCCCCAAGGACGCGTCGTTCTGTATTTACCACAAAACAATCGACAACCAAATTTAGCATCGGCACCAATCATAAGTGAATCGTAGTCGGCCCTGGATCAGACCAGCAACCGCGAGATTCGATCAAAACAAGAACTCAACGACTACGGGTAAGTAATTTTCAAATCCGAAATAAATTTTAGTGCCTAAGTTTTGTGCATGCTCGAAAAGCAGGCACGTAGCGCACGTGCCGCCGGCGACCGAAGACTGTTGACTTTTGAATGATCATCTGAGAACTATTTAGGAATGCGGTGAAAACATCTACCCGAAAACCATTTACGAATGGCTCGTTACCGCAAACCATTCCTACGTTGGATTTAAAACTGACTGGACTTTTTATATGGCAAGCATTGTTACCCTTGCAAATGGGACACGACGGATTCAGTTTGTCGCTCATGATGGCAAACGGCAAACCATCTATTTGGGAAAGCATCCTAAGCGCTACGCGGAATCCGTCAAAGTTCGAGTGGAGGCTCTTCTATCCGCATCGATCACCGGCTCGATGGATCGGGATACCTCGATTTGGGTTGCCTCTATCACGCAGAATGATCCCACTTTGAGAGGAAAGTTGGAGGCGGTTGGGCTACTGGAACCACTAGAGCCCGTCGAGCAATGTCCGACCGTTTCGGATTATATCGACAGCTACCTAAAACGAATGACCGACGGAAAAAAGCCAGCAACGATAGTAAATTGGGGGCAAGCGGGTAGGAATCTCAAAGAGTATCTACCAAAGGGAATCCGTTTGAACGAAGTTACGGCCGGTCATGCCAAGCAGTTTCACGAGAAACTCAAGGGCAAAGGTCTAGCGTCCACCACAATTCGTAAACGAATCCAAGTCGCTCGTCAGATCTTCGAAGACGCGCTGGATTGGGACATCATTGAATCCAACCCGTTTCGTAAGGTTGAAGCGAAGAGCCATCGCAATAAAAGTAACTCGTTTGTTGAATCGGATACCATCTTAAAGCTTATGAAGCATGTGGACCCAACGTGGCAGACAATTCTCGCCCTCTGTCGGTTTGGCGGCCTTCGATGTCCGAGTGAAGTGCTCTCGATTCGCTGGGTAGATATCGATTGGGAGTCTTCGACGATGAGCGTTCCCGAACCTAAGGTTGAACACCATGAGGGAAGAGGAGTTCGATCCTGCCCAATTTTTGCTGAGCTACGCCCGTATTTAGAGAAGGCCTGGGAATTGGCTCCCGAGGGTTCGGAATACGTCGTTGACAAGCCAGCTTATCGGAACGCTGCAAACTCGGGCCAAGGCTGGAAGAATGCAAACCTACGAACACAATTGCTTAAGAAACTCCGCAAAGCTGGTATTCCCCCGTGGGCAAGACTTTTCCACTCGTTAAGAGCTAGTCGTCAGACGGAATTGGAACGGGAGTTTCCTCTGCACGTTGTTTGCGCCTGGCTGGGTAATACGCCCGAGGTCGCACGACAGAACTATTTGTTGGTCACTGATGGGGACGTTGAACGAGCGATTCAAGGCAACGCAGAATGCAACGCAGTTGAGTTCGATACCAGCGAAAAAAGCAACGCAAAATGCAACGCAGCAAATTGCGGCAACGAGCAGCAACAACAAGCAACCGACCTAGCAAAAACATTGGGAAAATACGGTTTTCAGAGTGAAAACCGAGAAGAAATAAGTGGTCACTCGGGGAGTCGAACCCCGACGCCTTGCGGCACCAGATCCTAAGTCTGGCGTGTCTGCCAATTCCACCAAGCGACCGTCATTGACTCTAAGTTTAGCCTCAATTATCGTTCTGGCAAGCCTAAGCCTTAGACTACTTGGCAACCTCCGGCTTGCTCCCACTTTTTCAAGGTTTTTCCAATATCACATGAAACCTTGGTTCGGTGTCTCAACTCGGTGCAATCGAAAGCGAGACCCCTCAGAGAGCGTTGACTACTTAGAAGACTCTAGTCTTACCACCTCGGCGCCCCCTCGGGTGATCAAGCCGTGAAGAGTGCCCGGGTCTATGTTCGGTACTGCCCTTACGAACCCATCTGCCATCCCAATCAGATTCGACGAGGCTCGTGGCGATAAAGATTCGGCTGTACTGTAGTTAACATCCTCTGGTTGGGTCCAAATCACCTCGTCTTCAAACGCAATCAAGGCGACTGTATTAGATGTACCGTCCGTGATGTCCGCAAATCTCGGTGGGGCGACACCCGAATCGAATGCACCTCCTCCGACCAGCATCTTGAAAGGTGTAGTATCTTTTATACGTGTTTCCGTCGAACGATAGATGGCGGGCATCTTTGCCGCTAGCTTGAGATTCGTATCGCTATCCCATGGCTGATCAAATTGGTATTCGTTGTAAAGGTCGGCGTATCCCAACAATGGTAGTATCGCGACGCGCCAACTGTGAGGAGGCTCGCTAGCGGTCCGTCGATTCTCACTGCGAGGCAGATGCTTAAATCGAGATTCAAAATTATGAAAGGCCAAAAGAATCTTGATCATCTTGTCTTTATCAGTTTTTTCCGTCATGGCCTCAATGCCACTATTGTCTGCGACGTAGTTCTTTAGCGGATCGTCGTCCGTCAACTCAGTTACTTCCAATCGTTGCACCCGAGTCAATCCAAACGACGCATCGTAGCCAACTAAAGGCAAGCTGCCTTCAGCCCCTGGCATTCCGCCCATGCCACCACCGGGGCCCATACCCATGCCGGGTCCATCACCAGCTCCCATGCCACCGTAACCACTGCCTGGACCGCCTGGGCCTGGACCGGCCCCACCACCAGGTCCACCGTCCATACCACCCATCGCCATACCACCAGGAGCGCCCATCCCGCCGCCGTATCCGCCGCCGTATCCACCGTATCCGTCAATGGAACCACTCGGTACGTTAAAGTCGAGCCCGTCGGCTTTGTGCAATATTTGTTTAAGTTGCAATTCGATAATATCCTCTTCGCTGTCGAGTCTTCTTTGAAGCTTGCTTTCCATCTCCGTAACGCGAGCCTTCACTTTGTCGAACTCTTTGACGCGCTCACCCATGTCTGCTTCAAAGTATTGCTGCAAAGCGGCTCGCAATTGCTTTTCCGTTTTCTCACGATTGTCAGACGGAGTGTTCAATCGCTCTCGTAATCGCTGAATCAGCTGACCTAAAAGCTGCTTTTCGCTGGGAGCAGCTCCCATGCCTCCCCCTGGCCCACCGTAGCCTCCACCCATTCCCGGACCTCCCATTCCACCCTCGGCCCCCATGCCAGAGGACATTCCACCTCCCATTCCCATTCGCTCAGAAGCTCCCTGCGAATCACTCAACTTGAGCTTACTTCTTATGTCATCCAAGGTTCGCTTTTTGTTGGCTTCCTTGTCGTTGCCGGCGGTCGCTCTCAATTTGGATTCAGATCCTTTTGGATCAGAGTTTTGCCCGAAACTCAGTTGATTGGTGAGCAAACAAATCAATCCGACGCTTGCAATTCTCGTAAAACCCTTGTTCTTAAACTTCATCATTGAGATCCTTATGAAAAATTAGTTTTGATTCTTAGCTGGATCGATCTTTTGTAACTCTTGCTCCATGGCCCTGATCTCCGCTTGAAACAGATCAAAGGAATCAGGCTCGACAGTTCTCGATTCGCGATCCAAAGAGTTCATGGTTGCTTGAATCGAGTTCAATTCCGATTGGAATTCGCGTTCCTCAAGCTTCAATTCGGACGGAGTCGTTGGCGCCGTCTCTACTCGACTCGTGGCCGGAGTTGGTTCCGATGGTCCAAATAGGTCATCAATTGAATATTTTGGCTTTGTTTCATCAGGGGGTACTGCAAGCTGCTCCGGCGAAATCTCTCGCTCGTGAACTTCAGCGAAGAAGTATTCTTCTAACAAGCCTCTGTATCTAACCTGCAAGTAAAACACCCCTGCACCTAGTAACAGCAACGTGGCCACTATCCATGCAGCGATTCGATACCTCGTTAGCCACCTGCTGCGACGATTCATTAAACCATACCGCCTGTTCTGTTTGTCCTTTAAGATTCGCGTCAATGCGTCAGCGACATCGGTCGCGTTTGCAAATCGTTTCGCAGGAGTCTT
This sequence comes from Pirellula sp., assembly GCA_046344995.1. GTDB lineage: Bacteria > Planctomycetota > Planctomycetia > Pirellulales > Pirellulaceae > JBKCUI01. The sequence continues at coordinate 111,744 of JBKDKR010000011.1, forward strand.
TTCGAGTAATCGGTCAATAACCTGTGAAAGCTCATCAGGAATCGCATTGTTGATTTGCCATACGGGTCGATGAGGTTGGTTGCATATGCGGTGCAGTACCCCCATAGCGCGCTCCGCTCGAAAAGGAGGATGCCCCGTCGAAACAAAATACAGCACCGAACCAAGACTAAAGAGATCGGTTCGCGAATCGACCGCGTCTCCGTTCGCTTGCTCGGGAGACATATAACTAGGAGTACCAGCCACGACACCTGTGTGAGTTAAACTCGCATCATCAACGGTCCTGGCTAATCCGAAATCGGTGATTAGAAGCCTATCAACACCATCCTCTAGAAGAATGTTGGCTGGCTTGATATCGCGATGCACGATGCCTTGTTCATGTGCAGCCGCTAGCCCCAATGCGGCTTGGATGCCGATTCGAAGGATACGGTCGATATCGAGCGGCCCTTCGCGGTCAATGCGAGCCTGTAACGATTCCCCAGAAACATACTGCATGACCAAATACGGGAGCTTGGCACTGGAGTCAACGTTGTGAATGGCGACGACATGCTCATGAACCACTGCCGCTGCCGCACGAGACTCGCGACTAAAGCGTTGTCGGGCCGCGCCATTTCTGGCTAGATGGGGCATTAGAACCTTCACGGCCACAGGGCGATTTAATTCGGTATCAATCGCTTTAAAGACAACACCCATGCCGCCGGAGCCGATGCGGCGCTCGATTTCGTATCGACCGATTCGACCGAGCATCTCAGGGTGAGACGGAGGCTCCAGCATCTCGCGGTCAATGCTCGTATCGCTCTCGATCCCACTAAAATTTTGAGGTACATCGCGCGATAAGGAGTTCAGTGCTGACGTGTATCCGGTCAAAAGCTTGGACGTTTCGAGTTCATGAGTGGGCATTTTCGCCAACTCCTTTAATCGCATCAGACAGTCTTCGCAGGTCTCTACGTGCATGGCGATTTGAGTCGACTCCAACGAATCTTCCTGATCGAACAGCAGTACTCGCAATTGGTTCTCGGTAATGTGATTGCATTCTCGTTTCATGTTTTCTTACAAGCCTCCTCGTTTCGGTTCGCCGTGGAGTTGTTCTTCGAGTTTTGAAACCTCGACCCTTAAGCGTGCGATAACTCTACATTTGGCTACTAGGACGCTTCCTTCGTTCATACCCAATTGCTTCGATGTCTTGGCAACAGTTTGATTGTCGATGGCCGTTAGTCGAAAGGCCTCCCAAGTATTTGGCTTCACTTGTTGGCGAACAATGTCTGCTGCTATCCAAAACAGCTGACGTCGATACTCGAGGTCGAATTCTTGCGTGGCATCGGGATCCAGCTTTAAGGGCTCGGTGTTCACGTCAAAAAAACTGGACCATCTTTCGATAGTGGGTAACGGTTGGTGTTTTCGACGAGTTAAGAAGTTGATCATGAGATTCCTGGCGATTCGGAATATCCAATCGCGGAATCTGCCTTTGGAGGGATGGGGTTCCCATCGATGGATGGCTTTTGCGACGGCGAGTAAAACTTCTTGGACAATGTCTCGAGCGTCACATTCTTGAAATCCTTTGGATCGGGCCAATCGGAACACGAGCGGCTCGTAGATCGCAACGAATTGATCCCAAGCAGCGATATCGCGTTGGTCGTGCAACCGCAGCAACAGGCTGTTTCGGGTATCGCTCAGAGTGGGATTCACGATTGGATTTGGTTTACGTTAGACAAGATGGCAATTCACAACCCGACGCTTAAGATTTTAGATTGGCGACCGATGATTGAAGATTGGTAAGACTAAAGACAGAACGCAATCCGATCTCTTGGTGAGATCGGCGACACGGAAATCCAATCTAAAATCGGCAATCGTAAATCCCTCGCTTACACTTCGGGTTGGGATTCTTGGGAGCCGAGGGCTTGTGTTTCGGCTTTTCTGATAAAAATGGTCGAAACACCAAGATTCCAGAAGAGAACACACAGGAAATGGTAAAGCATTACACGAAGAGGACCAAATTTTTGGAAATTTACTCGCCCCAGCCCGATAGTGTGAGCGATGGACGGTTTTCAATACCAGCCCGAAAGCGCAAGGTGAGGGATTGCCCTGTTCTAACTCATGCCTGAACCGCGCGAACCGGCGATTCGAAAACATCGCATGCGATTGGCACCTAGGGGGATTGGCGTTTGGGTTGCTAATGCTTCGGGGACGTTAACCGGCGTGCGATCCCTTTGCTCGCGCATCGGGCTTGTTTTGATCACAACCCGCAGCGTTAGCAAGGGATGGTACCAGCCTTAAACCGTTTCTATCGAGACAATCTCTAACTATTTCGCACGGACTCATCGATCATGCTTTGGAAGTCCGCGATCTTGGGAGTCAATGCGGGATACTTATTGGTTAACTCCTCGAGCTTGCTCTTAAAGGCGGCCGCTAATTGCCTTCTTTCCTTGCCCGTGCCTTTCCTCATTGCTTTGAACTCTTGGTTGAGCGTGTCGATCTCGTGCTGCGGTGCATTGTTCCCTTGCATGTTGCCCGTCAACTCCGAGAGCATAAACGCCATGAGCAATTGACCGCTAGAGTCACCGGGCAACTGACCGCCAGGCATTTCGTCTCGCGATTGGATTCCCGACCAAACAGGCTTTAGATCGTCGACTTCGTCATCCATCTCATCATCTAAGTCATCGCCAAGCCAGTCCTCTGACTCAACGTATTCGTCACTACCGTATTCGTCTTCGTAGGCTTGTCGTTCGTTCTCCCATTCTTCATGGGTCTCGTACATCGAAAAGGCGAATTCGTTGTCCATCTCAAGATGATAGCCATCGTAACCAATAAATCCGACACCGAATAAACCATCGTTCATGACATCGCAGATAGGACAATCGCAATCCGTTTCATGCGTGGCTCCCGGTTCATCAAAACCGTCGATAACTAACCCCTGGCCGCGTGGTACTCGCCGGCGTTCGTACTCAATGACAACTTTTGGTGCCACATCATCTTCATAATTCGAATCCATCCAACTGTTCTTTATGCTTTCCAAATCGGCGACGAGCAACGTAATCTTTTCATCACGTTTCAGTAATGTTCGTTCTTCTCGCATTTCGTTAAGTACCGCCCAGCCTGTTGTGACCAACGTCCGGCACAACGTAAAGTACATGCACATCTCTGTGCGCCCTATTGGACCGTTATCTGAAGAATCCCAGTCCTTGGGCAATCCAGTGAATGGAATTCCAGAGTGATAGCGATGACGCTGCCCCTCGATCAATTTTTCGATCCAACTTACAGATCCGTGTAGTAACTCGCGAGGTATTCGCCCTCCTAAGTCATCTCGGGGAGTCATGAGCCAATCTCGGTGAATTTGGATGGTTAACTCCTCTTGCTTCGCGTCAAAGCCCTTTGCGGTATAGCTCATCCAATCGTGCTGCTGATCTGCTTCAACGAGTCGCGTTGCTAGATCTCGCAGAAGTGGAGCACCATAGAGAATGTCGCGGTTGACTATTCGTTTAGTAATCTCGGATTCACGAGGTTGAGGTATAGACCCAATATAGCCATCTGCGTGCAATTCCCACCAAGGTGGAAGATGTATAACTAGCAACCAATTGTTATCAGATTCCTCGTCTGGATTCGTATTTATAAATGAATCCGGTTCGAGAGGGAGTATGTCACCACCGTATAAGAGTCGCTTGCTCTGAAAATCTATCACAACCCAAGCTGGCGCGCCGGTTAGAGTCTCTATCGCATCGGCCAGCTCAACCGTCTCCAAAGGTATATCGCTTGCATCGTTGCAAACCGCCGGAGTTCGATACCGCGGCCAAACACGGGTTGCTGCAGCCCAATCCTCGGGATCTTCCGAGACTAAGGCTGCCATCGTGATCGCCCAATCTTCGTGGATCGAGTCAGCGAGGAGACATTGTTTCGGGTCGATGATTAAAACCGTGACAAGAGACCGTTGAGCGTTATCGTTCATGGATGTTATGACCGGTGAAGTGAAGACAAGTGATGCAGTAACAAAAAATCGACAACTCCATTCGAGCCGAATTATAGACTTATTGTGACTGAAGATGTCGATCGAACCAATCTCCGAAGGCCCGAATATCCCATACCATGGAAACCCATCCGTGACTGCCGCCTTTATGAACCACTATCTTTACCTCTCTGTCATATTTCGCTGCTTCATCGCGAAATCGCTCCGATTGCTTAAGGGGTACCAGCGTGTCAGCATCCCCATGGTAAATCAAAGTCGGGGGAAGCTCCTGATCTACGAAATAGATGGGCGAGGCATCACGACCGATCTGCTGCCACTTTTCTTTATCCTGAGCTTCCGGGCCGAACGCTTTAACAAAGCTCTTAGGTGGCCCACCATCGCCGAGATCTTCGGTTGATCCATCGAGATTCAACAAATCGGTAACGGGATAAAAGATCGCGACCGCTTGGACGGCAGCGCTCTCGCGGTCAATATCGTCTTTTGGTTCTGGATGCGGCTCTTTGCCCCGAGTTGCGAGCATTAAACTCAGATGCCCGCCTGCACTACCGCCGGTTACTCCAATTCGATTCGGATCGATACCATACTCGTTGGCACGATGGCGAATGGTTCGAATACCGCGAATTACATCCTCAATAATCTCGGGAACCATCGAATCTGGCTGAGAGATATGGCATACAGCAAAAATCGTGTAGCCACGTCGTAGCAGCGGAGCCATCAACCAAGCTTCTGTCTCACCAGCGGCTTTAGATTTCCAGCCACCACTAACCATAAACGCGACAGCCAAGCCATTCGGATTCTTGGGCCGAATGATATCCATGGTCAATGGTCTGCCGTTTCGTTCTGCATATTGAACACCATCTTCCCTTTCATAGGCTGGATGATAGTACCACCAAAGACCTCCTACTGCAGAGACGACAATAGCCACCAAGGCTAACACTGCCCATACTGCACGTTTTATCCATCGCCACATTGTTCTGCTTCTTCTGTGAGAACCAATTACTGCATCCAAACATTCTAGACATGATCCCAGGAATCTAAGGCGAATCAAGATCTCTACCTGCCATACAAAATGGCAGCCCCCAAAAGACGATGGGCAAAATTGGCCGTAATTTGCAGAGAGTTGCCGGTAGTGGAAGACACAAACAGACCATTGGTGCAGAAGGCATTACCGGATGATGGAAGTCTGGGCGATGCATAGTTCGCGCCGGGCCTTCAGGTCTCGTAGCCTCGCCCACTACAAAGCATATGTCTACTCCGTTACAGTCGATCGTTATTACGCCATGATTTCACGGATCGGAGACGCATCCAAAACCCCCGTTAACTTCTCGTCGAGTCCACCGTGGAAATAAGTAAGCTGTCTGTGATCGAGCCCCATGAGATGCAATATTGTTGCGTGTAAATCTCTCAACGGTCTAGGGTTAACCACCGCTGCTTCACCTATCTCATCGGTTTCTCCATAACTCGTTCCTGGTTTAACGCCCGCTCCCGCAAACCAATACGTAAACCCTTTAGGATTGTGATCCCTGCCTCCAGGTTTACCACCGGTATTAAACGTTTCGGAGACAGGCATCCTCCCAAATTCGCCACCCCAAACCACCAAAGTCGATTCCAACAATCCTTTCTCTTCCAAGTCGGCTAATAATGCCGCTATAGGCCGATCCACCTCCGGGCAATGCAGATTAAGATTCTCTTCGATCCCATGATGGCCATCCCATGTGTTTTGCCCACCAGCATTTCCTCCCCCCGAATAAATCTGGATGAATCGCACCCCTCTCTCGACTAAACGGCGAGCAATAAGACATTGTTTTCCAAAGGGTGCTGGCCCCAAGGCTAACGGATGCCAATCCGGCTTGGGCTCATTAACACCATATCTCTCTAAAGTTGCCGCAGATTCCTGACTTAAATCCATTGCTTCAGGTGCAGTCATTTGCAATTCGAATGCCAACTCGTAACTTGCAATTCTTGCCGCAAGTTCTGTTGAGTCTGGATGTTGTTTTAGATGTCTTTGATTGAGCTTGTTGAGAAAATCGATTTCGTCTCTTTGTGCTTGACGTCCGAACCCATGAGGTGGGGTCAAATTCAAAATGGGTTGAGACGAGGAACGTAACAATGTTCCTTGATAAGCAGCTGGCATGTAACCGCTAGACCAATTGGGAGCACCACTGGTTGGGCCTCCTCGCGGATCTAACATGACAACATACCCGGGCAAATTCTCATTCTCGGATCCCAAACCGTAAGTAACCCAGGAACCGAGTGAAGGGTGCCCTTGCAATGTTCGTCCTGAATTGATTTGAAGTAAAGCGCTCCCATGCGCGAAGGAGTCGCTGGTCAAGCTTTTCACAACTGCCAGCTTGTCCATGTGTTTGGATAGGTTGGGGAATGCATCGGAGCACCATAATCCCGATTCACCACACTGGCGAAAGGTACGACGGCTAGCTTGAAGTACAGCCGTTGTCTTTGTTCCACGACGAAATTCATTCTCGATGGTTTGTCCGTCTCGCTTTTGTAGCTCAGGTTTGTAGTCAAACAAATCCATTTGGGATGGGCCACCAAACATAAACAAAAAAATTACCGACTTGGCTTTCGTCGGAATCACGGGTGGTTTGGAAGCCATAGGTGAGGTGTCAGCCTGTGACGACCGGGTTGATGAGTCATCGCCTAAGGCTCGTGGCCCCCTATCCTGACCTAGTAACGACATGAGCGCAAGTGCACCGAAGCCGGCGCCTGCCGAGGTGCAGAAATGACGACGTTCGACAAGATGCTCGTTCGGATTCATCGAATTGCTCGCTTGGTGCTAGTCTCGGTAAAGAAATTCGCTGCTACTTAATAGTGCACGGCACAAAGAGACCCAACGACCGGTCTCATTTATCGATGCGGATTGATCAACATCGAGGCCAGACGCTTCCATTGCCTTTAGAAACTCAAGAGAGTTCCTTATTTCGTCATCTGATGGATTGCGTTGGTAAACAAGATTCCAAAGCGTTTTGACACGAGTATCGGAATCGGCTGTTTTGTCATCGGAGACTCGCTCTAATAATGCTTTGGATTGATCCTCCATCCAGGGATCATTGAGCAGCAGTAATGCTTGCGGTGCGGTAGTCGTCACGTTTCGGATGCCTGTAGGAGCCGTACCGCCAGGAAAGTCGAGAACCTCAAGAAAGGGGACCTGTAAAGATCGCTTCACGATCAAATAGATGCTTCGACAATTCTGCTCTTCAGATGGGCTTTCTTGCCAAACCGATAAAGAGACGGGGTTGGCTGAATCTTTGACTTCTTGGCTCAACCGAGGATAAACGCTTGGCCCCGAAGTTTTACCACCGAGCTTGCCGCTAACGAACAGGATCGAATCGCGTATCGCTTCGGCATCGAGACGTTGAAGCTCTGGTTCCAACGTATTGAGTGCAGCCGAAGTCGAACGGTTGACCGATTGCTGGTAGGTTTTCGATAACAAAATGATGCGGTGAAGATGCTTTAGAGACCAGCCGGATTGAATCAGTTCCGTTGCAAGAAAGTCAAGTAACTCTGGGTTGATTACCGGCAAGCCAGTCTTGCCGAAATCGTCGATGGTTGGAACCAAGCCTGCGCCAAAGTGTCTTTGCCAAATGCGATTGGCGATAACGCGTGCCGTGAGAGGATGGCGAGGATCGGTTAACCACTTGGCAAACTGTAATCGCCTGCCCGAACTATTTGCGGTCGATCGCGCAACAGAATCAATTGGTACTTGTGATTGCAACACCAGCGGAATCTCGGGTGAAACCAACTCCCGTGGTGATTTTGCATCACCACGATTTAGGACGTACGTTTCTTTAGGTAACGGTCCCGTCTCCCATACAGCCAAGGCAGATTCATTTTCGACTCCTAGGGGTCTTTGAATGCGACCGGTTCCGCGCCCTCCCCCACCCTTTTTATTCAATCCGTATGGTTCGATCCCTCGCAAGAACGAGAGCATAGAGTAGTAATCTTTTTGACTAATGGGATCGAATTTGTGATCGTGGCAACGAGCACAACCGACAGTCAGCCCCAGAAACGCCGATCCAATAGATACCATGACATCATCTGCTTCATCGAACTCCGCGGCCTCCGTATCATCGGGCTCGTCATCCCAAACATGCAATCGATAGAAGCCGGTTGCAATGATCGCATCTCGCAACGCTTGATTATTGTGATCGCGAGACCAACCTTGTTCCTCAGCCCACTCGTCACCTGCTAGTTGTTCCAGAATAAATTGATCGTAGGGTTTATCTCTTTCAAATGCGTCGATGACGTAGTCTCGATATCTCCATGCATTCTCTTTGATACCGTCTCGTTCGTAACCATTAGTCTCACCGAAGCGAACCCAATCTAGCCAATATCGGCCCCAGCGTTCACCGTAATGATGCGAATCGAGGAGACTGTTTATTACATTTAGCCAATTCTCAGGAGAAGGATTTTGTTCGAATTGAGAGACTTGTTCCATGGTAGGAGGTAATCCCCACAAGTCCAAGTACAATCGTCGGATCAGCGTACGAGGAGCAGCGACAGGTCTTAGTTCGGTTTGATTCCCGGCAGCTTTTACGACCAATTGATCGATCTTAGCCGAAGGACTAATTGCAGAATACTCGGGAGCAAACTCGGGGCTTTTCATTGGCTGAAAAGCCCAGTAATTTCGATCTTCCTCGGTGATTTCGAAAACTCGATTGCGACGTTTGGGACCGCTTGTCCCCTCTGTGTTTGCTCCGTTCTTTGGCTCGCGAGGATCAAACGCGCCTCGATCGATCCATTCCTTTAGTGCCTCAATCTCTTTCTGTTTTAAAGGATCCTTCGGAGGAGGGGGCATTCTCAGTTCGAGATCATCAGACAGAATGACCTGGGTTAGCAAGCTACCATGGCTATCACCAGGCTTGATCACTCCCGATTCGGTCCAATCCGATCGGCTAGACAGATCGACACCTCCGCTGGGATCATCTCCTGAATGGCATTCCATGCAATGCTTTTCAAGAAGGGGTCGGATGTGGGTCTCGAAAAAGCGATTCGACTCAACGTAGGAATCTTCTTGGCAATACCCTGGAATGCTGAGGCAGACTAAGAGACATGCGAGCACTAGGCTCGCGTGTCGAAAGAAAGGGTTAGGCATAGGGAGCCTGAGGTATAACAGATGGGATAATGGGAGAGGTTAGCGTGCAAGCTAGATTCGTACCATCATTTTTCGACTTGTTGCCTCAGCTCTTTTACTTCCCGTCGAAGCTGTTCCAATTCGGCACGTAAATCTCGCACGATATCGTGACCTTCTTGTTTGTGATGGCTATTGTTAATCTCGGCAGCCAATCGTTGTTTGCCCTCATGAAGCTCTCGTTCCATGATTTCGGCTTTTTCCATAAGTTGGTGAGCCATGTCATGAGCTTCGGCCAGTTTTAGGTTCTCGGCAGCGACTCGCATGTGGTGAATGCGGCGGGCAAGTGTTTCTAGTTTCTCTGCGTGTGGGTGGAAAGCGGGAGGGATTTCAGGTTTATCATTTTGCCGAGATCGGATCATCTTCAGTTCGTTTTCTTTCGCGCTGATCATAGCGCGGATTTCCTGTAACTGCGGTTCCGGTGCACCCTCTAGTTTTAGTTTTTTCTGTTGACTGAGAAGTTCGTTGATGTGTTCTTTAATATGCCGAACGTGTTCATCCTGTGCTGGATTTCCGTTATTCCGTTGTTGTTCTTTGTTGGCTTCGCTGATTTGATCAGCTTTTTGCATGAGCATTTTAGACTCTTTTAAGAGCAGGTCGGCTTCCTGTTCGTTGCCAGACTTCGCGAGTTGCATAGCTTCTTGTCGAATTGCTTTCGCTTTTTGTCGGAGCTCATCAACATCCGAAGCGAGAGTTATCACAGGTGAAAAGAGAAGAGATAGACCGATCAAGGATCCTGGTAGAGTAAAGCGCTTCATGGAAATTTCTCTTAGATTCGTATTGGCGGGAGAGGTAGGAAATGGGAAGGGGAGGCGTGGAGACATTCATTCAGAATAACTGATTCCAATCGCAGATGAAAGAAGTGTCAGCTACCTTTAAGCAAGGTTGAACCCAAACTTCCCAGCATTTGGGACTAAATTTCCCGAAACTACTCCTCTATTGATGCATCCAAATTCAAGCAGCGACGTTGGCGTCTCTCCCGGTCTCTACAATTCTTGCATTTTAAGAATAACAAGGATCGGATGACAATAGCCGCTAAAAGTGAGAAAGGTAGCATCAATCCGCAAGTGAAGAGCGAAGAGAGATAAAGGACAGCACCGATCGCATGTAGCATTTCCCGTCTCGAGGCACAGCTTGGACAGCTTTCATTGCTCTGCTTTCTCCTACGATGGTAGCTTACTCGAGCTCATGTGAAACAGGTTGGTCATCTACTTTTTGGATACCGAATTGATCAATTGCAAGGCAGGAGACGTTACGACGGTTGTTGAAACGGCCATAATCAAGATCATTGCGAATCGCGTCTTTAGCCATCATTTCCAAGACTGCTCGAACAGCGATTTTTGGATATCTCGAAACGCTTTAAATTCGAGTGCGTTACCAGAGGGATCTTTGAAGAACATCGTATACTGTTCACCGGGTTCACCTAGGAATCTTACATATGGTTCGATAACGAACTTGTCGACAAAAGTCCTGGCTTTTTCCGCGAGTTGCTCCCACGCTTCGACTTCTAAAACCACACCGAAATGAGGAACTGGAACCCCATGTCCATCGACATGATTGGACATTTGCGAAATCGTGCCGTTTGGACCAATTTGTGGATTCACATGCACCACCAATTGATGTCCGAACATGTTGAAATCAATCCATTCGGCGCTACTGCGGCCCTCCGGAAATCCCATTTTAGTTCCGTAAAAGTCTCGAGCCTCCTCAAGATTGCGAACTTGAATTGCAAGGTGAAATGGTGTTAGCATATCGATGTGACTCTTTCAATGGTTCGGGTTTACTGGCGGTTGATTATGGGGCTGGGCAATATGGTTGGAGTGGCTTGATTCGGCGTTGCGGAGTATGCAATGGTTGAGTCTCGCTTGGCACCGAGGTTGGCTTGCGTGAAGGCAATGGGACCGGCGGGGGGACTCGAACCGGATCGACGAGAGGAGGGACAGATCTCGCAGGTTTGGTTGGCGAGGCAGGCTCAACTGCAGGCGATGCAGAGCCCGAGTCCTCTATGTACCTGAAAGGAATCACTATAGTCTTCATTCTAAAACTCCTTACTGCGTTATCAGGGGATCCCCAAACTACTTCGTGGGTAAAACCGCAAATCAACGATGCGACCCGCTTCATCTCGCACGAGTGGAAACATCTGGGATAGCCAAAACAACTCGTCGTCGCCCGTCATTCTACCTTGAGTTAGCTCGACCTGATGACCCCGTATTGTGGCCGTCATATCAAAAGTATCCAGATGCCAATCGATCTCCGGTTGTGAACCGAGTTGTAAAGCATCACACTTGACCAGGACTGGGAAATCCTCCCGTTTAGAAGCCGGGTTCTCTCGCATTCTATGCCATTCGTACGCTTGAACGAGCATTCGAATCGAGTTCCGATTGGCTATGGACTCCTCACCCCCTTCGATCTTCAAGTCGTTTTGCGCCTGCATAGGAGGCCCTTCATCGAGCCACTCTCTTGACTCGCTCACGGCCTGCGTATTTACAGGTCGACCAGCCGTATAGCCCTTATGCCAATATGAATGAGCAATATGAAACAGTTGATGGAGCGAAATGTAGCGATCCACTAACTTCCAAATACTCCGCTCAACATGGTCTTCGAGCTCTGCTTGGACAGTCGCTAGTTTGGCCTGTTCTCGTTCGAGAGCATGTCCCTTTTTCATTAGCCGTGACATTGCCATCAACCCCTTCGGGCTGACATGGTAGAGGTGCGACCGCGACTCCCACTCTCGAACGTCTTGGTTGTGTTGCTCAATAAGTGCTTCGATTTCCTGGAATTTAGCTAATTCGAAATTGGGCCGGATCGTTTCGGCCCATCCATAATTATGAGAAGAAAAACCGTTCAAGATCGTTGAAACACTTCCAACATCGATTGATTTCGGACCAATCAACTCATGACTTAAGAACGCTTGCGGACTCCCCATAACTCTGTTGAGATCCGGGCGTCTGGAATCGAACCCAACAAAATCTGCATAAGGAATCTGCGTTCGTGCAAGGAGGCTTGCGACGCCACGATTGGGTACGAGGTAAGCAACCTCTTGAAATGGATTGCGAAAATGATCGTTGAATATCAAGAGCGAGTAGTGTTCCCCTTGGGAGTTGGGTAACAGAAAGTCTCGATGTTTACACGACACAAGAACGAAACCACGAAGAAAGATAAACTCGGCCTTGGGAAAATGATCGATAGCTTCGGCTAGTTCTGGCCAAGCCGATTTATAAATGCGAAATGGATCGGATGTACTGCGACCGTTTCGCCGTTGAGAATCGCGAGGCGACTCAGGAGCAAAGCATCGCTCGACCTTAAGACGCGTGAGAAAGTACCCCTTTCCAGGAAATGCGTTGGGATCTTTCGCGTTAAGGTAACGAACAGAGGAATCATCGCCGACATCAATCGCGAACTGAACCAAATCAGGCGGTTCCCGAAAGGGCCCACGCTTGGCGGCAACCAACCAGGAAGTAAACCCGCGATGAATGTCGCTCAACTTTTGCCATCGATCTAGCCGCATTCTCAACAGTTCGGGCGAGACAAGCTGAGAACCTCGTTTCGTTTGCAATCGTTCGATGCGTTGTAAATCCGAACGTGTCAGCACAACTGACCCAGCGACAGATTCAACATTCGCAAATTCGCAGATTCGTTGAATTCCGACAATTACATCGTCTATCGTTTGATAGTCCCCGCGAAGTATTGACGCTGAGATGCTCGGAAGTCGCGTTGTTTCCACATTCTCATCGAGAAGCGATTCTATGACTGCTCCGAGCCTATCTGTTATCTTTGTCGGGCGATGATACAACGCTTGGCTCACTTCAACCATGGCTGTCTCAAAGAGCCTGGATGCATGGCCTGATTGATCTCTTTGGGTTAGACGGCGACACCAATATGACGCAGCCGATATGTCGTCCGCAGGTGCCTTGGAGCTTTCGATCAACCCTTTCAAGAATCGACTAGATTCAGCTAAGGATAGTTCTGGTAATGCCGAATGCATTGGTTGAAGCTGCATGAAAGCCCTCAAGCAATCTAGTGCGTCTTTCCGATGCACAATGGCCGAAGCGACCAAGTCGCAGACATCCTGGTGAACTACGTCAACGTCACAGGTTCGTGTATACTCGATTACCGTTTCCAAGGAGTCCGAGAACAAATCAAGAGCAAGAGTCTTTTCATTGGCACACTTGGACTCAGCCACCAGCAACATGCAGTAAAGATCGAGAGCCTTCATCCATGGTTTGACTTCGCTACATATCTTTGCGAATTGGGAGTAGAGCGAAACGTATACTGATGATCTTTGTGCTGTATCACCGGTGAGCAAGCTCTCCAGAACTTGCGAGTAACCAAGACTAACTCGGGCCACGTGTTCGTTTAGGGAATTAGCGGATCGCGCCAGCTGGCAGAAAGCAATCAACCGCACGGTGGGAGAAGCAGGAATCGTGGGGGACGACTCAAGCAATCGAAGGAGGTTATCAAAATCGGCTGGCGTCTGGAATTGCTGAACCACATACTCCAGCAACTTATCAGCTAGGAGAAATGGGTCAGGCTTACTGGAGATATGAGAACGAGCTCGTTCTAAAAACTCACCTTGAGAAGTCTTGGTGTAAGCTTCAAAATGAGAAGAGATGCCTTCCGTGTTGGGAATCTCGCTTATCGATCGGTTCGTCGCATTGCGTACCAACAACTGAAAAGCATCGATTGAAGAAACGACTCGGCTTGATGTATTTGACCGAATCGAGTGTTTGTCCATTGCTTCACCCTTAACGCTTTCTCCTTTTAGTCTATCGGACGGGTGACACGATTGCAAAGCCTCAGAGAGATTATCAGATTACAGAGCGACATCCTTCAAACTCTCAATCACCAAGAACTGTTAAGAGATGAGTTTGTACTGGCAAGTCAAATAACTGCCGAGAGAAATCCAAAGTCTGTCGACTTCGGCTACGAGAGGGATGTGGCCGATCTCGCCAGAGATTGGAGCGATCGCTGGCGTATTTTGCCGTAACTGCGACTCGGGTGTGACTTGCTAGAGCCTGCGATGGGGGCTCTAGCGACACAGGACTCGTTGCCTCGTCCACTACAAGGCACGGGACTCAATCTAATCGAGTGAGTCAACGGCGAATGCTGCGATGATGGAATCGGTGGTGGGTACAAAATCGTTGTCGTAACACACGATCAGTAACCGTCGACCATCTGGCAATCGCGGTCCCCATGCTAACCCCTCAGGTTTGCCCGATACGGTTTCACCGTTCAATCCGTATTCAGGAGTTAACAGATCGATGAATTCTTTTTTCTGCACTTCTTTGATGCTCGCTGAACCCGGGTTGAGCAAAGACTCTACACTCGAGACGTCTGTCACTCCGGTCAGATCCGCCAAGTATATCTTCTTGATCAGTGCAGTCGCACCAACGTTTGAGTCTCGCTCCAGCACTAGGTAGCGACTAGAGTCAACTGCAAGCACTTCGCTGACACCCGTTGATTCGTCCGTCAATGAGTAAACAATTTCGCGCGTTCGATTCGAACTTAGTTCGCCCAAAATCCATCGTGTTTTAATTCCCAAGCACTTGTTAGCTTCGACGCGTCCATCTTGGATCAATGGACCTTGCATCACAGCCATAAATCGTTCGCTGCCTGGTATCAAGGAAACCCCTTCCATACCGCGATTGGTAAAGGTACCACTCGAAAATTGTGGCTTGCGTCTGGTACCCAACGAAATCTTCTCGGGCATTACCAATTCGCGAACCAACGAACCATTGGAGTCAAAAAGATCAGCAAAGGGTCCATACTCATCGGTGATTAGCATGTGCCCATTGGATGTGATTCGAATACCTTCAGGATCGTAACTGGGGCATCGCCCTTGGCCGTCCCACTCGAGCATCCGAGCTTCGCTGCCGATAAGCGACTCGCCCTTTTGGTTCTTCAAGAGAATGGCGCTGAGTTGCTCAAATTCCAAGCTGCCCGCTTGAACATCAACATTCAATGCAACTTTATGGACACGACACGGATAAGAAACGGCACCATCTCCTGCCCCTCGATCAGGAAGAACATAGTAAACATTACCCTCACCCGAATACTCGATGGCGGAAAAGCCTCCCAATTGATTGACCGGCACGCCTCCCTCGAGTTCACCGGTGAGGCCGCTAAGATCAGTGGTGGTTCCAGGGATTCGAACGGAACCAAGAAACTCCACTTGAGCTTCTGTGGTCTGGATGCTTGCTATCAAAAGAGCGGTCGTAAGGAGGCCTGATATCGATTTTTTCATGGTCGGTAGGAATAGCTGAGATGTAAACCAAGGATTAAAAAAATAGCCCCCCTGATTTCAGGAGGGCTGTCGTTCAAAGTACGCTCATGAGTTATTTACATGAGCTCTTGGTGATCTTAGTACTCACCAGGGATGTCACCGTTGTCGCGGGTCATCAACGCGATCAAAGTTGCGCCGTTAACGGTTGCCGAGATGAACTGAACAGAACCATCGCAGAAGACGAATTGTGCTCCACCAGTGTGGAATGCATAAGCTTCGGAATCATTCGTGCAGTTGACGAGACAGCTCCCAACAATAGTGGTTACTCCCGAGCTCGTCGTGTTGTTTTGTGCGCCAAGATTATTCGCACCGTCAACACTGAAACCAGCATTGATGTCAGCCCATCCCCAACCGTCTGCCGTGAATCGGGTACCAAATGCAACACCGCTGCGTGGATTAGTTCCACGACGACCGCTGATGTACAAGTTGGGACGACCAGCGATTTCACCGATGCATATGGTGTTCGACAATCCGTCAGAAATTTGAGCGACACGAACGCCATCTGGTCCACGTCCCAGTGCGCCATTAACTTCGCGAGCATTTATGCTTGGTAGTCCTGCAGACACGAAAGCTGCATTTCGAACGGCGTTAATGGAACCGTAGTCCGAGTAACCCCAAATTGGAGTATCGGTTCTTCCACTCATCGCTGTATACAAAGCAGCGGGAGGCACATCGCGTTGCGTTGGTGCCGAAGGGCACATCATCAACGGAATGTTCTGAGTGGTCACCGGATCGTTGATCAGACTGAACCAGCTCAAATTGCCGTTGTAATTGTTGAACAAGTTACCTTGCTCGATCATTGGAAGAATCATTTGTGGCCAAGAAACCTGAAACACAACAGGCGCCGAGAGGTTGATTCGGCTCGGTGGCAATCGCTTGAACGCCGATTCGTAGTTGTGAAGAGCAAGACCAAGTTGCTTGCAATTGTTGCTGCAGCTCATGCGGCGAGCAGCTTCTCGTGCTGCTTGTACAGCTGGTAGTAGCAATCCAACAAGAATTCCGATAATCGCAATAACAACAAGCAGTTCAACCAGCGTGAATCCGCGGCTCGCGACTTTGTTTGAACGTTTCACTCAACACCTCAAAGTATAAATTAATCTTTACCATCAACTCGATTACAGGCGACGTTAAGAGTTATAGAATTCGCATTTAATTTTTTGTTTATGTATCGTTCAGATTTGATTAAGAATGCGTTAAGAAAGCTGTCTCGCAACAAAAACCAGGGAACAAAGCCCCATCCTTAAATCCGAAACAAACCATTGCCAACAAAGAAGTTACGACTCAGAGCGGTCAATAGTAGACGTCAATTCGAACTGATCCCACTCCAACTTAACACTGTTAGGAAGTGAGTTCAAAATCAGCTCTCTTCTTCCTGGGTCCATTGCATTAAGTTCGCCTCTTGCTCTCTCGAAATAACGGAGGCTTTCTGGTTGTTGCATTTTGTTCATAACCCAGCCTAGCTCGATGTTGGCAATAGTAAGCAAAACGACGTCCGTATTGGGATATCCTGACTCCAGCACGTTCTTTAGGGAGCGAACTGCGAGGTCGAACTTTTCCCCCTCGATTCCCTTTCTCGCTATCTGCAATTCGGCCTTGAGCTTGTAGTTGCGACTTACCGGATCGTTAGGAGGAAAGTACTCGCTTACGGCATAAAAGTGCTTCAAGTCGTTTTTGATTAAGGCCAGAGCATATTGCCGTTCAATATTGTTCTGTTTGGCAACACTGGCTGACGCAAGCTGAGGAGTGCGATAATCGATTCTCGTTGCGTTCAGAACCATTAAAAAGGAAAGACCAGCCAGTCCTAACATTACTGCAGCAGCGACGATCCATTTTGAAGCAGAAGTAACCGACTTAACAATTTGGTACCTGTGCTTAGTCAATCGCTCGATCTCTTGAGTGATTGCTGAATTGCCAATCTTCTGATGTTCGATGACCATCCCGGAAAATGGAATCATCCGATCCACCGTATCACCTAACACCTCGTCCAAGACGACTCGGAGTGATGCAGAAAGCTCCAATGCTGACGCGTATCGATCATCAGGTGATTTTGCTAACAAACGATGAATGATCGCGACGAGGCCGTCCGGCAGATCAGGCCGCAACTCTTTGAGCGATTTCGGGGTTGCCTGCACATGTTGCATAGCCAGTGCGAGAGCCGTATCGCCCGAAAAAGGAGGCCGACCAGCGAGCATGTGATAAGCCGTGGCCCCTAAAGAATACAAATCGCTTCGGGCATCAACCTTTAGTCCCTGAATTTGTTCTGGACTCATATAAAGAGGCGTGCCTAATGCTACTCCAACGGCTGTCAAATTTTGCGAACCACTGCCACCACGAGCTAATCCAAAGTCTGCGATTTTGACTTCGCCGTCGGGGGTCAAAAGCAAGTTATCGGGTTTGATATCGCGATGAACCAACCCAATCGACGCCGCCTTGCGAAGACCATTGGTAGCCTGCCACAAAATGGACAACGACTCCGCTAGAGGCAACGCTCCTTTGCGTTCGATGTAGGAATGTAGATTGCTTCCTGGTACGTACTCCTGGGCAATATAGTGGGTCGATTCAAAACGACCGACGTCATATACCTGGACAATATTGGGATGCATCAAAGAAGCCACCGCGCGGGCTTCCTGCAGAAATCGTTTTTCGTGATCTTCTGAGCCTACGAAGTCAGAGCGCAAGACTTTTAATGCGATATGTCGATGAAGCGATTCTTGGAAGGCGAGATAGACTTCCGACATGCCGCCAACCCCAAGCCGATGCAGAACGCGAAACCCCGCTATCGTCTTGTTGGTTAAGTCTTTCGATTCACTTCCTGCTGCCACTATGAACTACTCCACCGTAAAGCCACGCGACAATACTCAAACGGCCGTACCGAAATACTTGTGGCCCCTTTGTCCGTTTCCAGCTCGGTATATTCTTTTCCAGATCCATCTATTCGCCAAGCTTTCTCGACATTTCGGAAGAAGCTTAGCTTACTTTGGGTACGTTTACCCTGTGTTTCGTGAAGCCAGATGATCGCATCGGGCCATTTTTCGTCAGGTGCAACCGTCGAAGTTTCTTCATTCAACCGTCCCCCCCAACCAATTTGTACGTTTGCCTGACTAGATTGTGCTAGCCAAGCCCCCTGATCCGCCACTTTTTCTGAAAAATGAACAGGAATTGTCCATTCACTATCCAGAAAGTCCTGGGCCATCTCCAGTGGCTTGGGCCAATCAACCCCGATTGCTAGCTTGGTCCCTCCATGGGGCGCCGAGCAATCGGTGACTAGGTAGCGAGCGTCGAACCGGCTGTGAACGGGCACTCCAGCCGTTACGACATAAATCTTGTGCTCTATGTCATCGATCTCCACAGCATCTGGAAGCGACTGCAACGTAGGCATGAACTTTCCTTTTACACCTTGCTGCCAAACGTTGAGAGTCGCCGAATCGTTATGCCAAGCGGTTCGCCAAACGGGATAAGCAGTGCCCGACTTCCCACCCTCTAGCTCGACCTCGAGTGCTCGCGATCCTTTCCATAAAGTATAGCGAATGACAAGCGGCAATCGTTCTCCTGCGCTGGTCTTCGAATAGCCCTTTACTTGGATCGAGCCCTTTACACTCGTGCTTTCCACGAGCTCCAATGTGATATCTTCCAATGGCAAGAAATCTTTCTCTTGCCATTTTCGGCCCACGCTCGGTGTTCCTTCAACAAGAGACGCCATGCCACTCATTCTGCTTCCGCGGAGGCCTGGGACAAACAAGGATCTGAGATGCCCACGCTTCGGGTCGATTTGTAGTTCCATGAACTCGTTGACCAGCGTCCAATTGCGATCCGCTATTTGTTGTCGACTACCAAAGATCTGTTTAAGAAAGCCTGTGGTCACTGTTGGCTTGGGTGGTGCTTTGTCAACTCGGTAATCGGACGCTCGGAGCTTTACGAACCCAAAGGGAGGAACGTCCACCACGCACTGAGAAAATCCATCATGCGTTGAAGCTCCAAAAATCCGCGTCGACGATGTGATATCAATGGTCGCCGGTAAATCCGTCAGGTAAACTCGCCTCGGGTGACTAGTGGGGTTCACGACTAGAAAGCCATTAACCGGCCGCGATGGGTCGGCCTCCAACTTAGAGAGCTTGGCAATCTCACTGAGCAATCGTTCCTTCACATGAAGCAAATTCGACAATGCATTTGATTGGGAATCGTTCGAGGCGGTCCACCCAATCTTAACCTTATCATCATGCAAAATAGCATCAAAACTATCTTTGTTTGCATCGCTCGCGACCTGACGCCAAAGTCCTGCCGTAGATCGAATGCGACTACCTAGCATACTTTCCTTTGCGTAACGACCTAAACGCCTTGCCAACTCATTTCGTTCGTTCTCGGAACCTGGAACAACGATCTTGAACTGATGATTCTTAAACGAGTCGGTGGAATAGGGTTGATTCGTTGTATCAAAGTATTTGGGAGCCGTTTCGAAAGTCCCGAGGGCAGGAGATCTCGCTATGATCCGCAATAGATCGCGCATGGAATTACCATACCGATTCGGCCAATGCGCCAACACCAAAGTCGGTACATGATGATAATCGAGTTGTTTGCTTAGATTGACGGAGAAATGCAGAAACGCTTCTTCTGACGCAGCATCGATGACGTACCCAAAGATCGCATCGATAGCCGCTCCCTCCGAATGGGATTGCCAACGAATCTTAGCACTGTCCTTGTCCGGTATAGCACCGCCGGACCAAGCGTTAATCAACGCGCCTCGATATCCGAATTCTGCAAGCAAATCGGGCGTCAAGAAACCGACGCCGGGCTCGAATTGTGCAAACACGTCAGGCTGCGGAATACCTAGCTTTTGAATCGTGAGGCGTCCCTCTTCAAAACAGCGAAACATATCTTCGTACGTTTCGTAGTTGCCATCGAGTGGTCGATCGAGCCCACCCAATATAGCAGCTTGCTTGGCTGTAATCTTCGCCGCCAGTTGCTCAAAACCAGCCGGATTTGCCTCCCGCAATTTACTGATCAGTCGGTTGTTCGCCAGAAAATTAACACTGTGCGAATAGTTCCACTGCTGGTCAAAACTATCTTGCAATGTCGACTCTGCCAACAACACAACATCGATGAGGTGAATCTGCTGCGAACAGTAGCGATCTCGTTCCTGGGAAACGGTATCAAAACAGATCTGTATCAATCGATCCGATTCTTGAACATCGTATTGCACCGACGCTTTGGCCGCCGCGAGAACTTGCTCGGTAAACGCAATCCAATCCAAATTCCACGAGTAACGAAGCTTCTTGGCCAGCATCTGGATCTGCAATACGGCATAACCTAACGCATAGAAGTCCTCGGCTAGGACGGGGCTCTCTTCACTCGCAGCATGATTGAGGCCCGCTTCATTGAGAATGCGAGCTACCAAACCGGCGCGATCTAATTGCTTAGCTTCTGTGTCGGAATCAATGG
Source organism: Pirellula sp. (assembly GCA_046344995.1). GTDB lineage: Bacteria > Planctomycetota > Planctomycetia > Pirellulales > Pirellulaceae > JBKCUI01. Next base: position 132,567 of record JBKDKR010000011.1, read on the forward strand.
TGACGCATTGACCGACCATCAATCGCTCGCGTTGTGGCTGGTCGACCTTTTCCTTACAAACCGTTGGAACCAAAACCAATGCGCATTCGAGATCCAGCGAGGAACTGTCCGTTCTCTTCCATTCGGGAAGTGTATTAAGCCCCACAAGCAGTCGAGGATCCCAGAGGGCCGTCCACGACATAAGAAAATCGGAGGCCAGTTCCGACCCGAGTCCCGTTGGGATATCCTCGATCGCATAGCTTGGGATAACAACAACAGATCGTTGGATCAACGTCATTCGAATCAGTCGTCTATCTAAGAGAAAGAAACCGAGCGAGCACGTGTCGCTCGGCAAAACAAAATCGCTGAAAAATTGCGTACGCTGGATCAAGGAGCCAAGTTCATGAGCTCGACTTTGCGAAACTCAACCGGATGGCTTTCCGACTGCAAAGAAATCGTTCCTGACGAAAGAGCCTTGGTGCCACTTTTCTTGATCAGTTCCTTGGCATGAGCTTCTCGATCATCTAATTCTGGTTTGTTGTATTCCAACACAACCTTGCCATCCATGATATGCCGAATGACTTCGTTACCCCGGACCTCCACCTCTGCGGTTACCCACTGATCGCCATGGTAGGTCTTTGACGTGGAATTGGTACAGTGTCGTAACACCAGTTCATTGTTCATTACGATGTTGGTGTATGGTGTACATAGATTGGCCGTGGTCCGAGTGTTCTTTCCATCCCCACCCAGCAGTTGATATTCGATCGAGGCTGGGAAGTCTTGGTCTTTGGTCATCTCCTCTGGTTTTTCCCCATGCAACATCAAGCCGCTGTTTCGAATCGCCCATCCTGGGCCACCTTTCACTTGATTCCCGACAAAGCGATATTCGACTCGCAGACGATAGTGGGAGAAGGACTCTTTGTAGAACAGGTGTCCAAACGTCTCGTTAAATTCCGAATAACCGGCATAACCCACTTTGAGGATTCCATCTTCGACTCGGAACGTGTTGGCATGATTCACCCCCACATCGTGGTACCGAATCTTGGGAGTCCAGCCCTCTAGATCCTTGCCGTTAAACAACTGGATCCATTTCTCTTCCGTCTTCGAAGCACCGCTCTCCTGAGAAAAGGCCGGGGAAACCGCAATCCCCAGCAGCAAAGCAACCGCGAGAAACGAACGATTCAACAGTTTCGATAGCATTATTGACTCTACCTACAATGGGAGGAAATTCGTGGGCCAAGGGAGCACCATCAAGCTCTGCCGGAGGTGCCGCGTGTGACAAATCACCAAACAAACCACTAGTATACAAGGAAAGCTGGTTACTTCACGCGGTATTGGCATCCGGCCGCCGCGAATGATCAAGGTTTGGATTAGATAAAAGACTACTTGCCTACTAAACTAGGGACTATGAGCACTCAACCGACCTTTACTACCGTTTCCGCCGAAACTGCTACCGAAACTCCCGCGATCAAGCCCTCCATTCTGGAGCAGACTTTGGAGTCCATGGGTGAATGGCTGGCGGAGCGTTCGCTCCCCAAATACCGGGCCAAACAAATCTTGTCGTGGCTATATCAACGGCGAGCTACCTCGTTTGATGCGATGACCGATTTGCCGCAATCGCTGCGAACAGAATTGGCCAAGAGCTTTGATTTTTTCCGCTCGCAAACCGTTGCGACTCAATCCGCCGACGACGGGACGCAAAAGCTTTTGTTGCAGTTGGCCGATGGTGGCCGAATTGAATGTGTCCTTTTGAGAGACGGCCCGCGTCGGTCGATTTGCGTCAGTAGCCAAGTGGGCTGCGCGATGGGTTGTGTGTTTTGTGCTAGCGGCTTGGATGGCGTGGATCGCAATCTGTCGCGAGGTGAGATTCTGGAGCAAATGCTCAAACTGCAACATTTACTACCTGCCGAAGAACGGTTAAGCCATATCGTCATGATGGGTATGGGTGAACCTCTCGCGAATTTGCCTCGGGTGCTGGATGCTTTGTCCGTTGCCAAGGACAGCGACATAGGACTCGGTATCAGTCCGCGACGAATCACGATCAGCACAGTTGGCATACCCCAGTCGATCGACAAACTAGCAGAAGAGCGATCTCCGTATCACCTGGCGATCAGTTTGCATGCCCCTAATGATGAACTTCGCAATCGACTAGTACCAGTCAACAAATCGATCGGCATCGACAAAATATTGGATGCAGCGGAAGGTTACTTCGAATCAACAGGTCGGCGGCTAACTTTCGAGTATGTTCTACTGAAAGACATCAATGACTCCGAGGAACATGCCCGCGAGCTAGTCTCGCTATTGCGTCATAAAACAGCCATGCTGAATGTGATCCCATACAATCCGGTTCCGGGATTGCCTTACGAAACTCCGTCGCCTGATACAATCTACCAATTTCGAAAAACTCTGATGGACGGCGGAATCAATGTCATGTTCCGTCAACGTAAAGGTGATGAAATCCAAGCCGCTTGCGGTCAACTGAGACGTCTGCGAGAAAAAGAACCGCAGATTGTCCAACTCCAACATTGATGTTGCCCCCGCTTCCAACATCGTTATCGGCGACTCTTTGAATGAACCACACTGCTTCGACTGGTTATTTGCTCGAGATTGCTAAAGATGCGATGGCATGCCGCTTTGAGGTTTTGCTTCATCCTGGTGTGCCTGAGAACGGACCGGAAGCTGCCTGCCAAGCTTTAGATCTGATTGCACACTTGGAACAGCTTTGGAGTACCTATCTGCCCAATAGCGAAGTCTGCTTGATCAACGCCAGAGCCCATGAAACGGCCGTCAACGTTTCTTCGTCGACAATCCATCTTTTGAATTTGGCCAAAGAGGTTTGGTCTGCTACCGATGGCGGTTTTGATATCACTTCGCACAAACTCAGTAAGACTTGGGGTTTCTACCGACGACAAGGACGTATGCCCACAACGGAAGAAATCGAATTAGCACTTCATTCGATCGGGACGCAAAATATCACCTGGGATGAACACGAATCGACCGTGCGGCTAACGAACGGAGTTGAGCTTAATACAGGCGGCATTGGAAAGGGGTTAGCCTTGGATATGGCCTGCGAGTTGCTTGAAGATTCCGGAGTCGAAAACTATGCCATTCATGGAGGCAAGAGCAGCATACGTTGTCGAGGTTCCGAAAGATTGCGTACGCGGCCCCTGCCAACTGATCGCGACAACTCCGATCAGGATGAATGTGGCGGCTGGCAAATCATGGTAAGACATCCTGAGCAGTCCGAACGAATTCTGGGACATCTTCGATTGAGAAATCAATCGATGGGAACGAGTGGCCCAGCCAATCAGTTCTTCTATTTTTCCGGGCGGCGATACGGGCACATCATTAGCCCTAAAACAGGTTGGCCTGTCGACGGCATGTTGAGTTTAACGGTTTTGCATCCCAGTGCAGGTTGGGCTGATGCGCTCGCGACCGGCCTGTTCGTGGCAGGGCTCGATGCAACGATTCGCTACTGTGAAACAAATCCGGAAACATCGATCTTAGCGTTGCTGCCTGGCGAGCGGCAGGGGCAAATTGAGATCGTGACGTGTAACATGAAACCGGATCAATGGATTGTAGCGTAAACCACGCTGAGACCATTTGGCACATGACCCCACACAACTATTCTGTCAAAAATGTTGCGGCGAAGCTCGTTTAGGGTGTAGGATTAGGGGCATCTTATTCCTCTTCATCCACCGCTAGGGAGTATCACCGTGATTCGCTACTGTTGTGATCGTTGCAAACGAGATATCGATACCCGGTTCGAGCTTAGGTACACACTCACGATTGAAATCGAAGCTGCCATCGAGGATGCCACGACTGAAATCGTTGACGATGCTGATCATCTCGATGAGCTTCAACAAATGCTCGAATCTGCTGATGACCTTTGCGCATCCCCGTTTTCGGATGATTTCTATCAACGAAAACAATTCGATCTTTGCAAAGAGTGCTTCAGCCAATACATCAAAAACCCTCTCTCCAAAGAACCGGCAAATTCTGTTGGCTTTAGCAAAAACTAGAAGTGTGAGTCCGATGATTTTCATCGCCCCTAAGTAATGGCTAGGATTACGTGTCGAACTCACATGATCCACTGACCAACGACGCTTTAGCCATTTGGCACGCAGGGCTTCGAGCCGTCCAAGGAGATAATCTCGTACGGCAGAATCTTCGATTCGATTCGGGGCATCTAGTTGTTAATGACTCCGAGGAGTTCTCTCTTCGGCGTATTAAACGCGTTATCGTGCTAGGGGCTGGCAAAGCCGCAGCCTCGATGGCGGACGGCGTCGAGAATTTCTGGCGAGAGTCCGCACTCAAACGTGTGGAGCTTGCGGGTTGGGTAAATATTCCTGCCGAAAGCGAATCCACGACCACTTCACCACTCATCCATCGGCACGTCGCTCGCCCATTCGGAATCAACGAGCCGACGCTACAAGGTTGCCTGGGTGCAAACGAAATCCTCCGAATGGCTCGCGAGGCAACCGCTGAGGATCTCGTCATCTGTTTGATATCGGGAGGTGCCAGTGCTTTGATGCCCTGCCCCATCGACGGAATCTCACTCCAAGACAAACTCGCAGTCACCAGAATGCTCAGTCGCGGTGGAGCTAACATCGAAGAGCTCAACTCCGTTCGAGCTTGTTTGAGCAGCATCAAAGCCGGGGGGCTTGCCAAGGCGGCGGCTCGTGCGTCAAGTATCGTGACGTTGATCATATCAGATATTCTCGGAGATCCAACTCATCTGATTGGGGGCGGACCAACCGTTTTGAATCATCCCCCGGATTTCGATTTGGCAGCTCGTTCGATTGAGCGATTCGATCCCAACCGGGAGTTACCTACGTCGGTCTATCGGATCTTAGAAAAGGGACAGGCGAACAGCGACCATGTTCCTACGCGAGTCGACCAGTCTAAAAATCACAGCTTTGTGATTGGCAACAATGCGACCGCTGTGGATGCTGCGGGGGTAGAAGCGGTCAAGCGAGGCTATGCTTATCTGATGGAATCAAGTCCCCGAAGTGAGGGAGATGTAACGCATGTTGCCAAACGGCTTGCGCATCAATGGAAGCTAGCTACGCGACCGGGTAATCCTAATTGCATCATCAGTGGTGGCGAACCGACAGTGAAGATAACGAATCAGGCGAACATGGGACTTGGGGGGCGAAATCAACATCTGGCTCTTGAAGTCCTTTCGCTTATGCGACGTGACACCGATCCTGAAATCCAGCGATGTGTCAACATGGCATTGGTAAGTGGAGGAACGGATGGCGAAGATGGACCGACCCAAGCGGCCGGTGCGATCTTGAACGAGTCGATAGTCACGCGTGCGGGAGGCAGTAAGCTAGATGAACAAGATTATTTGCAACGTTTCGATTCGTATAATTTCTTTGAGCAGACGGGTGGTTTATTGGTAACAGGTCCCACAGGCACCAACGTCTGCGACTTGCGAGTCGCGTTAGCGAAACCTCTGTAGTTGACCATAGTAGAACAATTGCCCTCAATTGTTCGTGAACGTCGGGTAGCCTTGCCAATCAAAACCTTAACAAACGGCCGGGGCTAGATCCTATAAAAATCGAGCTTTATAAGCCTAACTGGCGTGCTAAACAATTGAGGGCAATTGTTCTACTTTGTTCATGGAACGAAGAATTCTAAACCCGGTACACGGTCTGGAGATTTGAATGACGGCCTCGATTAGTCGTTTCTCAGATGATCCTCGATGTTCCCTCATAGGGAAGCTTCAGGTGGAGGTTACTTGACTTGTCGGTTTAGCCATGTATGAGAAAGAGGGGTGCCGTAACTGCGCAAAAGCCTTGTTACGGCCTACAAGAGCGAGTTGATGGTTTGCTGGGCGGCGGATGGACCCGTTGGAAGAGGGAACACCTCGGCGGAGACGTATCCTTTGTAAGACATTTCTCTCAGCAACTTCAAAATCGATGCATAATCCGTGTGCCCCATGCCCATCGCACTTCGATTGGAATCGGCCCAGTGTATGTGCCCGACTCGCTCCCAATTGTCCCGAAGCGCACCGACCAACGACACTTCTTCAATATTCATGTGAAAGAGATCCGCCAAGATCTGGACGTTAACAAGCCCCTCGGCCTCTAACCACAATCGCGTATCTCCGACTCGATTGAAAAGATTTGTCTCGTAACGATTCAAAGGCTCGTACAGCAATCGTGTCCCCCAAGCCTGACTTGCGTACTCGCTGAGTTCTCGCAGCCCCTCGCTCAATCGCTCTAGTGCAACAACTCGTTCGCCAGGCTCGTGCCTCCCCTGCATGGATCCGATAATGGCGGGTGCACCAAACGCGCCCCCTAAATCAATGAGCGACTGTATGAATTGAACCGCTTCTTTTCGCACTTCGGTGCTACCAGATGTTAGCGAATACTGATGAATAAGCCAACCGGCACCAGTTCCCACCGCTGCTAGTCGCAAACCATACTCTTCCAACAGTCCCTTTACCTGTGCGACAGATAAGCACTGTGCATTGGGCAGAAACAACTCCACCGCGTCAAAACCAGAATCCTTGGCTATCTGAAACGATTGCTCCACCTCGCCGTGCAACACAAAGGGACCCTGTGCTGCTTGTTTGACCAAACAGACCGTAACCGCGGTGGAAAAAGGATTGCTCATGGATTTATGCTAACAGAGAAACCCAAGTATCTTTCGCAATCTGCAACGCTTCGGGAAGCTTGTCCGGAATCTTACCACCGGCCTGAGCCAAGTCTGCTTTTCCGCCACCACCACCACCTACCGTTTTGGCAACCGGCGTAATCCAGACTCCTGCACTGAGCCCTCGCTCGACGAGCGAGTTGCTGATACCAGCGATGAGTGTCACCTTGTCCGCTTCGCGATTGGCCAATAACACGGCAACCGGCTCGTCCGATTTGCGTCGCAATTGGTCGATCCATTGTCGCATCATGCCAGAATTGGCGTTAGGTGTCTCCGCAACAATAAGCTTCGTTCCAGAAACCTCTACTGCCATTCCAAACAGATCGTCGATGGAAAGCGTTCCGCCAGTAGCTAACTGCTTGATTTGCTCATGCAGTTGCTTCTGCTCAGCGATCAAGGTCGCTATCCGACTCGGTACTTCATCGAACGAAACGTTGAGCAACCGAGCGGTCTGCCGAAACGCACTTCGCAATTGCGAGTAGGGCACATTCGATTCGCCTGCAACAGCACCACCACCAATCATCGCTGGCGCTTCTTCGTTTCCAGCACCTGTCGCCATCTTCTTGAGTTTGCGAACGGCACCGACTAAGTCTTGAGCGACGACACCGATCTTATCGATGTTGCATCCCAAAAGCTTTGCCGTTTCTTTTGCCAAGGATTTGAGTTTCTCGCGATGCTCGTCCGCTTTGACTCCAGTCAGAGCAACGATACGGCGAGTTCCAGACGAAACGCTCTCTTCGGTAAGAATCTCTAGAGTTGCAATGGAATCGGTCTTCGTGACGTGTGTTCCGCCACACAATTCTTTGGAGAACTCACCCATGCTCACCATGCGAACTGGATCGGGATACTTTTCACCAAAGAGCATCATGGCTCCCGCTTCGCGTGCTGTCGCTAGTGGAACTAGCTGCCACGAAACAGGTGATTTTTCTACAATTCGTTCATTGGAAAGGTCTTCGATTTTTTGAAGCACATCATCGGTAACCGATTCTTGATTGCTAAAGTCGAATCGCAACCAATCGGCATCGACTTTGCTGCCCTGCTGTTGAGCATGTCTGCCCAAATGCGTTTGCAACGCATGATGCAAAATGTGGGTCGCGGAGTGGGCTCGCTTGATCGCATCTCGTCGTGTGGTATCGACTCGAGCTACGACGGCATCTCCCTCTTTGATCTCTCCAGATGTTACTTTGCCGTAATGAATGATCAAATCGCCACTGCGCTGCGTATCCGTAACTTCGAATACACCAGCAGGAGCCGTGATGGTTCCTGAATCTCCGACTTGTCCGCCACTTTCACCATAAAACGGGGAACGATCCAGCACAATACGAACGAGATCAGTGTTCTGAGCATTCACCGTTGATTGCAATTTGTCAGCCTTGGGCTTACCAACAATGATGCCCTTCACCTGTGCTTTTTCTTCGGTGCTTTCATAGCCCATGAACTCACAATGTTGTAAAGCTTCCTTGAGGGTTTCGATCGGTCCTGTTTCGAAGACTTCGACCTGTTCGCCACCGCTGATCAAGCCGTGTTGCTCCATGGCTTTGCGATAACCATCCCAGTCGAACGTGTAGTTGTGCTCGGCTGCGATTTGCTGGAACATTTCAGGCGGTACGCCATAGGTTTGGTAAAGGCTGGCTGCCTCGGAACCATCCACCATGACTTTGCCGCTCGACTTCATATCGTTGAACGTGCGTTGAATGCGGTCCAAGCCAGAATCAATGGTTGCGAAGAAGTCGGCTTCTTCGCGTTTCATGACTTGTGCGACTCGCTCGGTCGTCGTGCCAAGCTCTGGATACACGGCTTTCATCATGTCTGCCACAACCGGTACCAAGTGATACAAGAACGGCTCTTTCATGCCCATTTGGTGACCATCCAAAACAGCTCGTCGAAGAAGCCGTTTGATCACATAACGAGCTTTCTTCGGCCCCGGATAAACGTTCTCGTGAATCGCGAATGTACAAGCTCGTACGTGGTCGGTGATCCGGCGCAATCGTCGTCCATCATCGTCCTCGTATTTGTATTGACGGCCAACGACTTCAGCCGCAGCTTGTACGATTGGGAACAAAATATCGATGTGGAAATTGGTCGGTACGTTTTGGAGAACGCTCGCGGTTCGCTCCATTCCCATACCGGTATCAATGTTCTTGCTCGGCAAAGGTCGCAGATTATCTGGTGGATCGCCGACGCGATTAAATTGCGTGAACACCAAATTCCAAATCTCAACCGACTTGCCCGATTCGAGTTGATAATAGATTTCGCTACATGGACCACACACACCATCGGGACCTTGGCTCGGTGCAGAAGCCGGCCAGAAGTTTTCGTCTTCTTCGAGTCGGCTGATGCGGCTGGTTGGGATACCGATCTTCTCATTCCAAATCTTGGCCGCTTCGTCGTCGTCTTTGTAAACGGTGACCGAAAGACGCGCTGGATCGATAGCTAACCACTTCTTGTCTGTAAGAAACTCCCACGCCCAAGCGATCGCTTCCTCTTTGAAGTAATCTCCGAAGCTGAAATTGCCGAGCATTTCGAAAAACGTATGGTGATAAGCTGTTCGACCGACGTTATCGATGTCACCTGTTCGCAGGCATTTTTGGCAAGTCGTGGCTCTCGTGAATTCGAGCTTTACTTTGCCAAGAAAGTGATCTTTGAATTGGTTCATCCCGGCCGGAGTGAACAACACGGACGGATCCCAAGTCGGCACAAGCACGTCGCTCGCTTGGCGATGATGCCCCTTGGATTGATAGAAACTCAAATACTTTTCGCGTAGTTCGTCCGTCTTCATAAATCGTTCAATCAACTTGGTTTAAGCGGTAGTCCATGACTTTTAGCCGCCCACATTCTATCCGAACCATAAAACGAGTCAGCCCCTGACGAATCATCACCCGCCAAAACATTAAATCTAATGCAGTAAGAATGCTATCCATAGTAGAACCATTGTCCTCAATGGTTCATGAACGCCGGGGACGTGTCCCATTCGAAACCTGATGGGATGGCTGGGGAAGATTCGGTTGAGATTCGACTATGAGGAGGCTTGCTGGCGTGCTGAAACAATTGAGGACAATTGTTCTACTCTGGAAATGAAAAGAGCCAGGCGATTTGCCTGGCTCTTTTTGCTTCTACGAACGCTTAAACTAAGCCTTATCGATTACTTTGCCCGAGTCTTAGCACGGGTTGCAGGCTTAGCCTTGGAATCCTTGGTGACCTTGGCAGTTGGAGCCGCTGGCGGGTTTCGCAAAGCCGCTTGAGCTGCTGCCAATCGAGCGATTGGAACTCGGAATGGACTGCAGCTAACATAATCCAAGCCAATCTTGTGGCAGAATTCGACCGAGGTTGGATCCCCGCCGTGCTCGCCGCAGATGCCCATCTTCAAATCTGGCTTGGTTGCTCGGCCTTTCTCAACACCGATCTTCATCAACTGACCAACACCGGTCTGATCGATCGATGCAAATGGGTTCGCCTTGATGATCTCGAGACCTTGGTATGCGGGCAAGAACGAACCGGAGTCGTCTCGGCTCATACCCAAGCAAGTTTGGGTCAAGTCGTTGGTACCGAACGAGAAGAACTCAGCGGTCTCAGCGATTTCATCGGCAGTCAAAGCACCACGTGGCACTTCGATCATCGTTCCGACGGTGTAAGCAAACTTCTTGCCTGTTTCCTTCATGACTTCCGCTGCGACGCGGTGCACGATCTCAACTTGCAAATCGAGTTCCTTCTTGAAGCCAACGAGTGGAACCATGACTTCTGGCTTCACCTTGGTGCCCGACTTGAGAACCGATGCGGCTGCTTGGAAAATCGCTCGCGCTTGCATCTCGGTGATTTCTGGACGCAGAATACCGAGTCGGCAACCACGGAAGCCCAACATTGGGTTGAACTCGTGGAGCTCTGCTACGAGTCGATCGACTTCAGCTGCGCTAATGCCGAGCTGCTTCGCAACTTCTGCTTGGCCCTTCTTATTGTCGTGCTGTGGCAAGAACTCGTGCAATGGTGGATCGAGCAAGCGAATGCAAGCTGGGAGACCATCGAGAGCCTTGAAGATGCCTTCGAAATCTTTTTGCTGGTAAGGTAGCAATGTTGCCAATGCCTTCTTACGATCGTCTTCGGACTTCGCCAAAATCATTTGACGAACAGCAATGATTCGGTCACCTTCAAAGAACATGTGCTCGGTTCGGCAGAGACCAATACCGGCTGCACCGAAAGCGATCGCGTTTTCAACTTGGTCAGGTTGGTCCGCGTTGGTTCGCAACCCGAGTGTTCGGTACTTGTCAGCCAACTTCATGATGAAGTCGTAGTACTGGAAGACCTTGCTTTGTGCTGGCTTGAGGGTCTTGCCGATGAGAACTTGCTTGAGTTCGCTGTCAGCAGTGTCGATCTTGCCATGGAACACTTCACCGGTGGTTCCGTTGATGCTGATCGCGTCACCTTCCTTGAGGGTAACACCTTTGCACTTGAGGGTGCCCTTGTGATAATCGATTTCGATATCGCCTGCACCAGCAACGCAAACCTTGCCCATTTGACGAGCAACGAGAGCTGCGTGGCTCGAAACACCACCCCGAGCGGTAAGAATACCGTCCGAAGCGATCATGCCTCGAAGATCTTCTGGGCTGGTCTCGATACGAGCGAGAACAACATTTTGCCCCTTGGCAGCGAGTTCTTCTGCTTTGTTAGCAGAGAAAACCATCACGCCGGAAGCAGCACCAGGGCCAGCTGGCAAACCAACTGCCATCATGCGGCCTTCGGTCTTGGCCTTTTCGTAAGCCTTGGTATCGAAAATTGGTTGTAGCAATTGGTTGAGAGCTTCTGGGTCACCCGACTTGATCGCGTGCTCAGGGGTCATCAACTTTTCCTTGACCATGTCGTGAGCAATCTTCACGTAGGCCAAAGCGGTTCGCTTGCCGTTTCGAGTTTGAAGCATGTATAGCTTCTTCTTCTCGATGGTGAACTCGAAGTCTTGAACATCGCCGAAGTTCTTTTCGAGAGTCTTGCGAACTTCGATCAGTTCCTTGTAGGCTGGACCGATGATCTTGTCCTTGGCCATTTCGGAGATCTTAAGTGGTGTACGAACACCAGCCACGACGTCTTCACCTTGTGCGTTAACAAGATACTCGCCGTAGAAAACATTATCGCCGTTGGCAGGGTCACGAGTAAACGCAACACCGGTGGCGCAATCGTCACCCATGTTACCGAACACCATGCTTTGAACGTTAACCGCGGTGCCCCATTCATCTGGAATGCGGTACTTTTGGCGGTAGAGGATAGCTCGCTCGTTCATCCAAGATCCGAACACGGCGAAGACCGCTCCCTCGAGTTGCTTCATTGGATCGGTTGGAAACGCCTTGCCAGTTCGCTCTTTGATCAGCTTCTTGAAGCGACCGACCAAGTCCTTGAGATGCTCGGCGGTCAATTCCGTGTCATCTTTGACTTTAGCTTCCTTCTTGAGGTGATCCATAACCTCTTCAAATGGCTCGTGCTCGTTTTCGTGTCGCTTTTGGACACCCATCACGACGTCGCCGTACATCTGTAGGAATCGGCGATACGAGTCCCATGCGAACCGTGGATTACCGGTAGCTGCTGCGAGACCAGCACAAGTCTCATCGTTAAGACCGAGGTTAAGAATAGTGTCCATCATGCCGGGCATGGAATCGCGAGCACCGGATCGAACCGAAACGAGAAGAGGATTCTTAGGATCGCCGAACTTCTTGCCGGTTTCCTTTTCCATCCACTTCACAGCTTTGACCATGTCGCCGGCCAATTCGGCGGGAGCTTTTTTGCCATTCTTGTAGTAATGGACGCAAACTTCCGTTGTAATGGTAAAACCGGGAGGTACAGGCAGACCGATTTTGGTCATCTGAGCAAGGTTGGCTCCCTTGCCTCCTAGAAGGGCTTTCATCCCTCCGTTTCCATCGGTCTTGGATTTGCCAAAGAAATAGATCAACTTGTTAGCCATGGCCGAATACAACACTCCCGTAATGATACAAAAATCGAATAGTGGGTAATTCCCAGTAATTTTCGGCCAAAAGTCTACGTCCAGCCTAATAAAACGTCAATTGCAATGAGAGTGTCTCATCAACCCAGCGACATCAATCAATGACACGCACCGAGCCCCCACTACAAGTAATCCAACAAGCGATTCTCTCCCCAGAAGTCTCATTTTCCGACGGAATTGACCGGTTTACATGTGGTGATCGCTTTGCCATCACTCTTGATGATTGGCTGATATTAATTGCTCATCAAAGTTTTCATTTCTCGCAATCCCATTCCGCAAATGAGTGGAAAGCATCAGTAAAACCTATCTCGACCAATCCCGAGTTGAGTTTGTTCGAGGTCTTTTCTGGCGAAGTGGTCGTTGCTCACGCTGCTAAGATCACCCCTTTCCAACCCCTCACGAAGCTACTCCATCGTGGGGGGACGCCGCCGGAATCAGTCCAAAAAGACTGGCGAAGACAACTGGCCCAAACGGGCAAATCCCTCCCTAATGTATGCCGCATTTTGTGCCGACCCGACGGGATTTTAGTGGTGATTCCCGATGTCGATCCAAGTCCCTTACGGCAACAGCGTCCATCCAGCACACCCTCCGAACAAAGCCAACTCGACACAGTAGCCCCCGAGAAATTCCAGCAATGGAAATCGATTTCCTGGCCATGGCAATCATCGAAACAAAACTCCGAACCCACACCCAAACTCGCGACTCTGCCCAAGGCCTCCACAGATAAGCCATCTGAAAAGCCATCGGAAAAACTTTCGGCCACAACACTTAAAAGCACCGTTCGAGTCGCGTTAGGAAAACCCTCTGCAGCTTCAGGACCTTTCCATTCAAGCAATTTGCAAAAGAAGAAATCAAAACAAAAACAAACGAACAATCGTACGATCGTCATCGCTAGCAGCCTCGTAGCAACAGCTTTAGTAACCACCGCTTTGATCTGGAATAGTCTGCCCGATTCAAATACCACGTCAAACCAACGAGCCCAATCAATAGCCGAGGATAAATCGCAATCGAAAACGAAAAGCTTGCAAACCGAACAAACCTCTAAGATCGAAGAACCGCCAAGTGAAGAACTCGACGTTTCGAATGACGCTGACATGACCGAACTCGCGTCGTCTGATTCGCTTCCTTCACTCGATTCCCTTACCTCTGATCTAGATTCTTACACCCAATTAGAAGGCCAGCTGCAAAACAAAGTTGTGCTCGATGAGCTTGATACATCGAACATCATCGCTCGATCACTACAGCGTCAAAAAGAGGATCCAGCTAATTCGAAAGATGAATCAATTAACCCATCAAGTGCCCCAATATCCGTTGTAGAACCGGGCACAATTATGCCTGAAATATTAAACGGCGAGATTACAGATGATGTTGCGTCGGATCAAACAACCGATGACGAAGCTGTCGAGCCAGCAGCAGTCGCAGACAACACTCGGCGCAAGGACCAAATCAACTCGGCCTCCAAAAAAGAAAAAGTAAATTTCGGATTCTCGGTTGTCCCCAAAGAGGCGAAATGGTCGGCGCAACTACTTGTTGAAGACCCAACCCCAAAAACGCTAAGCGTCTCTCCGGACGACATCACCCACTCTGTTGGCCCTGGAAAAGTCACTTGGACCCTGGGCTTGGAAGACGAAGACCCCGAGCTAATAGTCGAAATCGTTGCCAAACCTGGCCGAAGATGGGAGATTGTTTGGCAAGTTGGATTTCGCGAATCTCGCGACATTCCCGCGAGACTTCTTGGTCCAAACGATGCTACAGGTGTCTTGCGACAACTGGTTTCAGCCAAGAGTTTCATAGGGCGAATGTTAACGCAGAATCAAGTTACAAGGGATTCAGGCGTTCGAGGCCCCATCGATCTATTTGAGCAACGTCGTCAATTGCAACGTCAAGATCGAGAACTCGAACAAGCGATCGAAAAATGGAAAACGATCGAATCGCTCAGCCGTGTGGTTTTTCAACAGACACAAGTCGAGTTTCAAGCCATAACACCGATCATGCCTCAGGAGCAGATTCCGAAAGAATAGCCGAAACGCCACTATGACTTGGGAGACGTTACTTGGTAGTAGATTTTCTCAGCACACGGTCTAATATGCCCGGTACGAGCCGTCCGCACCAGACTAGAGCTTTGCCACCTAGGCTCAATATCGCGTCCCTACGTCGTCGTTCTAGAGATCGAATCGCAGCTTGAGCAACTTTCTCGGGGCTCATGGCTCCAAACGATTTGCTCTCCGCATTGGGTGACGTATCGATCAGTGAGGTAAAGAACTCGCTTTTTGTTGTACTCGGGCTCAGCATCAAAACGTGAATACCTTGCGAAGCCAGTTCTGTTCGAATCGACTCCGCCCATCCTCGCAAAGCGAACTTGGCGGCGCAATATTCACTTTTTAATGGTACTGCGACGTGCGATAACACCGATCCAATGTTAAGTATCGTTGGATGAACACCCGATCGCATCAACGGTAAACAAATCCGGGTCAATTCGACCGATGCGAAGAAATCGACCTCCATGATCTTCCTAAGTCGATCCGAAGAGGCTTCGTCAAACCGACCGATCGCTCCGCTACCCGCATTATTAATCAGAATATCCAACGCGCCCCATTCACGTTCAATCCAAGCAGCCAAAGTGGCTCGATGCTCAGGAGAAGTAATATCGCCAGCGATGTAATGAATCCTACCAGCTAGCCCCTGCAACTCGCTTAATGCACGCAGGCGTTCCTCACGACGAGCGGTTGCTAATACGCTCGCACCTCGTTCCGCTAGCTGCTTGCAAATCGCTTCACCGATACCACTCGATGCACCGGTGACTAACGCTTTGCACTGGGACCAATCTCGCTTCAACATGAAATGCAATCAGTTTGATTGGTCACGCCACTTCGCCTACACCAGCCTCTGGCGTGTTAGTACTGGCCTCTGGCGAAGCACCACCGGTCGAATCATCGGCAGGAAGAAAAGTGGCTCGATCGGGATCGCGATGCTCAGCCGAAATTGGGAGCTTTCCTGCAATAACCCGAACATCAAACCCTTGCGAAGCCAGTTTGCCTGCCATGCTCGTTGGCATGCGACAATGAACCAACGCGTGATCGTCGTTGTACTGCTTAGAAATGATCTCAGCGTTGTGAGATAACCACGCTTGAGTCTTGCCATCATCGAGCGGCAGCCTTACTTCCAATTCCGCAAAGTGTTTGGTCAGAGCGTCACTGACGGCCAATCCGAATTGCTGGAGCCCCAGTCCACTCTTGGCCGATATGCCGATTGCGTTGGGATACCTAGCTTTGATCATCTCCGCTCGCTCCGGTGCACCTTCTCGATCAACTTTGTTGAGAACGAGCAACGTATCCTTTTCTTCGATGCCAATTTCTTTAAGCACTTTGTAAACCGAAGAAATTTGTTGCAGAACGTTCGGATTGCTGGCATCGGCGACATGCAATAATAAATCCGCTTGCCTAGTTTCTTCGAGCGTTGCTCTAAAGCTGGCGATGAGTCGGTGTGGCAAATCCCGAATGAATCCGACTGTGTCACTGAGGAGCACTGGCCCCCAACCAGGCAACATCCATCGACGGGTTCGTGTATCGAGGGTCGCAAACAACTTGTCGACGGCTTCTACTCCGGCCCCCGTGAGTGCATTCATCAACGTACTCTTGCCGGCATTGGTGTAACCTGCCAAGGAGACGCTATACATACCTCGCCGCGAAGCGACTTCTCGTTCTTTGCGACGCTCGACTTTAGCCAATTCCTGCTTGAGATCGTGGACGCGTTTTTCGGCCAGTCGACGGTCGACTTCGAGTTGCTTTTCCCCGGGGCCCCGCATCCCAACACCCATCGTTTGACGAGATAAGTGAGTCCACATCCGCTTGAGACGAGGCAGAGAATACTCAAGTTGTGCCAATTCAACGGCCAATCGAGATTCGTGCGTTTGTGCGTTGCTGGCGAAGATATCGAGGATCAACTCGGTGCGGTCCAGCACTTTTGTATTGAGGGCTTTTTCCAGATTCCGAGTTTGGGCAGGGTTTAGATCGTTATCGAATACGACGACGTCCGCATCGTGCATCTCGATAAGCCCCTTCAGTTCCTGGACTTTGCCTTTGCCGAGATACGTTGTCTGGTCGGGGTGCTCGCGCTTCTGAAAAATGGTGGCCATCACCGAAGTCCCGGCGGTTTCTGCCAAGCCTCTAAGCTCGTCAAACGGGTCGTCCGATTCGGAATCGTCTTGGAGAATTAATCGAGCTAAAATACTGCGTTCGCTCGCCAAGCTCTCTGAACGATCATGGGTATGCAAGAGTCGCGTCTCTCCCTTCGGTATTACCGAGATAGTGGATAAATAAGTCTTCGACATAAAGTATAACGAACCATTCTTAAGAGTGACGCCGAATTCCGTCCGATTTCCACCTACAAAGACCGGTCTAAGGGCCTCTGGTTCACCCTTTTTTTCATCGACACTTGGGATTCCTCTGAGGTTTCAACTTGGAGATAACTATCGAAAACCCCAATCCGCGGCTTGGGTAAGGGACAAGATTAGGGAGAAATCCCTCGCTTCCTGGGTTGTTGCTTTAATGGGCCGTAAACGGAGCGAAAACCGACTACACCTACGATTACCACAATCGAGTCCTATAGGTCAAACAGCACACATCCAATCTTTGGCCAGATCGGCTACCAACTATCGCTCCCTGCCGTAACTTCACAGAGCTTTGTTACGGCCTACACGGCCACCGGGCTTCGAGATTAGTGTTCATTAGTGACGATTAGTGTTCCCCACATTCTTCATGGTTCGATTGCAAACGCGATAGTGGTCGAGTTTCGCAATCTAGTCTTCTCGCCAATAAGTTCGGGGTTTTCATGATACAATCACTGACAGCGAGTCTTGTCTTTTGCAACTCTCTATTGCCCCATCAACGCCTATGTCTACGAAAATCGGAATACGAGCCTGGATCGATTTTGCCTTCAA